>JBCBOR010000016.1:0-72383 GCA_039821125.1 Pseudomonadota bacterium
ATACAGTTTGGAGCGGGCGGCGGGAATCGAACCCGCGTCATCAGCTTGGAAGGCTGAGGTCTTACCACTACACAACGCCCGCGGATTAGTTTTTACACTGGATAATCAGATGCTTAGCTAATCTTTGACCAAGGCCAGTTGATAGCACTCCGCTCCGCGGTTCGCAACATCGAATCTCAGACAGGTGACCTTGAGAACGGTGCGAAGTTTCCAAACTGGCTCCAGAGCGCTTCCCGCTGTCACTCCTGAAGGTGTGGTCTGGGCAGATGTACCAGACCTTGTCGAAACCGTTGGCTCTGAAGGCTCTCGGGTCTTAAAGAATCTGCCGCGCGGCAAACTCGTCGCTCGTCAAACGATTTATGGCGCCGAGAACTGTCCGGGCGCCAACGTGGCGCCCGGACCGGGGGAGCGTTCGTTAGACAAAAACGAACTGGTGGGCATTCAGTTCATGCTCATCGACGCCAGCGAAGGTGATCGAGCCTTCTTCGCCCTCGACAACCGTATTGCCCTCTTCGAAGGTTGTGGCGGCCTCCAAAGCATGGAAGTTCTGGAAGTCATCCTTCGACAGCACAACGATGTCCCAGCGTGTCAGGTCCTCTACGACGTCTTCGCCCGAGATATGACGGAAGTCGAAGACATCGCGACCGCGACCGCCGGACAGATGGTCGTCACCATCACCGCCGTTGAGCTTGTCGCGCCCAAGTCCGCCGAAAAGCTTGTCATCGCCGTCACCGCCTTTCAGCCAATCGCGGCCACGACCGCCGGAAAGATGGTCGTCACCATCGCCGCCGTTGAGCTTGTCGCGCCCAAGCCCGCCGAAAAGCTTGTCATCGCCGTCACCGCCCTTCAGCAGATCGCGGCCACCACCGCCATCCAGAAGGTCGTTCCCATCGCCGCCTTTCAGAAGATCGGCACCCTTCAGGCCGAAAATCTCGTCATTGCCGTCGGTGCCGATCAACTTGTCGTAGAAGTTGGTGCCTTCGATGACTTCACCGGGCGTGTTGCCTGGAAAATCCAGCGGGATCAGCACGTGATCGATCGCCTGGATTGTACCGTTGGCTGCAGGGATGTCGGGGATGACGATGTTCGGATTGTCGATGTCCGGCTCGTTGTCGATCAACTCGGTGCCTTCGGACCCGAATGTCACGCCATCCAGAAGCGTCTCGACCTGGTCAAGGTCATCGATCTCCTCAGCGGTCTTCGCACCGGGCGAGACGTGGTAGAGCAGAATGTCAGTCAGCAACGGGATCGGATCGCCATCGGGTGCGAGCCCGGCCAGAGCACCGGCGATAAAGCCAAAGACTGCTCCCTCATCAGCGGTGTCACCGTCGAAGCCGAGATCGAGCGCCAGTTGCGTGAACGCGGCGTCAGTCGGGGCAAAGACCGTGATATCCGGCGAGTTCCGCACCGCATCTACGAGGTTCGCCGCATCCAGCGCCTGGACAAGGATGTTAAAGTCATCCGACCCGGCGGCGATATCGACAATGTTGTCGAGGGTTTCATTCCCGGGGATATCCACGGGCAGCAGAACCCTGTCGATGATGTGGATCGTCCCATTCGCCGTCTGCAGATCGGGCGTCGCGACATTCGGATCGGTTATGTCTGGCTCGAGATCGCCCAGACGCGTCCCGTCGATCTCGATCTCACCGCCCTGAACCGTGGTGACAACTCCTGCATGCTGAAGCTCGGCGAGCGTCTGTGCGCCGGGCGCGACGTGATAGAGCAGCACCTGCGCGAGAAGATCCACTGCACCTTCTGCAGAACCGGCCAGATCCTCGAGTGCGGTCAGGATGCCGAGCAGAGCGGCAGACTCGTCTCCATCCGGAACATCGGCACCCAGATCACGTGCTAGCTGGATAAACGCCGCATCCGTCGGCGCGAACACCGTAAAGTCTGCGTTCGGATCAGCCAGGGTTCCGACCAGATCGGTCGCAATCAGCGCTTCGCGCAGGATGTCGAAGTCATCACCGTTGTCATCCAGCCCCTCTGCGCCGGATACATCGAGAACAACGTCGACAATGGTTGGCTCGGGTTCGGGCGGCCTGAGGTCGATCTTGCCCTGCGCGAAAAGCACAAGGTCTTTGAGGCTTATCTCTTGATCGCCGAGAAAGATGTGGAAGCCGCGGATCTCGAAGGTCAGCCCTTTGAGTTCGAAGGTTCTGACATGCATATCAGAGTACTCCATAAGTCAGGTTGAGGGGGTAGGCTTCTGCAGACCCCGCGCGGTCGCAGGATCTGCAGCAGGCACCAGTTCGTGCGAGATCAGGGCAGGATCACCTTGTCGATCACGTGGATCACGCCGTTCGATGCTGTGACATCAGCCGTGACGACGTTTGCACCATCGACCGTCACCCCGCCACCGGTGGCATCGATGTCCACGGTCGTGCCTTGCACGGTTTCGGCCTGCAGTTTCTTGCCTGCCAGATCGCTGGATTTCACTGCGCCCGAGACAACATGGTAAGTCAGAACGGCTGTAAGCTGATCTTTGTTCTCAGGCTTCAGCAGGCTCTCGACGGTGCCCGCCGGCAACGCGGCAAACGCGGCATCGGTCGGCGCAAACACCGTGAACGGCCCAGGCGACTTGAGGGTGTCCACCAGATCAGCGGCTTTCGCGGCTGCGAGCAGGGTATTGAAGCTGCCTGCTGCAGCGGCAGTGTCAACAATATCGGCGGCCGGGGCCGAAGTGGCGGTCGACGAGGTGCTGCTGGTCTGGCTGCAGGCAGCAAGCAGCGCGAGCGCTGCAACAGCGAGGAATTTTTTCATATCTGAGTCTCCTGTGTCGATTATGTGTGCATTTTTCCCACACACTGAATGCGAACTTGTTCCACCATGCGGATAGGTCAATGGCTTTCGTGGACTTTTTTTCCACGCGCACCTATGTGCAAACCATGGTGGATGAGACGAACAGCGGAGATGGATCGGGGTTCGCACGTGTCTTAACGGGGCTTCTGCGCCCGTTGGTGCGTGCGATGATTGCCCGCGGCGTGACCGCGCCCGCGCTCTACCGCATCGTCAAACAGGTTTATGTCGACGTCGCCGAGAGCGAATTCCGGCTCGATGGTGCAAGGCAGACCGACAGCCGGATCAGCATGCTCACGGGCGTCCACCGCCGCGATGTGCGCGCGATGCGCGGCACGGATGGCACCGACCGGCAGGCCGAAGAGAAGGTGACCACCATCGCCTCGGTCATCGGGCGATGGATCGCCGATCCCGAGTTTCGCGATGGGGATGGCAAACCTGCGCCGCTGGATCGCACCGGCGATCGCAGTTTTGAAACGCTGGTCCAGGCTGTCAGCAAGGACATCCGCCCCCGCACGGTGCTGGACGAGTTGGAGCGCCAGGGACTGGTCCGGCACATCGATGGCCAGGTGCACCTCAGCACAGACGCGTTTCTAGGTCCCGCCGATCCCGAGCAGAAGATCTTCTTCTTCGCCGAGAATGTCGGCGACCACATATCGGCCGCCGTCGACAATCTGTTGTCGGACGAACCGCGCTTCATGGAGCGGGCGGTGTTCTACAATCGGCTCACGGCAGACTCCGTCGATGCGATCGAGACCGAAGCGCGGCGTCTGGGCAATGACGCGCTGGTTGCGTTGAACGAGATGGCGAACAGCAGACAGATGCAAGATCTGGACGCGCCGGACGGAACAGAGCGATTCCGGTTCGGCGTTTTCTTCTACCGGACCGACGAAGCCTCAGAGGCCGAAGCAAACCCCGCAACGGAATCGCAATCCGACCTCAAGGCAGATACGGACACTCCGGCAGACAAAGAAAAGACGGCAGGGGACGATGATACAGCTTGACCGCAGACATCTTCTGACGGGGCTCGGCGCCATGAGTGTGGCGGCGTGTTCGGACCCGTTCGAGATCGGCACAGGCAAGAAGCCCCCAAAAGGCGGAATCGGCGGAACGGGCATCGTCGGCACTTTGACCGATTTTGGCAGCCTTCTGGTCAATGGTCTGCGGATCGAAACGGATGGCAGCGCGGAGATAACAGACGCATTCGGAACCATGGCGGGCGATGCAATGTCGGTTGGCCACCACCTGACCATCGAGGCCGCGACCGTCGATGGCGTGCTGGTGGCCCGTCGGGTGAGGATTGTTCACCCGGTGATTGGACGGGTGGACAGAGCCGATCCATCCGGCATGCGCGGCATCGTGGCAGGCGTGCCGATCCAACTTGAGCCGGGCGCCGAGGGCGTCCTGACCCCGGGAGCACGCGTCGCGGTTTCCGGCGCGTGGCGAGACACGACGGTGATCGCCTCAAGGATCGATGAACGTCCTGGCGATGGCCCTGTGGTGATCTCGGGCGTGATCAGGCGCGCTGGCACAAGTGCTCCACCAACCCTTGCTGGCGTGCGGATCCGGACGTCAGTTGCGCTGCCCGAGTCCGGCACCTTCGTCACTGCGATCGGCAGGCATGCGGCGACTGGGTTCGTCGCGGAGCAGATCATACCCGGACGTTTCACCGGCGCGGCTGGGCCACTGACGGCCCTGTCCATTGATGGATATCTCGAGGTTGCGGCCACCGCGCCGTTCTTCGCCGTGTCAGGCCTGGGCCACAGCTTCGACGAAGACGCCAAACTCGCGGCCTTCCGCGATCAGAGGTCCATTTTCTCGGGCACCTATGATGGCAAGTTTGTTGTTCGCGACACGCTCAGATTGCCCGAGGCGCTGCCCGAGCGTCGACGCCTTCTGGCCGGGATCGTCGATGGTACCGTGACGCCAGAGGCCATCCCGGCACGCTAGACGCTCGGCGCCTTGCGGTGCCCTCGGTAATCGTTAATAACATCTTAAAGTTGGAGAATGTGGTCTTTCTCACAGCACAGGGTTGTATCCTGTTGGACCATACATCCGTTGAGACCAAAAGCCTTCGCTCAACGCTATTTGATGGAGAAAGACATATGAAACTCCCATATTCGGAGCCGGATCCGGCCGGCTCGGAGCGCGCTCGTGTTGCCAAACGCGTGCGCGATCTGGCTACAGAGATTTCGCGGCTCCAGCCCCAGGCGCTGACGCGGACCAACTGCGAAGAAAACGATCACGGCCCGGAATATCCGGCCAACTTCACCAAGGGTTTACGTCACAACAAGGCCGGTGTTATTGCGGAGGCCGCAGACTATCGCTGCTTTGTCGAGGCCATCAATGCGCCGGATCCGACACTGTTCGAGAAGTCCGTACCGACGGCGACCGAGGACGATTTCAACTGCAAAGAAGTCGATGGCAAGAGGAAAGAACCCTTTGCATGGCGCGGTTGGGAAAGCCCGCGCGCGGGTCATGCATATGACCTTGAAGGCCCGGATGCCGGAGCCGTTGGCATGGCCCCCGCACCACGCGTGGGCTCGTCCGAACTGTCGGCTGAGATGGCCGAAGTCTACGCCCTTGCGATCCTGCGCGACGTACCATTCACCGAGATCTGTAACGGTGGCGATAAACGGCTTTGTCCTAGCTCGAAAAGGCCTGGCAGGGCGGTTCTGTCGTCGAAGGAGATTGTAAAGCTGCTGAACAGCATGCCATTCTTCTCGGGCAAATACCGTGTGTCATCGACCCCGCACAACGCGGTTGACGGGCTGAACGGCTTCGAGGCGAACCGGCGCTTTGCCCGGACCCTGTCCGACGACGGCAAACTGTCGACCGACACAGTGTTCCGCGGCTCGACCAAGGGCGCGCAGGTCGGCCCCTACATCTCTCAGTTCATGCTGATCGGCTCGAACTCACGGGCGGGCGGCGGTGCCCATGACGGGGCGCATCCCGGAACGTCGGTACAGTTTGCACCTGAGGACGGCCTGATCGAGTACGGATCGATCGTGATCGACCAGCGCACCCAGACCCACAAGAACTGTCTCGACTACATGACCGAGTGGTGCCAGTGGCTGGACGTCCAGAACGGCGCCAATGTCGGGCGGATCGCCCAGTATGAAGGCGAGCGCCGGTTCATCACCACGCCGCGGGATCTGGCGACCTATGTGCACTTCGATGCGCTCTACGAGGCGTATCTGAATGCCTGTCTGCTGATGCTGGGTATGGGTGTGCCGTTCTCGAAAGGCTTCCCTGAGGCAAGCCCGTCCGGTCGCCGCACCCCGTTTGCAACCTTTGGCGGGCCACACATCCTCAGCCTGGTGTGCGAGGTCGCGACCCGCTGTCTGAAGGCCGTGCGCCGCCAGAAGTTCAACTATCACCGCCGGGCGCGTCCCGAGGTGATGGGGGGACGCTTCACAATGGCCGCTCTGGGTCAGGCCAGCAAGCTTGGCTGCGCGGGCGATGCCTTCAACGACTCCCTTGGCGAGATGCCGAAGGATCTGGTCAAGGCCATCGTCGAGCACAACGGTCAGCAGAACACGGCGGCCATGGCCCGGATGCGCGGCCTGCACTGCGACGCAAAGGGCTGCTTGCCCCACGGGCTCACAGATGACCAGTTCAACGCGCGCAACCTGTTGCTGCCGATGGCGTTTCCCGAAGGCTCGCCCATGCACCCGGCCTATGGCGCGGGGCACGCAACGGTCGCGGGCGGCTGCGTCACGATGCTGAAAGCCTTCTTCGAGATGTTTGAGGATTGCGACAGCTTCAAGGAACGCACGCTGCCGTTCTGCTTTGTCCCGAACCATGACGGCAGCAAACTGGTCAAGGACGACAAGTGCAAGGAACCGCTGACCATTCAGGGCGAGTTGGACAAGCTGGCCGCCAACATCTCGATCGGGCGCAACATGGCGGGGGTCCACTACTATTCGGACTACTACGACAGCCTGCGCATGGGCGAGCGGATCGCGGTCGGCATCCTGATGGAGCAAGCCCCCACCTATGGCGAGACGGTCGAGTGCACGTTCAAGTCGTTCGACGGCGACATGATCTCGATCAGCGGCGAGGGCGGAAGCTGCCCGTCAATGTCGGTGATGGATCGGGACGGTGGTGTGACCAAGCCGGACGAATGGTGGCTGCGTCACGTCTCGGGCGCCGAGCTTAGCGAAGACCTTTAGTCGGATCACAGGAAGATCTTGCGGGGGCCTGCGGGTCCCCGCTTTTCTATGCGATGCCGAGCTGGCGTTTGCGTTGCTCGGCCCAGGCGCCGATGATCCGGTCGCCGATGATCCCCAGCGCCGCGATGAAGAAACCAGCGAGGATCCCGCGCCCGAAGTTCTGGGTCGAGATCGAGCGCACGACCTCCTGGCCCAGATCCGTCGAGCCGATCAGAGCCGTAATCGCGGTCATGGCCAGCGCCATCATGATCGTCTGGTTGATGCCCAGCATGATCTCGGGGAGCGCGATTGGCATCTCGACCTTCCAGAGCCGTTGCCAGCGGGTCGCGCCGTTGGCGATGCCGGCCTCGACCGTCACGGGTGGAATGCGCTTCAGACCGAGATAGGTGAACCGGATTGCCGGGACCATGGCGTAGGGGATGATCGCGAAGACGTTCGCGAAATCGCCGATCCGAAACAGCATGATCGCCGGGATCAGGTAGATGAAGGACGGGAACGTCTGGAGCGTATCGCAGATCGGCATGACCACGCCTGAGACACGCTCGGACCGGGCCGACCAGATGCCAAGAGGCACCCCGATCAGCACGCAAAGGATCGTGGCGATGAGCACCAGATAGGTGGTCTTCATCGTCTCTTCCCAGAACCCGGTCACGGTGAAGGACGCCATCAGCGCCAGCACCAGCAGTAGGATCGGCCAGCGCCCCATGCGCCACGCGGCGAGGCCCACGACACCGAAGAAGACGGGCCACGGTAGCCAGAGGAAGAAGTCCCGTGTCGGCAACAGGATATACAGCGTCGCCCAGTCGCGCACCGGGTTCACATAGTCGAAGGCCACGACGTTGAAATCCCGGATCGCCTGATCGAGGAACCGCGCGATCTGCTTGGCATCGAACAGCAGGATCTTCTCCTCACCACTGCCCCAAGTCCATTTAGACGGCGGCACGCCCAGCTTCTTCATGTAAGCCGCCGCGATGTAGCTGACGATCAGGATCACGACGAAGGCGACCATGTGGGCATGACGCTGCAACCAGCTACGCTGTGTCGCGAAGTGGTCCGTCTCCTTGTAGGCGTAGGCTTGGGTCAACCGGTCGAGCACGATGGCGATCAGCGTGATGGCGATCCCCTGCTCGATGGCCACACCCAGCCGAAGCTGCTGCAGCGAGTAAAGCAGCTTGTGGCCCAGCCCCTGCGCCCCTGCGATCGAGGCGATGACCACCATCGCCAGCGTCTGCATCACGACCTGGTTCAGCCCAAGCATCAGCGTGCGCTTGGCCGACGGCAGCGCGACCTTCCACAGCAGTTGCCGGCGAGTGCAGCCCGACATCTTGCCGCTTTCGATCACGTCGGAAGAAACGGTTTGCAACCCCAGGATCGTGCACCGCGCCATCGGTGGCATCGCGAAGATCACCGTGGCGATCAGCGCGGTCACAGGCCCCAATGCAAAGAGCGCGGCCACCGGCGCCAGATACGCCATATGCGGGGTCGCCTGCATCAGGTCGAACATCGGCGTCACGATCCGCGCGACGATCTTGGACCGCGTGACCCAGATCCCCAGCAATACGCCGATGATTGCCGCCATCGGCACCGCGACGATCACGATGGTCATGGTCCGCATCGAGTCCTTCCAGAGGTTGAAGAACACGATGTAGAGCAGCGACAGCGCGCACAGCAGCGCCAGCCGCCAGCCTCCGACCCAATGGGCGAAGATCGTCACCCCGGCGACCACCGCGACCCACGGCAGCGGGCCGAGCCCGATCGATTTGAACCCGCGATAGAGCAGGTATTCCGCCCATTTGACCGGAGCCTTCAGTGCCTCGCCAATGCCGCGGGTGATTTCCTTGAACTCGATCCCGAAGATGGTGGCTTCGCTTTTCAGCCACTCGATGAATTGGGTCAGCCATGCTTCGGCGGGGACGACCCATTCGGCGGGCCAGCGCTTGGCGCCATCCCAGACCAGCGAGAGAGCAACACCGAAGACAATGATCAGCGCGAACTGCGCGGCCAGTGGCAGAGTCGCGAGCGAGACGGACGGCGCCCGGACTTCCCCGCGCTCTGCCGTCGCCTCGCTCATGCGGCGTACCGTCCAAAGATCGTCTGCGCGACCTGCGTTCGGGTGACAGCGCCTATGATCTGATCGGTGTCGTCATCGACCACGGCGACCGGGCGCTCGGCGGTCAGCACCTGCTCGGCCACCGCGCCAATCTTGGCAGACGCCGAGACGCGCCCTTCCTCGTCGCCCGTTGCAGGCTCCATGATCGCGCGGACCGAGATGATCCGCTCTCGCGGGGCGTTCTTGGCGAACTCGGCCACGTAGTCGTCGGCGGGGTTCAACACCAGTTCCTCGGGCGTCGCCAACTGTACCATGCGCCCGTCCTTCATGATCCCGATCCGGTCGGCGAGCTTGGTCGCTTCCTCGAAATCGTGGGTGATGAAGACAATGGTCTTGTGCAGCATGGACTGCAGACGCAGAAACTCGTCCTGCATTTCGGCCCGGATCAGCGGGTCGAGGGCCGAGAATGGCTCGTCGAGGAACCAGATATCCGGCTCGACCGCCAGCGACCGCGCGATCCCAACGCGCTGTTGCTGGCCACCAGAAAGCTCGCGTGGGAAATAGGATTCGCGCCCCGCCAGACCGACGAGGTCGATCATCGCCTTGGCGCGGTCGACACGGTCGGTTTTGGAGATGCCCTGGACTTCCAGCGGGAAGGCCACGTTCTCCAACACATCGCGGTGCGGCAGCAGGCCGAAGTTCTGGAACACCATGCCGAAGTTGTGGCGACGCAGCTCCATCAGCTCGCGCTCGGACAGCTTCAGCAGATCGCGGCCCTCGTACTCCATCGTCCCGGCGGTCGGATCGTTCAGGCGGGTAATGCAGCGGATCAGCGTGGATTTGCCGGACCCTGACAGGCCCATGATGATCAGGATCTCGCCCTTGTGCACATCGAACGAGATATCCTGCACGGCACCGATATAGCCCGCCTCGCGCAGCGCATCGGCGTCCGGAGAGCCGCCCTGGGCGCGCAAAAACCGCTCAGGCGCAGGCCCGAACAGCTTCCAGATGTTGCGGCATCTGATTTGAACGTCGCTGGATCCGTCAGCAGGCATCGAGAGCCCCCGGTTTGCTCGTTGCCGCATTGCCATCCCGGCAGAACACAGACCGGTGGCAAACGAAGATCCGCCCCGGCGAGCGCAAGGCCAGCCGGGGCGGGGGTCAGGTCGGCAGGCTTAGTTCAGCCAGCCGTCAACCAGTGCCTTGTTGTCTTCCATCCACTTCTCGGCGGCCTCTTCGGGCTCCATCCCGTCGACATCGACCAGCAGCGAGGCATCGGCGATCATCTGGTTGGTGAAGTCGACCTTTTCGAGAACCGCATAAGCACCCGGCCATTCCTCGGGCAGACGCGGCGAGGAGGCTTTCTTCAGCCAGCCCGAATGGGGCGCACCGCAATCGCCTGTGGCGTTCGGGTTCGGACCCCAGGACGGGTCTTCAAAGCAAGCCGGTTCCGGCTTGGGGAAGTCGACGAACGCGCCCTTGAACTTCGATTCGATGAAGTTCGGCGTCCAGTTGAACAGGACGATCGGCTCCTTGCGGTCATAGGACGACTGCAGCTCGGCCCAGAGAGTCGCGGCCTGACCGACGTTGATCGCAACGAAGTCCATCTCGAGCGACTTCACCCGGTCGGCGTAGTTCTTACCCCAGTCAGCAGGCGGGCCCACGAAACGGCCCTTGGGCGAGGTCTCGGCCGTCGCGAACATCTCGGCGCAGGCGTTCAGACCTTCCCACTGCGTGGCCCCCGGACACTTGTCCAGAACGTATTGGGGGATCCACCATTCCTCACGCGTCTCGGCCGAGTGGGTGCCGACATCGATCATGCCGTTTTCGACCGCCTTCTCGAATGCGTCCTTCATCGAGCCTTCCCAGGCCTCGACCTGGAAGTCCATGTCATTGTCGGCCATCGCCTGGAACTGGAGCTGGCTGTCCGACGGCGCATACTCGACCGTGTAACCTTTGCTCTCGAGCGCTTTGCCGACGACATAGGACAGCACGAGCTGGCTGGTCCAGTTGTTCTGCACGATGATGATCGGCTCATCCGACTCGACTTCGGCAATGGCCGCGACCGGCATTGCGATCAATGCGGCTGCAGCAGCGGAGACTAAGAGTTTCTTCATGTGTCTTTCCCTGTCGTGTTGCGGAGCGCGGTACTTTTTGGCGTACCTGTCACCCCATTTTGCGTCTGACACCTGGTACGATGAACGCAGGGCCGCACGCACAGCGCTAACGTACCGTCATTTAGCTGCGACTTTCCGACATTTGACAAGAGCGAGGTCGCATTGCACCGCGGAAATTGCCCATGAAGCCGGTTATGGTCGCTGTGGGATATCGACAAGCTTGCCCCGCGGGATCAAAGCGTCCCTGTCATAGAATGGCAGCTCGACGAGTTCGGCAGAGTGAAAGCCACCATCTCGGCACCCGACCTCGATCGCGGTGCCAGGGCCATGTTCTGAACTGTCCATGAGGGCAATCCCGATGCCATGGCCAAGATAGGGCGAAATCGCGCCGGCCGTGACCTTGCCGGCGGACGCACCGCCCACCCGGACCTCGGCCGCGATCAGCGGCTCGCCTCCTTCGCACTTCACGCCGTGCAGACGCCGTTCCCGCGGCGCTGCGGCGAGTGCCGCCTTTCCGATGAAGTCGGCCTTGTCTTCGTCCACGACCCAGCCAAGGCCGACGTCATAGGGTGTGGTCGTCTCGTTAAAGTCGGACCCGGCATTCAGAATGCCCGCCTCGATCCGACGGATGTTCATTGAATCGAGGCCATGCATCTCCATCCCAAATGGAGCTCCAGCGGCGCTGAGATGCGCCCAGAGCGCTTCGGCATCGTGATGCGGCTCGGTGTAGAATTCCCACCCCAACTCGTTGGTGTATCCTGTGCGCGTGATCACCACTTCCTGTCCGCCAAACGGAACCCGGGCGATCGCAAAGTAGCCGAACTTCTCCGGCAGGCCGGTGTCACTCGCAGCCTCGAGGATCTTCAGCGCATTCGGACCTTGGACCTGAGAGACAAAGACATCCGGGTCCGAAATCGTCACATCCATCCCCGTGGCATGCGCCCGCGCCCAGCTGTAGAAATCGCCATCAGCCTGAGCATACCAAAACCGGTCCTCGGCCAGACGCAGGAAGACGCCATCGACGATCAGCCCGCCATCCTGATAGCAGGCAAGCCCATAGCCGCATCGTCCGACCCTGGCCTTGGTCATGTCCTTGGTGAACAACCGGTCGAGGAGCCGTTCGGCATCGGGTCCTTGGAACTCGATCGGAAACTCTCCCGTGTGCAGGACCCCCGCCTTCTGACGCAGCAACCAATAGCCGTCCTCGACCGATTGGTCGTCGAAAGTCACCGCCATATGCCGACGGTTGTAGAGGCAATAGTGCGGCCCTTTCGGACGTTCGATATGATGATAGGGGTGGCGCGTCTGGGCATAGTCCCACCCCGCGCCCTCCACGGTTCTGACCAGATCGCGGGTTTTACCGTCGCTGCATCGCATATCCATCTCTCCCTCGCATTCTTTGGAGCACGCTAGGGCATGGGTGCGGTGCGGTCCATGGCGCTGAGAAAGTCGATCACGCGCGACCGCCGAGATGTCGCATTCGAGCGGTCATGCCGTCAGATTTGCGGATACCCAACAGCAATGGGACCGAGTCGCCGCAAGCCGATGCAATACCAACCCCCGCCGGAGGTCCTGAGCCGCTGACCTTTTTTCGCATCTCAGGAGATCCCGATGAGCCGACCCAACATTGTTCTGATCATGGCCGATCAGTTGGCACCGCACTTTACCGGAGCGTATGGCCACCCGCTTGTGAAAACACCGCACATTGATGCACTGGCAGCGCGCGGTGCCCGTTTCGACGCAGCCTATTGCAATGCGCCCCTATGCGCACCATCGCGATTTTCATTCATGTCCGGGCAGTTGGTGACGCGAATCGCGGCATACGACAACGCGTCGGAGTTTCCGGCAACGATCCCGACTTTTGCCCACTACCTGCGGCGAGCCGGATATCGCACCTGTCTATCGGGAAAGATGCATTTCGTCGGGCCGGATCAGTTGCACGGGTTCGAGGAACGGCTAACGACCGACATATACCCCGCCGACCACGCATGGACACCAGACTGGGAACTGCCGGACGAGCGCATCGATAGCTTTTACCACAACATGGATGCCGTGAAGAACGCCGGGAAAGCAGCGGCGACTTTCCAGTACGAGTACGACGAGGAGACGGCTTTTTTTGCCCGGCGCCGGATCTTTGAGTATGCGATGGAGAAGACCGCGCCGTTCTGCATGGTGGTCAGCTTTATCCATCCGCATGACCCCTATGTCGCGCGGCCGGAATGGTGGGATCTCTACGATCACGATGCCATCGACATGCCAGGCAGTCCGCAGGCAACAGACCCACACTCAACCCGTCTGATGGCGGGGATCGAAGCGGATCTGCATGTGCCAACGGAAGCGGAGGTGCGCAACGCGCGCCATGCCTACTACGCCAACACGTCGTATTTTGACTCGAAGGTCGGCGCGGTGGTGCGGGTGCTGGAGGAGAGCGATCAACTCGACAACACCGTGATCATCGTGACCGCGGACCATGGCGACATGCTGGGCGAGCGCGGTCTCTGGTACAAGATGGCATTCTTTGAGCATTCGGCCCGCGTGCCCCTGATCATGGCGGGGCCGGGACTGGCGCAAAATGTCGTCGAGACGCCCTGCTCCCTGGTCGATCTGTTGCCGACGTTCCTTGAAATTGCAGGCATCGAGGGCGAACTTGGCATGCCGATCGATGGGCACTCTCTCTGGGGTTATGCGAGCGGCGCTTGGACAGAAGATCCCAACAACGAAGGTCTGGCCATTGGCGAGTACTGCGCCGAGATGGCCCCTGGCACGCCCGTCTTCATGATCCGGCGCGGGCGCTGGAAGTATATCCACTGCGATGCCGATCCGCCGCAGTTTTACGATGTGGTCGCCGATCCGCAGGAGTTGGACAATCTGATCGGCCAGCCGGACTATGCCGGGATCGCCGCCGATTTCGCCGCCGAGGTCCGCGACAGATGGGACAGCGCGAAGATCTCCGCCGACGTGATTGCCACGCAGAAGCAACGCCGGGCCGTCCACGCCGCGATGCAGGCGGGGGAGATGACGTCATGGGACTATCAGCCCAAGCGAGACGCCGCCAACGAGTTCGTACGCAATCACGTAAGCTGGGACGAAGTGCTGAACCGGATGCAGTACCCTGCGCCGGGCAGCGGCTCGGACAACGGTTCCTGAGATCTAGGGCTTGGCCGCGCGGCGAACCGAACTTGCAACAGCGGCAAGATCAGGTTTCGTCGCGTGTGGTCCATAAAGCGCCCGGTCGAGATCAAGAACCGCGTCGGGAACCGGTGCGCCATGGACAGTGAGCGTTCGGTACGCCCGCTTCCGGACACCGGAAACGTCACCCCGCCGGGCTGCACTTCGCAGTGCCGCGAGATCCCACTCAAAAAGAACTCTGCGCGGCAGCTGCCATGCGCCGCGCCCGAATGCGGTCGCCATACCTGCGAGCAGACCGAGGCCGAGCATCAACGGCAGCGCAAAGCCCGGAACTGTCGGAAGCGAGATACCCTCGCCATCCGCCAGTCTCACCGGGTCCGTCGCATGTCCGCTCGAGGCGGTAACCTGCTGAGGCCCCCCGAGATACGCCACACGCTGTGCAGACAGGGTGATTTCTTTTGTTTCTCGTGTCTGCGCATCGAAATAGGTCAGTCTGATGGGATCCAGATACCCTGCAGATCCCTGTTCGGGCCGAATGGTCCACCGCCAGAAAACTCTTGTGCGCGGTCCATCTGGACCAAGTGCCACGATCCGGTGTTCGGGGTGCGGGAAGATATGCGCTCCTGCCCCGGTCATCTCTGGCATGGGCGGGATGCGCTGGGGCGGCGAGCCATCGATGGTCAGCGCCACGATCCTTAAAGCTGCGCTGCCAGGATCGAGCGCTTCTGGCTGGTTCGACCACGAGTCGTTGACCTCGAGTGCGCGTACCGGGAACCACCAGTCCTCGCTTTCCGGTCCGGGGACCGATTTCAGCGTGGCCGTGTCCGAGACGAGCTCGGTCTTCATCTCTCGCCCGCGCCGGTTCAGGAGGTCGAGACGGTGGGTGAAGGGGGCGATCTCGATCTCGCCCGGTGCCTGCGGAAAGAGGGCCATGCGGCGCTCGAACTTCAGTACCTCGAACCCGTCCTCCATCTCCTTGTACCAGCGATCCTCGCCAAGCTGCATCCAGTCGAGACCCGTCAGATCGGGTTGGATCAGCTTTTCGCGGACAACAGGGATGCGGAAGGTGCCCTGAATCGAGAGCAGGACCATCTCGTCGGGATGGGACAGGTGGGGACGGTCTTCGAGGTGAAGCTCGAGGCGCGCATCGGCCGGATCGATCGCCTGTTGGGCCAGAGCCTCAAACGGTGCGAGCAGCAGCACGAGTGAAATCAGCCACCTCATCTTGGGTCCTCGGGTGCCGGCAAGGCTGTCCCGTCCGCCTCTCGCGCCTTCTGTTCCGCTGCGAGCCGGGCGCGCAGGTAGAGACCGGGCTGATCCTGAAGCGTCGCCAACCAGCGTTCGTTCGCAGCGATGAACTGCGCATCGAAGATCTGAGGAACCCGTCGCAGTCCCTCGCCGGTTATCTCCGGCATCCAGAAACCAGTTTTCTGGCTGTTCGCGTCATCGCCCGTTGATGCTGCACGCGCTTTGCCTTGTCCCCGTGCAGCTTCGAGAGGATCACCGGACCGGTCTTTGTCCTTTGGCGGGTCGCTGGCCTGAAACTCGTTTCCCGAGAGAAGTGCGGTCACCAGTTTGTGGTTGGCGCGCGCCTCATGATCGGCGGGGGCCTCCGTCAGTCTGCGATCCCATGCGACCAAGGCCGCAGCGTAGGTCTGTGCCAGCGCCGCAGCAACGCCTTCATTGTAGGTATCCCCAGCGTCCGCGAACGCCCCGCGCGCCTCGGCGTAGCGCCCGGCACGGAAGAGAGCCGCGCCACGCGCGGCAGGATCCGAAAGCAACGATGCCGCCATGTGCGGCAAGCCAGCCTCCAGCAGGACGCGCGCAATAGGCGCAGGCCCGGAGGCCAAGAGAACCAGCACAAGGAGACCGATACCGGTCACAAGAAGATGTGAGGGACGGATCATGGCAATCTCCGTCGCGGCAAGAGCAGAAATGCAGGCACCAACGCCAGAAGCAGCAGATACCGACCAAGATCCGTCAGAACGAGGGTCGCGAACCCGGTCTCGGCCAGACGCAAGGCAGGGCTGGCAGCAAGCTGGGACAAAACGGGGTAGGGATCGCTGAGGGTGCCCATGGTGCCGGTTCCGGTCCGCACAAGCGCATCGAGTGCGGCCCCGCCGGCAGCATCCCCCGGCACGACAATCGCGGACAGGGTGGCACCCACTTCAGCCAAAAGCCCAGCTTGCGCAAGCGCCTCCGGTCCGATCGCGTTGCCATCGGAAAGCAGCACAATGTCGGCAGCAATGATCTTCGCATCGATCACGATCTGACGGGCCATGGCCAGTCCGGTCTCGGGCCGTGTTCCCCCGACAGGCATTGTGTCCGCATCCAACAATGCGAGCGTCCCGGACAAAGCCCGCGCATCTGTCGAGAGCGGAGCGGCAACATAGGCTTCACCCGCATAGACCACAGCAGCGGTCTGGCGGGTGTCAGCCGCCTCGGCCACCAGACGCGCCGCGGTCAACACATCGAAAAGGCGACTGTGTTCCGTTACCGAAGGAGACAGGTCCAACACCAGCACCACGGCATCGAGATTGCGGTAGGAGGTATTGTCGCGCCGCTCGGACGCCGGACCGGCAAGGGCAAGCCCAATCACACCCAAGACGGCAGCTGGCCACCAGGTGCGCTCGGTACGGCCCGGTACAATTCGGCCCATCCGGCGCATGGCATCCAGCAGGTGAGAATCGACCGCCCGTTCCCACGCGCCAAGGCGCACGGCGCGCTGCATCAGGAAAGCGCCAAGGATGATCGCGACTGGCACCAACAGGATCCACCAGGGACGAAGCCAGAGATATCCAAGCGCCTCGATCATGTCCGCAGGGGGCCAAACATCAGACCCAGCGACAGCAACGCAGCCAATCCGGCAGGCCAGGCCCAGAGCGGGCGATGCACAAGGGCCGACGGGCCGTCCGTCGTGATGGCTTCAATACGGTCAATCTCTTCCGCTACTGTGGCCAAATCCTCGGTCGTCTTGACGCGAAAGAACGTCCCACCTGACAGCTCGGCGATGGCGTTCAAGGCCTCGGCATCAACGGCATCACGCTCTCCATCCGCGTTCGACAGATCGCGCGGTCCCATCGCAATGGTGTGCACACGGATGCCAAGATCACGGGCAAGCCTGGCCGCATCTCGCGGCTTTACAGGGCCGGAGTTATGCACGCCGTCCGATAGCAGGATGACCACCTTGGCCTCGGCCGCGCTCTGGCTCAGACGCTTGAATGCCAGCCCCATGGCACCGCTGATCCCCGTGGCACGCCCGGAAATCCCAATCTCCGCATCCTCGATGGCTCTTGCCACAGCCGTAATGTCATAGGTCGGCGGCGTCGCGTAGTAGGCACGGCTGCCAAAAATCACCAGCGCCACCCGATCGCCACCCCGGCGCATCACAAAGCGCGTCGCCACGTGCTTGAGCGCCGCGAGACGCGAGACTTCCTGCCCGTCAATGGCAAAGTCCTTGCGCACCATGGACCCTGAGAGATCGAGCGCCAGAACAAGTTCACGCCCGCTGACCGGTAGGGCGGGATTGGCCACCATCTGCCGGGGCCCGGCGGCGGCGATCACCAACGTGACCCAAAGCAGGATCGGTAGAACCACGTGTGCGAAATCTGCACTGGCCTGGCCCGACCCGTAGCCGAGCCTCGCGCCAATCCCTTCCGGCACCATCAAGGCAGCGCCGCCCGAGGCACGGTGGCGCAGGAAGCGCCAGGCCAGCCAAGGCGCGGGCAGGAGAAGCAGGATCAGCGGATCGGCGAACCCGAACACGGCTCAGCGCCCAACCGTCCGCACAGCGCGCTCGGCCATGACCGAGAGCCGGTCGGATGTGGTCTCGCCCGGCCTGTAAAGCGCTTCACTGAGCGATGAGATCTCTGCGGCATCAAATTCGAAGCGACGGGCTGCTCTCTCCGTCCAGCGGCCTGAGCCCGGTGAGGTCTGCTCTGTCGCGTCCCTCAGCAACATGGCGAGGTGGAGCGTTTTCTCTGGTTCGGGCAGGGAGTGCGTCATCGCAAGCCGGTCCTGCCATCTCTGACGCCTACTGCGCCCCCGGAAGGCGGAGAGGCCCATACCGATCAGCCCGGCAAGAACAAGACCAAGAGCGAGGGCGGCGATCACGTCGAGTATGCTCGGCGGAACCTCGCGCAAGCCGTAGAGACCGGCGAGGATGTCAGCATCCTCAGGCAACGGCGAGCTGTTCCTCGGGCGACAGCGCCGCAGTCACGATGCCGGTGACCATATCATCGACGCCGGTCGTCGGCAGCCCTCCCGGCGGCGGCGCAGTGCCCGACCTGCCCGTTGCGGTGCAATAGCGAAAGCTTTTGCGCGGGGCATCGGTCTCGAACGCATCCACCACACGTAGGACCGAGAGATTGCATCGCCGGGTCAATGCACGGGCAGCCTCTTCAAAACCGGCACCACAGGTATCGAACGCCGTTGCCATCACGACCGACGCTCCGCGAGGGGCAAGCCGCTGTGCGAATTCCAACGTCGCGTCCAGAGGAGGGTCGAGATGTGCACCGGCCTCCATCGCCCTGGCATGACAGCGCGCCATGGCCCCGATTGCGGCCACCATTGACCGATCGCGCGTGCGCGGCGCCACGAAAACCGGATCGGCAGCGGAGATCGCGAGCATGCCGACACGTCCTCCCTCGATCACGGCGCGCCAGCCTGCGACCGCCAAAGCTTCTGCCGCCGCGATGGACCGAAGCGTTCGGCGGGTCCCCCACAACATCGATGGCCGGAAATCGGCAATCAGCAAGGTCGTCCTATCCCGCTCGGCCTGAAAGGTGCGGACCTGCATGTGCCCACTCCGCGCCGTTGCATTGCGGTCGATATGGCGTGGATCGTCGCCATCGGCGTAGGCACGCAGATCCGCCGTCTCGAGCCCCTGCCCCCGCGCACGTGTGACAAAGCCGCCCGGCAGCGACGTCACGGACTGAGCACCGATGGTGCGCCGTGCCAGCGCGCGAAGTTTGAGCAGATGACCCGGATCCAAAGTGACCATCGCCGTGCGCCCTCAGAGCGGTTCGATCGTGTCGAGCAAGCCGCGCACGACACCGCGTGCGGTTGCCCCATCGGCTTCGGCGCGCCACGTCAGCACCATCCTGTGCGCCAACGCATCCTCGGCCAATGCGGTGACATCTTCGGGCGTGGTGTAGTCGCGGCCATCGAGCCATGCGCGTGCCCGCGCCCCGGCCACCAACGCCAAAGATCCGCGAGGCGATGCCGGGTGCTGCACTTCAGGGCATAGATCTGCATCACGCGTCGCCGTGACGAGGCGCACGACATACTCCTTCAGAGCGGGCGCCACATGCACCTCCCGAACGGCCGAACGCGCCGTTGCAAGATCAGAGATCAAAAGTCGCGCGGGCGCATCTTGGTCCCCGAGCGCTTCTGCATCCACGAGATCTAGGATGCGCATCTCCTCGTCCGGTCCGGGCACATCGACAAGCGCATGGAAGAGAAATCGGTCGAGCTGTGCTTCGGGCAGCGGAAACGTGCCTTCATGTTCGATCGGGTTCTGTGTGGCCACGACCATGAAGGGGTCGGGCAGTTCCCGCGTCTCACCGCCGACGGTGACCTGTGCTTCCGCCATCCCTTCCAATAACGCAGATTGTACTTTTGGAGGCGCCCGGTTGATCTCGTCAACCAGAACGATCGAGTTGAAGATCGGCCCGGGCGTGAAATCAAAACTGCCGGTGTCGGGGCGGAACACCGGTGTGCCGGTCAGGTCCGACGGCATCAGATCCGGCGTGCATTGAACCCGGGCGAAACTGGCATCGACACCCTCGGCGAGCAGACGTACCGCGCGGGTCTTGGCAAGACCGGGAACACCCTCGATCAGCACATGCCCGCCTGTAAGAAGACCGATCAACAGTCGCTCGACCAGCGCAGCGCGCCCGATGAGACGCCCCTCGATCCAGTCGCCGAGACTCCGTATCGCCGCCTGAGGCAGGCTGGTGTCGTGCACGTCTCCCTCCCCTTTCGGGCGTTTGCCGTTTCTTATGCTGGTCCAGCCCGGCGATGCGGACGCGCCCAAATCCGAACGGTGCCACATGACACTAGGCAACCTTCGGCGTTGGGACAACTGCGCTAAAGTCATAGAAGAGACCCAAGAGCATGCCTTCCACACGGCCGGAGAGCGATCCAGCCGGGTTGGGAACATGCCCTGCGGCATCGAAGCCCGGGTGCCCGCCACATCGCCTCTGGCAATCTTCAGCTGATAATTGTATACAATTGTATGCAATTGAAACAGATCTTTCACCCGGATCGTCTGCTCACCTTGTTTCTCGCCGGACTCGGCGCGGCCGGGTTCTGGTTTCTAAAACTGCCCCTGCCCCTGCTTTTGGGTCCGATGTTCGCATGCCTTGTGGCGGCTTTGGCGGGTATGCGGCTGCGCGGGGTCCCACCAGTCTCAAATGCCATGCGCCCGGTCCTCGGGGTTGCGGTCGGGGCATCGCTGACCCCGGCCTTGTTCGCACAACTCGGTGGCATGGCTCTTTCAGTCGCGCTTATCCCGCCTTTCGTGCTGGCGATCGGACTGACAGGATATCCCTATTTCCGGAAAGTCTGGGGGTTCGACCACGCCACCAGCTACTACGCCGCCGCGCCCGGAGGGCTGCAGGACATGCTGGTCTTCGGCGAAGCAGCAGGCGCCGATCCGCGCGCGCTGTCGCTTATCCACACCACACGAGTGCTGATTATCGTGTCGCTGATGCCGTTCCTGTTGACATGGATCTGGGGGCTCAGCCTGTCCGGCCTGCCCGGCGCGCCTGCCTCGGACGTGCCGCTCATTGACATTGTGCTGATGCTGGTTGCTGCAGGTGTCGGATGGTGGGCGGGCGAGCGAATTGGTCTTTTCGGCGCGCCGATCCTTGGTCCGATGCTGGTCGCCGGTGCGCTCAGCCTGACCGACATCCTGCACAGCCGCCCACCAGGCGAGGCGATGCAGTTCGCGCAGTTCTTTCTCGGTCTTGGGATCGGGGTGAAGTACTCCGGGATCACCTGGACCGAGATCAGGCGCATCCTGACGGCGTCTGCCGGGTTCTGTCTGATGCTCGCGGGCCTCAGCGTGCTGTTCGCCGAGATCGTGATCCAGACCGGGCTCGCCGATCCGCTCGAGGCGATCATGGCTTTCGCCCCCGGCGGACAAGCCGAGATGGTCCTCCTGGCGATCCTGGCGGGCGCCGACATGGCCTATGTGGTCACGCACCATCTGCTGCGCGTCGTCGTTGTGATCCTGGGTGCACCGCTTGCCGCGCGGCTGTTCCGCTGACACCTGTCATCGGGTATCACCGCATGGCCCCGTTCTGACCGGAGACCACAATGGCTCAGCCCTACCTGCCCGAGACGCCAGCAGATCTGCCAACGCCTGAGCAAATGGCGCAACTGAAGGGCATCGACATCATGCGCGGGATCCTGGCCGGGCGGTTCCCCGGCGCACCGATCGCGAAGCTGGCGAACATGATGATCGAGGAGGTCGCCGAGGGTCGGGTCGTCTTCTCAGCGACGCCGAAATTCGAGCACTACAACCCTATGGGCAGCGTGCATGGCGGCTGGTTCGGTGTTCTGCTCGACAGCGCTATGGGGTGCGCAGTCATGACGATGCTGCCGCGTGGCAAAGGCTACGCCACGCTGGAGTACAAGGTGAACATCCTGCGCGCCGCCTACGAAGGGACACCGAAGCTGCTCTGCACCGGAACGACCGTGCATGTCGGACGACGGACGGCGACCGCAGAGGCGCGGCTGGAAGACAGTGACGGCAAGCTCTACGCCACGGGAACAACGACCTGCTTCGTGATGGATCTTGCTCCAACCTGAGTATGCTCGCGCCTGCGAAAACACCTCAGAGACCGCCTGCAGGTGATTCGCACTGGGCCGGATCAGACAAGTGATTGATCGCTTGCCCACCCCATCACGAAACAATCTTGCTGAGATTTAGCGGCTCAACCCGGCGGATTGGGCCGCGTCTTTCCGTCCCGCCCTTCGCGAATGCAGCTGAAGAGTGTCGGAAATCGCCCCCTCAGAGGAGCGAGGCTTCGGGATTAATCATTCCTAACAACATCTTAACCACACATCACGATTTAGAATGCACCGCAACAAAAAATCTTTTTGGATGCTTGACGATGCCAAGAGCGTCCGCGCATGCTCGGATTGGGGATCAATCCCTGTTTGATCAAACTTATGGGCGCTGGCGCCCACCCCGCGATGTCGGGGAACAGGTAAGAGGTATGCAATGAAAACATCCGTATTCTTCGGCACGCTGGCCGCAGCCGGTCTGGCTGCCGGCATGGCGAGCGCCGCGACGCTGGACGATGTGAAGGCCGCGGGCGAGCTGAAATGCGGCGTCTCGACCGGTCTTGTCGGCTTCGCCGCACCGGACGCAGACGGCAAGTGGAACGGCTTCGACGTTGCGATCTGCCGCGCGGTTGCAGCGGCTGTGCTGGGCGACGGAAACGCCGTTAAGTTCGTGCCAACCACCGGTAAGACGCGCTTCACCGCGCTGGCCTCGGGCGAAGTCGACATGCTGGCCCGGAACACCACCTGGACCTTCTCGCGCGATGTCGACCTTGGCTTTGAGTTCGTGGGCGTCAACTACTATGACGGTCAGGGCTTCATGGTGCCGAAATCGCTGGGCGTCTCTTCGGCGAAAGAACTCGATGGCGCAACCGTCTGCATCCAGACCGGCACCACGACCGAGCTGAACCTCGCTGACTTCTTCCGCGCCAACAACATGAGCTATGAACCGGTCCCGATCGAGACCAACGCCGAAGCACAGCAGAAGTACCTGGCCAACGCCTGCGACGTCTACACCACGGACGCATCCGGTCTGGCAGCAACGCGCGCGACTTTCGAAGATCCGGCCGCCCATGTCGTGCTTCCGGAAATCGTCTCGAAAGAGCCGCTCGGCCCGCTGGTTCGCCACGGTGACAACCAATGGGGCGACATCGTCCGCTGGACGCTCAACGCGTTGGTCACGGCGGAAGAGCTGGGCGTGACCTCGGCAAATCTCGACGAGATGGCCGCTGGCACCAACAACCCGGAAATCAATCGTCTCATGGGCACCGAAGGTGACCTCGGCGCAATGCTTGGCCTCGACAAAGAGTGGGCCAAACGCGCTCTGGCCGAAAGCGGCAACTATGGCGAGATCTTTGATGCCAACATCGGCCCGGACACCGCGATCGGCCTCGGTCGCGGACTGAACGCCCTGTGGACCAAAGGCGGCATCCTCTACAGCCCGCCGTTCCGTTGATCCCGGCGTTGAGCTGACCTGACACGACCCGAGGGCGCGCTTTCCATCTGCGAAGGCGCGCCCTCTCTCATTCCAAGACAAAAACCAAAAAACACCCGACAGGAAGCCGCACAATGTCCGTCACCGCCACGGCACCACCGCCCGAGAGTTTCCGGCTCAGCCAGCTCGTCTACGACACGCGCTACCGCGGCATGACGATCCAGATCGTTGCGCTGTTCGCGTTGATGCTGGCCTTCGCCTGGCTGATCAGCAATGCCATCGCCAACCTCGAGGCATTGGGCAAGGATTTCGATTTCGGCTTTCTGTTCTCGACGTCTGGCTACGACGTGAACCAGCGGCTGCTTGAGTACAGCTCGCAGTCGACCCACGGCCGCGCTGCGGTCATGGGCATCCTGAACACGCTGGTTCTGGCGCTGGTGGGTTGTATCACGGCGACCTTCCTGGGCGTGTTGGCCGGTGTCGCAAGACTGAGCAAGAACTGGATCGTCTCGCGACTGATGACGGTCTACGTCGAGGCGTTTCGGAATGTCCCCGTCCTGCTCTGGATCATCATAGTCGTCGCCGTCGTGAACGAGACGCTGCCCGCCCCCCGCGAATTCCGCGGGCAGGAAACCGGCGCTATCATCTTCACGAACCGCGGGTTCTACTTCCCCGAGGTGCTGTTCTCGCGCGGCCTCGGTGACTGGGATCTGGAAGGATCGTTCATACACAGGCGGCTCGTGTTTCTTGCAGTGGCAGCACTAGTCTTTTTTATGCTGCGCGGTGTGCTGATCAATCTGACAAAAACTCTGTTCAAGAACGTCAAAGCCGATAGCTGGCTGGCAAGCGCGGTCCAATTCATCGTGGTCTCGATCATTGTCAGCGTCATCTTCCGGATGATGGGCTTTCAGAGCTTCGAGTTTCCGCCTTTCAAGATCTCGCTCGATCTGATCGTCATCGTTGCGGTTCTGGGCACGGGCCTTTTCATCTCGAAAAAGATCGGAGCCTGGGCCGACGCGCAACAGGCATCGACGGGCAGCCGCCCGAACGTCTTGTGGTACAGGCTGGGCGTCGTATTCTTGCCGGTGATCCTGGTGCTGATCGTGCTCGGGTTCCACTTTGGATACGCCGAGTTGAAGGGCTTCAACTTCCGCGGCGGCACCTATGTGCGCGACAGCTTCATCGCCCTCTGGATTGCATTGAGCCTCTACACCGGCGCGTTCATCGCCGAGGCCGTGCGGGCAGGGATCCAATCGGTATCGAAGGGCCAGACGGAAGCCGCCTTTGCACTCGGGATCCAGCCGGGCCGCACCATGAGCCTGGTGATCCTGCCGCAGGCGCTGCGCGTGATCGTGCCACCGCTGATCTCGCAGTACCTGAACCTGACCAAGAACTCGTCCCTGGCCATCGCGGTCGGATACATGGACGCGACCGGCACCCTGGGCGGCATCACGCTGAACCAGACAGGTCGCGAGATGGAGACGATCCTGCTGCTGATGGCCTTCTACCTGGTCGTCTCGCTGACGATTTCGTTCTTCATGAACCTCTACAACGAACGCACGAAGCTGAAGGAGCGCTGAGATGAGCCAGAATTCCATCGCCTTCGTCGCCGAGGGGCAGATCCCCCCCTCTCCGCCGCCCGCCAATGCGGTCGGCCCTGTGAAATGGATCAAGGACAACCTGTTCGCCACGATCACCGACTCGATCCTGACGATCCTGTCGATTGCCTTCCTGGTCTGGCTCGCGGCCTCGGCCCTGCCCTGGTTCATCGACAGTTCCTGGACCCCGGAAGAGATGTCGCTGAAAGGCTGCCGGGCCGAAGCGTCCGGCGCATGCTTTGCCGTCATTGTCGAGCGGTTCTGGCAGTTCATCTTCGGGTTCTACCCGGTCGAGAGCTACTGGCGCCCGGCACTGGCCTTCGTGCTTCTGATCGTCGCGTTCTGGCCTGTCCTGTTCGAAAGCGCGCCGCGCCAGATCCTTGTGCTCACCGCGATCTACCCGGCGGTTGCCTATTGGCTAATCTGGGGGGGCACCATCTGGGGACCGATTCTGGTTGTGGCCGGCCCGGTCGTGGGTTGGGCAATCCATAAGTTTGGATCCGACCTGTTCAACCAGATCATCGGCGATGCCTTTGGTCCGATCCTCAGCCTTGTCGCCAGCGTGCTCGCCGTCATCCTCTGGTGGTTGTTCATCGTTGTACCGGTTGATGGCGCGCTGAGCTCTGTTCTGAACATTGGCCTTGCCGGGGTCGAGAGCAGCCTCCTCGGCGGCTTCCTGCTGTCGCTGATCATCGGGGTGACGGGCATCGTGGCCTCCCTGCCACTTGGCATTGCACTGGCGCTGGGGCGGCAGTCGAAGCTGTTCATCATCAAGACCATCTCGGTCGGCTTTATCGAGTTCATTCGCGGCGTGCCGCTGATTACGCTGCTCTTCGTGGCCTCGACATTGCTGAACTACTTCCTTCCCCCAGGCACGGACTTCGACATCATCCTGCGCGTCTGCATCATGGTGACGCTGTTCGCCGCGGCCTACATGGCCGAGGTGATCCGCGGCGGCATCGCCGCGCTGCCCAAAGGGCAGTACGAGGCCGCCGATGCGATGGGCCTGACCTATTGGCAGGCTCAACAGCTGATCATCCTGCCGCAGGCCCTGAAGATCTCGATCCCGAACATCGTTTCGAACTTCATCGGCCTCTTCAAGGACACGGTGCTGGTGATCATCATCGGTCTTCTGGATCCACTGGGTCTGTCTACGGCGATTCGTGCCGATGCCGCCTGGAACGGCGTCTTCACCGAGCTCTACCTCTTTGTCGGGCTTTTCTTCTTCATCTTCTGTTTCGGCATGTCTCGATACTCGATGTATCTCGAGCGCAAGCTGGCCACAGACCACCGCTAGGGAGGGCGTCCAATGTCCGAAGCAACCCACGAAACCATGGTCGACCGCGAAATCGACCGCAGCCACATGCAGATCTCGGATGAAGTCGCGATCGAGATCAGCAACATGAACAAGTGGTACGGAGATTTCCACGTTCTTCGCGACATCAACCTGACAGTCAACCGGGGCGAGCGCATCGTGGTCTGCGGTCCGTCGGGATCGGGCAAGTCGACGCTCATCCGCTGCATCAACCGGCTGGAGGAACACCAGCAGGGCGACATCATCGTGGATGGGACCGAGTTGAACTCGGACCTCAAGAACCTCGACAAGGTTCGGGCCGAGGTCGGCATGTGCTTCCAGCACTTCAACCTGTTTCCACACCTGACGATCCTCGAGAATTGCACGCTGGCCCCGATCTGGGTGCGCAAGACGCCGAAGGACGAGGCGGAAGAGACAGCGATGCACTTCCTCGAGAAGGTCAAGATCCCGGAGCAGGCGGGCAAGTACCCTGGCCAGTTGTCAGGCGGTCAGCAGCAGCGTGTGGCGATTGCCCGCTCGCTCTGCATGAAGCCGCGGATCATGCTGTTCGACGAACCGACATCCGCGCTTGATCCCGAGATGATCAAAGAGGTGCTCGACACCATGATCGAGCTGGCCGAGGACGGGATGACGATGATCTGCGTCACCCACGAGATGGGTTTTGCCCGCCAGGTGGCCAACCGGGTGATCTTCATGGATGCCGGGCAGATCGTGGAACAGAACGAGCCGGAGGAGTTCTTCTCGAACCCCAAATCCGAGCGGACGCAACTGTTCCTCAGCCAGATCTTGGGTCACTGACGACCCCACCGGTTGGACGAGGCCGGTTTTCAAGGCGTCGACACCAGAATAGGAGCCATGCGCTTTGCGCATGGCTTTTTCTCATTTTGCGTCTTTTATCTGAAATGACGTGCCATATCTCACAGTGTCAGCGAGTGATGCAGCGCTAGGCATCGCTCGCGCCGGGTCACAGGGACACGGCTGATAGATGACTGAGAGATAAGACGATGACGTATTTGATCTACTACCCTGCCGCCATCGGCACGATCGTTGTAACCGGGATCTTGATGGCGATGGTCGCCGCGCCGGGACTGGTGTAACGCCCAGTCCCGCAGCGCTCAGGCGTCCATCAACTCCCTCGGTTTGGCGAAATCGACGAACCGGGCAGACGCGTAGTCCAACTCGCCCCAATCCTCGACATCGAGTTCCAGAACAGCCGCAGCGGCTGTCGGGAAATGCTCGTATGCCCGTTTGCACCGGCGACCCTCACGGCCGTCCGCAAGCTTGCGCGTGAAAGCCCCGAGACCGGGCTGATGCCCGACCAGCAGGACAGTGTCACAATCAGCTGGCAATTCGGCCAGCCGCTGTCGCATTGCTGCAGGAGAGGCGTGGTAGAGTTCTCGTTCGACAACCGGTTCGGGAAGATCCGGCAAGGCGTTTTTCAGACCGCTGATCGTTTGCGTCGTACGCTCTGACGACGAACACAACACCACGTCGGGTCGATACTTCTTTGCTGCAAGCCAGGCGCCAATCACAGGTGCGGCAGCTTTACCGCGTTTGTTCAGCGGACGATCATGGTCGTCCAGATCTGGATTGTCCCAGCTCGACTTCGCATGTCGGAGGAGGATCACCTTTTTCATGGAGTTGGAGTGCGCCTGTTCGCCGTCGATTCGTCAACGATCCGAAACACATATCCACAGATTTGTCGTTTGCGCTGTGGGTAACGTATCGTCGTCAAGCGTTTGCGCTTAAAAAAGCGGCAATGTGGAAGGCTCGTTGGGACACCGGCAGATCCAGTGTTGCGCCAGCCGGGCAAGCCCTGCGCACCAAGCACCCGTCCTTGCACGCACGGCCCGCGGCACTTTGGACGTGGGCGGTGCAGGCGGGCACGTTGTAGATCCCGTCTTTGAAGGCGTCGACCGGGCACGCGGTCAGGCAGGGCGCCGCGCACCCCGCACACGGGTCGGTGGGTTCGGTGTCCGGCAAATCGATGCGAAGGCGCAACGCCAGTGCACCACGGTAAGACGCCCAGAGCCCACGATCCGGTGTGACCTGCATCGCGACAGGTGACGTTTTTGCCCCTTCACCTCGCACAGCCCAACGCTGAAAGGGTTGGTAGGGCGGCCCGCCGAACGGGAACAGAGCCTCGGCGTTGAACTGTTCGGCGAGCGCCCCGACAATGCGGGCAGACCATCGATCCATCGGGTGGGGCGCTCCGTCTGCGGCTTCGGCGCTGGCCGAGAAAGCATCCCACATCTCCGGGCCTCCGGGCCCAAACAGGATCAGTGTCTCGCATCCCTCCGGCGGCAGGTCCTCCTCGCGTGGATGAAAGGCGCCAACGACCGCAAGCCCGTGTTTCCCGGCAGCGGTAGCAATCTCGGCGAGACCTGTCACCGTCTGAACGGAAACGCCAGAGACCACACGAAGCGTGATGGCGCCCCGTTCTGATGCGCGGCCAATCCGATCGCCATTCCCTCATGCCCGGCATCAGGTTGCGCAATGTATGTGCCAAACAACCGGTCCCAGATCGCAAGGTTGAACCCATAGTTTGCGTCATGCTCCTCGCGATGGATCGAGTGATGCACCCGATGCATATCGGGCGTCACGATTGCCAGCCGCAGCCAGCGGTCGACGCGCGCGGGCAGACGCACATTCGCATGATTGAACATGGCCGACCCGTTCAGGACGACCTCGAACAGGATCACCGCCACCACCGACGCGCCCAGTGCATAGACCAGCGCGATCTTGAACAGCATGCTCAGCGCAATCTCGATCGGGTGGAACCGGATCGCCGTGGTTACATCGAAATCCGGGTCGGCGTGGTGGACCCGGTGCAGCCGCCACAGCACGGGGACTTTGTGGCTGACGAGATGCTGAAACCAGATGGCGAAATCCAGAACGACGAAGACAATCAGAACCTCGAGCCAGAATGGCCAGTCCAGCGCATTGAAAAGACCGAGTCCACCGGCCTCGGCATCCATCGCCGCCAGCACGGCAGCCGCACCCAAAGCGGCTTTCATCAGCGCTGAGACAACCGAGTTGGTGATCGAGATCCCCCAATTCGTCAGCCACCGGCTGCCACGACCGTAAAGACGCACCCTGCGGGGGGCCAAAGCCTCCCACACTGCCATGGCAGCGAAGATCCCGAAGAACACGGCCAGCCTGATTGTCGTCTCGTCGCCCATCGCACCTCTGCCTCTCAGTCCGACGATATGGAGCGCGCCCGACCGTTGCAAGGCGATGTCCGGTCACGTCCGCGATAGCTCTGCCCGCGTGCGATTGCCCACAGTCTCCCCGAAGTTGAGAATGTATAGTGAAATTCCTCTGTGATACGATCTCGGTTGACGCAAGGTCACGATATTCAAAGCATTTCGACTTTCGAGCGGTGGAGACATTCATGAGCATTTCTATCGGCGACCCCATTCGTCTGGATCATGGGCGGGCGGACAGCGAACTCCGATGGGCGACGATTGCTGGCAAGAAAGTCTTCATCCTGCGCCAGAAAGGCAGCTTCGCCGATATCTCCTACGACCATGGATGCCTGCTGGCGAACGAGATCGAAGGCGGTGTCTTTCCCGAGATCATCGATACGATCCAGACCGGAACGGATGTCTCCTCGGATGTCGGCGACTGGATCCTCTCGGCGGTCTATCGTCGGATGAGCGACGATGTGTTCGATGCCTGTTCAGGCGAGTTTCGCGCCGCCGTCAAAGCGCTTGGCGATGGCATGTTCGACACGCTCGACAATCCGAACTTCACGCCCGAGAACGTGCGCGATGCGCTGGTCGCAATCGATGTTGGCAACCTCGGCGAGGGACTGTCGCGGCGCATGGCCAAGCCGCTGGCGCCGGAGGTGTCGGAGACAATCTTCTACGTGCTGGGCGCAGCACGGCGGTTCCGGCGTCACCAACCTGACCGGGTGGGCGATGCACTTGGCGACAAGACCGCACTTGGACACACGATGCAGCGGCTCTCCAGCCCAGCGCGGCGGGTCGGGTTCGGGTGTACCGCGACGGGCGCGGCGCCCGCGCTGACCCAAGATGGGCTTGGCCTGCACGCCCGAACCTTTGATGGGGCCTTCTTTTCCTGGAACCGGTTCCCGGGACTTTTCCTGATCGATGAACGAGAGACGAATGCGTCCTGGCACCGCTATGCCGCCATCGGCACGGCGGGGCTGATCTATTCGGGCGGCATCTCGGGCATGAACGATGCGGGGATCGCCGCCTCGATCCACCAGATGTCGACAGCTCGCTACGACACCGGACGCCCAAGCCGCGGCTATGCAGTTGCACCCTATCTCCAACAGCGGATCCTGCGTGAGGCTGGTTCGCTCGACGAGGCCGAGGACCTGCTGCGCAGCGCGAAACATTTCGCCTCGTGGACGATTGTTGTCAGCGATGCAAAGGCCGGGACATCTGCACGGTTCGAGATCAATGGCGGGACGCAGAAGGTCGCGCGCATGGATCTTGGCGATCATTTCGAACAGTCGAACCACTTCATCGCGCCAGGCATGGCGGAACAGAATGACTGGTTCGAGGATGTGCATTTCACGCCGACCTTCGGCAAGTGGCTCGAGACCCGCGCCCGCATCTCGACAGTCAAGACTGCCTTCGCCAAAGGCCGCAATGCTGACCGGATCGGCACAGACTGGGCGATCGATCTTATGGCGAGCCATGGCGATGGCGCTCTCGATGGGGCGCCGCGCAGCTTTGGCCGAACGATCTGCAAAGCCTATGGGCTGATGGGCAGCGTCGCCCGCGCCGATCCGGACCGGTCTCTTGCCGGGGATCAGCTCTGGATGAGCATCGGCGACCGCCTGCCGGGACCGCATGGGACCTTCGCCGGCTTCGCGATCGACTGGGAAGCGCTGTCCGTTGCCCCTGTCGCAGACCGGCCCGTGCGCCACGCTGATACTGTCAGCAACGAGACCTCGTCTGCCCTGGCCGACTATGTTGCCGCGTTCGAGGCGACGGCCCGTCCGCGCAATCCCGCCGGCGGCTATCTCGGGCGTGATCCCGATGCGGCAGAGGAACGCGCGCTCCTCGAGAAGGCACTTGTGCTGGTCGATGGCGCCGCTCGCAAGGCCGAGGATGCGGGCGAGACAGACGTGGCGCTCCGCTACGCGCGGGCACGGCTGTCCCATGCGCTTGGCAAATTCGACGATGCGGCCCGGGACTGGGACTTTCTGCGCGGCCTGTCCGGACGGCCAAGCTTCCCGTTGCATCCGTTCGAGGTGGCACTGATCCAGATCCTCTCGGCCGCGACGGATTTTTGCCGCGGCAATGAGGTCGAGGCCGCCGATGATCTTGCCGACGGCAAGGCCTCACTGGATGCGGTCCGCAAGATGTACTTCCCGCCTGGGACAAGACCTCATGCCGATCTGGACACCTGGCAGACAGTCATCGAGGCGTTGGAAGACAAGGGCGCCGCAGCCGATCTTCCAGAATTCGAATTCGTGACCGTTGAGTGAACGATTGTACGTCACGGCTCCATCCTGCCGGGTTTCGCACAACGCCTCGTAGGGTGCGTCCGTGACGCACCGCTCTTGCAAGATCAATCCAGGATCTCGAAGTGGCACTCCACCGTCTTGCCCGCATTGACCGGAAGGATGTCCTGCGGGCAGCACGACATGGCACAAATACAATCCATCTCTGCCCGCAACACGACATAGTCGCCGGGTTTTGAGACCGGCGGACACCAACCGGTTCGCCCTTCGCCGTCCAAAGGGATGTTCATCCAGAGATTAAGCGGGCTTGGCACCTCGTGCGGCCCCGCACCGATCTCGGCCATGACAGCGCGCAGATTGTCCGTGCAGTTGTCATGGTACTCGGTACAGCCGAGCAGGCCGTAACGCTCGTTATCGCACGAGGCCATCAGCGTGTCGTGGATGCCGGGCGAGGTATCCTCGGCAAAATGCAGGATCGGTCGGCGCTTGTTGGTCACAAGATCATGCCCGGCCCGGGGAAAGATCGTCTCGATCGTCGCGCGCAGATGCTCCATTGACAACACCTCGCCGGTATCGGGATCAGCGAAGGCCCAGAAGTCCACGACCTGGTGCCCATGCGTGTTGATGATCTTGATCGACTGGCCTTTGGCGAGCCGAACCGCGCGTCCGCCCCGCGCCGGAATTTCCTCGATCGACATTCTCTCCCTCCCCTCATCCACTTGAAAGCTCGGCACAATAAGGTCTCTCGCGGTTCGCGACAGACCTCACGATCCACAGCCATAGCGGGCATTCAATGCACCCACATCCGGTGGTACACTTCTGGCGGTGAACTGTATACGGAGGCAAAGGTCATGGCATTGACTGGACCGAGCCAGACCGCGATCCGCTGCGCCCGAGCACGGGCCTGTCACATGATCGTGGATGCGAAGCCCTGGATCTACGAAGACCACATCGCAGGCAAGTTCGTCGATATCGATCGACAGATCGCCGAGGGCTACGACCTAGAGGAGGTCAAGAAACCTCACATAACCCAAACACGGGCTGTGATGGCGATACGCGAGCGATATGGCGAGGACGCGCTGGACGAAGCAGTCGAACGCGGCGCAACCCAGTAAGTCGTTCTCGGCGCCGGTCTGAACGGGTTCGCGTACAATGGGTCAGAGCTGTCGAAAAAAGTACGCATCTTCGAAGTTGATCACCCGGCAACGCAGTCATGGAAGCGGGAGCGCCTGGCGGAGATCGGCGTCCCAGTTCCCGAAAATGTCAGTTTTGTACCGGTTGATTTCGAAAGCGACATCCTGAGTGAACGTCTTATTGCGGACGGGTTCGATTCATCCTCGCCCGCCGTTTTCACATGGACCGGGGTCACGCAGTACATCGATGATGAGGGAACCAACAGTACCCTCAGCGAGATCCTGAAACTGTCGTGCCCGGGCAGCGCGTTGTCGATCCAGATCATTCTGCCAAAGCACGCCGTTGGGCAAAAAGACCGGGATGCGATCGATTTCTTCATGCGGATGTCTGCGGATCTGGGTGAGCCGTGGATCAACGCGCAGGATCCAGAGGAGTTTCCAGAGCGCCTGCGCAAGATGGGTTTTAATGATGTCGAGCTGATGACATCCACAGATGCGGTCGCACGCTACACACCTGTACGGACCGACGATCTGCGCATGGGCGGGTACTGCGCGATGGTGAAGGGGCTGATCGGCTAACGGTCAAGGTCCTGCATGACGGCTGCCGCAAAGCCCTCAAAAGCGTCGCGCTCGATCCAGCGCACGACGGCGACGAGGTCCAGTGTCGGGTCGACCCAGATCATGTTGCGCCCGACGCCGAGCGCAAAATAGCTGCTCTCAGGTGCCGCGGCGCAGTGCGCGCGCCCGGTGTTGAGCCACCACAACAGGCCATAGCTGGAGTTCAGATCGCACGGCGTCAGGCAGTGATCGATCCACGCCTCGGACAGGATCTGCCGCCCATCCCAGCGGCCACGTTGCAGCATCAACTGCCCGACCCGTGCGTGATCCGTTGTCGGGATCATCAGCCCGCCGCCCCAATGCGCCCCGCCAGAGACGGATTGCATGCGCCGCCCGTCGATCTCGACCCACGAATTCTCGTATCCATGCCATTCCCACAGGTCCGACGCGCCGATCGGGTCCATGATCCGCTCGCGCAGCACCTCGGGCAGCGGACGGCCCAGGATCTGCATCAACGCATAGGCCAGAACGTTGACCCGGATGTCGTTGTACTCCCAGAAGCTACCCGGCACGCTCAGGTCCCGGTGCGTCCCCTTCAGCGAAACCGCCCCAGGCGCTGTCCCAAGTTGACGATGACGGTCGATCCGGTCGGCCTTGCCCCAGAGCGTGCCTTCCCACTCAGACGTCTGCTGCAACAGATGCCGCCACGTGATCCCCTGGTTCTGCGGCGCATCGAACAGATCCGGCACCTGATCACGCACCAGCCCGTCCAGCGTCATCAGCCCATCGTCGAACGCGATCCCGGCGACCAGCGCGAGATAGCTCTTGGTCACCGAGAACGTCATATCAGGCGCGTCCATCGGGCCCCATGACGCCACAACCTCCCCACCGATCATGATCATACCGGACGGATCACCGCGCGGGCGCACAGGCCCGATGATCTCACCATCCGGCAAAGGCTCGGAAAAATGCCCGCCTGCCAGCGCTGCCCCGATATCGCGGTTCATGCTGGATTCGTGCGCCAATGCGAATGCCACGGCGCGATCAAACCGCCCGTTCCGCCCCGGTGCGCCTGTCGTCATCGGCTCTACCCACCCGCCCTGTCATCAGCCTCGTGATCCGTCAGTGGTAGACACCGCGCGACAAATGCTCCAGTGGTAATGCCAGTTATCCACCCAGAGATACATCCGACAGCGATCGGCATCAGCGACATCAGAGGAGACGCCAACATGGGCTATGAGAAACTCGATCTGTTGATCAACGGCCAGTTCCGTCAGGGCAGCGACGGTGCTGCCGAGGACGTGCTGAACCCAGCGACCGAAGAAGTGATCGGTCAGGTCCCGCACGCTTCGGCCGCCGATGTCGACGAGGCTCTGGATGCCGCGGATGCGGGATTCAAGACATGGAAAGCAATGACCCCGCTGGCGCGCCAGGCGATCATCAACAAGGCCTGCGATATCCTGACGGCAGACATCGACCGGATCTCGGCCAATCTGACAGCCGAGATGGGCAAGCCTGTCGGTGAATCCAAGATCGAGATGCAGGTCGGCATCGACATCCTGCGCTGGTACGGCGAGGAAGGCAAACGCGCCTATGGCCGGATCATCCCGCCGCGCATACCCGGCGCGCGCCAGATGGTGATGAAGGAGCCAGTGGGTGTGGCCAGCGCGTTCGTCGCCTGGAACTTCCCGTGTGTGAACGTCGTGCGCAAAGTGGGCGGCGCCCTGGCCGCCGGATGCTCACTGATCATCAAACCGTCCGAGGAAACCCCTGCGACCGCCGTCGCCATCGCCCGAGCGTTTCAGGAGGCAGGCCTGCCCGACGGCGTGCTGAACATGGTCTTCGGCGTGCCGGACACGGTCTCGCGCCACGTGCTGGGCGATGCACGCGTGCGCAAGCTGTCGTTCACGGGCTCGGTCCCGGTCGGCAAGCACCTGCAAAAGCTGGCCGCGGACAACCTGATCCGCTGTACGATGGAACTGGGCGGGCACTCACCGGTCATCGTGTTCGACGATGCCGATGTCGACCGGGCGATCAAGGTCATCGGCTCGAACAAGTTCCGCAACGCAGGCCAGGTCTGCATCTCGCCGACCCGGTTCTACGTGCAGGAGAATGTCTATTCCAAGTTCGTCGATGGCTTTGCCGAGGTCGCCAAAGGCGTGAAGGTCGGCAACGGCATGGACGACGGCGTGCAGATGGGACCGCTGGTCGCAGAACGCCGCCTGCCGATCATGGAGGGCTGGGTCTCGGACGCGAAGGATCACGGCGCGACCGTTAAAGCTGGCGGCAATCGCATGGGCAACCAAGGCTATTTCTGGGAGCCGACGGTGCTGGCCGATGTGCCGGAAGACGCCAAGATCATGTCCGAGGAGCCGTTCGGTCCCGTCGCCCCCGTCAGCCCGTTCAAGACAACGGACGAAGTGCTGGAGAAGGCGAACAAGCTCGCCTTCGGTCTGGCGTCCTATGTTTTCACCCAGGACGGGGCCAAGGCCAAGGCGATGGAGAGCGAGATCAACGCAGGTCTCGTCGGCGTGAACCACCCGATGGTCTCGATGCCCGAGACGCCGTTCGGCGGGGTCAACGAATCCGGCTATGGGTCCGAGGGCGGCATCGAGGGGCTGGAAGCCTTCATGCGCACCAAGTTCGTGACCGAGACCGGCGTCTGACAACGCGATCCACATCGATCTCCTCCGGTCGGCATCGGTCGGAGGATTTTGCCTAAAAGTTGCGCCAAAGCGCGCATGGACGGCGTGAGCGCGGGCTGATATAGCCCGCGGCCAATCGTTGTATTCCCGCCCACGAGGAGCCCCCATGACCGACTACGTCGTAAAGGACATTTCGCTCGCCGAATTCGGCCGTAAGGAAATCGATATCGCCGAGACCGAAATGCCGGGCCTGATGGCCACGCGTGAGGAATATGGCGAAGCTCAGCCTCTCAAAGGTGCGCGGATAACCGGCTCGCTGCACATGACGATCCAGACAGCGGTGCTGATCGAGACGCTAACGGCTCTGGGCGCGGATGTGCGCTGGGCCTCGTGCAATATCTTCTCGACCCAGGATCATGCGGCGGCGGCAATCGCCGAGGGCGGCGTGCCGGTTTTTGCCGTCAAGGGCCAGACGCTTGAGGAGCACTGGGACTATCTCGACAAGTCGTTCATGTTCCCGGAAGGCGCGAACCTGATCCTGGACGATGGCGGGGATGCGACGCTCTACGTGCTGCTTGGCGCGCGGGCCGAGGCAGGCGAAGATATTCTGGCCGTCCCGACCTCGGAAGAGGAAGAGGTGATCAAGGCGCAGATCAAGAAGCGGATGGAGGCGAGCCCGAGCTGGTTCACCAAGACCCGCGACGCGATCCTGGGTGTGTCGGAGGAGACGACCACCGGGGTTCACCGGCTCTACGAGCTGTCGAAGAACGGCCAGCTTCCCTTCCCGGCGATCAACGTGAACGACTCGGTCACCAAGTCGAAGTTCGACAACAAGTATGGCTGCAAGGAATCGCTGGTCGACGGTATCCGCCGCGCCACCGACACGATGATGGCTGGCAAGGTCGCAGTTGTCTGCGGTTATGGCGATGTCGGCAAAGGCTCGGCCGCTTCGCTGCGCGGCGCAGGCGCCCGCGTGAAGGTGACGGAGATCGATCCGATTTGCGCCTTGCAGGCAGCGATGGACGGCTTCGAAGTCTCGACGCTCGAGGACGAGGTCGCTTCGGCGGATATCTTCATCACCACCACGGGCAACAAGGACGTGATCCGCATCGAGCACATGCGCGAGATGAAGGACATGGCGATCGTCGGTAACATCGGCCACTTCGACAACGAGATCCAGGTGGCAGCGCTGAAGAACCACAAGTGGACGAACATCAAGGATCAGGTTGATATGATCGAGATGCCGTCGGGCAACCGGATGATCCTGCTGTCCGAGGGACGTCTCCTGAACCTTGGCAACGCAACGGGTCACCCGTCGTTCGTTATGTCGGCGTCGTTCACCAACCAGACGCTGGCGCAGATCGAGCTCTGGCAGAACGGCGATGCCTACAAGAACGAGGTCTATACCCTGCCGAAGCATCTCGACGAAAAGGTTGCCCGCCTGCACCTGTCGAAAGTTGGTGCGAAACTGACCGAGCTTGCAAAGGAGCAGGCGGACTACATCGGTGTCTCGGTCGACGGCCCGTTCAAGCCCGAGCATTACCGCTACTGACCTGACACGAGGGTGCGTCACGGACGCACCCTACACCGCGCTGCGCAGGATAATCTGTGCAGCGCGTTTTCCGGCACCCGGTCGCGCCCCATATCGGCGCAGTAACCGAGGGGAGACCGGATGCGACTGATCGCGGCGATCGTGTGTGCGGGCCTGATGATCCTCAGGCCCGAGGACCTGCCATGGGACTATCGCCCGTGGACACCGCTCGATCTCGACGCTGCGCCGAATGTCGTCTGGCGCACCAAGGTCAGGGCCATGGGCTATGACACCGATATGTGCCGGACGGCGCTGGCGCAGAGCCCGGCACGGGCCGAGGCGATGAGCGACCGCGAGCATTCCGATGTCTGCCATATCCGCGACAGGGTCCGATTGACCGGGTTGTCCCGCGCGCGGCTGGCGCCGGTCGAGACGCGCTGCGAGATCGCCGCGCGCCTCTACCTCTGGGACCGTCTGTCGGTCCAGCCGGCGGCAGAGCGGCATCTCGGGACCCGGGTTACCGGGATCTATCATTTCTCCAGCTATTCATGCCGCCAGATGCGCACAAGCCGCGGCACCTCGTTCCGGATGAGCCAGCACGCAACAGCGAATGCGATCGACATCTCGGGCTTTCGTCTGGCGGATGGGCGATCGATCACCTTGCTACGCGACTGGGATGGCGATGCCGCGAAAGCCGCCTTCCTGCGCGAGGTCCGCGATGGCCTGTGCGATTGGTTCAACATCACCCTCAGCCCGGACTACAACCGCCTGCACGCCGATCATTTCCACGCGGACATGGGACCCTTCCTGACATGCCGTTGACCAAGTCCGAGCCCATCACCTTTCAAGAGATCTTGTACGATGATCTCGGCGCGTTCTGCGCCTTGGAGGTTGCGCCGCAACAACAGGGCCTTGTCACACCCAACGTCATGACCATGGCAGAAGCGCCGTATGAAGCAGGCGCGCTGGTCCGCGGGATCTGGTTGGGAGATCGGCCTGCCGGTCTGATCGCAATGCTCCGCCCCACCGCCTATCCCGAAGATCAGGACATCACGATCCGGCGCGATGCGGCCTATCTCTGGCGCCTGATGGTCGACCACAAGTTCCAGGGGCAGGGTCTTGGAAACGCCGCGGTGAACGAGGCCCGCCGCACTGCAGCCGCTTGGGGATATCGCGGGATAACCCTGACGGCGGGCGAGGGCCCGCACTCGGCCATCCCGTTCTATCAGCGCTGCGGGTTTGTCCTTACAGGCCGGCGTCTATGGGACGACGCGGGCGAACAGGAGATGGTGCTGTGGTTTGACGGCTGATCAAACCCTTCGAAAGATCGCCATCAGGCCCTGATCATCGGCATGATCGTGCGCGGCACCTTCATAGTACTGAAACCGCTTGAACCCAACCGGGGTGATCGCCTGATCCGCCACAAGACCGGCGAAGGCCGAACCGAAGCCTGCTCCGTCGAACACCCCGGCGTTGATCGCCATCACAAACACCGCGCCGGGCCTGGCGATGCGCATCAACTCGGGCAGGCAGACCGGCCCGACATGGCCATGCGTAAAGGTGCCTGCCGAGACGAACCCGCCATAGGCCGCATCGGCGATCTCAAGAGGCGCGGTCAGATCGGCACAGATCCGCGCACGATAGAGTCCCTTGGCCCCGGCGGCATCCAGCATCTCCTGGCTGATGTCGATCCCGTCCACGACCAGATCGCCCAGCGCCTCAGCCACAAGGCCGGTGCCAGCGCCGATGTCCAGCACTGGCTCGGCGCGCGGCCCGGCCTCGGCCAGAAACGCCAGCGCCACCTCACGGGGTGCGACGTAGCCATGAGCGGTAGCGAAGCTGTTGTCATAGGTCTCGGCCCAGCCTCGATAGAGCGCAACAGAGTCCTCAGGTGTCTCCAGTGCGTAGGCTCCGTCGAGGCTCTCGTCGGCGGCCATCGGGCTAGCCCTCGACCCCGTCAACCATGATCAGCGTCCCGGTCGAGGCGGCGAGCCGGATATTCAGGATCTCCTGATATTCGGGTGAGTTGTACCACCCCTCGGCCGTGGCCCGGTCGGGGAACTTGCCGACCACATGGCGCTCGTGCGGCATCTCGCCTTCGACAACGGTCGTATGACCACCGCGGATCAGATACTCGCCGCCCCATTTCTCGATGGTCGCGGGGACCTGACGGCCATACTCGGCGAATTTCTCAGGGTCGTGCACCGTGATGTGGACGATTGTGTAACAGGGCATCGGGTCCTCCTTGGCGGTTTTGTTCTTCAGGGCGACTGTGCCAAGCTGACCTTCGGTTGTCGATGGCGTCGGTGTATGAGAGGAGAGGCCATGCGCATCTTGGAGACCGCGCTTTATGCCGAGGATCTGGACGCTGCGGCGACGTTCTACGAAGAGACCCTTGGGCTCGAGCGGCGTGTGGATGTGCCGGGGCGCCACGTCTTCTTCTCGGTGGAGGGCGGTGTCCTGTTGCTGTTCAACCCCAATGCCACGACCGCTCCCCCACGCGATCCGCGTATGCCGGTGCCCCCGCACGGGGTAACCGGCGAGGGTCACGTCTGTTTCGCAGCCAGCGCGGATGAGATCGAGGCATGGACCGCCAAGCTGACCGCAGCAGGGATCGAGATCGAAGCGGATTTCGAGTGGCCACAGGGCGGGCGGTCGATCTATTTTCGCGATCCCGCGGGAAACTCGATCGAGTTCGCCGAGCCTCGGATCTGGGGGCTCACATCCTGAGGAGGAAAGCAGCTATGGTGCACGCGCTTGCACGGGTTCTTCTGACGTGCACGGTCCTGCTGGGCGCTGTGTCTCACGAGCACGCGAATGCCGACAGCACGCCGCTGACGCCCGCTGCCCTCGGCGATCCGCAACAGGTGATCCCTTATATCATCGACCGCGATTTTGCCAAACGATACGTCCAGCTCGAATTGCCCGCGTTCTCGATCGATCTACCGATCTGGCGGGAGGTCAGGCCGGTCCTTGTGATCCGGTTCGGGCAGGGATTTGAGTTTCAGTTCCGTGGCCCGGACGATGAGATCCTCGAGATCCTGCACTTCTACGAGGTCGATATTGATCCCGGTCCGGCCGACGCGCGCTTTGAGGTTCTGGAGCGCTTCCTGATGCGCGGCGACACGCCGACAGCCGCATGGCGCGGCGAGAATGTCGAGGTGCATCAGATCAGGCGATGGATGGACGGGGAGGTGCCGGTCCTCGACATTACGGCCAGCTATGACGAACCCGAGCTTGGCCAAACACTTCTTCTGACACGCGGTTATCCGCACCCGGTGCAGCGGCGCGGTGTTCGGATCATCTCACGCATTCCCGTCGCCGGGCGCGACATTGCCAATCCCGACGATCTTGCCGATACCTTTTCCGCGAAGGTTGTAAAAAGCCTCAGATTCGTGCCCTAGCGCATCCGGCTGGTGAAAAAGACTTCCACGGGGCTGATTTCTTCGTTTGATCCGCGACGATACACAGCGTAGCAGGCAGGTCGATCCAAGACCGAGTTGCGGGAGAAGACCATGGGGCGTGTCAAGAAGTCAGGGTTGCAGGTTGCCGAGGATCTGGCGGCGTTCATCGACGATCAGGCATTGCCGGGCACGGGCGTCGATTCAGCGGTGTTCTGGGCCGGATTGAGCGATCTGATCGATGATTTCGGGCCGCGCAACCGCGCACTGCTTGCGCGCCGCGCCGAGTTGCAAGCCGCGATCAGTGCCTGGCACAAAGCGAACCCGGGGCGCCCCGATCCCACCGCCTACAAAGCGATGCTGGAGGAGATTGGCTACCTCGTACCGGAGGGGCCGGATTTCCAGGCCGAAACCGAGAATGTCGATCCCGAGATCGCGTCGATCCCCGGGCCGCAACTGGTCGTGCCGATCACCAACGCGCGCTATGCGCTGAACGCCGCGAACGCGCGGTGGGGGTCGCTCTATGATGCGCTCTACGGCACCGACGCCATGGGCGATGCGCCGACGGGCGGGGGATACAATCCCGAGCGCGGAGCCCGCGTCATCGACTGGGCCAAGGGGTTCCTCGACAAGGCCGCTCCACTGGCCGAAGGGTCATGGGCCGATGTGGATGCACTGGCGATTTCCGGCGGCGATATCGTTGGCATCGGTCGCCTCGCCGATCCGTCACAACTGGTCGGCTATCGCGGCACGCCAGATGCGCCGACGGCCATCCTGCTTCGCCACAATCAGCTGCATATCGAGCTGCAGATCGACCGGAACCACCCGATTGGCAGTGCAGATCCTGCCGGTATCTCCGACATGCTGCTGGAATCGGCGATCACCACGATCATCGATCTCGAGGATTCGATTGCCGCCGTCGATGCCGAGGACAAGATTCTCGCCTATGGCAACTGGCTCGGCCTGATGACGGGCGATCTGGCCGACACGTTCGAGAAAGGCGGCAAGACCGTCACTCGGGCCCTGAACCCGGATCGCGACTACACCACGCCCGACGGCGAGCCGCTGTCGCTCAAGGGCCGCTCGATGCTGCTGGTGCGCAATGTCGGCCACCTGATGACCAACCCCGCAATCCTGGATCGTGACGGGGCCGAGGCAGGCGAAGGCCTGATGGATGCGCTCATCTCCGTCCTATGCGCCATGCATGACCTGAAACGCCCGTCGGGCAACTCGGTTCATGGCTCGGTTTACGTGGTCAAACCCAAGATGCACGGGCCGGAAGAAGTCGCCTTCACCTGCGAGATCTTCGACAAGGTCGAGGCGGTGCTCGGCCTGCCGCAGAACACCGTCAAGATCGGCATCATGGACGAGGAGCGGCGCACCACCGTCAACCTCAAGGAATGCATCCGGGCCGCCAAGGCGCGGGTCTGCTTCATCAACACCGGGTTCCTCGACCGCACGGGCGACGAGATCCACACCTCGATGGAGGCCGGTCCCATGATCCGCAAGGCCGACATGAAAGCCGAGCGCTGGATCGCCGCCTACGAGGATTGGAACGTCGATGTGGGGCTGGCCTGCGGCCTGACCGGGCGGGCGCAGATCGGCAAAGGCATGTGGGCGATGCCCGACCTGATGAACGCGATGCTGAGCCAGAAGATCGGCCACCCGAAGGCCGGGGCCAACTGCGCATGGGTCCCCTCGCCCACCGCGGCGACCCTGCATGCAACGCACTACCACGAGGTCGACGTGCTGGCCGGGCAGTCTGCGCTAAAGGCCGCAGGGCCGCGTGCGTCGCTGGATGATATCCTCGCGATCCCGCTATCCGATGGAGCGAACTGGGCGCCCGAAGAGATCTCGGCCGAGATCCGCAACAATGCCCAGGGCATCCTCGGCTATGTCGTACGATGGGTCGATGCGGGGGTTGGATGTTCGAAAGTGCCGGATATCAATGACATAGGCCTGATGGAGGACCGCGCAACCTGCCGGATCTCATCGCAGCATCTGGCGAACTGGTTGCACCACGGCGTTGTCAGCCGTGACGAGGTGATGGAGGCAATGCGCGAGATGGCCACGGTGGTCGACCGCCAGAACATTGGCGATCCGACCTATCTGCCGATGGCGCCGGACTTCGATGGCGTCGCGTTCAAGGCGGCCTGCGATCTGGTCTTTGAAGGAACAGCGCAGCCCTCGGGTTACACCGAACCTGTTCTGCACCGCCGTCGCCTCGAGAAAAAAGCGTCGTAGATAAATCCAGGCAACAGAGGAGGCCGGACATGGCCGAGATCACGCTTTCCAAGGCACGCCGCATCATCAAGGCAGCGCTGGAGAAAGGCCGAACGGAAGAGATGAAACCGCTCGCGGTCGTCGTGCTGGACGCGGGCGGGCACGTGAAAGCCTTCGAGCGCGAGGACGGAGCCTCCGCCTATCGCTTCCGCATCGCCCACGGCAAGGCGCACGGTGCGGTCGGGATGGGCATGGGCTCACGCGCGCTTTTCAACCGGGCCGAGCAGCAGAGCTACTTCGTCCTTGCCGTGAACGGTCTCGACGACACGGCCATGGTGCCGGTACCAGGCGGCGTGCTGGTCCGCGGCAAGAAAGGCGAACTTCTGGGCGCGGTCGGGATCTCCGGCGACAACTCGGACAATGACGAGCTGTGTGCCGTCACTGGGATCGAAGCGGCAGGCTTCACGGCAGAGACCGGCTGACCGCGACCTTCCATCCACAAGGGTGCGTCACGGACGCACCCTACGGGGTGTTGCGCGGCGCGGCGTAGGGTGCGTCCGTGACGCACCGCCGGTTCTGGTCAGGCCGCTTTCGTCAGGTCCCCGCGCGAGGGGTAATTGTTCTCGACGACGAACTTCAACCCGCCAAGCAGCTTGCCGAAGTCCGGCCGGGTGAAGGGCGCGCTCTGAGTCTGGGCGAAGAACACAACGCCCTCCGCGTCGATCACGAAAAGCCCGGGCTCCGAGAACAGCTCAGGTTCGGCCGTGCCAGGCCGTCCGGACGAGATATAGAGATCCCAGGCCCGGGCCGTCGCCTCGTCCATCTCATAGCCTATGCGCAGCTTTTCGGTAGTAATTTCGGCATGCGTGTCACGGGCGCGCTCTTCGCCGTCCATCGAGACGGCGATCACCTCGATGCCCTGCGCACCAGCCTGATCGAGCAGCTCTTCGATCTCTTTCATATAGGTCTTGCAGATCGGGCAATGCTTGCCGCGGTAGAAGACGACGATGGTGAAGGCCTCGGGCTTGCTGTCGGCAAGCGACCAGGTACCACCCGACAGAACCGGCACTGTCAGGGCAGGAGCTTTGGAACGGGGAAGGGGCATGGGAACCTCGGGTTGCAGTGGGCGCGGGCATGTCGCCGCCAGCCCCACCTAGGCAAACGATGGAACGGATGAAAGAGCACACATCTCTCGCGCGACGTGCTTTCACACGAGTGTGATGCCACCAGCACCACGATGGGGCGCCGCGCACGGGTGGGTGGGCACTTGACCCGCTGGCGCCCAGCGCGGCGGTGACAGGGGTGTGCGCGGCGCTCCTAGCGGCCCGCGAACAAGCGTCGGGCAATCACCTCGTTCTGGATCTCGGTCGCCCCATCCATGTACTGTGTCATCTTGGCGGCGGCGAAATGCCGAGCAACGGGAAAATCCTGCCGGAACCCGTTTGCACCCATGGCCTGCATGCACGCGCCCAGACCCTTCAGGACCACCCGCGTCGTAAACTTCTTGGCATGCGCCGCCAGGTCCGGCATCTGCGCATCCCCCGCCTCGAAAGTTGCGAGAGCCTTGTCGATCAGCGCATTGGCCGCTGCCAGGTCCGTCGCCACGTCCGCCAGCATCCAGCGAAGTCCCTGTTTCTCGGAGAGCGGTGCACCGAACGCGGTTCGCTTTGCGGTATAGTCAACCGCCGCCGCCAATCCATCTGCCAGCATGGCGGCACACATGCGCGAGAGCACGATCCGGGCGATGTCGATGGCAAAGAGCGCCTTCTTGAAGGCCTCGCCCGGCGGATAGAACAACTGCTCAGCGCTGAGCGTGACATTGTCGAACCGGATGTCCGAGACACCCATCGCGTGACCGGACAGCATGTGATAGGGCGCGCCGCGCACAACGCCCGGCTGATCCGCCCGCACCAGAAAGGCCGCGATGCCGCGGGCACCCGCGCCCTCCTCGGTTTGCGCGTAGACCGACAACACATCCGCATCGGTGCCGTTCGTGATCCACGCCTTGGTGCCGTTCAGCACCCAGCCGTCCCCGTCGGGTCGCGCCAGTGTCCTGAGCGCCGCCGCGTCCGATCCGGCCTCCGGTTCCGTCAAAAGAAACGCGCCCAGCGCCTCGCCCCGGATCATTGGACCGATGAACGCGGCGCGCTGCGCCTCGGATCCGTTGGCCGCGATCCCTCCGGCCAGATTGTTGTGGCAGACCAGCGAGAACGCAAACCCGAGATCCGCAGCCGACAATGTTGCCATCACATCGGCCATGCCCGAGATGGTCAGCCCGGAACCGCCCTGCTCCGCAGGCACCAGCAGCCCGCCAAGCCCCGCTTGCGCCGCTGCGGAAAACGCATCCCGCGGATAGCGCCGCGTCGCCTCCCACCCTTGGGCATTCTCACGCATGATGCCGGACGCAAACCCTCGCGCCCGGCTCAACACATCCGCCATATCGAAATCCGTTCCTGAACCTGTTCCCGGGACAAGGTCGCGGAAATCGAATGATCCCGCAACCCGCCCTCTGGAACGGGGCTCAGCCGGTCAGAACCCCGTAGATCACGTCGCCAACACCGTTCTGCGAGATGTGGTTCTTCTGGTTGAAGTTCTTCGCTGCCTTCAGGGCGCAGTTCACGACCGGATCGTGCGATTTGAAGGCAAGACCGATATCGTTCAAATAGTCTGCCGCGAACTTTTTGTGACGGTGCAGCATAGAGATGCCTGCATCGAAATCCTTCTGGCTGATCAGCGAGTTGTCATCCTTGAACATGGCGAGATACTGCGCCGGGCCGCCGCAATAGCCGCAGTTCATGGCAAGGGCCCCAATGGCCGGAACAGCGTTGACATACTTCTTGAACCAGGTTGCGAAGGCCTTCGGGTCACGGGTGAACCCGCTGGTCTCGCGCGCATCCCAGTGCTGCTTGGCTTCGTTGCAGAAGGTCTCGAACGTGGTCAGCTCGAAAATCCGCAGGATGACCTGCGCCAGCGTCTCGATCCCGGCGGCCAGCGCCTTGACCAAAGCACCGCCGCCAGCGGTCGCGATGTCGCCGCCGATCTGCACGCCGCCCTTGATGGCAGTGTAGAGGCCTTCGCCGATCGAGCGGTTCATGGCCTTCTGGATCGCACCAATGATCAGCGTTGGGTGCCCCTTGATCATTGCGGCATTGCTCGTCTCGATCCAGCTCATCACACGCTGGAACCCAGCGCTCAGCGCCTGCGCGGTCCCCTTGACGACATCGAAGATGCCGCTGAGCGGGACAGCCGCTTCGACAACGGCCGAGACGATGCTCTTGATCACCATCTTGATCAGCTTGCCCCAGTTGCCCATGTCCGTGACCTTGTCGCCCAGGAAGGCGGTCAGCTTGGCCCAGGTGCTTTTGACGAAGGTCAGGAACTTGCCCTCGACCAGTTTGTCGAGCGAGCTTTTCACCTTGTCGCTGTTGGAGTCGTCGATCTGGATCTGCGATTTCGTACCCTTGTTGGCATTGCTTTCCAGCTTCTTGACGCCTTGCTCCAGCGGCACCTTGGCCGCCGAGATAACAGTGGCGGTGGTCGACACCGACTTCAGCTCGGTGATCGAACCGACCGCGCCGGTCATGTTTCCGGTTGCATCGGCAATGCCGCCCAGGAACAGGCTGGCGAATTTTCCGTCGGCTTCAGCCTTGGAGAAGATGTAGAGGATGCCAAGCCGGGCGTTTGCCATCTCGGCCTGCATGAGGTCGGACAGTTTGTCTTCCGAGACATTGTTCGACTTGTTCTTGTTCTGCTTTTTCAGTTTGCGAGCAAGGGCGCGTGTCTGTGCGGACATGGAATGGTCTCCCTGAAATGCCAAAGGCGGCTACAAAAAACGTAAGCGGGTAAAGCACGTTCGAAATCTGCAGCGACTATTATGCATCTCTATTTAAATGTCAATATGATATCTAAAATGAGCATAACGCGCTGATTTCTGTGGCATTCCCCACATTGGGACCGGGCGGACGCAGCGCCGCATCCGGTCAGATCGCCTGCACCGGCGAATCGCTCTGTTGCCGGGCAGGGCCACGCTGCCACGGTTCTTTGGACACTCGACCAACGCAGGTGCGTCACGGACGCACCCTACGCGGCCTTGCACAGGAGCAATGCGTTGCGCTCCACAACCCGGGTCCGATGGCGTATGATCCCGCACGGCTGCAAGGGGGCATACGATGGAACGCTTTATCGAGACGGTCGGATCGGCGTGGTTCAAGACCAAGGCTGTGGCCTATCCGGTCGAGATCACCCTGACATCGGGGAAGCAGGCCTCGAATATCGAGCGGCTGAAGCTGAGCCGAGCGATGGAGAGTCTCATGATCGAAGTGGTCGAGGGCGGCATCCCGGCGGTCCGCTGCCTCCAGCCACCGGGCGGCAACCCGATGCAGTACATGCAGGCGCCGGACGAGCTTGTCGCGGGCACGACCGTGGAATGCGCCACGCCCGATGAACTCGCGCAACTGCATGGTCTCGTCTCGAAAGCCGAGACAGAGGCGACTGTAAAGATGACCGATCTCACGCCGGTCTATGGCGAGATCTCAATCGATCGGGCGCGTGCCTTCCAGCGGGCGCTGGACGCAGCAGGCCAGGCGGCGGCTGCCATCGCGCAGGAGGCGAAGGTCGGCCTGGCCGGGCTGGTGTCGGCGCAGGAACTGCGCGGGACGGATGCTGAACCTGCAATGGGGGAAGAGACCCCTCGCCGGGTCGCCGTGCAACTGGTCGCGCGCTTCGCGATCAAGTAGCGGCTTGCTCCGACAAGGGTGCGCCAAGGACGCACCCTACGCGCGGTGGTCCGATCTTGCCCGCAACACCCAGAGACATGGCGTAGGATATCCTCTGTCGACAGGCCATGGGTATGTGTGGCCGAACCCCCGGGACCTGGCACCCTCCGCTGGCTGGCAACCTGCGGGCGGCGCCTCTGGACGACCGTGGCCGGCCACATTTCCGAACCATCAACCCTCGGACCAACGCGAGAGGTCGGACAAACCGGCCCCAGAGCGAGACGCCGCAAGATGCGCAAACATCCGGACCCGCCGCGCGCGGGGTGGGTGGGCAGAGTGCATCAGATCGGCATGTGCAGCACCAGCCGGGGAGCGCGCGGCGGGCGTGCCCATCGGGTCAGGCCGCTGGCACAACCCGACCGCGGCCATAGCGGCCTTCCTGCACATAGACGCGCTGACCCGGGCTCAGCTGAGGCTGCGTTCCCTGCACGATGGTCACGAGATCGCCCCGCTCGGTGCGCACGATGTATTCGATCGCCGGCTGGCGTTTGATCTCACGTTCGGCAAACGCGCCAACGAATGCACCGACGATTGCGCCGGCGCCGATGGCCAGCGCCCGTCCGACGCCATCGCCAAACCGGGCTCCGGCAACACCGCCTGCGAGACCGCCCAGCAGCTGACCGGTCTTTTTGCGCTCCAGCGTGTCGCCTTCCTGGATTTCAACAAAGCGCGCCGTCTCGATCACGCCGCCATAGGTCGCGATCGTATCGCCAGCCGTCCGTCCGGTATGCACATCCGGACTGATCTGGCGCGCACAGCCCGCTATGGTCATACCACCCACCGCCAGTGCCAGTACGGCAATCGACACGAACTTCTTCATCGCACCCTCCACGAACACATCCGGCCGCTCCCGGATCATGGTATCACGGGATCGGCCGATCTCTCCGACATTCTGGTTAAGAAACGCACCGCGCCCTCGCCTCCGTCGGATGGGTTGCGCATTCACTGCGAGTTCTTTACGTGCACCGGACGAAACAATCGGGAACGACGCCATGTCCATTCCGCAGCAGGGCGGCGGCCCCATCGAAAGCCGTGATGATCTGGCGGCCTATCTCGCCTCCGGGTGCAAACCGCCCGAGGACTGGCGCATTGGCACCGAGCACGAGAAGTTCGGCTACTGCACCGATACGCTGAAGCCCTTGCCCTATGAGGGCGAGCGCTCGATCCGCGCCGTCCTGGAGGGCCTGCGCGACCGCTTCGGCTGGGCACCGCTCGAGGAAGGCGGGAACATCATCGGCCTGACAAAGGACGGCGCCAATGTCAGCCTTGAGCCGGGCGGGCAACTCGAGCTCTCGGGCGCGCCCGTCGAGACCATCCACGAGACCTGCGACGAGGTGAACATCCACCTGCGCGAGGTCAAGTCCATCGCCGATCACATCGGCGTCGGCTTCATCGGTCTCGGTGCGGCGCCCATCTGGAGCCACGAGCAGATGCCGATGATGCCCAAGGGCCGCTACAAGCTGATGACCCGCTACATGGGCGAGGTCGGCACCCACGGCACGCAGATGATGTACCGGACCTGCACGGTGCAGGTGAACCTCGACTTCGCGTCCGAGGCCGACATGGTGCAGAAACTGCGCGTGGCGCTGGCGCTGCAACCGGTGGCCACCGCGCTGTTCGCGAACTCGCCGTTCTTCGAGGGGCAGCCGAACGGGCATCACTCATGGCGTTCCCGGATCTGGCGCGATCTCGATGCCGACCGCACGGGCACCCTGCCCTGGGTCTTCGAGGACGGCATGGGCTTCGAGCGCTGGGTCGACTATGCGCTCGATGTGCCGATGTATTTCGTCTACCGCGACGGGGTTTACATCGACGCACTCGGCCAATCCTTCCGCGATTTTCTCGATGGCAAGCTCCCGGCCCTGCCCGGCGAGGTCCCAACGCTCAGCGACTGGGCCGATCACCTCACCACGATTTTCCCCGAGGCCCGGGTCAAGAAGTTCATCGAGATGCGCGGCGCCGATGGCGGACCGTGGCGGCGGCTCTGCGCCCTGCCCGCGCTCTGGGTCGGGCTGATCTATGACCAGAGCGCGCTCGACGCCGCTTGGGATCTCTGCCGCGACTGGACGGCGGAGGAGCGCGAACAGCTGCGTATCGACGCTTCAGTGCAGGGCTTCCAGGCCAAGATCCGCGGGCACGAGATGCGCGACATCGCGCGCGAGGTTCTGGCCATTGCTGAAAGCGGCCTAAAGGCGCGGGCCCGGCCCGGCGCGGGCGGGATGATCCCGGACGAGCGGCACTTTCTGAACGCGCTGCATGATCTTGTCGAGACCGGCAAGACCCCCGCCGACGAACTGCTCGATCGCTACCATGGCGACTGGAATGGCGATCTGACACGCGTATACGGCGAATACAGCTACTGACCGTTCCCAATCGACGGCGACAAACCCACGCGCGCTACTCGCGCACACAACCTCCGTTTCACCGCGCCCAGTTGTTTCCACCCGTCACAGCGCTGTGAACACTTGCCGAATTTCATCATAAACGCGTATCCGATTGCGATCATTCTCGGCATAAGTCTCTAGTACTCAGTGAAAAAACTGATTATTGCTTGAGTTTCAAGTTGTGACGGGGCGAAAATTTGAAAATAGCTGGCAAAGTGAATGGTAGTAGCCACCCGGGGCACAGCCGTGCTGCATTCGGCCCAGCAACGCCGTTCTTCATCGTGTCCAATCTTCAAAGAACGCTGGCGTTTTATTGCAAAGGTCTTGGGTTCGAAGTCTGGTTCAGGTCACCCGACGACGATCCGTTCTTTGCGCTTGTCGGGCGCGATGCCGCACAGATCATGCTGAAGGATGTCGGGCTGGTGCCGATGCCGAACCCGAGCCGCCATGTCGACGCGCCCTGGGACGCCTTCATCTACACCGAGACACCGGAATCGCTGTCCAAGGATTTCACCGAGCGCGGCATAGTCCTGAATGCGCCTCTGCTGATCCGCAACGATGGCCTGACCGGGTTCGAGGTTGCAGACCCCGATGGCTATGTGTGTTTCTTCGGGCACCCCGACTGACCGGGGCCTCGATCGAAAGGCACCTCCATGGCGAAGACCCACAGCTATGCCGCCACCATACGCTGGACCGGGAACCGAGGGCAGGGCACGGCCCACTACACCGGCTATGACCGGACGCACGAGATCGAGATCGCCGGCAAGCCGGTGATCGCGGGGTCGGCCGACGCCGCTTTTCGCGGGGACGCCGGTCTCTGGAACCCCGAGGACATGCTGCTGGCCTCGATAGCGACCTGCCATATGCTGTGGTTTCTGCATCTCGCCTCGGATGCGGGCTGGGTGGTCGAGCGGTATGAGGACCGGGCCGAAGCGACCATGGAGATGAATACCGACGGCTCGGGCCAGTTCACCGCTGCAACGCTGCACCCGGTGATCGCCATCTCGGCGGGCGATCCGGACTTTCTGGACGACCTGCACCACAAGGCGCACGCCATGTGCTTCATCGCCCGGTCGTTGAACTTTGAGGTCGGTTGCGAGGCCCGCGTCGAGCCCCTATAGATCGCGGGCAAACACAATCTCCAGGGGAGCGATCCGGCCATGGAAACCGTATCCGAAAACGCCGCGTTCGGCGGTGTGCAAGGGGTCTACACCCATGCCTCGGCCGCAACAGGCGGAGACATGACCTTTGCCGTCTACATGCCGCCGCAGGCCAGGGCGGGAAAGGTCCCGTGCGTGTGGTATCTCTCGGGCCTGACCTGCACGCATGAGAACGCCATGACCAAGGCGGGCGCACAGTGCTGGGCGGCAGAGGCAGGCGTGGCCGTGATTTTCCCCGACACCTCGCCGCGGGGCGACGGCGTGGCCGATGACGAGGCTTACGACCTCGGCCAGGGTGCGGGGTTCTACGTGGATGCGACCGAGGACCCCTGGGCGCCGCACTTCAAGATGTTCTCCTACATCACCGAGGATCTGCAGGCGCTGGTCACCTCGGAGTTTGCCGTGGATGCAGGGCGGCAAGGCATCACGGGCCACTCGATGGGTGGGCATGGTGCGCTGACGCTGGCGATGACAAAGCCCGAGATCTACCGGTCCGTGTCTGCCTTCGCGCCAATCGCCAACCCGACGGCAAGCGACTGGGGGCGCAAGCAGCTCTCGGCCTATCTCGGCGACGATGAGACGGCCTGGGCCGGGCACGATGCGACACGGATGCTGAAGGAGACAGGCTGGGCCAGCGATATCTTGGTGGACCAGGGCGCATCGGACCAGTTCCTCGATCTCTTGAAGCCCGAAGCGCTGTCCGGCGCGTTGGCCGAGACCCGCACAGCCGGGGCGTTCCGAATGCAACCGGGCTATGACCATTCCTACTATTTCGTCGCCAGTTTCATGCAGGATCACATCCGCTGGCACGCTGATCGGCTCTGACTTCCCACAAGGGTGCGTCACGGACGCACCCTTGCCGGTCAAAGTGCGGCGCAGGCTGCCTGCAGCCAGGCGCGGGTCTCGTCCTCGACGGCGCCGCCCAACCGGGCCAGTACCTCGGCATGGTAGGCATCCATCCAGGCGCGTTCGTCCGGCGTCAGCAACGTCGCATCGATCAGCCGCCGATCGATCGGGCACCAGGTCAGCGTCTCGAAACCCAGCATCGGGCGTACCCCGCCCTCGGGCACCGAGGGCTCGGTCACGATCAACAGGTTCTCGATCCGGATGCCATACGCCCCCACGACGTAGTAGCCCGGCTCATTCGACAGGATCATGCCCGGCTCCAGCACCGCCTCTCCGCGGCGCGAGAGGTTCTGCGGTCCCTCATGCACGCCGAGAAACACCCCGACCCCGTGGCCCGTGCCATGGTCATAGTCGAGCCCCGCCCGCCACAGCGCCGAACGCGCAAGGGCATCGAGATCGCGCCCGCGTAGCCCGGCGGGCCAGCGCGTGACCGAGATGGCGATCATCCCCTTCAGCACCAGTGTGAAGTGGCGCCGCTGCTCCGCCGTGACCGGCCCCGTCGCCAGCGTGCGGGTGATATCGGTCGTGCCGTCCGGGTACTGCGCACCCGAATCGACCAGCATCAGATCGCCGGGCACCAGGGTACGGTTCGTCTCGCGATTGACGCGGTAGTGCACAATTGCGCCGTTCGGGCCGGAGCCTGCAATCGTGTCGAACGAGATATCCTGCAGCGTCGGGTCCTCGGCCCGGAACGCCTCGAGCCGGCTGGCGACATCAATCTCGGTCAGGGTCTCGCCCGCGGCCATCGCGGTATCGAACCAGTGCAGGAAACGGATCATCGCCGCCCCGTCACGCAGATGAGCCGCCCGGGTGCCCGCAAGCTCCGCGGCATTCTTCGGCGCCTTCGCGGCGACGCACGGATCGCGGCCCCAGACGACATCGGTCTCGGACGTCTCGAATTGCTCGACGAACCAAAGGGGGCACGACGTCTTGTCCAGCAGCACCGGGCCGTCGAGCATCGCGATCTGCTCGGCCAGTGCCTCGCCGGCATGGACCGTGACCTGATTGCCGAGATGGGCCGCGACCTCGCCATCGATCTTGTCCGGGTCGACGAAAAGATCGCAGCGCCCGTCGCCATGCAGGATGCCAAAGCCCTGCACGATTGGCGTGCGCACGATATCCGAGCCGCGGATGTTCAAAAGCCAGGACAGGCTGTCCGGCAGCGTGAGGACCGCCGCAGTGGCCCCGGCCTGCGCGACGGTCTTGCCAAGCCGCGCGCGTTTGTCGGCACTCTCCTCACCGGCCAGATCAACACCATGCACCCGGGCAGCCCCGGCGGGCGGAGGCGGCTGGTCTTCCCAGATCGCATCGACCGGGTTCTCCGACAGGCTCTGCAGCCGAGCGCCCTTCTCTTCGACCGCGGCGCGAACACGATCGATCTCGGCCTTGCCGTGCAGCCATGGGTCGTAGCCGATGACATCGCCGTCACCGACCACCGAGGCCAGCCATTCCGCGGCCGGGGTCTCATGGCTCGGCACGATCTCGTAGGCCTCGGTGTCGACCTGTTGCGCAGCCTGCAGGGTATAGCGCCCATCGACAATCACGCCGGCGCGTTCCGCCAACACAATCGCGATCCCCGCCGAGCCGGTGAACCCGGTCAGCCAACTCAGCCGTTCATCGCGCGGCGCGACATACTCCCCCTGGTGCGCATCGGCGCGCGGGATCAAAAAGCCGGTGACCTCTGCCGCCGCCAGGTGCGCGCGCAGCGCGGCGAGACGGCCAGAGCGATCCGCGCCCGCCTCCGCGCGTTCGAAATTCTGAAACATGGGACCGATTTCCCCGCCTGATCCGTAGAATGGGTGACGCTCAAGTGGTGACTGCCTGCGCTCCGGGACGCAAGACGAATATGATCAGACCAAGACCTGCCAATATCACCCGTGCCAAAACCGTTCGTGATGGCGTCTTGCGCTGGCGCGCCGGGACGGGCATATGCGGCGCATGAGCAAAGTCTTCCCCCTTGCGGCCATGGCCGCTTGCGCCGCGGCGCTGCTGGCCTCGCCCGCTCCGGCGGCATCCGAGGCCGACCCTGCGTTCGGCTACTGGCTGACCGAGAACAAGCAGGCGATCATCCGCGTTGATTCCTGCGGCCAACGGGCCTGCGGGACGATGGTCTGGGTGTCCGAACCTGTCACGGACGAAGGCGCGCTCAAGCGGGATGTGAAGAACGAGGATGTCGCCAAGCGTGATCGCCCGATCTGCGGGTTGCCGCTGTTCGGTGGGCTTGCCGCGACCAAGCCCGGGTTCTGGAAGAAGGGCTGGCTCTACAACCCGCGCGACGGGCAGACCTATTCGGTGCAGATCAGCGCCGAGAGCGCCACCAAGCTGACGGTGCGCGGCTTTCTCGGCCTGCCGGTCCTCGGCAGCAGCCAGACCTGGACCCGTGTCGACGGGGATCGTGGCGGCTGCCCGGCGCAGGGCGCAAAAAGCTGAGCAGCCTGCGCATCGGGTCGTGATCGCCCAGCCCCTATGACAGTCGCGGACAGTACCCGACCCTAGCCTGCATCGGATGGCCAGGCGAGCCAGGCTCCGGCCACGCCCGCCAGCTCGTCGGGATCAAACCCGATCAGCAGCGCCACGCGCTCGCCCTCGGCGTTTTCCGCATAGATCCGCTCAGCCAGACGCCCACGCCGATAGCCGACCTTGCGCACGGTCCCGACATAGTCGTCCGAGGCACCGCGCAGGCTGAGCGTCACATCGCCGCCATTGCCGCGCTGCACCCGGCCGACCACGCCCGAGAGATCACGCAGCAATGTGGTGCCATCCGGCGTCTCCTCGGCGATCAGAAACCCGTCCAGACCGATCTTCGGCGCCCGGATCCGGGCCGAGATCCCCGTCGCATAGGTCGCCTCGTCCCGCGGCACCAGCAGGATCGATCCCGCCGCCACGACCCGGCACCCGCAATCCGGCCCCGCCGAGGTCAGACACGAAGACAAGGCATCCGCGGCGACATCCTGGATCGGTTTCTGACGGCTGGCCGAGACGCTGAGCGCAATCGGACAGGACGCCGCCGGCTCGCCGCGCACAACCACGCGCTGTGGCTGCATCGCCAGAAAACTGCGGCCCTGTTCCGAGCCGGAGAGCCATGGGATCTCGTTCGCATCAACGATGCGCGAGCCGTCCCGGCGGTTGAGTTCGTTCGGGTCGAGCCTGCTCATCAGGCGCCGGGCCACTTCGACATCGGCGGCGCTTTCGGCCTTGATGATCGGCGGGCGCGTCAGGACCATCATCCGCTGCTCGCCAATGGTCGCCGGGGTCCGTGCCCGTTCGGTCCCCGCAGACCGCTGCGGCCCTGTACACGCGGCCACAAGCGCCGCCAGGGTGATTCCCACCCCGCAAAGGACCCCAATTTTGCGAATTGCAAACTTCATCACTACTCCCGGCCCGGTCGATTGCAAAAATTTTCGGTTCCATGCCTCAAGATAGAACAGAGGGTTGATTTAGTCCCTTAGCACGTGGGAAACAAAGTGTTATCCAAGTGGATCGGTAAACACAGGGGCTGATAAGTGACAACCGGAGAAGCAAACGAAAGCACGATATCCGGTCACGTGAAATGGTACGACGCGGTAAAAGGGTATGGCTTCGTCGTGCCGAGTGCAGGTGGCGCGGATGTGATGGTGCATGCGTCCTGTGTGCGCGCTTTCGGTAGAGTAACGTTGACGGAAGGCTCCGAGGTCAGACTTGTGCCTGTCGAAAGCCCGCGTGGGCTTCAGGCGCAAAAGCTGGTCGAGGTGAGCGAGCCTGAACCCGTGATGGAGGCGCAGGGATTTGCCGAAGACGCCCGGCCGACCGAGTTCCTCGGTGCGGACGTCGAGGTAAGCGGCCTGCAACCAGCACGCGTAAAATGGTTCGACAAGCAGAAAGGCTTTGGATTTGTGAACATCTTCGGGAACCTCGAGGATGTTTTTGTGCACATGGAAACGGTGCGACGCTGCGGGTTTCAGGACCTCAGCAGCGGTGAGGGCATGGCGGTGCGAACGTTCCGCGGCCCGCGTGGATTGATGGTGGCAGAGCTGAAGCTCTGGGAAACGGCGAATTCCGATTAAGCCGCCTTGCGAAGGCCAGACTTCTGCGCTAGGTCCCGCTCAGTCGGGGCGTGGCGCAGCCTGGTAGCGCGCCGGTTTTGGGTACCGGAGGCCCCCAGTTCGAATCTGGGCGCCCCGACCATTCACTCTCAATCTCAAAGACGCGATCAACGCGTGCGTCGATCGTATGACTTTCTGCTGAACGCCGTTTGTCTTGATGCTGGGCACGGCGAGCAGATTGGGGCACCGCGCCCCGCGAGCATAAAGGGTCAGCCCTCCCGCCCTCCTGTTCCGAGAATTTGAGATTTCCGCGCGAGACGTTCCAGGCTAAGCGCTGTCAGGTCTGAACAGCACCTAAGCTGTCCATCTCCTGATAGAGGTTCTGCAGCATCGATTTGAACGGGTAGCGATCGACGGTGAACACACTTGCGTGGCCCAGACTGGCCAGCCATGTGTCGACGATGTAGCAGTCCTTCCCCCATTGATCGGGCGATGGCAGCTTCTCCATCGGTCTGTTGTTAGCCCCAACCGGCACCGTGGTCGTACCTCCTGCACGATTGACAAGGCAAAAGACATGCGTGACGAGGTTCGCCTGCATTGCGGGCACTTTGACTTTCCAGAAGTAGTATTTCCTCTTCGTGGTAAATGCGGGGACTGAATGGCTTTTCTTGTTATTCGGACCGATGGGCTGTGTTTCGTCGTAGCCAGGATTGGCGACGCGCTGCGTAGCGCGAACCATGTTCGTCTGGCGACTGACAACCACCTCGATCCGAGCGTTCAGTTGTTGGAGTGTGTTGATCCTTGATAATGTATGCGCGGCGGCGTAGCCAAAACTGGTGCACTCACCGGCGAATTTGCTATAAACTTGCTTGTGCGTTCTGCGCAAATGATCGTCGTCCCAACGGGCGGTCTCATCACGCCGACCACCGCCGCCCAGGTTGCCAAGAAAAGCCATGCCGGTCCGCCCGCCCCTTTTCTTCGCCCTGTCGAGCACGCTGCCTTCGACCTCAGGGTTGATGCATCCTCGAAACGTCACGGCATCGGAACAGGCAAAAGCCCTGCATCTGTCGAGTTCAGGCTTCGCGGCTTGCGTCAGTGTCCATCCCGTCCCACGTGCCTGATAGTCAGCGGCCTTGCCCCAGCAATCCACCAGATTTCTCAGGCAGGGCTCGAACCGAACGAGGCGTGGATCAGTTGGATTTCGCAGAATGCCTTTTAGTTCCTGCACGGATCTGAAAGGCCTAACGTAGCCGTTGAACCTTTTGTGTGCGTCGATCTGGTTCTCGAGGATCTCGAAGATGTCATTCATCGGGTGACCGTTCCTGTTGAACTGCGACATCAGAGTCCGATCAACATCAGAGGCATCCGCCAGGAAGGAGGCGTACTTCTCAGTCGGCGTCATAGTAAAATTTGGCATCCTGTTACTCACTTTTTTTTGGCGCGCACTGGCGCGATAGTCTGCAAGCAGCCGCATCGCTGGCGGTGTTTTCGCGTCCCGCACTCGATGCGATCTGTGGATTGGTCGGATCGTTCCCGCCAAAGGTTCAAAACGACGGTAAAAAAAATAATCAGGCCGCTTCGTGGCAGCAGATCCGGCGCTCAAGCCCAGGCGCTTGACCCTGACGGGTGGGCTTTCTAGAAACGCGCGCACTTTCCGAACGAGGCGATCCCATGGCCCATACCCCGCGCGTGTTCTCCGGCGTCCAGCCAACGGGCTCGCTGACGCTTGGCAACTATCTCGGCGCGGTGAAGCGGTTCGTCGAGTTGCAGGACAGCGGCATGGAGACGATCTATTGCATGGTCGATCTGCATGCGATCACCGACACGCTGGTGCCCGAGGATATCGCCGATGCCACGCGCCAGGTCGCGGCGGCCTTCATGGCGTGCGGGCTGGATCCGGCGCGGTCGATCCTGTTCAACCAGAGCCAGGTTCCGGCCCATGCCGAATTGTCCTGGATCTTCAACTGTGTCGTGCGGCTGGGCTGGCTGAACCGGATGACCCAGTTCAAGGACAAGGCGGGCAAGAACCGCGAGAACGCCTCGGGCGGGCTCTATATGTACCCTGCGCTGATGGCGGCGGACATTCTGGTCTACAAGGCGACCCACGTGCCGGTGGGCGAGGACCAGAAGCAGCATCTCGAGCTCTGCCGAGACATCGCCACCAAGTTCAATAACGATTTCGGGGTCGAGGATTTCTTCCCGATCACCGAGCCTGTGATCGGCGGCCCGGCGCCGCGGGTGATGAGCCTGCGCGATGGCACGAAGAAGATGTCGAAATCCGACCCCTCGGACATGAGCCGGATCAACCTGACCGATGATGCCGATGCGATCGCGTCCAAGATCCGCAAGGCCCGCACCGATCCCGAGCCCCTGCCGGAGACACTGGACGGCCTGGCCGAGCGGCCCGAGGCGCGCAATCTGGTGGGCATCTACGCGGCGCTGTCGGATCAGACCGCCGATCAGGTGGTGGCCGCGTTCGCGGGCCAGGGCTTTGGCGCGTTCAAGCCGGCGCTGGCGGATCTGGCCGTCGCGAAACTTGGTCCCATCGCGGACGAGATGAACCGTCTCATGGCCGACCCTGCCGAGATCGACCGTATTCTGGGCGATGGTGCGAACCGCGCCGCTGCGATTGCCGAGCCTGTTCTGGCCGAGACCTACAAGACCGTCGGGTTCATCCGCTCGCGCTGACGGCCTGCCGCCAAGAGCAGTCCGGCACCCGGCGCACGATTTTGTGTCGGCTGGGGTGTCTTTGCGGCCCGCGAACCGTTTGGCAAGCCGCGGCCTCTATAGTATCCTTACCCCCGATATTTCAGTCTTCATCGTGTTATCTCACCTCTTTTTCGAGAGCTAAAATGACAAATTTTTCAGTGTCTTACGCCCAAAGCCAGAACAGCTATCATGCCGATATCCTGAAACTGCGGGACCATCTGCAACCGCTGCGCGGCGGTATGGTGCAGGTCGATCTCGAGGCCTATGATCAGGCGGACATCGTCTCGATCATGCTCGATGCCAAGAACATCTATGTCCTGGCCTTCAAGACCGGCAGCGGCACCTGGTATTGCTTTGCCGATGCCACGAACACGCTGCCCGAATGGAAGCGCCTTCGGGTCGGGGGCACGCATGGCAATCTCGAGACGACCAGCCCCGAGACGATCATCCTGCCCGCGGACCGCTACAAGATCACCGAGGCGCTGCATACCTATTCGGATGCGCCCGGCACCGGAGACAGCGTGACCGCCGCGCTGCGGTTCGTCGTCGTCAGCATCTCGGAGGCGATCCGGTTCTATCCGATCCATGACGCGATCACCGGGCTTTTGTCGACCGATGGCGCGGCGCCGCCGATCTACAAACCCCAACCCGATTTCGAGCGCTACATGCGCAACTGGGAGAAGCTGTCCCACGACACCGGCCATGCCGATCATGGTGCGGTCGCTCTGCTGCATCGGGGCTAGGGGCAGGGATAGTACGATCAGAGATCTCGGCGCTGTGGCCAATCTGCGGGCCCATGGGCGACAAAGGCTTGGCATCTCAACGGCGTGCGGCCTATACGGCGCTGGGGAATGAGTAACTCGTAGTTCAAAGAGCCGGGTCGTAATCCGGAACATGGGGAGGATCGCATGGCAAACGACACCAAAGTCACCTTTCAGGACCGGATGCTCAGCCTCGGGCTCGCCCGCGTGTCCGAGGCCGCCGCCATCGCAGCCGCCCGGCTGATCGGCCGTGGTGACGAGAAGGCGGCGGACAAGGTGGCCGTCGATGCCATGCGCACGCAGCTCAACATGCTCGACATCAAGGGCACCGTCGTGATCGGCGAGGGCGAACGGGACGAAGCGCCCATGCTCTACATCGGCGAGGAAGTCGGCACCGGCGCGGGGATCGAGGTCGATATCGCGCTCGATCCGCTGGAAGGCACGACCCTGACCGCCAAGGCCATGCCAAATGCGCTGACCGTGGTGGCCATGGGTCCGCGCCATTCGATGCTGCACGCGCCGGATGTCTACATGGACAAGCTGGCCATCGGGCCGGGCTATGCGGATGGCCTGCTCGATCTCGACATGTCACCCAAGGAGCGGATCGAGGTCTTTGCCAAGGCCAAGGGCTGCGCGCCGGGCGATGTCACGGTGTGTATCCTGGAACGCCCGCGCCACCGCGACATGATCCACGAAGTGCGCGAGACCGGTGCCTCGATCCGGCTGATCACCGATGGCGATGTGGCCGGTGTCATGCACTGTGCCGAGCCCGATCATACAGGGATCGACATGTATATGGGCTCGGGCGGGGCGCCCGAGGGCGTGCTGGCCGCCGCAGCCCTGAAATGCATGGGCGGGCAGATCCAGGGGCAGCTTCTGTTCCGCAACGACGACGAGAAAGGCCGCGCCGCGAAGGCCGGGATCACGGATCTCGACGCCAAGTACAATCGCGATGACATGTGCCGTGACGACGTCATCTTCGCGGCGACCGGGGTCACCAATGGCTCGATCCTGCGCGGCGCCCGGCGAATCGGCACCTTCCTCGAGACCGAGACCATTCTGATGCGCTCGCGGACCGGGTCGGTGCGCCGCATCGTCTACCGCACGCAGGACACCTGAGGCGTGACGACCGTCCGATGACCGACGCCTCTTTCCTCGGCGTGGCGCAGTCCGTGACCGGGCGGCGCTGGGTCGGACCGGCGGCGAGCGTCGAGCGCGGCGGCCTCGCAATTGCTCAGGCGACCGGACTGCCCGAGATCGTCGGGCGCATCCTCGCATCGGCAGGCGTGACCGGGGAGGAGGCGGAGACCTACCTGACACCGCGCTTGCGTGATCTGATGCCCGACCCGTCGACCCTGGCGGACATGGATGCCGCTGCCCAGCGCCTTGTGGCCGCGATTGCCCGGCGCCAGCGGATTGCGGTGTTCGGGGATTACGACGTGGACGGGGCGTGCTCGGTTGCGTTGCTCGCCACGTGGTGCCGGATGCAGGGGGCTGCGATCACGCCATACATCCCCGACCGGATCGACGAGGGCTATGGCCCGAACGTTCCGGCGATGGAGGACCTGGCCCGGTCCCATGACCTGATCATCTGCGTGGATTGCGGAACACTCAGTCACGAGCCGATCGCCGCGGCGCGCGCGACGGGGGCCGAGGTCGCTGTCATTGACCACCACCTGCCGGGGCCGGACCTGCCCGATGCGCTGGTCGTGAACCCGAACCGGGCGGATGACGGCTCGGGGCTGGGTCATGTCTGCGCCGCCGGTGTCGTGTTCCTGTTGCTGGTGGCGGCGAACCGCCTGCTGCGGGCCGAGGGGCGGGACGGGCCTGACCTGATGGCGATGCTGGATCTGGTGGCGCTGGCCACCGTGGCCGATGTCGCGCCCATGCTGGGGCTGAACCGGGCCTTTGTCCGCCAGGGCCTGAGCGTGCTGGCCCGGCGCCAGCGACCGGGCCTTGTCGCTCTGGCAGATGTCGCGGGGCTGACGGCGCCGCCAACCTCCCGCGATCTCGGGTTTGCGCTTGGTCCTCGGATCAACGCGGGCGGGCGGATCGGCGCGTCCGGGCTTGGCGCGGATCTCCTCTCGACCGAGGATCCGCATCAGGCCGCGGCCCTGGCCGAGCGGCTGGACACGCTCAACCGGGAACGCCGCGAGATCGAAAGTGCTGTCACCGAGGCGGCGATCGACCAGATCGAGGCGCGGGGTGAGCCCGGCCCGCTTGTCTGGGCCGCAGGACCGGGCTGGCACCCCGGCGTGGTCGGCATCGTTGCCAGCCGCCTGAAGGACCGCTTCAATCGCCCCGCGCTGTGCATCGGTCTCAATGACGAGACCGGACAGGGCTCGGGCCGGTCCGTCCAGGGCATCGACCTTGGTTCGGCGGTCGCCGCGCTCGCCCGCAACGGCGTGCTGATCAAGGGCGGCGGCCACCGCATGGCCGCAGGCCTGACAGTCGAGCCCGCGCGCGTCGAGGAGGCGATGGCCGCCCTCTCGGACCGGATTTCCGCGCAGGGGATCGAGGCCACCGGTCCTGCTGACCTGCCGCTGATCGGTGCTATGGCGCCCGGTGGCGCCACGCTGGACTTGCTCGAGAATCTCGAGCAGGCAGGCCCCTACGGTCCGTCGAACCCGGCGCCGAAAGTCGCGATCTCGCACGCCATCCCAACCGGGGTGCGCATCGTCGGCACAGGGCACGCTCAGGTTCGGCTGACCGCTGGCGGAGCCCCACCCCTTGGCGCGATCGCGTTTCGCGCCGCGGACAACGGGATCGCCGATGCGCTGACCGCAGCGGCTTCGGCGCGCCAGCCGGTTCATGCCGCGGGACAGCTGACGCTGGACGATTGGGGCGGGCGGCGGCGTGTGAAACTCCAGATCGACGATGTCGCGATCCCGTCATAAGCAAAGCGCCGCACGGGCCGAGAATCCCGCTTGCCACCCCGCAATGAACCTTATATGAAGCGCTGCGCCGCGCCCTTCGTCTAGCGGTCTAGGACGCCGCCCTTTCACGGCGGAAACACGGGTTCGAGTCCCGTAGGGCGTACCATCTTTCAGAAGACTGCCGAGAGATCAGCGGGTTACGGCCATCAGGCGCACCCCGCGCGCCTCTGCGCGCCCTGGCTCAGATGCGCAATTCCCCTGTTCTGTGACAATCCCCACGCGAGACGCCCGTCATGCGTGTATAATTTCGCCCTGTTTCAATCGATCGATTTCAAGGGGGGATCTCAGATGGCTGAGGATTTCGACGGCAATGTCACGGTTTCGCCCAGCGGCACGACGACACCGACCATCACGCTCGAGGGGAATGGCGGCAATGCCCGGCTTGGCGGCAACGGACAGGATGGCGATGTGGTCCTGTCGGATGGCAGCGGCACCGAGCGGGTTCATCTGAACGCCGACGGACAGCGGATCGAGTTGCACAACAATGCGGGCGAGATCATCGGCATGATGGGGGGCGGCGGAAACATCCGCGCCGGCTCGAACGGCGAGAACGGCAATCTGTTCCTCTATCGCGACGAGGCCGGCAACATTTTCTCGACCAGCGAGTGGTCGGTGCGGCTGGTCGCCGATGACGGGCGGCTCGAGATCAAGAACAGTGATGGCGAGCTTGTCTGCATGCTGGGCGCTGACGGCAACCTGCGGCTCGGCTCGGGCGACGATGGCGGCGACGTCTATCTCTACCGCAGCTCGGCCGACAGTCTGTTCAACAATGCCGAAGCCACCGTGCGCCTGAGCGGCAACTCCGGCGACATGACGCTCGGCGGCAGCGGGGTTCACGGCGATGTCAATCTGCGCGACAGCAACGGGCGCACGCGGGTGCGGATCAACCCGGGCAACGAGCGGATGGAGGTCCTGAACACCGCCGGCGAGATCGTCGGCATGTTCGGCGCAAGCGGGAACATGCGCCTCGGCTCGAACGGCGATGGCGGGGACATCTTCCTCTACCGCAGCAACGCCAGCTCGCTGTTCACCAACGCGGACGCCACTGTGCAGCTGAGCGGCAATGGCGGAGACATGACGCTGGGCGGCAGCGGTGTGAACGGCGACGTCAACCTGCGCGACAGCAATGGCAACGTCAGGATCCGGATGAACCCCGGCTCCCAGCGGATGGAGGTGCTGAACGCCTCGGGCGATGTCGTCGGGATGATGGGCGCGAACGGGAACCTGCGTCTTGGCAGCAATGGCAGCGATGGCGACGTGCTGCTCTATGCCAACGGGTCGAACAACATCTTCAACGATGGCGATGCGACGATCCACATGAACGGCGACACCGGCGACATCATCCTGCGCAACGCGGACTGTGCCGAGGAGTTCAAGATCGCGGGCGACATGGCCGCGGAACCGGGCATGGTCATGGTGCTGGACGAGAACGGAGATCTGACCCCCTGCACGAGCGCCTTCGATCGCGGCGCTGTCGGGGTGATTTCCGGCGCCGTGCAGTACCGGCCGGGCATCGTGCTCGACCGCCAGCCCGAGGCAACGGACCGCGCGCCGGTCGCTCTGATGGGCAAGGTCTGCGTCTGCGTCACCGATGCCAATGGTCCGATCCGGATCGGCGATCTTCTGACCACCTCGGACCTGCCAGGACATGCAATGCGGGCGGGCACGGCCGAGGAAAGCTTCGGCGCCGTGGTTGGCAAGGCGCTCGGCCCTCATGACGAGGGCACAGGGATGATCCCCATGGTCATCGCGCTGCAATAGGGAGGGGGCCATGACCGAGAATGTCAAAGACATCATGGCCTGCATCGGCCGCGATACCTCGCAGGGGCTGTCGGTGCTGCGCCACCTCTTCGGCTTTACCCGGCGCCGGGTGCCCGAAGATCCGGACACCTCGGTGCGCGCCGAGGTCTCGATGCTGTCCGCGATCCGGGGCGTGAAGAACCGCCACCTCCATCTCGATATCATCGCCGTCGGCTGGTGGAACGAGTTCTCGGACCAGGACCGCGAGGACGGGCGCGAATTGCTGGACTATGCGGTCTATCGGACGCGGAACATCTTCGACCAGGTGAACCTTGGCGTGGGACGGGTCGATTACTGGGTGATCGACCAGGCGGATGCCGACGGGGCCGACGATATCGACGACCGGGACGAAGCCGAGGATCTGATCGACGACTGGACCGCCGGATCGGGCAACGCGCTGGACTGTTTCGTGCCGCGCACGATCTCGGCCAGCTTCATCGGGGTTGCCCCGCCAAAGCATGACGGGGTGATCGCGGCGGCCATCGACCGTGGCCCCGAGGGCTTCTCACGCACCTTCGCGCACGAGATCGGGCACTTCCTCGGCCTGCCCCACAACCATGGTGGCGGCGAAGACTGCGAGAACTGCCCGGGCGCTGCGGCTTCGGACAACCTGATGGCGCAGACGCGCTGTGCGACCTGCCAGGGTCAGGGCACGCGGCTTGCTGTCGAGCTGACCGGAGCACAGGGCACAACAATGCGCGGTCACGATATCGTCCGCGACGGTTGCTGAGGGCACGGAAGGAGGCATCGACATGACTGGATGTGCAGACGAAACCCTTGGCCTGCCAGACCTGACGCGCGACGCGTTGCTGAAAACGCTGGACGAGCCGGGCGGCGGACCGGATGGCGTCCGTGCCATTCGCGAGATCACGCGCCGACGCCTGCCGCAGGCCCGCGCGGTGCTGCAGAAGCTTGTCGCCACGACGGACGCCGTGTCACCGGCCAAAGCCGCCGCGATCCGTGCGCTCGGCGCTCAGGCCGACCCTGAAGCCGAGGCCTTTCTGGTCGAGCGCCTGGCGAGGGCTTCCCCGGCCGAGACCGGACAGATCGCCCGGGCGCTGGCGCGGACCGGGACGCAGCGGGCGCTCGAGGGTCTGGCGGAGGTCCGCGTCGAGCCCGGCACCACGGCCGGGCGGGCTGTCGCAACAGCGCGCCGGTTCATCGCGTTCCGCAACGGCCAGCGTGGCGAGGAGATCGACGTCGAGGCCCTTCCCAAACCTCTGCCCCAGCTGCGCGACGGCGTGCAGAAGATCGAACAGCGGATCATCCCGGCCGAGGCGCTCGAGCGAGAGGCCAAGGAGATCCGCGCCGCTGTGCCCGAACTGGACCTCGCCTCCGACACTGCGCTCGAGCTGACCTGCAAGGGCGGGGTCCAGTGGTTGGTGCCGCACGCAAAGCTCGCCGATCCCGAAACGATCGCGCAGGCGCGCGAGCGTCCGGGCGTGGCCTTTGCCCTCTTGTCGCGGGATCCTTGCGTAAGCGGATTGTTCTTCGACAGCTATGTCCTGTCACAACCGGAGCGTGATGGCAGCATCGGCCTCTACGTGACGCGGCTGTCGGGCGACATCAAGCTGGCGGGGCGGGCAGATCCGTCGGACCGCGGCGTCGGGTTCCGGCTGGACGCGCTCAACATCCGGCGCAATCCCGGCGCGATCACGATCGCAGGGCGCCTTGGCAGATCAGGCCAGCTCGAACTGAGCGAAGCGATCAGTGCCGCAGCGCGGGCCGAGGCACAGGTCGCCCGAAGACGCGCCGCATCAGCGGTCGAGGCTCCGATCTAAGCGGCTACGCCGCAGCGTCGCGCACAAACCGGCCATCGCCCGCACGGTCGAGAATGCCCGCAGGCGGGCGGGCCGCCGACAGTCCCGGTACGGACAACGACCCTCGGCCAGCGTGCGATCGACGTTCAGGCGGTGTTCAACGTGACCTGTGTGCACCATCCCGAACGGCAAAGGACCCAGAGACCACGTCATCACCGGCAAAACTGTCGGATTTGCCGATGCCTGTCCACACCTTGATGTGGCGGTGCGCGCCCGGTGGCGGGTCTTGCGCGCTGATTGGCCAGGACGGCGACGGGATACCGGTCAGAACTCGAGCTCGAGGTTCAGCGACAGGCCGACCGTCGGTGTCTCGTCGGTCAAACCGAAGAAGGTCCCGACGCGCATGCCGACTTCCTGATCCTCCTCGAGACCGATCTCGAAGGCGACGGCCGGACCGATGAAATGCTCCTGCTCGGACAGCGCAGGTGTGTCATCGAACACCTCCTCGATCTCGCCATGGGCCTCGAGCCCGATCGCGACATCATCCGTCATCTCGTAGTAGCCACCGAGGGCGTAGGAGAACCCAAGCCCCTCGCCGCCGCCGAGCGGGATTTCGAGGAAGGTATTGCTAAGCAGTTCAACGCCGCCAAGCTCCGCCTCAATGGCCGGGCCAAGCGTCAGCGAGACGTCGCTGGACTCTTCAAATTCGAATTCCAACCCGGCGATCAGGGCAAGGGCAAAGGTATCGCTGGTCGAAAAGCCCTCCTCGCCGATCAGCGCGATCGTGTTGGTCAGCTCGAGGCCCGAGAAGTCCGCACTCTCGTCATCCGCGCTTGGGTTTTCCAGCTCGAAGCCGAACTCAAACGCATAGCCATGGACGACACCCCAGCCGACGGTCAGCTCGTGGCTCGAACGGATCTGGTCCTCGAGGTCCCCAAAGAACACGGTGTTCACGGATTCCAGCGTGACCGCATTTTCTTCGGTGTTGGCTTCCTGGATTTCGAACCCCGCCAAAGCCGGGCCGGCGATCAGCGCCAGAAGCGCTGCGGTCGCGAGTGTCTTGGTCATGGTATCGTTCTCACCTTGGGCAAATGGCGCGCGCCGGTCGCAGTTATGGTCCGGCCTGCGCGCAGTGGGCGTGGTGGAGGGATCTCACCCCGGCCCCCATGCCGGGATGATTGCCCTGAGGAGGCGTAGTATGGCGGACCTGCACCCAGCGGCGCAGGTCCCGGCCGATATGAAAGGCGCGGTCACTCCGCCTTCTTGTTGGTCACCTCGAAGTCGGCGTTGAGATCGATGTCGTACTGACCGTCCGAGCAGAAGACATCGTCCAGCTCGTAGCCATCGTCTTCCTTCTCGATGTCGTCGGCGTCCATTTCGCACTGCATCTCGGTGAGAAGGGCCATGATCTTCGCCTCTTCCTCGGCGGTCACTTTGTGATCATCGGCCAGCGGCGCGCTCACGGTCAGGCACAGGGCTGCCCCTGCAATCATCAGGGTCTTCTTCATCGTTTCTCTCCCTCGTTGTTCAGGTTTTATTGGATCGAGATATCGACCTTCTGGCTGTCACCTTTCGAGCCCGGGACCTTGAGCACATAGCGGCCCGGCTTGATGGCGATGAACTTGAGCTCGATCGTGCCCTCGTCATCGAACTCGAAGCTGTCGATCCCGAGCGGGCGCACTTCCAGATCATTGATGACGACTTCGTTGATCCAGATCGCGCGGAAGAAATCAGCGCCCGCAACGGCGAGTTCCTGGCTGCCGTCCGAGATGATCTTCAGCTCGTAATAGACGCCCGACGACAGCGCCATCGGCCCCTCGGCCAGCGGTTTGCCCGCGGCGAGCGTCAGCGACGGCAATTCCTCGCGGTTGCACTTGGCCATCAGCCCGGCAAAGCCCAGCTTGTCACATTTCGGCGCGGCATGCGCGACCGGTGCGACCGGCGTGCTGACCGCAAGCCCCAGCATTGCCGCCGCCGCGGCTGCAAGGATCGTTTTCATCTGTTCTCTCCCTTGATGTCGGATCAGTTCGGCGAGACGACGACGCCCCAGGGCTGCTCGCCGACCGCGATGGACTTGATGACCTTTTGCTCGGCCACGTCGATGACCGAGATGTCGTTCGAATTGCCGTTGGTGGTCAGGATGTATTTCTCGTCAGGGGTGAAGGCCATCTGCCAGACACGCTGTCCGACCAGCAGATATTCCTCGACCTCGTCGGTCTCGCCATTGATCACCGCGACCCGGTTCGCCGGGCCAAGTGCCACGAAGACCTTCTTGCCGTCCGAGGTGACGCGGACCCCGACCGGTTGCAGCGCCTCTGGCGTGACGCCCGCCACCTCGAAGGTGATGGACTTCATGATCTGGCCGTTCGCAGGGTCGATCACAGAAACGGTGCCGCCGATCTCGGCCGAGACGTAGAGCTTCTTGCCATCATCGGTGAACTCGGCAAAACGCGGGCGCTGATCGACCAGCGTGTTCTGCACGATCTCGTAGGTCGCGGTGTCGATGAAGTGCGCCATGTTCGTGGTCTCGGAGGTGTTGACCACGATCTTGCCGTCCGGGCTGACACCCATGCCCTCGGGCTCGACGCCCACAGGGATCTCGGCCAGCACGGATTTCTTCACGACGTCGACGACCGTGACGATGTTATCGTCCTCGTTCGCGATGTAGAGCGGGTTGCCCGAAGGGTGCAGCACGAAAAGCTCCGGGTCAGGGCCGGAGGGCAGCGTGTGCAACTGCTCCATCGTCTTGGGATCATACACCCGCACCGTGTCATCGTCCGAGGCGCAAACGTAGAGTTCCTTGCCGTCCGGGCTGATCGTGATACCGCGCGGGCGCTGCCACCATCATAGGTGCCCGTTACCTCCCACGTCGTGCCATCGATCACCGTGACCGTGTTGCCCTTTTCGTTGGTAACATAGACGGTATAGGCCAAGGCCTCGACCGCTGTCAGACCCGACGCCGCGACAACGACCGCTGTCGCCAGAAGCGATCTCAGCATGGTCTCTCCTCCCGTGAACACTCTTTTGGCGAGTAACGCCCGGTGTGCCCGGCAGGGTCAACCCCGACCTCCGCACTAAGTCCTTATAAGAGTTTAATAAGCCATTCCTGGGTTTCGCGACCGGTTCGGGTTGCACACGCGGGGCGTGTCGCGCACTCTGCTCGGCATGAGAGCCCTGATTGCAGCACTGGTTCTGAGCGCGCGTGCTGGCCCGCCTCAGGCTTGGCCGCCGACCTGAAACCCGGCGCGACCGTTGCGTTTTTCGGGATCCACTTCATCGATACCTCGACCGAAGGTGCCTATAACGGCGTGCGCGAGGATGAGGTCGCCCGGATGGACATGATCACCGAGTATGTCCGTGGGCAGTTCGCCGAAAAAGGGTTCGACCTCGTCGATATCTCGCCGGTGCAGCAGGACCTCGACCGCATCGTCAATGTCGCCGACTGCAACTATTGCGATGTCCTGATGGCCCGCGAACTGGGCACGGACTATGCGCTGGTGGGCGAGGTCCAGAAGGTCTCGAACCTGATCCTCGCAATGAACCTCGTTGTACGCGAGACCGAGACTGGTCAGGTCGCCAAGGGCCTCGCTGTCGATATCCGGGGCAACACCGACAAAAGCTGGCTGCGCGGCATCCGGTACATTCTGAAGAACAACATCTTCCGAAAGAAGTAGCGCGCGGAGGGAGCGGCGCTGCTGCGGTCAGCGCCCGGATCGGCACACCGGCACCCGTGCGGTACGATCCCTCGGGCATGACAAGGAAACTTCGCATCCTGCCGCGCGCAATTTGGCGATAATATCCCGACTCGGAGCGGATGATCCGCTTTGCCGAGATGTTGGCTTCTGTGGCAGTTGGGGATGGCAATGGCAAACGATTCACTGATGTTTGGTGCGGGCGGGCTCATTATCGGAGCGATTCTGGGGATGATGTCCTCCGGTCCGAATTTCGACGATCTCGAGAAACGGCTGGGCGAGAAGATCGCGACCGCGGGCGCGGCGTCCTCGACCGCCGATGAGCAGCTTGCCGCCCTGACCGAGAGGCTCGCCGCCCTGGAAGCGGCGGTTGCCGCCGGGGCCGAGACAAGCGCCGCGTCGAGCGCCGAGGTCGCCGGCCAGATCGACAGCGCCGTCAGCGCGCTTAACGACACGATTGCCTCTTCAGGGGCTGCGCAATCCGAAGCTTTGAAGGGCACGCTGGTCAGCCAGGCCGATGCCATTCAGGACGCGCTTGCGGGACAGGTCGACGCGATCGAGGGCGCCCTTGGCAGCCAGCTCGAGAGCCTTGCAGCCGAAGTCAGCACCCTGGGTGAAGGCGTGACAGCCGCGTCGACCGGCGTTGCCGCGATCCAGAACACCATGGCCGCGCATCACGGCGACATGGACAGTGCTGCCGGTGCGGCTGATGACGCCGCCACCGATAGCGCTGCTGCAGGTGCGACGGAAGACACTGCCGCGGCAAGCACGACGGAAGACACTGCGGCCGCGAGCACAACGGAAGAAACTGCGGCCGCGAGCACAACAGAAGACACTGCCACGGCAAGCACGACCGAAGACACTGCGGCCACGAGCACGACGGAAACCACAGCCGCCGTGGCACCATCGCCGGCTCCGTCCGAGCCGGTCGGCACCGGCGCGGGCGAGACCGCGCTCTTGCTCGATGGCGCAGTCAGGGTCTTCGTCTCCGCAGTCGACACCGAGACCGGCACCGCCCGCGTCGCCGTGAACGGCATCAAGACCCAGGTCCTTGGCACCTATGAACCGGTCACCTTCGAGGTGAACGGCAAAACCTGCGAACTCATCCTTGATAATGTCTCGGATGGCCATGTGGAACTGTCGCCAAGCTGTCCGGAGTAGGCTAGTCTCTGCGCAATTTCTGCGATGGAAGGTGCGCGAGATGAACAAGATTGTTGCGGTGGCGGCTTTTGCGGCGATGCTCGCATCCTCGGCCTGGGCCGAGGATGACACCTGGGCCGAGTTGCAGCCGCAGATCTTCGGCGATGCGATCGTCAGTGATGCCGGGGGCGCGATCACGCTCGACGCCCCCTACCGGACCATGACAGATCCGCGTACGACACTTGGCGCGACGATCACGGCGCCGCTTGGCAAGACCATCGAAACGGTCACGCTGATCATCGACGAGAACCCGATGCCGGTCTCCGCCGTCTTCGATCTGGCGTCGCCGCGACGCAGCTTTGCCTTTACCGCCGCGATGCGCATGAACGGGCCAAGCCCGGTGCGCGTGGTTGCCGAGCTCTCGACTGGTGAGCGGATCATGCAGAGTGCCATGGTGAAGACCTCCGGTACGGGTGCCTGTGCCGCAGCGCCAACAACGGATCCCGTGGTTGCGATGGAGACCCTGGGACAGATGGATCTTGTGCTGGGCGAACAGGAGGGCGCAATCGCCACGCTGGCAAGCCTCTCCGGAAAGCCGGCCCCTGCGCAGAGCGGCCTCGAGACCGGCCCGATGGCCGAATTGCAGATGCAGCACCCCAGCCATTCCGGCATGCAGATGGATCAGATCACACTGCTCTACATTCCCGCCCGCTATGTCGAAACCGTCGAAGTCTCGTCCGGCGGACAGCCTCTCTTCTCGATGACCGGATCAATCTCTCTCAGCGAGAACCCGGCGATCGGCTTCGACGTGCCCGAGGGGGCGAGCGCGATCGATGTGCGCATGACGGATACCGAGGGCGCCGTGTTCGAGAACAGCTTCCCGCTCGTCAGCGGGTAGCGCTCACAACGCCCGCGACCGACCCGGCGCACAGGCCTGCCACATAGGCTTGTCGCACGGATCAGACTGCCCTGCGGGCACTCTGATCCTCTCG
>JBCBOR010000017.1:0-70118 GCA_039821125.1 Pseudomonadota bacterium
GGCACGCTCCTCAGAACGTTCAGTCCGGCGCTGGGAGAGGACCTGAAAGACAACATGAAACCCGAAGCCGAGACTGAGCAAAACGCCAAAGACTATCGCTAAGCCGAGAGGCGCAGTGATCTGCCCACCGATGATCAAGATCAGCGCGAGCAGAGCGGACACGGCAAGCCAGTAGGCTGGCAGAAACAGCACGCGCACCGGACGAGCCCAGCCGAATGCAGCAATCGGGCGAAAGGCGATCAAACCGATGGCTCCACCGATCGCAATGGCAAGGAAGGTCGGAGCAGCACTGACAAGCCGTAGATAATCTGCGCCAGCCTTGGAGAGATCGCCTAAACCCCCGGTCTCATCCTGCAGGAGCACAAGCAGCGCCCAGTCAATAACCGGACGGAGCATCCGCGCAACGACCAACGCACAGGCGAGGTTCGCCGTCGCGGCACCGACATAGCTGAGGTATCGGAGGCCCCAAACGCGCATGTCACGCCGCCTCCCACGCGGTCCGGCCCGTGTGCGGGCATCTGGCCCAGCGCTGGGCGAAGACGTGCCAGGCGAACCCGGCGGTCATCATCAGGATCACGAAGAGAGCCGCGGCCTCGAACACTGTCATAAATCCAGCCATGATGCCGAACGACAGGGCGAGCACAGAGGCCGACGACAAGCCCCAGGTCAAAGCAACGATCCACCAAGGCAGGGCATGAAGCCAGCCGAACTGCGCAAGCGTGCGGAACATCGGGCAGCCCGCCGCCCCGCCGATCATCAGCGGTACCGCATAGACCAGCGCGAGCGTGACCGGGACACCCAGCGGGCCAACCGCCGATGAGATCCAAGGGCCGTCGAGACGGAGCGGACCAAATTGCTCGACCAACATCAGAAGCGCTCCGGCAACGACCAGGGCAATCGCAAACGACGCAGCCGCCCCGGCGAGGTAGGAGAGATATCTGACGATCCAGCGCACGGCGCTATTCGAACTCCATGATCAAGCGATTTTGGTCTCGATACTCAACCCACCGGTAGGTGAACACATGCCAGCCGAACCCGAAGGTCAGTAAGACAGCCGGGTAGAGTGTCAGCGCATAGCCACCCCAGATCCAGCCGTGGACCATCGCGAACAACAAGATCAGCGCGAATGCAAAGGCCAATAGCCCGTCTATTGCGAGAACCCGCCAAGACACGGCGTTGTCCCATCCAAATCGGGCAATGAAGCGGAATACGACGCAGCCAACAGCACCGCTAACCAACCAGGCCATCATGCCGCGCTCGACAAACAGGAGGAACATGACCCCTCGACCAATCTCCTGGAACTGATCAACATATGCAACCATCATCAGCGTCGAGTCGCCCAACAACGACGCAACCAGCAGGCAGACACCAAGCGTTCCGAATATCGCGACAGCATAACTCAGATATCTGACGACCCAGCGCACGGCGCTATTCGAACTCCATGATCACATCGTCGACGGCGAGGCTCGCGCCCGGGGCCGCGTTGATCTTCTTGACCACGGCCTTCTTCTCGGCGCGGAGCACGTTCTCCATCTTCATTGCCTCGACGGTGGCCAAGGCTTGCCCGTCCTGCACCTCGTCGCCTTCTTCCACGGCAATCGACACCACCAGCCCCGGCATCGGGCAGAGCAGCATCTTCGAGGTATCGGGCGGCAGTTTCTCCGGCATCAGGGCGGCCAGTTCCGCCGCCCGGGGGCTGCGGACCTTCACGTCGAGATCAGCGCCGCGATAGCGGATGCGGAACCCCTCCGAGATCGCATCGACCTTCACGGACATCTCGATCCCGCCGATCATCGCGGTGGTCAGTGTGTCGCCGGGGGTCCAGTCGCCCTCGACCGTGATCACCTCGCCATCGTCGAAGGCGACATCGACCGAGCCCTGCCCATGGATCAGGATCTGCGGCTTGCGCGGGTCCTGCCCTTTCGAGGTGATGGACAATTCCATCCCCTCTTCGGTCCGCACATGCCCGGTAATCGACCGGGTGGTCTGAACCGGAAAGCTCTGCCCATCGACCGAGACGACCCAGTCGGTGCGTGCCGGTTTGTCCGCCCGGCTGACCGTGCCGCTGATCCGCCCGGCCCGGCGCGCGGTCACGAGCTGCATGGCCGCCGCCCCCGCGGCGAGGCGTTTGATGGCGTCGCCGTCCAGCGTCGCGCCCTCGAAACCGTCAGGGTATTCCTCGGCGATAAAGGCCGTGGTGATGTTTCCGCTCGTGAAGCGCTCGTGGTCATAGACGGCTGAGAGGAACGGCAAGTTGTGGCCGATCCCCTCGACCTCGAACTGGTCGAGCGCCACCCGCTGACCCTCGATCGCCGCAGCCCGGTCCGGCCCCCAGGTGCACAGCTTGGCGATCATCGGGTCATAGTACATCGAGATTTCACCGCCCTCGTAGACGCCGGTATCGTTGCGGACCACGGGTTCGGTCGGCTGGATGCCGGGCTGATAGCTTTCGGTCTCCGCCGGCGGGCGATACCGGGTCAGCCGCCCAATGGACGGCAGGAAGTTGCGGTAGGGGTCCTCGGCGTAAAGGCGGCTCTCCATCGCCCAGCCGTTCAGTTTCACGTCATCCTGACCGATCGAGAGTTTCTCCCCGGCCGCGACGCGGATCATGTGCTCGACCAGATCCTGCCCAGTGATCAGCTCCGTCACAGGGTGCTCGACCTGAAGACGCGTGTTCATCTCGAGGAAGTAGAAGTTCCGGTCCCCATCGACGATGAACTCGACCGTGCCCGCCGAGCAATAATCCACCGCTTTGGCCAGCGCGACGGATTGCTCCCCCATGGCATTGCGGGTGGCTTCGTCCAGGAACGGCGAGGGCGCCTCCTCGATCACCTTCTGGTTCCGGCGCTGAATGGAACACTCGCGCTCGCCCAGATAGATGCAGTTGCCGTGCTTGTCGCCGAGCACCTGGATCTCGATATGGCGCGGCTGGGTGACGAACTTCTCGATGAAGATCCGGTCGTCGCCGAAGCTCGCCGCCGCCTCGTTCTTCGAGGACTGGAAGCCTTCCCGCGTCTCGGCTTCATTCCAGGCGATACGCATGCCCTTGCCGCCGCCGCCCGCGGACGCTTTGATCATGACCGGGTAGCCGATGTCGGCGGCGATCTTCACCGCCTCATCCGCGTCCTCGATCAGGCCCATATAGCCGGGCACCGTCGAGACACCTGCCTCGGACGCCAGCTTCTTCGAGGTGATCTTGTCGCCCATGGCTTCGATCGCGCCAACCGGCGGACCGATGAAGGCAACGCCTGCCGCATCCAGCGCCTGGGCGAACTCGGCCCGCTCCGACAGGAAGCCGTACCCCGGGTGCACCGCCTCGGCGCCGCTGGCTTTCACCGCCTCCATGATCTTGTCGATCACGATATAGGACTGATTGGCGGGCGGCGGGCCGATATGGATCGCCTCGTCCGCCATCTCGACATGCAGCGCATTGCGGTCGGCATCCGAGTACACCGCAACGGTGCCGATCCCCAGCCGGCGCGCCGTCTTGATGACCCGGCAGGCAATCTCGCCCCGATTTGCGATCAGGATCTTGTTGAACATGTCCCCTGTCCCTTCTTTTTTGATCTGGCTTGGGCATACCTGTCCCAGCGCCGTCTGTTGCGCGGATCGTCGAGGACGCCCGCGAGAATGTCTGAAAGCTGCGGCGCCGGTCCCGCGTTGAGCGTGCCGCCTGCGCTCACGTGCACCACGCCATCGGTCCAGCCGACGGCAATCATCGGCACGAAACCGCGCACAGTGCGGGCCGCACGCCAGAGATCCTGACGGATCTGGTGGGCATAGCGGCGGCGCGACGGGCGCACGGGCACGGGCCAGTCCCGCTCCAGCCGGATGTCCCAGCGCTCGGGCAAAACGGCGCGCCGGTGCAGCAGCGCCTCACCCAGGTCGATATCGCGCCAATGGCGGGTCATCCCTGCCGCCCCCCGATAGGACCCGAACACAAAAAGGACGGAGCGCGCCGCACGCGCCCCGTCCCGTTTGTCTGCTCGTCTGTCTGCCTGCCGCGCCTGCTCGCGGCGCCGGCGTTACTGGCCGAAAATCGGCTCGCGATAGACCGGTTCGCCGATGTCGATCTGATCACGGGTCGTAAGACCGCCCGCCGCCGCACCGAGCAATCCGCCAACCAGCGCCGCAGGACCAAGATCGTTCTTGGTGAGCGCTGCGCCTGCGACGCCGACACTGGCGCCAAGCGCCGCTCCTGTAAGCGCCCGGTCAGTCGGGTTCGAGCCGCACGCGGCCAACCCGGCGACAAGGCCGCCGACAACGAGATACTTCGCGAAAGTCGTTCCAATCGAGTGCGCCAGCATGGTGTGTCTCCGTTCACTGCCTCATTCTGGAGAAGTAAACGCGTGGACTCAGCTTTCCGTCGCAACCCTTTGGTCACGCAGAATTGTTCGCCTTTTTCGCCGGAGTGGCCGGCCCCGTTCGTTATGACAATCTCGTCCCGTGTCATGGCGTCTCGTCCGGCAACAGGACCATGACCCGCCATGCGATCCCCAGCATGCCGAAGGTGATCGCAAACATCACAACCGCAAGCTGGAACATCAGAAAGCCCGCATCCGTTCCACGGATCAGCGTGGCGATGCCCTGAACATCGAGCGCCATCAGAAGGCCAAGCACGACCCACCCCGCCATGGCCCCCTCGAGCGCACCGATGGCCATGTAGACCGGCAATCTCATGGGCGGCGCCTTCGGGTTGTGTTTGGCAGGCTCCGGCATGGCTACGGGGCCTCGACCGGCGCAGTGTCGAACTCGGCAGGCGAGGTGATCTCGATCAGTTCCATATCGTCGGAATGGCGGACCTCGCGGTGGCGGATCCCCGGCGGCTGAAGCACACACGTGCCTTCGCGGCAGATATGCTCGCCCTGCCCCTCGTACTCGAAGACCACCCAGCCGCGGGTGACATAGACCATCTGAAAGTCGAGCTCGTGGGTGTGCCATGCGCCTTCTGCATGACGCCCCGGAACGGCGCGGATCACATGGGCACCGTACTTGCCTTGCGTGGCTTCCGCGATCCCGAGACCCCGGTACTCGAAGAACGCCCGCAGCCCCCCATCGAACGGGCCATCGTCGGCGTGGCAGATCGTGAACGCCTGGCCTTTCCACATCTGGTTCATTTACGTGTCCCCCTCTGCATCACCCGGCGGGCGCCGGGCCACCATGTCGATCTCGACCAACGCGCCGACGGCCAACGCCGTGACCCCGATCGTTGTGCGGGCCGGGCGACGGTCTGGCGGGAAGTAGCTCTGGTAGGTCTCGTTGAACGCGGCATAGTCGCGCTCGAACGCGGTCAGATAACAGCGGCATTGGACGACGTGGGACAGATCCAGCCCGACGCCCGCCAGCACGATCTTCAGGTTCTCCATCACCCGGGTCGTCTGCGCCTCGATCCCCTCTGGCAGCGGCGCATCGGGGGCTGCGGGATCTGTGGGCATCTGCCCGGTCAGCAGAACCCAGCCGTCGACGTCAACCGCATGGGAGAACGGCGCAACCGGGCGCGGCCCATCGGCGATCATATGGAAGAGAGGGTGCGTCACGGACGCACCCTTGCCGATGGGGCTAGCCGCGGGTCACGCATTCCCCGCGGCTGAGTTCGACCCAGAAGTTCGACGACGAGCCATAGGGAATGCCGAGAAAGGTCTTCTCGGTGATATACTTGATCAGCACGGTCTCCAGCTTGGATCCGTCGATCTCCTCCGGTGCGCCCATCTCGGCCAGCACCATCGGGCAGAGCCGTTCCGCCAGCGGACGGCGATCCGATTTCTGTAATCCGTCGGGTTTGCGGAAGCTTGCAATCAGGAAGCCAACGGTGCGCCCGTTGGCGACTTCCTTGGTCTCGGCCTCGAGCGACAGCAGCGTCAATTCGGTACCGTCGTCCAAGGCGAATGGACGGCTCTCCCCCTCGTCGCATCCGGGAATCGCAAATGCGGCAAGCGCTCCGGCGACCAAAACTGCTGCTGGCTTCATGGCTGGCATCTTCTTTTGTGTTGTCCCCCGCGCCCAGCCGCGCTCCCCCGCGACCGAACACATGCACCTCTATCGTAACACCCTTTTTGCAGAACGGGAATCCGTTCCATCGCCTATCGCCTTGTGGTGAACGAGATGTAAAGAGCTCGGGTCTCACAGCGGAATGTTCCCGTGCTTCTTCCAAGGGTTCTCGAGCTGCTTGCCGCGCAGCGCCGCGAAGGCCCGCGCCACACGCCGCCGGGTCGAGTGGGGCCGGATCACATCGTCGACGAAGCCTTTCTCGGCGGCGACGAACGGATTGGCGAACCGGTCCTCGTAATCCTTGGTGTGCTGGGCGATCTTGTCGGCATCACCAAGATCGGCGCGGTGGATAATCTCTGTCGCGCCCTTCGCGCCCATCACGGCAATCTCGGCCGACGGCCAAGCGTAGTTGATGTCGCCGCGCAGGTGCTTCGATGACATGACATCATAGGCGCCGCCATAGGCCTTGCGGGTGATCACCGTGACCTTGGGCACCGTCGCCTCGCCATAGGCGTAGAGCAGCTTGGCCCCGTGCTTGATGACGCCCGCATACTCCTGCGCCGTGCCGGGCAGGAAGCCGGGCACATCGACCAGCGTCAGGATCGGGATGTTGAAGCAATCGCAGAAGCGCACGAACCGGGCGGCCTTGCGCGAGGAATCAATATCCAGACACCCGGCCAACACCATCGGCTGGTTGGCGACAACGCCGACGGGCCGCCCCTCCATCCGGATGAACCCGGTGATGATGTTCTTGGCGTAAGCCTCTTGTATTTCGTAGAAATCATGCTCGTCCGCGACCTTCAGGATCAGCTCCTTCATGTCATAGGGCTGGTTCGGATTGTCCGGGATCAGCGTATCCAGGCTGTGGTCGATCCGCGCGGGGTCGTCGAAGAACGGGCGCTCGGGCAGTTCGGCCCGGTTCGACAGCGGCAGGAAGTCGATCAGGCGGCGGATCTCGGCCAGCGCCTCGACATCGTTCTCGAACGCGCCATCGGCGACCGAGGATTTCGCCGTATGCGTCTTGGCCCCGCCCAACTCCTCCGCCGTGACGACCTCGTTCGTCACCGTCTTCACCACGTCCGGCCCGGTGACGAACATGTACGAGGAATCGCGCACCATGAAGATGAAATCGGTCATGGCAGGCGAGTAGACCGCGCCGCCTGCGCAGGGCCCCATGATGACCGAGATCTGCGGCACCACGCCAGACGCCATGATGTTGCGCTGGAAGACATCGGCGTAACCCGCGAGAGACGCGACGCCTTCCTGAATCCGTGCTCCGCCGGAGTCGTTCAGCCCGATCAACGGCGCGCCGTTCTTCATGGCCATGTCCATGACCTTGCAGATCTTCTCGGCATGGGTCTCGCTGAGGGATCCGCCCAGCACGGTAAAGTCCTGGGAAAACACATAGATCTGCCGCCCGTTCACCGTGCCCCAACCGGTGATCACACCATCGCCAGGGAACTTCTGGCTCTCCATCCCGAAATCGGTGCAACGGTGCGCCTTGAACATGTCGAACTCTTCGAACGAGCCCTCGTCCAGCAAGAGCTCGATCCGCTCGCGCGCCGTCAGCTTGCCCTTGGCGTGCTGGCTGTCGATGCGCCGCTGCCCGCCACCAAGACGCGCCTGCGCGCGCCGCTCTTCCAGTTCTGCCAGGATATCGTGCATGGGCGTGCCTCCCCCTTTTGATTTTCCCGGGTTTTGCACGGCAGGCTTTGCGAACTCCAGAAAATCTGCGAAGGTATTTTGCGAACTTGCGAAGATGGACGGCTCGATGGCCACACGGAAGGTCTATGGCGGGGCAAGACTGGCCGAGATCCGGCGTGGGCTCGGCCTGACCCAATCGGCCTTCGCCAAGGCGCTTGGGACGGCACCGAGTTACCTCAACCAGATGGAGCGCAACAACCGCCCCGTCAGCCGCGCGGTGATCGACGGGCTGGCCGAGCGGTTCGGGGTCGACATCTCGGTCTTCTCCATGGACGAAGGCGACCGTCTCGCCGCCGACCTCGCCGAAGCGATGGCCGATCCGGTGCTGCGCGATGCGCAACCGGGCCGGGCCGAGCGCCAACTGGTCGCCCAGAACGCGCCGCGGCTGGCCCATGCGTTCCTGGCGCTGCACCGGGCCTACCGTCAGGGTCAGGAGCGGCTGGCGGCCATGGATGAGGCACTGGACCGTCCCACGGACACGCCCTGGCCATGGGAGGAGGTCCGCGACTTCTTCCACTATTGCGACAATTACATCGACGCCATCGACCGGGCAGCGGAAGGCTTCGTTCGGGCGGCTGGCTTCACCGGGCGGGGCAAGCTCGCCTCGGCCATGCGCTGGTTCGAGGACCTGCACGGGGTGCGCACCCGCATTGGCGGCGCGGCGCTGCGCCGGTTCGATCCGGCGACCCGTGTCCTGACCCTGTCGCCAGATGCCGGGGAGGAGACGCAGGCCTTCCAGCTCGCCCACCAGATCGCCCTCGAGGTGCACGCGCCGCTGATCGATGCGACACTGGACCTCGCGCGGTTCTCGACGGACGAGGCCCGATCCATCGCACGCATCGGCCTTGCGAACTACTTCGCGGGCGCGGCGATCCTGCCCTATGGCGCGTTTCTTGGGGCGGCGCGGGAACAACGCCACGATCTCGATGCGCTCGCCGCACAGTTCGGCGCCTCGCACGAACAGGTGGCACACCGGCTCTCGACCCTGCAACGCCCGGGCGCGCCGGGCGTGCCGTTCTTCTTCGCACGGGTCGATCAGGCCGGCACGATCACCAAGCGCCACTCGGCTACGCGGCTGCAGTTCGCCCGGTTCGGCGGCGCCTGCCCGCTCTGGAACGTGCACCAGGCCTTCGAGACGCCGGGGCGGATCCTGCGCCAGCTGGCCGAGACGCCGGACGGCATGCGCTATCTCTGCCTCGCGCGCGATGTCACCAAACCAGGCGGGCATTTCAAGGCCCCGACCCGGCGCTACGCGATCGCGCTTGGCTGCGAGATCGCCCATGCGGATCAGCTTGTTTATGCTGACGACATGAACCTTGACCGCGCCGAGGCGTTCGAGCCGATCGGCGTCAGTTGCCGTATCTGCGAGCGCCGGTCGTGTCACCAGCGCTCGGTTCCGCCGGTCGAGAAACGCCTCAGCATCGACCCGAACCGGCGCGAGATCCTGCCCTATCGGCTGGAAAGCTGACCGCCGCAGCGATCCATCACCGATCTGAATTGCCCCCCGCCGCTCAAGCCCCTATCGTCTCGAAAAACCGCAGCGAAGAGGGCGCGATGCCGGACGACGTTCATCCTCAGATCCAGGCAATCCTAGACAAGACCGCGGAACTGGGCATCCCGAAGATCCAGGATCTCGAGGCCGATGCGGCCCGCGCGCTGGTCGAGGGCCTGGCCGCGGCGCGGCGCGAGGCCTATCCCCCGCCCGAGGTCGCCTCGGTCGAGATGGCGACAACCGGTCCAGGCTATGGCCATGTGCCGGTGCGGATCTACCGGACGGGCAGCGAGACCCCGGCCCCGGTGATCGTCTTCTACCATGGCGGCGGGCATGTGATCGGCAGCCTGGACAGCCATGACACCGCCGCCCGGTTCCTGGCCCGTACGATCGGCTGCACGCTGGTCAGCGTCGATTACCGGATGGGGCCCGAGCATCCCTTCCCGGCGGCCATCGAGGATTGCTACGACGCGACACGCTGGGTGGCGGCGAACGCCGAAGCGCTGGGCGTAGACCCCGCGCGCCTCGCGGTGTGCGGCGACAGCGCGGGCGGCAACCTCGCCGCCGCCGTCGCCCTGATGGCACGGGACAGTGGCGCCGCCCGGATCTCGGCCCAGGTGCTGATCTATCCGGTGATCGACTATCGCGGCGGCACGCCGTCCTTCGAGAAATACGCGCGCGGCTATGGCGTGCTCGAGGACGACACCGTGACCTGGTTCATGGAGCGCTACCTGCCGGATCCCGCCATGCGGGACGACTGGCGTGCCTGCCCCCGTCTCGCACCCAGCCACGCGAACCTCCCTCCGGCCCTGATCCAGGTGGCGGAATGCGACGTGCTGCGCGACGAAGGGCTGGCCTATGCTCAGCAGTTGACGGATGCAGGCGTCATGACCGAGACGATCCGCTACCCCGGCATGATCCACGGCTTCTTCACCTATCTCGGCCTGGTCGATGACACCGAGGCGGCGCACCGGGACATCGCAAACTGGCTGAAACGCATCTGGGCCTAGCGGCGCACGGCAAACCTGCGACCGAGCGATCTCCCCTTCATCTTGCTCCCAGTACCTCGGGGGTGCGGGGGCGGCGCCCCCGCAGGGCCGACCCCAGCGCGCCGTCTCCTAGCGGTCCGAGACCGCCCAGCGCGGATTGATCCAGGGCTGGCGGTTCGACCGGGGCAGCGGATCGCGCCCCATGATATGGTCCGAGGCCTTCTCGCCGACCATGATGCTGGGCCCGTTGAGATTGCCATTGGTGATCCGCGGAAAGATCGAGCTGTCCGCCACCCGCAGGCCCTCGACACCGATGACCCGGCACTCGGGATCGACCACGGTCATAGGGTCGCTCGCCTGTCCCATCCGGCAGGTGCCGCAGGGGTGATAGGCGCTTTCGACGTGATCGCGAATGAACGCGTCCAATGCCGCATCGGTCTGCACATGCGCGCCGGGCTGGATCTCCTTGCCGCGATAGGGCGCGAACGCATCCTGGCCAAAGATCTCGCGGGTCAGGCGGATACAGTGGCGGAAATCCGCCCAGTCCTCGGCGGTCGACATGTAGTTGAACAGGATCTTCGGCGGCGCGTCCGGGTCTGATGAGCGCAAGGTCACGGCCCCGCGCGACGGCGAGCGCATCGGCCCGACATGGGCCTGAAAGCCATGCCCCTCCGCCGCGGCCTGGCCATCATAGCGCACGGCAATCGGCAGGAAGTGATACTGGATGTCCGGATACTCGACCCCGGGCTTTGAGCGCAGGAAGGCCGCGGACTCGAACTGGTTCGATGCCCCGGGACCGGTCCGCCTGAGCAGCCATTCCAGCCCGACCCGTGCCTTCCCGAACAGGGTCCAATATTTGAACAGCGTGATCGGCTTGGTGCAGGCCTGCTGAATGTAGAGCTCGAGATGGTCCTGCAGGTTCTGCCCGACACCGGGCCGGTCGGCTGCGACGGCAATCCCATGCTCGGCCAGATGCGCGGCAGGGCCGATCCCGGACAGCATGAGCAGTTTCGGCGAGTTGATGGACGATGCGGCAAGAATGACCTCACGGTTCGCGCGCACGGTCTCGACCCGGCCACCGCGGGCAATCTCGACACCGGTCGCGCGGCCCTCCTCGATCACCACACGCCGGGCAAGACAGCGCACCATCTCGAGGTTCGGGCCCTTGAGCGCGGGCTTCAGATAGGCATTGGCCGCCGACCAGCGCTGGCCTTTCCAGACCGTCTGTTCCATCGGCCCGAAGCCTTCCTGCTTCTCGCCATTGTAGTCGCCGGTCAGTTCGAACCCGGCCTGACGCCCGGCCTCGACAAAGGCCTGATGCAGCGGGATCTCGCGCGTCCCGCGGGTCACGTAGAGCGGGCCATCGGTGCCACGCCAAGCAGCGTCCCCGCCATGGCCGCAATCGTGCCAGTTCTCCATCCGGTCGAAATAGGGCGCGACATCGGCATAGGCCCAGCCATCGGCCCCGCTCTCGGCCCAATGGTCGTAGTCGCGCGCGTGGCCACGGACATAGACCATGCCGTTGATCGAGGACGAGCCGCCCACCACCTTGCCCCGCGGACAGGCAAGCCTGCGCCCGCCGAGATGCGGCTCGGGTTCGGACACATACCCCCAGTCATAGCGCTTCATGTTCATCGGGAAGGACAGCGCGCCCGGCATCTGGATCAGCGGCCCCCAGTCCGTCCCACCGTACTCCAGCACCAGCACCGAATGCCCGGCCTCGCTGAGGCGCGCGGCCATGACGGACCCGGCCGAGCCCGACCCCACGATCACATAGTCAGCGTTCAAGGAACGTATCCCAGCACCACTGCAATGACAGCAGCCAGAGCGATAGCAAATGTCGTGAGAAGAGCAATCTTGGTAAAGACATTCGGGTGCCTGATACCGGCAAGGAACGCGTCACGCCGGCGTTGGTATAGTCTTTGAAACGCGGTGAAGTCGAGTTCGCCCGCTTTGACCCGTTCAAACTCGTCCAGCGTGATTTCGGCCCGGAACGGATAGATCGCATCGGGCGGCAGGCTTTCAGACGACGTAACGAAGCACCGCTTGCCGAACCGCTCGACGCTCCAGCCGATATAGTCGTGTCGTTCGTCAGGGGCCTCGTAGGTCATGCGTGCGAGATTACACGATCCTGAGCGGCTCGTAACTGACCATCACATGCTCGGAGAACGCCGGGCGCAGGGTCAGGCGCGCGTAATAGGCATCCAGCCGTGGCGTGCGCACCTTGTCAAAGACCAGCGTCTGATAGCGGTAGAGCAGGTGCCCGGTGAAGATGTCGGCAAAGGTGAAGTCCTCGCCCGCGAGCCAGGGGCCATCTCCAAGCCGATGCTCCAGCATGCCGATCAGGGGTTTCAAGGCGTCAGCGGCATCCTGCACCGTCTCGCCGCCCTGCCCTGCAGGATGACGCAGCAGTGACCAGAAGATCGGTTGCGCAAACGCAGGGGCCAGCGTGACCTTGATCCACTCGGCCCACATATCCAGCGGCGCCCGGCTGACCGGGTCGGCAGGCCAGAACGGCTCGGAGCCATACCGTGCCGCAAGATAGCGCACAATCGCACCGCTCTCGAACATCACGAGATCGCCATCGCGCATGGCCGGAACGCGGCCCATCGGGTTCATCTCGAGGAATTCCGGCGTATCGGTGCCGCCGAATTTGTGCCCGTAATCCAGCCGCTCGTGCTTCAGAGCCAGTTCACCGACCGTCCACATCACAAGTTGCACGTTGGACGATGTCGCCCGGCCATAGATCTTGATCATACCGCCCCCGCTGGTTGATCGGGTCTTGCGACCATTCCCGGCATTAAGCACGAGGACGGCGCGCCGGGCCAGTAAAACCGCCCTGCTGACCGGTGATCCGGTCGCAGCTCAGGTCCGTCGACCGTGCCAGATCAGCAGTCGTCGACGAAAACCTGCAAGTTGTTGAAATCGGCGTTGACGCTACAGCTCACACCGGGCTGCGCCGCCGCGGACGCGCAGAGCGGCACGAAAGCAATCGGGCGGCGCGGCTGCGTGACGATCTGGTTCTCCCACTCGAACGATGTCGGAAGCACCTGACGCGAGATCGCGGTGTACGGCACGAACGTCTCCGTCAGCAGGATCGAGTCGCCATCCGGCATCGGTGGGATGACCGCGTGCGGGATGGACCCGTTGTCATGCACGGTGATTGCGTCGCCATCGCCACCACCGATCGCGCACGACCACTGTACCTGGTTGGTGAAGACAGTCGGGTCGCCCGGGCTGGGCGCCAGTTGGATGCTGGTCAACCGCATCTTCACATCGCCGCTGTCATTGTTCACCAGATCCTCGGTCAGATCATGCATCTGAACGAACAGGTTGTTCCTGATCTCCTCCTGGCGCGAGAAGATGTCCGAGACGGCATAGGCCGCTTTCGAACTGTCGGCCCGGTTGTCCCAGGCAACGAAGATCGCGACGCTGAATGCAAGCCAGAGGCCCAGCAGAAGCGACCAGATCGCAAACTGGACCGGGGATGACCCGCGTTCATCCGTCCAAAGTGCGGAGATAGCGGCGCGAAGCAGAACAGTGTTCATGATGACCAGCCCCGCGCTATCAATTGCCAACGGTCGGCGCAGGTTCGCGCGCGAACGCCGTCTGGGCGAAGATCGCGTGATCGACCACCTCGCCCGTGTCCGGATCGGTGATCTGAACGCCGGCCAGCCAACCGCCGATCTCGAAGATCGGATCAACGACAAGGCAGGCCCGGACCAACATGACCTCGAGATCCGCAGCGCCCGCCGTGCCGAAGTTCATCTGTGCGGGGGGATTGATCTCCTCCGCCGCCCTGTCGACACAGCTGATCTCATTCGTCGGGATCGGGTCCCCAAGCGGGATGGCGATCAGCTCGACGTTCAGATCCTGCCGGCAGTCGACCAACAGAAAGGCGTTCTGGCAGATCCGGAACTTGATCAGCTCGCGCTGAAAGTCAGCAGCTTCCTCGGCCGAGACATTGCCCAGATCTGTCGGGATGTTGCCCAGCCGTACCTCGCGAATGGCGATATCCAGACCACGCTCGAGCATCACGGCGCGCGTCGCCAGCGTTCCGAACTCGCCATAGCCGAACAGGAACATGCACAGGAACGGGAAGGCGACAGCGAACTCGACGCTGCTGCCCCCGCGGGTGTTGCCCCGGATCGTCCGAAGCGCTTTCGAGATTGCCCGCATCATGGCGATCACTGGAACAGGCGCAGGCTTTGGGTCAGCCTGGTGATTTTCGTGAACGTGACGCTGAGATCCTTGCCGGTCGACACATCGAAGAAATCCGCCGGTTCCGACGCGCAGAACTGGAGCAGCTCACGCGCACCATCCGCCAGTTCGTCATCCGCCTTGAAGCCGAAGGCGATGGTGAACACCCGGATATTGGCGGCGTGCGCCAGCGTGCAAAGGTTGCGCACCTGTTGCTGGCGCAACTGCTCATCCGCCGTGCGGGCGGTGTTCGATGGCAGCGTCGAGAGCGCCTGGAAGTTTTGCGGGTTGCTCGTCAGCAGCAGATTGTTCGACCGGAACGCCCCACCGACAAGATCAAGTTTCTCGTCGACATCATCGGGGTCGTTCTTGTCAAAGCTGAACCGGTCGCGATCTTCTTCGGTTTCCAATTCGCTGGCGAGAGGACGGTTCTGATACCGAACACGGCCATCCGTCATCAGGATCAGGGTTTTCGATGTTGTGTTGAACGGCGCTGGCCGGCCTTCGAACGCGTCCGGGACGTGATCATCCACAATCAACCGGCTGACGAGATCCGAGCTATCGGGTGATAGAAGGCCCAGCCCCCACTTCAGCCCGTTCTGAATGCCGGTGCCATCATGGCCATGGAAGCCGGCAACCACCTGCGTGAGTTCAGCGGCGTTGTTCGAGAACGGAACCAGCGCCTGGCTGTCCTCTGGGCACCAACCCCATTCAGTGTCATTTCCGCCGTCCGGGTCGAACGGGGCTGTCTGGCCGCGCAGCCGTTCGTAGAAGAAGTTCTGGAAGTGCGGCACCTGATCGCTCGACCCGGGGGTGGGCAGGTTCAACGTATTGAAGGCGGTCGCATCATCAAACTCGATGCAGGACGAGTTGTTGTGGTCGCGCACACCGCCGGTGAACTGGCTGAAGATCGACTCGTCCTGGACCACAAAGCCGCCTGCGCCATCGTCGCGTTCAACCGCGCCGAAGCGCCCGACATTCACATGACCGGAATACGGCACCAACGAGATCGACGTGCCGCCCTGTCCCGGACCACCAAGATTGTCGTTGATGAAGTCGATCGCAGCCGCCTTCATCACCTCGAGGCGCGTATCTTCCGTAACGCCATCCTTGCCGAGGGTGGTCTCACGCGCCATCGATGCGGAGATGTCGAGAACCAGCGAAATCTCGCTGTTGTTCACGACCGAGCGGCCCTCGTTCGCCGAGGCTTCCGCTGCCACCAGCAGTTCCGGCAGACCGATGAGGTTCAGGAAGGATGTGTTGAAAATGAACGATGCGTCCGCGACGACCACGCTGCTGAGGGGATCGCCGTCGGTGTCGAAGGAGACACCGGACTGGTCATCGTCGAACTCGACGGTTGCCTCGGCCTGATTGAATGTGCGGGTATTGACGTAGCGGTTGATCACGCCCTCTCGCGTGAACGCCTCGCCCGGGTCAGATGATCCGCTTTGCTGGAAGGTCGCACCGGCGAAGTCATTCGCTTCGAAAGACGTCGCTGCGAGCACACCGCGATCCAGAGCGTTCTGCAGATCTGCGCGGTTTGCTTCGTGGCGGATCAGATCGATGCCAAGCCCGGTCGTGAAGACCAGGGCAACGAAGCTGGGCAGCATGAAGTTGGTGATGTCGCCGCGCTCGTCACGATAGAACCTTGCGACAGTGCCGACGACGGCATTTCTCCGGAAATCCATCTCTGTCCTCTCATTTTCAGCACGCAGTCGACATCGAAAAACAGCTGGCCGACTCAGAACCCAAAACCCCGCGAACCCACCAAATACGGGACGCAGGAAACTCGCGTATTTTGACATTTTGGGCAAGACTTTGACCGTGGATTACGCGCAACACCTGATAGTTTTCGCCCACCGACTGATAGATCCCGCGTCGCATCTCAGAATCCTGAATCTCGGAATGGTCGTTTTTTCAATTGGATACAGATGATTCGGAAACAAACGCCTGACCTTGGGGTATCAACGTACATGATTTGGGGCGAACTCAACCTGTGATTGATATTTTGGTTAATACGGCGGAATTAAGGCAAAATCTCTGCAAATCAAAAAGCGAATCAAGCTATTTCAAAGGTTTAGCGAGAGGTGGCAAAAGCAACTCTGTCGTGTGCCCCGCCTGTCTTTCCAGGTCAGCTCGGCACAAGTGCGCCACCGCCATACGAGACTGAATAATTTTAACCAAATCGTAACCAATCATTCTGACCCGGCCCGTAATGGGACCCGGCACCGCTCGGCCGGCACCGTCCCGCCACGATGCGCCCGGCTTGTACAGCAGCCCAATGGGGGCGTTGCATTCAAACCACACACAGCGCGCGCTGATGCCGTCACGCGCGCAACGGGCCGGGTGTGGAAAGCACGTGACATGGTCTGGTTTTGCCCCTATGAGACTGCGCCGGGCGATGCAGGTCAGTGCACGCCGGGCGGCACCTGAGGTCTCTTCCAGATCAAGGACGGTGTACACAGGGCGACGTGGCGGAGTGGCTACGCAGCGGATTGCAAATCCGTGTACCCCGGTTCGATTCCGGGCGTCGCCTCCAACGAAATGACCGAACCAAGAACTCCAGAACGCCATTGACCGCGTGCCGTGTCAGATGAATTGCGCGCATCCAGGTTTTCCTGTGCCATCATCAGCGACGCCGTTGGACACAACGGATCACAGGTCAATCCGAGTGATCTCCTGACCGAGACAGGCGCATCGACTGATCGTGATAGGGTGCAAACAACAGCGATCTGTGTGAAGCTGTCGCCAAGAGACGTGCTCGGTCGGAAGAAGAAGGGCGGTGTGGCCCGTGTTGCAATCGTTGCCCGCGCGCCTTGCAGGGGCCTGCATTCTGCTGTTCACGCGCATTGTGACCGCTGCCCGCGCAATCTGGGAGGGGATCGATCCAAGCCCCGGCCAGCGGGTCTATTTCGCCAACCACTCCAGCAATGGCGACTTCGTTCTGATCTGGACGGTCCTGCCCCCGGCGCTTCGCGAGACCACGCGCCCGGTCGCGGCGGCTGACTATTGGCTGACCTCGAAGCTGCGTGCCTTCATCGGGCGCGACGTCTTCCGCGCGGTGCTGATCGACCGCAACCCCGAGACGCGGACCGAAGACCCTGTCGGTCAAATGGTCGAGGCCCTGGATGACGGGTCCTCTCTGATCCTGTTCCCGGAGGGCACGCGGAACGCAACCCCTGCCCGGCTGTTGCCGTTCAAGCCGGGCCTCTTCCACCTCGCATCCCAGCGCCCGACAGTCGATCTGGTCCCGGTCTGGATCACCAATCTCAATCACGTAATGCCAAAGGGCGAGATCGTACCGGTGCCGCTGCTCTGCACCGTCAGCTTCGGTGCACCGCTGCGCATCGAGGCGGACGAGCCAAAGCAGGCTTTCCTCGAACGCGCCGAGGCTGCTCTTCTTGCACTCGCGCCAGAGGAGGAGCCAGCCTCGTGACGATGCATGAAGAGTTCCTGCTCCTGATGGCAGGGGTGCTGTCGATCCTGATCGTCGCGTCGATTGTGGGGGCGATCCTGCATCACCGCCTGAACGCCGATCGCACGAACGACACGGTCGAGAACCTCAACGCCCGCATCGTCGCCTGGTGGGCGATGGTCGTTCTGCTCGGGCTGGCATTTCTGGCCGGACCGACCGGCGTGCTCGTGCTGTTCGCGATCCTCTCATTCACAGCCTTGCGTGAGTTCCTGACCCTGACAGTCAAACGCCGGGGAGATCACTGGGCGCTGGCGGCGACCTTTTTCGTTGTCCTGCCGGTGCAGTACGTCCTGATCGCAATCGAATGGTATGGGCTCTATTCGATCTTCATCCCGGTCTATGCGTTCCTGTTCCTGCCGATCCTCTCGGCGCTCCGCGGCGATTCCGAGAACTTCCTCGGACGCGTCGCCGAGACACAATGGGGCCTGATGATCTGTGTCTTTGCCGCCTCGCACGTGCCTGCCCTGCTGACGCTGAAGATCCCCGGCTACGAGGGGCAGTCGATCCTGCTGATCGCCTTTCTTGTGTTCACGGTGCAGTTCTCGGACGTCAAGCAATATGTCTGGGGCAAGCTGGCCGGCCGCCGGAAGATCGCGCCCCAACTGTCGCCATCGAAGACGTGGGAGGGATTTCTGGGCGGCACGCTGACCGCCTCGCTCGCCGGGGCCGGGCTCTGGTGGATGACACCGTTCACCCCGTGGCAGGCGTTCCTGATGGCGCTTGTGGTCACGCAGATGGGCTTTCTGGGCGGGCTGGTGATGTCGGCGATCAAACGCGACAAGGGAGTGAAGGACTGGGGCCATGTGATCGCGGGTCATGGCGGGTTCATCGACCGGCTGGATTCGGTGGTCTTCTCGGCCCCGATCTTCTTCCACCTGACGCGCTACTACTGGGCTTAAGATGAGTGTTTTCCGGTCGGATCTGGCGCATGGTCTGGGCGGGCTGATCCTGATGGGAGCTTGGGCCGCCTTTGCCAACCGCGCGCATCCCTGGCCCGCCCCTGCGATTGCCTTCGCCGTGCAAGGGGCGTTGACGGCGGGCATCACGCTGTTGCTGAAACATGCGGTGCAGACAATCGTGGTACGCCAGCCCGCGCGGCCCTTGCTGGCCCCGATCGCCGCGACCGGGATCTCCGGCAGCCTGCTCAGCATCACCCATCTGGTGGCCGGAACGCCGGCTTTCTGGACGACCATCGCGGTCCCGTTCTGCATCGCGACAGGTTATGCGACTGTCTATACGTGGAGGCTTGTGACCGATGCCTGACCCATCGCGCCGCCCCTTGAAGTCGCGGGACACGGCACTGGCAGGCCGGATCGCCCGGGCATTGGTGCGGACATCGATCACGCCGAACCAGATCTCGGCCGCATCCATGGTCTTCGCGGCTCTGGCGGGCGCGGCCTTCTGGCTTTCGGCAGGTGCGACCGGGTCGCTCCACGCTCTGTGTTTGATCACCGCCGCGATCGGGATCCAACTGCGCCTGCTCTGCAATCTCTTCGACGGCATGGTGGCCATCGAAGGCGGCAAACAAAGCCCGACCGGCGCCTTCTGGAACGAGGCACCGGATCGGCTGGCCGACATTCTGATCCTGGTTGGCATGGGCTTGGGCACCGGGACGCCCTCGCTTGGCTGGGCAGCAGCGGCCCTGGCGGTGCTGACCGCCTACATCCGCGAGCTTGGCACGTCATCAGGACTGGATCCCGACTTTTGCGGACCGATGGCCAAGCCACATCGTATGGCGGCAGCGACCGCGTTCGCGGTTCTGGCCGCGCTGAGCGCCCTGCTCGGCTTTGATGTCGACCTTCTCGAGGTCGGCCTCTGGCTGATCGCCGTCGGTTCAGCCCTGACTGCTCTGCGGCGGAGCCTTCGCATGCTGTCGAAACTGCGCTGATATCCGCACCGGATGCTCGTCTGACCGCGCCGCCGGATCACAGCCCGCCAAAAGGCACCACAATCGGGGGCGCGTTCAGTTTCGCTGCTGCCAGGCCTTGAACCGCTGTTGGACAATCGCGGGCTTGCCGGCCAGTGACCGAGGGCATTGCTGGCCAACCACTGCGTCGACCCGTTTCCGGGATGCCGCGCCCAGCGCCTCGTATTGGGTCAGGTAGCCGCTGCGCAACTGCGCGTACAATGCCCGATCCTCAAGCGAGGCAATGGCGTACTCGACGCAAATGCAGGCTTCCGCCATGCTCGGAGAAACGATGACCTGATCGTATTTGCGCTGCCAGTCGGAGAGGCATCGCGCGTTGAAGTCAGCCCAATCCGTACCATCGGCGGGGCCTTTCTGAGCGGCAATCGACTGCGCAAGATCGGTCAGTCCGGCGATCCGGGCAATCTCTGCATCAAGCTTCAAGAAGGGTTCCGACCCGCAGCCATAGCTTTCGCGCAGGCGACGTACGACGTCTCGCGCACTGTTGTAGTATGCAGCCGCACGGGCCGTGTTGAGATAGCGCGACAGCAAGGGGCGGAAGGCGCGCCGGACCGGCATCTCGTCCTGAAACCGCTCGACCGTCTCGCCTTTCCAGTGACCGAACCCGTTCGTGGTCGTCGTGGTCAGGGTCGTGCTGAATTTCAGCGTGGTGCGATCGACGATGCAGGATGGCGCTCGCTCCGCCAAAGCCACGAGAACACCTGCCGCGAGACTTTCGGCATTCGGATCACCGGGTGTAAGCCCACCGACATAAAGCGCGCGCAAATCGGCAGAGGCATTGCGAAACGCCTCGGGCAACGCTGCACTCGCCACTGCCTTGCCGTCCGGGCGGTTGAGCAACGTCAGATATCCCGCCGTGAAGATCAGCGGCGCGTTGCTCATGACGATATCGAAAGGCCTCCGGTCGCCGGTTCGTTCAGCGAGAAAGCGGACATCGCGCGGCGGGCTGTTCGTCTGCAGCGTCAGCGCGCCGATGGCATCGACAACCGGGATCCTCTGCTTGCTGAAGGGCCGCGAGGCAACCGTGACGACATCGCCGACCTGAAGACCTGCCTGCTGTGTCGCGCTTCCGGATGCGAGCGCCTTGATCACAGCGGCGGAGGCGTTCTGTTCATCGAAATAGAGCCCTGTCCGCGCCGCAACGGCCCGCAACGCTGCGGTCCGGCGGATGCTGAGCGTGTCCCCCATCCTGAGCCAGGGCGCATTCCGGATCGTGGGCCCGAGGGCAAGAGGATAGCCGTTGAACCGCAGAAAATCAGCCTCGCCCATGTTGGCGATGGCCTCCTCGAGGCAGGCTTCATCAGCGCAGGTGATCCGGCGCGTATGATCGCGGTCCGGATCGATCGTGACCACGGGGGCGGTCATGCCGCTGTGGAGTTGCGAGCGCATCATCAGCGGGCTGCCCAGCGCAACGCGCCCGATGCGGAACCCGCCCGGCGTCTTCACGAACTCAACCCCAAGCCTGTCCAGCGCGGATGCCGGCCCCTGCAGAGGAATGGCCGCGCTGACATCGCTGACAAAGCGCGGGATGACGCCGTTGAGCGACGCCATCTCGGCGCTATGGCCGGTGATTTCATGCAGCCCCGCCGACGCGCGCCGCGTGCTTGGCGGTGCGAGATCCGCGGTGATCGCGGCGGACGCCGCGCTTGCCGCTTGCTGTTCCGCACGGGCCCTGGCATCCGCGGCGGCCTTCTCGGCCTTGGCGCGTGCTTCGGCCGCCTTCTGGTCACGCTGCCGTTTCGCTTCGGCCTCCGCGGCTGCCTGTTGCGCTTTGCGGCGATGCTCCTGTTGCAGCCTGATCTGCGCGAGGGAGGCAGCGGTTCGCTCGCGGTACGCCTCGGTCGCAGCGCGTGCGTTGCGATAGGCTTGTTCCAGACAGGGCCGCGCGGTGCCGCACTGACCCGCAATCCCGGAGATCAGGGTGCCGAGCACCCGTTCGGCCTGCTGGGCAAGGGCGGTGCCCTTGACCTCGGCACGCACGCTTTCGAGCCGGGCGCGCAAGTCGCTGTCCAACTCGGCGAGACCGGTGTCGCGACAGACCGTCTGCATCGTTGCGGACAGCGCACCGTCGCACGCCCCAGGATAGGCGTTGGATACAACGGGCGATGTCTGCGCGACATAGGCTGCATCCCATGCCGCGATGCGAGCCTCGAGCGTTTGTTGCAGGCAGGCCTTGTCCTGCGCACAGCGATAGAGCGTCTGCACCGTGCCCTGGTTCGGGCCCAACAAGGACTGCCTGCGCTGCGCTTTCGGCGCCCGGGCATAGGCTGCTGCGGCGGCATCGACCAGTTCCGCGCGGAGGGCGAGGATGTCAGGATCCTGACAATAGGGGCTGACCGCGCCGGGCTGGCAGGTCAAGCGAGCGATGTAGCGTGACGCAAGAACCCGGTCGGCATCGCTGGCCGGGCGCCGCTTGTTCGGGCGTGGTTTCTCCGGCTGGATTTGCTCCTTCGGCTTGATCTGCAGAAGCAACGCCGCGCTACTGCTGCAGGCGTTCTCCAGCCGCTCGATGTGCGGGCGCACGCCCTCCAGTGAGACCTTTTGGGGAACCGCGCCACCGTCAACCTCGACCAGCGTGACCTCCCGCGCGGATTTCAGCCCCTCGACGATGCGCTGATGGTTGGAAAGATCCAGAGCAAACCCGCTGCGATCAGGCAGCGCTTGCAGGTCGATCGGCCCCGAGGTCCACCCTCCGACAGTCAGCGAGATGCGCTTGGTCGCGTTCGTCGAGTAGCCCGGCCTGCCAAACATCACGGTCGACAAGTGCAGAGCGTCGTTCTGACCGCAGCCGATCGAGATCAACGAGCGCCCGAAGCTGCTGAAGACCACGCGCGGGTCGGTGCCGTCCTGATAGGCCCATCCGACCGTCTGAGCGGCATTGGCCTTGACCGCTGCTATCACCAGAAGAAAACAGCTTGTCAGGGCAAGCAACCCACACCGCACGTTACGCAACTGTCCGCCCCACCCCTGGTCACGACCAAGCGGGGCGCAGGTCGCCGCGCCCCACCTTCACAGTCGAGAGCATGGCACAGGTCTTCGCCGAGTCGCTACCGGCTGGGCGTGCCGGATGCGTCGTCTCCATGACGGCGGCCGTGCAGTCCGGTACATTGATGGGCTTGCGCTCTCACCACGGGCCCGCTCAATCTGATCGCCAGACGAAAGAGGATGAACCTCGCCCGTGACCGAGACACAGTCGATCCTGATTGTCGCAACGCCAGGGTTCAACCTGGCGACAACGACTGCCTTTATCGATCCGTTCCGGGCGGCGAACTATCTGGAAGGGCAGAGCCTCTTCAGATGGGAGATCGCCTCGTTGGCCGGTGGCGCCCTGTCCGCCAGCAATGGCCTGACGATCGGAACAGCGCTCCTTTCAGCCGCAGAGCCATCGGCGGACATCGTGGTCGTATCGTCTAGCTGGGCGCCGGAAGCCCACGCATCACCGAAGCTGTGCGCCTTTCTGCGACGATGCGAGCGACAAGGTGCAACCATGGTCGGTCTCGACACGGGGGCCTTTATCCTCGCCGATGCAGGCTTGCTCAACGGGCGCAAGGCAACGGTGCACTACGAGCACATCGACGCGTTCATCGAACTCCACAAAGATGTCGAGGTGACCGAGGATCTGTTTGTCGCGGATGGGGCTCGTCTGACCTGCTGCGGCGGTGAAGCATCGGCCGATCTGGCCTTGCAGATCCTGCGGGAACGCTGCGGCGATACCATTGCGAACTCGGCCGCGCGGTATTTGTTCCATCAAACCATGCGGGCCTATGGCATGTCGCAGCTGCCCTCGTTGACAGAACCCCTGGGACGATCGGTGCCCGACACCGTGCGCGCGGCGATCAGGTTGATGGAGATCCACCTCGAAGATCCGCTGTCGATCCCGCAGATCAGCGATGCCATCCGACTGTCCCAGCGCCATCTGAACCGCCTGTTCACACGGCACCTCGGAAAGACCATTGCGCTCTACTACCGTGACATTCGTCTCGACCGCGCGCGGGGGCTGGTCACCCAGACAGAGATGCCGCTGACCGAGGTTGCGTTTGCGTCCGGCTTTCGCAGCCAGGTGACCTTCAATCGCGTTTATCGGCAGCGCTTTGGTCTTCCGCCCAGCCAGGATCGGGTTGAGGGACGTGTGCCGTTCGAGTACCGGGCCTGGCCCATGCACAGGTAACCACTGCACCTGTATGTCCAAAACTGGTTGAAAACTGGCCAATGGCGTAAAGTCAAAGCCGCCCCTTGGCGAAATCCTTCTTGCCAGCACAAGCCTTCGGAGATCGCGATGCCCCAAACGATTTCATCTGAGGACCTGACAGCCATCCGCGGCGGCTATGACACGGACCCGTCGCGCTCATCCTCTCTGCAGGCGACGGCCTACACAGACCCCGATTGGTTCCGGGCGGATGTGCGGACGATCCTTGGCAAGACGTGGCAGTGGGTTTGCCACGTCGAGAAGGTGCGCGCACCGGGAGCCTATGTCACCGTCGATGTCGCAGGGCATCCGATTGCGGTTGTGCGGGGCAACGACGGATCGCTGCGCGCCTTCTACAATGTCTGCAAGCACCGCGCGCATATGCTGTTGTCGGGAGAGGGGCAGACCACCCGGATCATGTGCCCCTACCACGCTTGGGTGTATCGCCTCGACGGCCAACTCGCACGAGCGCCGCATACGGAGAACCTGCAGGATTTCGACATCGGCGATATCTGTCTCGACGCGGTGCAGGTCGAGGAGTTCTGCGGCTTTGTCTTCGTCAATCTGGATCCCGAGGCCGCGCCGCTCGCCAAGCAGTCCGGGGATCTCGAGACCGAGATCCGCCACTGGGCGCCCGATATCGATCGGCTCACTTTCGGCCACCGCCTGACCTATGACATCCGCTCGAACTGGAAGAATGTCGTCGACAACTTCCTCGAATGTTATCACTGCCCGACCGCGCACAAGGATTTCTGCGATCTCGTGGACATGGACACCTACAAGGTGACGACGCACGGGATCTACTCCAGCCATATGGCCGATGCGGGCGCGGGCGCGAACAGCGCCTATGATGTCTCGAACGCCACGGTGAAGACCCATGCGGTCTGGTGGCTTTGGCCCACGACCTGTCTGATGCGCTATCCGGGCCGGTCCTCGATGATTGTGCTGAACATCATCCCGGCAGGGCCGGACCGGACGCTCGAGACCTATGATTTCTTTCTCGAGACGCCCGAGCCGAACGAGATGGAACGGGATGCCATCCGCTATCTCGACGAAGTCCTTCAGGTCGAGGATATCGCCCTGGTCGAAAGCGTTCAGCGCGGGATGGCGACGCCAGCCTTCCGGCAAGGCCGGATCGTCCACGACCCCGACGGCTCGGGCAAATCCGAACACGCCGTGCACCACTTTCACGGCCTTGTGCTGGATGCCTATGCGGCGGGCGCCACATGATGCTCTCCGGCAAGATCGCGCTCGTGACCGGGGCGCGCGGCGGCATCGGGCGAGCCATCGTCGCCCGGTTCATCCGCGAGGGCGCAGTGGTCTACGCCGCCGATCTGACACCCGAGGGCTCGCTGACCGCGCACGACGACGATGGCAGCCACTTCGTGAAACTCGACGTGACCGCCGAGGCGGATGCCATCGCCGCAATGGACCGCGTGCGGGCTGAACACGGCAAGCTCGATATTCTGGTCAACGCCGCCGGGATCGAGATCGAAAAGACCATCGAAGCGACGTCGCTGGACGAATGGAACAACAGCTTTGCGGTCAATGTGACCGGCACGTTCCTCACCTCGAAATACGCGCTGCCCCTGATGCGGGAGGCGGCGAAGACGGGCAGCTCTGCCAGCCTGATCAACTTCGGGTCCTATGACGGGTTCATCGCCGACCCCGGGCTCGCCGCCTATTGCGCAACCAAGGGCGCGGTGCACGCGCTGACCCGCGCCATGGCCTGCGATCATGGGCCCGAGGGGATCCGCGTCAACGCGATCTGCCCGGGCTATGTCGACACGCCGATGCTGCAATCGTTCTTTACCGGCGAAGGCTCGGGGGGCGCGGGCGGCAGCATAGACACGCTGCAAAAAGCCGTGCGCGATGTGCACCCGATGCGGACCTATGGGACACCCGAGGACATCGCGAACCTTGTGAACTGGCTGGCATCGGACGAGGCGCGCTATGCCTCGGGGCAGCTCTGGGTGCTGGATGGCGGTCTGTCCGCACAAGTGCAGCAGATGAGGCTCTGACATGGCGAAGCCGGTCATTATCACCTGCGCCCCGACCGGCGGCATCCATACGCCGACGATGTCACCGCATCTTCCAATCACGCCGGACCAGATCGTCACTGCCAGCGTCGAGGCCGCAGAGGCCGGTGCCTCGGTCATTCACCTGCACGCCCGGGATCCCGAGACCGGCAAACCAGACCCGCGGGCTGAGACGTTCATGCAGTTCCTGCCGCGCATCCGGCAACAAACCGACGCGGTGGTGAATGTCTCGACCGGGGGCGGCCTTGGGATGACCCGGGAAGAACGCCTGCGTGCGGCGCTGACGGCCTCGCCCGAGATGGCGTCGCTGAACGTCGGATCGCTGAACTTCGGGATCTTTCCGATGCTGGAGAAATACGACAACTGGCAGCACGCGTGGGAGCCGGCATTCCTCGAGATGACCCGCGACTTCATCTTCCGCAACACTTTCGCTGATATCGAGTTCATCCTGAAGGAACTGGGCGAGGGCCACGGCACTCGGTTCGAGTTCGAGTGCTACGACCTCGGCCATCTCTACAACCTCGCATGGTTCGTGGACAAAGGCATGGTGACGCCGCCCTTCTTCGTGCAGATGGTGTTCGGCGTGCTGGGCGGGGTCGGCGCTGATCTCGACAACCTGATGCACATGCACACCATCGCGAACAAGCTGTTCGGCGCGGACTATGAATGGTCAGTGCTGGCGGCGGGTCGCCATCAGATGCCGTTTGCGACCCAGGCCGCAATGCTGGGCGGAAACCTGCGGGTGGGGCTGGAGGACAGCCTGTTCATCGGCAAGGGCGCCTTGGCTACGTCGAACGCCCAGCAGGTGACCCGTATTCGCTCGATCATTGAAAATCTGGGACTGACCGTCGCCACACCCGCCGAGGCCCGTGCCCGCCTCGCCCTCAAGGGCGGCGACAAGGTCGCGTTCTGAGGGAGGAACTCATGCAAACCAGCCTTCTGATCAATGGCGAGATGGTCGCTGGCGGCGGCGCGGCCCTACCGGTGGTCGATCCGGCGACCGGGGAGACAGTGGCATCGGTCCCGGAGACCACGCCCGAACAGGTCGATGCCGCTGTGAGCGCAGCAACGACCGCGTTCGAGCACTTCTCTCGGACCGCTCCTGCCGAGCGCGCTGCGCTGTTGCTGGCGATTGCCGATGCGCTGGAGACGCATCAGGAAGAGTTGGCCGAACTCGAAAGCCTGGATTGCGGCAAGCCGTGGCCCTCGGCCCTGGACGACGAGATGCCGCTGACCATCGACACCTACCGGTTCATGGCAGGGGCGGCACGGACCATGACCGGATCGGCCGCGGGCGAATACGTCGCTGATCACACCAGCATGATCCGCCGCGATCCGGTCGGCCCCGTGGCCGCGATCGCGCCGTGGAACTATCCGCTGATGATGGCGGCGTGGAAACTTGCAGCACCCCTGGCGGCGGGCTGCACGGTGGTGCTGAAACCCTCCGAGATCACACCGCTGTCGACCCTGCGGATGGGCGAGATCCTGAACGATATCGTGCCCAAGGGCGTCGTCAACATCGTGCATGGCGGCGGTCCGACCATCGGCGACCGGCTGATCAATCATCCCGACGTCGAGGCCATCACGGTGACAGGCTCCCCGGCCACCGGAATGGCGGCAATGCGCGCCGCCTCGCAGCAAATCAGACACGTGCATCTCGAGCTGGGCGGCAAGGCCCCGGTGATCGTGTTCGACGATGCCGATCTTGATGCGGTGGTCGAGACGGTCCGGGGCGGATCATACTTCAATGCCGGGCAGGATTGCGCTCAGCCGTGCCGGATCATGGTGGCCGACACGGTCTATGACCGCGTTGTGGCCGACATCGCCTCGGCGGTTGGATCGATCAAGATCGGAGCGCCTCGAGAGAACGGCATCGAAATGGGCCCGATCATCTCCGCGGCCCAGCGCGATCGGGTTGCCGGCTTCGTGGATCGGGCCTCCGGCATGGCCGAGGTCGCAACGGGCGGCAGCTCTGTGGATCGCCCCGGCTTCTTCTACCGCCCGACGGTCGTGGCCAATGTCGACAATGATGCCGAGATTGCCACAGACGAAGTGTTTGGCCCGGTTGTCACCATATCCCGCTTTTCCGAGACCGAGGATGCGATCCGCTGGGCGAACACGTCCCGATACGGGTTGGCTTCGTCTGTCTGGACCCGGGATGTGGGCCGGGCCATGGCTGTCTCTTCGCGCCTGAGATACGGGTTCACCTGGGTGAACACGCATGGCGTCGGCACGCCCGAGATGCCGTGGGCGGCCATGAAAGGTTCGGGCACGGGCTGCGATATGTCGGTCTATGCCTTGGAGGCCTACACCTCGATCCGCCACGTCATGGTCGCGCATGGCTGAGAGGCTGCATAGGTATTTCTGGCAAGATGAAGGGGGACGGCGGTGATGAGGCTGTCTGCGAAACGGGCTGTCGTCACCGGCGGGCGGCAGGGCATCGGGCGCGCCATTGTCGAGGCGTTCCTGTCCGAGGGCGCCGAGGTCATCACCTGTGGCCGCGGCACAGCCGAGGTGCCCGGGGCCGCGTGGGTCAGGGCAGACGTGTCCGACCCGGCTCAGGCGGCTGCACTGATCGAAAGCGCGGGGCCGTTTGATATCCTTGTCAACAATGCAGGCGTGCAGGTCGAAAAGTCCGTGGCGGACTCGACCGATGCCGATTGGGATCTGGTTGTCGGTGCAAATTGCCGGGGCGTGTTCAATTGTTGCCGCGCCGCGATCCCCGCGCTGCGGCCCGGCGGTTCGATCATCAATATCGGCTCGATCTCGGGCCATGTCGCAGACCCGTGCATGGCGCTCTACAATGCGTCCAAAGCCTTCGTGCATGGGCTCACACGCTCGATTGCCGTCGATCACGGGCCGCACCTTCGGTGCAATGCGATCTGCCCGGGCTGGATCGAAACCGGGATGCTCGAGGCAGGCTTCGACCTGGCGCGCAGCCCCGATGCCGCGCGTAAGGACGCCATCGCCCGCCACCCCGTGCGGCGCTTCGGGCAGCCAGAGGACATTGCCGCGATGGCGGTCTGGCTTGCCTCGGACGAGGCCGGGTTCGCGACCGGCCAGATGTTCACGGTCGATGGCGGCATGACGGCGTCCTCCCCTCTCAACCCGGGACTGTTCTGATGTCAAAGACCTATGCCGTGATCGGCACCGGCGTGATCGGTGCCTCCTGGGCCGCGCTGTTCCTCGCCCATGGCCACCCCGTGCGGGCATTCGATCCGGCCGACGGCGCCGAGGACCGGCTGCAGGGCTATATCGACGCCGCCTGGCCGGTGATGACCGAGCTCGGCCTGACCGGGAACGGGACGCGGGGCGCGCTGACCTTTCATCATACGGCAGCCGAGGCCGTGGAGGGCGCCGCCTTCATTCAGGAAAGCGTGCCCGAGCGTCTTGCGATCAAGCAACAGATGTTCGGCGACATCGAACCTGCCATGGGCGCAGAGGCGATCGTGTCGTCCTCTGCCTCCGGTCTGACGCTGTCCCAGATGCAGGCGGGGTGGAGCGATCCCTCGCGCCTTGTGCTCGGGCATCCGTTCAACCCGCCACATCTGATCCCCCTGGTCGAGGTTATGGCCAACGAAGCGACAGCGCCCGGCGTGCTGGAGCGCACCGAGGCGATCTACGCCGCCCTTGGCAAAGTGACCATTCGCGTCTTGAAGGAAATCCCCGGCCATGTCGCGAACCGGCTGCAAGCGGCTTTGTGGCGAGAAGCGATCAGCATGGTAAGCGAGGGCGTGACAACGGTCGAGGATGTCGACAAGGCGATCTGGGCCGGCCCCGGCGTACGGTGGGCCGCCATGGGGCCGAACATGATCTGGCACCTCGCCGCCGGCCCAGGCGGGCTGAAGGCCTATATGGACCACTTCGCCGACAGCTTCCATGGCTGGTGGGACGACATGGGCGACCCGCGGCTGGACGAGGCGACCCGGAAGACGCTCTACGAGGGCGTGCTCGCCGCGGCGGGTGACCGCGATCAGGAAGCACTGGCCACTGATCGGGATGCTCTGGTCGCCGCCATCTTGAAGGCGACCAAGCCGCTCCGCTGAGCGTGAGATGCATCTGAGGGGCGCCCCCGGAGGTCATAGCGCACTTTCCGGTGGCCACACCCGCGCCAAACGGGCTAGGCAACGCCATGCCCTTCGCCGATCATGTCTTTCGTCACGTCCCGGATCTCCGACCCTGCATCACGCCGCCGGATCAGTCCGAAATGCGCTTTGGCCTCGAGCGGTTCGCCGAACTTGATGCTCAGGCCGAAAGCGAGGGCTGGCCACCGGGCTGGCGCATGGAACACGACGACCGCGAGGCGAACCGCCGCACTGTCTTGGCGGGCCGCCTCGATCAGGATCTTTGGGTCTTTGCCTATGGCTCGCTGATCTGGGACCCTGCCGTTCAGGTCGAGGAATACCGTCTTGGCCGCCTGCCCGGGTGGCGGCGCAGCTTCTGCATGCGCATCGAGGGCGGGCGCGGCACGCGTGAGCAGCCTGGCCTGATGGCAGCGCTTGAAGAAGGCGGCCAATGCGATGGCGTGGTGTTCCGGATCCCGGCGGCTTTGGTCGATCAGGAGACCGAGTTCATGTGGCGCAGAGAAATGTTCTCGGGCACCTATCGCCCGCTGTTCCGCACGGTCGAGACCCCGCAAGGCTCTGTCGAGGCGCTGGTCTTCGTGATGGATTGCGCCAACCATCGCTATGTCGAGAACATGCAGAAGCGCGACGCGGCGGAGATCATCGCCAGCGCGGAGGGGCGGCTCGGGCCGAACTTCGACTATCTCGACTCGCTGGTGCGCCATCTCGGTGATCTCGGGATCAAGGACCCCGATATGGCCGCCTTGCATGCCCTCGCCGAAGAGAGGCGGGTGCACCTGCTTTCTGACAAACGCAAGGCCTAGCGGCGCGGGACACGTCGCGGTGCCAGGGCTGACACAAGCCTGGCAGACAGCAATTTGCGCGATGTCACTGGACAGATGCCGCTTGGCGCACCATTTCCCCTCGCGGACAATGTTGGAGAACGCGGATGATCACGATCCTGGATGGCGGGATGGGGCAGGAGTTGATGGCCCGGACCTCGGCGGCGCCCACGCCTCTTTGGTCGACTCGGGTCATGCTGAACGAGCCTGAACTGGTGCGTGCGGTCCATGACGATTTCTTCGCGGCGGGCGCGATGGTGGCGACCACGAACACCTACGCCATTCATCACGACAGGCTGATCCCGGCGGGTCTGGACGATCAGTTCGAGACCCTGCACCGGACAGGATGCGAGATCGCCTGCGCTGCCCGCGACGCCGCCGGTCACGGGAAGGTGGCCGGAGCAATCGGCCCTCTGATCGGATCCTACAGGACAGGACCGCTGCCCGGCGATGCCGTCGCACGGTTCGACGAGATATGCCGCCTTCAGGCACCCCATGTCGACCTCTTCCTGATCGAGACCGTCTCGGCGATCGACCAGCTGAGGGCCACAGTGGCCGCGACATCCGGGCATGGCAAGCCTGTCTGGCTCGCCGTATCCGTGGCAGATCATGACGGCACAAAGTTGCGCTCGGGCGAGCCCCTGGAAGATGTGATGGACTGGATGGGCGGGGTCGACGCGTTGCTCATCAACTGCACGACGCCCGAGGCCGTAACCACCGCCGTTGATGTCATAAAGGGCATCGACATGCCTTTTGGCGCCTATGCCAACGGGTTCACCGAGATCTCTGAGAGTTTCGTGCAGGTCGGTGCGACGGTACGCGCACTCTCAGCACGCACAGATCTCACACCAGCGGCCTATGCCGCGTTTGCCGAGGCGTGGGCCAAGATGGGCGCAACGATCATCGGTGGCTGCTGTGAGGTGGGCCCAGCACACATCGCAGAAGTGGCGCGTCGCCTGACCTGAAGCCGATCCGGTCAGACGAACGGCACCGCGCATGTCACGCGGTGCCAAACCTGCATCAGATCACTGCTGCTCGGGTGCATCGTCGAAAATGTCCGGCAGGTTGTCTGCCGGATCACCGCCGGCACCCGTTTGCGCCCGACGTCTCTGCAGATAGGCGGCGCGCAGGGTCACATAGCTGTCCTCGCTGTTGTAGAGAACCTCGTCGATCAGATCGGCGTTGCGCGTCCGCGCATCGACAAAGCCAAGCCCGGTGACAACAGGCCCCACGCCGTCCACCGCCGTCAGCGGACCGAGATATGTCAGCGGGCTGAAGGCCCGGTCGACAATGAAACCGGCGCTGTCGCGCATCGTGGTCGGCCCGATGATCGGCAGCACCAGATAACTGCCCTCGCCCACGCCGTAGCTGGCGAGCGTCAGGCCGAAATCCGTGTCGTCCTTGGCGATCCCGAACTCCGTCGCCGGGTCGAGCAATCCACCCATCCCCAGGATCGTGTTCAGCGTAAACCGCCCGAGCGTGTCCAGTGTCTCCTCGACATCGCCTTGCAACGCGTAGTTGATGAAATCGTTCGTCAGATCGATATGGCTCAGCCCGTTGGTGATCATGTGCTGGAACACCGTCGGCGTCACGAAGTCATAGCCCTGCGAGACCGGGCGTATGAAATACCGGTCGATGCGCACGTTGTTCGTGTGAGCGACCCGGCTGAAAGGTTCGTAATTGTCCGTTGCGGCCAACCCGTCCCGCGGCCCCGTCGAGGCACAGGCCGAGAGCACAAGTGCCATGACGAGCGCCGTTATAGTCTTGACGCCAAAGGAGGGTACCATCAGATGCTCCTGCAAGCAGGCTGCACGACGGCCTCTCCGCGGCGCAGCGATTTCTTTGCCCAACACGGCGTCAAGTTAGTGCGTTGCGGCGATTAATACCAGTGTCGAGCATCACAAGTGGGGCGCAATGGGGAACAGACCTTCCGGCTCGGATCTGACCGCCGCAGACCGCGCTGTCGCTGCGATCATGGTCATGGCGTCGCGCCTTCCGTGGATTGTGATCGCGCTCGTTGTGGCTCTGGTTCTGGGATCAGGACTTGCCGCAACACGGCTGGGTGTCGATGCGGACAGCTCGAAGATGATCGCCGCGCATCTACCAGCCCAACAGCGTGCCCAGGCCCTGAACACGGCGTTTCCCTACCTGAAATCATCGGTCGCCATCGTCGTGCAATCCGGCAATGCGGATGCGGCCGACACCGTGGTCACCGAGATCGTGGACAGGCTGAACGCAGCCCCCGACTGGATCGCCTCGGTCTTCGCGCCTTCGGTCGATCCGTTCCTGGTCGCGCACGGCTTCATGTACCGAACGACCGAGGAGGTCGACCGCAACTTCACGCGATTGTCAAAGTCGGCGAACCTGCTGGCGCGGTTGCGGACCGACCCGACCATCGAGACGTTCTTTGCCTCGCTCAATGAAGCGGCGATTCTGACCGAGCGGTCCGAGATCAGCGCCGATGCGCTCGACCGGCTCTATGCCGAGACAGCAGAGGTGCTCGAGGCGCGCAGGGCGGGAAAGGCCCGCGGGTTCGCCTGGACGTCGGTGCTCGAGGGCGAAGATGCGCTGAAGCGCGTGACCCGCGTGATCACCGTTGTGCCAATTCTGGACCGCGCGCGCCTCAGCCCCGCCAAACCGGCGCTCGCGGTGATCGACGGGATCATCGCCGATCTGCCGCCGGATCTGGTGCGACCCGTGCGCATCGGTGTGACCGGCGAGCCTGCCCTGCGTGCCGAGGAGATGGAGAGCGTCCTTGGCACCATCGCGCTGTCGCTGGCGCTGTCGCTGGTCTTTGTCGCGGTCATCCTTGCGGTCGGACTGCAATCGATCGGGCGGTCGCTGCTGGCGCTGGCATCGCTGATCGTCTCGCTTGTTATCACGACCGGGTTCGCCGCGCTGACAGTGGGACAGCTGAACCTAGTCTCGGTCGCCTTTGTCGTGCTGCTCGTCGGCCTTGGGATCGATTTCGCCATCCATGTGCTGGCGCATATCTGCGAGCAGCGCCGCCATGGCTCGCAACTGGATGACGCGATCACGCTGACAGGGCGGCGCACCGGTCTGGCGCTGGGGCTGAGTGCCGCGACGACGGCGCTGGCATTTCTCGCCTTCGCGTTCACGGATTTCGCTGGCATGAGCCAGCTTGGCCTGATCGGAGCCGCAGGTGTTCTGATCGCGTTCACGACAGCGATCACGCTGATCCCGGCAGGGCTGGCGTTGCGTCCCGGCTTGGCGGGGCAACCCGGTGATGCGACTGTGGACCTGCCCCGCTTCGGGTTTCGCCCGGCGATCCCGATGATCGTGATCGCGGTCGGGCTGGCGGCAATCCTGCCCGCCAGCCAGGTGCGCTTCGATGCCGACCCGATGGGCCTGCGCGACCCCGAGGCACCATCGGTCCGTACATTCCAGGCACTGGCGCTCGAGCCGGAGACAACGCCCTACCGCGCCAGTGTCGTCACCGAGACCGCGGCCGAGGCCCGTGACATGGCGCGCGCGCTCGAGGCGTCGGATTTCGTGGGCGCCGCCATCTCGATCAGCGATCTCGTGCCCGTCGAGCAAGAGCGCAAGCTCGACCTGCTCGATCTCGCGGCGCCGTCGATCGACCACGCGGTGGCAGGTCAGCCGACTGATCTGATCGATGAGCCCGAAAACGAGGCTGACGCGCTGAACTCGCTTTTCGAACGCCTCACGCCGGGAAGCCCTGGCTCGGAGCGTCTCAAAGCCGCCCTCAGTGCTTATCGCACGTCGCGGACGCCCGAGACCGACGCGGCGCTCGAGACCGATCTCTTTCTCTACTTCAACCTGCTGGTTGACCGGCTCAGCGGCATGCTCGAGGCGGACATGGTCACCGCGCAGGATCTGCCGCGCCAGATGTATGACCGCTTCGTCTCGCCCACAGGCGTGCACCGGGTCGAGGTCGTCCCGCAGGAGGATCTTGGGTTTTCCCCGGCGCTCGAGCGCTTCGTGACCGCCGTGACTGAGATCAGCGCAGAAGCCTCCGGCGGTCCTATCCAGCTTCAGGCCGCGGCCGATACCGTCAGCCGGTCAATCCTTCAGGCGGTTTTGATCGCGGCGCTCGCAACAGGGCTCCTCGGGTGGGTCGCCACACGGCGGCTGACGGACATGGTGGCCATCATGGTACCGCTCGGCTTCGCCGCCGTGATGACCGCCGGCATGAGCGTTCTGCTGAACATGCCCTTCAACTACGCCAATGTGATCGTGCTCCCGTTGCTGATCGGCATCGGTATTGACAGCGGGATCCACATCGCGATCCGAGAGCGCCGCGCGCCTGGCGCGGTCTTCACCACATCGACGCCGCGGGCCGTCATCGTCTCTGCCCTGACGACAATGGCCGCCTTCGGGACCCTGTCGCTCAGCGACCACCAGGGTACCGCCAGCATGGGCGTTCTGTTGGCTGTCGCCATGAGTGCCGCGATATTGTGTGTCCTTGCGCTCACACCTGCGATCATGCGGTGGCTGAAAAGTCACTAATCGGGTCACAAATTCGCAATCTCCTCGACGGAAACCGAGCAACCCGGCATTTTACCTGCACGAGGCAAGCAAAAAAAGGCAGGCACATGTTTCGCATGATCCAGATCCTCGCGGTCGTGGCATCACTCGCGCTCGGCATCGCCAGCGCAGGCCCCGTCCACGCGGACGAAAAACAGGACCGCGCCATTCAGGTGACCGAGCGCCTGTTGGCCGAAGCGCACAGCGCTCTGACCGGCAATGGCAACGGCACCGCTCTGCGCGGCGCGATCTCGTCGGCATTCGCCTTCGATGTCTGGGAGCGTTTCCTGATCGAGAGCCGCTCGGACGCGTTCACGGACGACCAGCGCTCGAACTTCCGGTCGCTGCTGCCGGGGTTTCTGGCACATCTCTACCAGCACCAGTTCCAGAAGGGGCTGGACACGGCACCGACCCTTGGCGATGCGCGCAAGGTGCGCCGGGATGTTCTGGTCAGTTCGACCTTCCTGCGCCCGAATGGCGGCGATCTGCCGGTCGACTGGCGCGTGCGGGAGTTTCCCGATCGCGGCGCCCAGGTGATCGATGTGATGGTCGGCGGCACGTCGTTCCTTGTGCTCAAGCGTGAGGAGTTCGCTGCCATGATCGACAGCGGCGGCGCCGAGGCGGTTCTGACCCACATGCAGCGCAATTCCCTGTGACATCCTCACGCCCGCGGCAGCGCCGGGTTGACGCGGGCAATTCACGAAGTATGTAACGACGATGACGCGCCGCACAAAAGTGGCCGCACGGGACAGGAGACAGGCGAATGGGTGTGCCCTTCCGGCAACAGATGGCGGTCGCCGCCTATATCGCGAAGCAAAAGCTTAAGGGGAACAAGCGCTATCCGCTGGTCCTGATGCTCGAGCCGCTGTTCAAGTGCAATCTCGCCTGCCCCGGCTGCGGCAAGATCGACTACCCCGAGCTTATCCTCGGCCGGCGCCTGACCCCTGAGCAATGCTGGGAAGCCGCCGAGGAATGCGGAGCCCCGATGGTTGCGATCCCGGGCGGCGAGCCACTGATCCACAAGGAGATCGGTGAGATCGTCCGCGGCCTGGTGGAGCGGAAGAAATACGTATCGCTCTGCACCAATGCACTCCTGCTCGAGAAGAAACTCAAGCTGTTCGAGCCGTCGCCCTATCTATTCTTTTCGGTCCATCTCGACGGGCTGAAGGAGCACCACGACAAGGCGGTCGATCAGAAGGGCGTTTTCGAGCGCGCCGTCAAGGCCATTAAGACCGCGCAGGATGCGGGCTTCGCCGTCAACGTGAATGCGACGATCTTCGATGGCTACCCGGCCGAGGAACTGGCGGATTACCTCGACTACGCCTCGGCATTGGGTGTCGGGATCTCGCTCTCGCCGGGCTTCTCCTATGAACGCGCACCGGACCAGGAAAACTTCCTGAACCGCAAAAAGACCAAGACCTTCTTCCGCGAGGTCTGGAAAATCGGCAAACAGCGTGGATCACAGTGGAACCTCAGCCACTCGCCGCTGTTCCTCGACTTCCTGCTCGGCAACCAGGAGATGCTGTGCACCCCGTGGGGCATGCCGACGCGCAACGTCTTTGGGTGGCAGAAGCCGTGCTACCTACTGGGCGAAGGCTATGCCCAGTCCTATGCCGAGCTGATGGAAACCACAGAGTGGGAGAAATACGGCACCGGCAACTACGAGAAATGCGCGGACTGCATGGCCCATTGCGGCTATGAGCCGACCGCGGCCAACATCGCCTTCTCCAATCCGCTGAAGATGCTGAAGCTTGCCGTCACGGGGCTGCGCACTGACGGCGCGATGGCCAAGGAGATCGATCTCTCCAAGGCGCGCCCCGCGGAAGAGCATCACGAGCGCATTGTCGCCGAGGAAATGAACCGGCTGAACAAGATCGCGGCGGAGTAGCCCTGTGGCAGAGGTCTTCACCGCGCTGAAGACCATCCTGACGCCCTACGCCGACCGGCTGAAGGTGATTGCGGACACAGACACCGACTATGTCCTCGACAGTCACCATGTCATGCCAAACGGCAAGGAACTGTTCTTCGGCGCGGTCAAGTTCAAGAAAAGCTACACCAGCTTTCACCTGATGCCGGTCTACGTCTACCCGTCCCTGCTGGAGCCGATCTCGGAGGGGTTGCGCAAACGGATGCAGGGCAAATCCTGTTTCAACTTTCGCAAACCGGATGAGGCGCTCTTTGCCGAGCTTTCGGATCTGACCTCCCGCGGGTTCGACGCCTATCGCGAGAACGGCCAGATCTAAGTTTTGACCATTCAGAGGTCGATCAAAGCCGACATCAGATCATCCGCAACCGCGCGCAGCGAGGCCAACCCGGCATCACTGTCGCGTTTGGCGGACAGTAATGCCGGAAGATCCTGGGGGCGCCGTGCGAGGCCGAGCAACACATGGCCGATCCTTGGCCGTCCATCCTCGCCCAAAGCATCTGCAGCGGATGCCGGCAACGCCCGATCCGCCGGGTCCGAGACAGCCCGAATGGCGTAGCACGGGATGCCGAAGTCCCGGGCGGCGAGAGCAACACGGTGCGTCTCCATATCCACCGCCGCCGCACCCGTGACCCGCGCCAGATCCGCCTTGGCCGCCGCATCGGGGACAATCGTGTCCGAGCCTGCGAGGCTGACCCGTCGCCCCGGCACATTGGCCCCTGGATTGGCGAGGGGAATGGTCACCATCCCGGTCGCCACGGCCCTGCCAACGAGCAGATCACCAGGCGTCAGGCCCCGCTCCAGCGCTCCCGCAATACCAAAGCTTACAAGACATCCGACACCGCGCCCGGCAAAGGTCCGCGCAGCTGTCTCCGCCAGATGAGGTCGCGCGCCGGAGATCGCCACGGAGATGCGATCGTCATAGGCCCGATCTCCCAATGCCCGGGCCTCCGCCTCCATGCCACAGATGATGCCGATCCCGGCCATACTACCTCAGAAGGGCAAGCACGCACGCCAGCCAGATGCGCCGCCTTTTGGGAGGCGGGGGGGGGGGGCCCGTCTCCCAAAAGGCGGCGCAGCGTCAGATCCCCCACGGCACCTGCCGGTCGTTCGAGGCCATCAGGCTCTCGTACCGTGCCACCGCCCAAAGCGGGAAGAACGCGGCATACCCATGGTATTTCAGATAAAAGACCTTCGGAAAGCCGGTCCCGGTGAAGTGCTGTTCGTCCCAGCGCGCACCATCGCGCGGCGCTTCGTCCAGCCAGCGGATGCCGTGTGTCACGGCATCGCTCTCGACTTCATCCGCCGACATCAGCCCGAGCAGCGCCCACGCCGTTTGCGACGGCGTCGAGGTGCGCGCGAACCCGGCACCCCAATCCTCATAGGTCTCAAGCCCCTCGCCCCAGCCGCCATCGGGGCGTTGGCGCGACTTCAGCCACGCGACCGCCCGGCGGATGTAGGGTTGTTGCATGTCCTCGCCCGCGCCTTTCAGCGCGACCAAGGCCGACCACGTGCCGTAAATGTAATTCGCACCCCAGCGCCCAAACCACGAGCCGTCTTCCTCCTGCTCGCGCTTGATGAAGCCGATCCCGCGCTGGATGTTGTCGGCAAACGCGTCACGGTCAACCTGAGCGAGGCAGCCGACACAGCGCGCCGTCACATCCACCGTGGGCGGATCAAGCAAGGCGCCATGATCCGCGAACGGGATCGAGTTGAGGTAGTAGTGCTCGTTTTCCGGATCGAACGCACCCCAGCCGCCATTGCGCGACTGCATCCCCGCCAGCCACTCGCAGGCCCGATCGATGTTCTCGGCATAGCGCCCGGGATCGCAGCGGTGCATCGCCAAAGCGACGACGGCGGTGTCATCGACATCCGGATAGTCCGGGTTCTCGTACTGAAACGCCCAGCCTCCAGGGCGCACGTTCGGGCGCCGCACCGCCCAATCGCCGACATGATCGAGGATCTGCTTCGAGGCCAGCCAATCCAGCGCCGAGATCAGGCGCGGATCGTCGCGGTCGCCAGCCTCCATCAGAGCATGCGCGGCCAACGAGGTATCCCAGACCGGTGAAAGGCAGGGCTGGTAGTATAGATCCTCACCCCGCTCGGTCATCAGTTTTTCGACCGCATCCATGGCTGTGACCATGTGTGGGTGGTCATCCGGATACCCCAGCACCCGGAACATCATCACCGCATTGGCCATGGCAGGATAGATCGCACCAAGCCCGTCCTCACCGTTCAGGCGCGCAATCGTGAACTCCTCACAGGCCTTGATCGCCTTCTCGCGCGAGACCTTGGGCAGCCACGGCTCGACCACGCGCAGTCCCTGATCGAGCTTCAGGAACAAGTCGCCGATCCGGCTCCCGGTCGGATTGATGTTGTAGACCTTGTGGTCCTCGGGCGGTGTCACGAAAAGCTCGCGAATGTCGAGCCCGGTCGGGTTCTCGGCCCGAGCGCGCTTGGCATACAACACCAGAAGCGGCGTCAGAACGGTGCGCGACCAGTACGCGATCTTCGACATGTGGAACGGGAACCACTTCGGCAGCAGCATGCACTCGACCGGCATGGTCGGCACCGCGCGCCAGGGCACCTGCCCGAACAATGCCATGGCGATCCGGGTGAAGACATTCGCCCGGGCTGCACCGCCCTGCCCCAGCAGCCATGACCGCGCCCGCGCCATGTGCGGCGCTTCGATGTTCTCGCCGATCAGTTTCAGCGCCCAGTATCCCTTGACCGTCGCCGAGATGTTCCCCGGCCCGTCATGGAACAGCGGCCAGGACCCGTCCGGGTTCTGCACCTTGCGCAGATAGCGGGCGATCCGGGTCTCCCGCGCCTCGTCGATCTGGCCAAGGAAGTGCCGCAGCAGGATGTATTCCGCCGGGATCGTGCAATCAGCCTCCAGTTCGAACACGATGTGCCCATCGTCCTGCTGATGATCCCACAACGCCTCGGTCTGCGTACGGATCAGGCCTTCACGCTCGGCGCGCGCATCAACCGGGGCAGCCCTCAAGAAATTCAAGGTCGTATCATTCATCGTCTGTCCCTCAGGCCGCGAGCTTCGCTGCTGTCTCGCCTGACCGTATTGCACCCTCGATGGTTGCGGGCAGCCCGGTCCGGGTGCCATCGCCTGCCAGCGTTAAATTTGCAAGTCCTGCACGCGCAACGGGCCTTTTGGCGCATTCCGCCGGTGATTGGTCTATTGTTGCGCGGCGTTCCTTGTTGATCCTCCCGGCGGTGTACCTAGCGCCCGAGAGGCCGAGGCCCAGGCATGTCTCCTCCCAAAGGGCGGGGAGCAGCTCGTCCGGCGCTTCGTCCATCACACCCAGACGGTCGGCGGCCGAGATCGTCAGGCTCACCACATCGCCTTTCAGGAAAACCCAGTGGGTGCGCGAGTTGATCAGCCCTGTGATCGGCGGCAACCCATCAAGGCGCGATGGAGCGTCGATTACGAAATGGGCGTTCAGGATCGCGGCATCGTCACGCGGGCCGTCGATCCAGGGCATCGCGGATTTCAGGCGCGTCGGCGGCAGCGCGGCGACGACATGATCTTCGGGCGCAAGATCGACCGTATGTCCATTGGCAAAATGCAGCGCGGTCAGGCGGCCATCGCCCGTCGTGACGCCCTTCAGCGCATGGTCATGAGCGATCTCGATCCCATGGCGTGCCAGATACGAGACCGCCGGATCGACCAGAGCCGTCCCCAAACCCCTAGGCGCCAGCATCGGGCGGCAATGGGCGGCGCCGCGCGCAAAGGTCTCGGACAGAACCTTCCAGAGCAGCGGTGCCGCGGCCCGCTCGGGCGTGGTGTTGAGCGCGGCCAGCGTTAGCGGCTCCCAGAACCGGGTCCAGATCGCGCCGCGGTCGCGGATTGCCTCGGCCACCGTACGGCCAGCCCCCGCCAGCGCCAGCCCGGCGCCCCTGACATAGTCCATGATCCCGGTGCCCGGAATGCGCCGGTCGGGGCGGGTCACCCACCAGGGCACAGGACCTGCGTTCAGGCGCACGCGCCACTGCGTTTTGTCGCCCAGATCGGCAAACGGGAACGCGGCTTCTGGCAGGATCTCCATCCGCTCCGTCCCGCCGATCCGATCAAGATAGGCCCGGGCCGAACGATTCCCGGTCAGCAGCAGATGGTTGCCATTGTCGACATGGCGCTCGAGCCGTGGGTCCCAGAACGTCCGGCACCGTCCACCGGCATGCGGTGCGGCCTCGTAGACCGCCACAGTGCGGCCCTGCCCGGCCAGGATCGTCGCCGTCGAGAGCCCGGCCAGACCCGCTCCCACGATATGAACCGTCCCGGCCGTCACTTGCGCGCGCCCGCGAAGAAAACGGCACGCAGCCCGTTGCGGACCTTTTCTCGCTTGGTCTGCACCGGCTCGAAACCGTTGGCGAACCCTGCTGCTTCCATCTGATCGAGATACGCCTCATAGACCCCGAGCATCGCAAGCGCAGGCGCCAGCGAGATCCGGCCATGGTTGCGGATCTCGGCCCGTGCCTCGGTGTACGACTGCCGCGCCCGTGCGCCCAAGGCGATCTTGGCCAAGGGCAGCGCTGGATGACGGGCGATGGTGGCACAGTCGGGCTCGATGCCATGCTCGGCCAGAATGCCAGCGGGCAGATAGATCCGCCCGATCCCGGCATCCTCCTCGACATCGCGCAGGATGTTGGTCAGTTGCAGCGCATCGGCCAGACGCAGCGCGAACCGTTCCGAGACAACCCCGCGCCAGGCCCCGAAAATCCGCATCGACACCATGCCGACCGACCCCGCGACGCAGCGATTGTATTGCGACAGCATCATCATCGAGGGCGCAACGATGGGGCCATTGGCGTCCATCAGCATTCCCTCGATCATCTTCTGGAACTCACCCTTGGGCAGATCGTAGCGCTGGATCGGACCGACCAGGGCCTGCCCGATGGCCGAGTTCGGTGCTCCGTCGTAGAGCCGGTCAATCTCGCCGCGCCAGTCCGCCAGCAGCGTGCGCTTCTGCTCCACCGGCAGATCGCCATCCGCGATGTCGTCAACCACCCGGCAGAACGCATAGACCGCGCGCATCGCCTCGCGCCGTGGGCGCGACAGCAGCTTCATTCCGAAATCGAACGACGTCTTAGCCGCCGAGGTGATGTGATCCACAACCTCCTGCGGGGTGACGCCCGCAGCGGCTGGGGCGGGAGAGAGGTCGGTCACGGTCATGCCCGGCCCTCCGGCGAGATCAGAGCGCCGAGGCCGGTGAGAGCCGCCACCGCGAAATCCCATTTCGAAAGCTTGACCCCTTCTGCCAAAGGATCCTGCCGTGCCAGGCGCGCCGCCAGACGTTCGGCGAGCGTCCGGATCACAACAAACTCGGCATGCAGACGGCGGGCACGAGGCCGACCGGGCGCGGTCCGGGCAACCGCCAGCAGCTCCTGGCAACCGTCCAGCATCCGGTCGATCACCCGGCGCAATCCCGGAGCGGCGGCGGACGCGGTCAGGGCGTCGACCCCAAGCCCTTCCTCCGCAAGCCAATCCCCGGGGATGTAGACCCGGTCCATCTCGCGGTAGTCGTCGGCGCAGTCCTGCAGGTGATTGATAATCTGGAGCACCGTGCAGAGCGCATCCGACGGCCCCCACCACGCCCGGTCCTCGCCGTGCAGATCCATCAGATAGCGACCGACCGGGTTCGCCGACACCTCGCAATAACCGATCAGTTCCGCCCAATCGGCATAGCGCGTCTTGGTCGCGTCCTGCCGGAAGGCAGCCAGCAGGTCGCGCGCATGGCGGTCCGGCACACCCGTCTCCGCCAGGCTCTCGCCGAGACGCCGCGCTTTCTCGGGACCGGACCCGTCCAGCCCCGCCTCGAACGCATCCAGACGCGCGATCTTGTCCGCAGAGCTCAGCGCCGGATTGTCCGCAATGTCGTCTGCTGCACGTGCGAAGGCGTAGAACCGCGCGACATGGGGACGCAAAGCGCGCGCAATAAGGATTGACCCGACGGGAAAATTCTCGTCGTCCGCGCCCTTGCCAGAAGGGGTTTCCACAGTTTCCGGCCACGCCGTCAACCGCTGTTCCATGTCCCTGCCCGGTTTCCCCTTATTCGTTAGCTGTGGAACATAGTCGTTTGCACCTGCGAACACAATGCACGAGCCGATCACAGAGAATCACGTAACCCAAGGTCATCGCTTGAGAAGATGGCACCGGACGCGTAAGACGCAGGAGATGTTGCTGCTCTCTCTCATGGCCTGTGCCGCCTGGTTTGCACTGATCGCCTTCTGGGGCGGGTTCTGGCGTGGCGACCAGCGATTGCCCGAGGCCGGCCCACCGGGCACGTGGCCCGAGGTTGTCGCCGTGATCCCCGCGCGGGATGAAGCCGAGACAATCGACAAGGTCGTGCATGCGCATGCCGAGGCGCTCTATCCCGGCACGCTCCACGTGATCGTGGTTGATGACGGCTCCGAGGACGCCACCGCCCAACTGGCGCAGGAGGCCGCGGGCGATCTGGATGTAACCGTGATCCCGGCACCGCCCCTGCCCGAGGGCTGGTCCGGCAAGATGAACGCTGTCGCCGCCGGGCTGGAAGAGGCCAAGGACATCGCGCCCGACGCGCGCTACGTGTTGCTGACCGACGCCGATATCCTGCACGAGCACCGCACGCTGGCCAGCATGGTGTCCTTCGCCGAGGGCCATGACCTCGCGCTGGTCTCGCTGATGGCGCGGCTGGACTCGCGCGGTATCTGGGGGTCGTTGCTGATCCCGGCTTTCGTGTTTTTCTTCCAGAAGCTTTATCCGTTCCCGCTGGTCAATCAGCCCGGCCACAAGGTTGCAGCCGCGGCCGGGGGATGCGTTCTGGTGCGCCGCGACATCCTCGAGGCCGCGGGCGGCGTGGCCGAGATCAAGGATGAGCTGATCGACGACTGCGCTCTCGCCCGACGGATCAAGCACCATGATGGCGGGCAGCGGATCTGGTTGGGGCTGGCGGACCGCGAGGTGATCAGCCTGCGGGACAATCGCGATTTTGCCTCGATCTGGACCATGGTCTCGCGCACGGCTTACGCGCAACTGGACCGCTCACCCCTGATGCTGCTGGCCTGCATCGCAGGGATGGCGCTGCTTTATCTGGTGCCGATTGCCGCGATGGTGGTGGTGGTCAGCGGACTGCTGCCGTTCAGCCCCTTCGATCCGATCACCTTCGCAGCGGGTTATGTCGCCTTGTGGTGGATGGGCACGGCCTATTCCATGACGGTGCAGCGCTATGGCATGCACTGGTCATGGAGCCTGACGCTGCCGATCGCAGCGATCATCTACACCGGTATGACCATCGGCTCGGCGGTTCAGCACTGGCGTGGGCGCGGCGGGCAGTGGAAGGGCCGCACCTACCCCTGAAGCCCGGTCCTAGACCGGGTTTTGCGCGATCAGGCCACGGACGCGAAAGTCCTTGAACGCTTCGTCGAGGCAATCTTCCAGAGACCGCGGCGCAAAACCGAGCGTCTCTCGGGCTTTAGCGCTGTCAAATTTGCACCGTCGCGCAGCGATCCGCACACCGGTTAAAGGTGCCGTCGGCGGGCGCCGCGTGAGACGGGCCAGCACGGCCTCGCCCCTCGCTGCCGCAAGGGCAACACCGGTCGGGACGGTGCGTTTTGGTGCAGGCACTCCGGTCCGCTCTGCAATCATCCCGGCGAGATCACGCATGGCGATATCGTGCCCGGACAGGAGATAGCGCTCGCCCGCCACGCCCTTGGTCCGCGCCGCAAGGATCGCATCGACCACAGCCTCTGCATCCACCAGGTTCAGCACGCAATCGAGCAGAGCAGGTACCTTGCCCATCGCCAGATCGACCATCATCCGCGCGGGCGGCGTCAGCGAGACATCGCCCGCACCAATCGGCGCTGCGGGCATCACCATAACGGCGTCGATCCCGTTGGCGGCCCCTGCCTCGACGAACAGTTCCGCCTGGCGTTTTGACAGCGGGTACTGGCCAAGCAGTTGGGTCGGCGGGATCTCGACCGTCTCGTCGAGCACCCGGTTCTCGTCATGTGCGCGCCCGATGAGCGTCACGTAGCTCGAAACATGCACGATGCGCGCGCCGACCTTGCGGGCAGCGCCCAGAACCCGGCAGGTTCCGGCGGCATTGACGCGCTGATGATCGAACCGGCCCGGCGCCCACAGACCGGCAATCGCCGCGGCGTGAATGATCGTCTCGACCCCCTGCATCGCCTCGGTCACCGCGTCTCGGTCCAGGACCGAGCCGGTGCGGCAGTCGACCGCGTCCGGCAGCGGCGTGGGATACGCAACATCGAGGCCGCGTACCGGCGTGCCGTCGGCCACCAGCCGCCGCACCACCCGGCCGCCGAGAAAGCCGCCAGCCCCTGTGACCAGCACCGTCATCAGCCGGGCTCGCAGACCAGCAGGCCCGCGTCGCGGACCGAGCCCGCGATCAGGTGCCCATCGATCAGAACGCCAGAGGTGGCCGCGGCGAACAATGCGCCTGCAGGATCATCGAACAGGATCTCGACCCGGCCTGTCTCGGTGTTGATCCGCGCAAGACGTGAGGGCGCCGATCCCGACCAATCGTTCAGGTAGAGGCCAAGCTGCGCGAGCTTCGGATGCAGCGCAGCGATAACGGTCCCGTCCTCGGCACGGTTCAGATTGTCCGGCCCGCCCGGTAGCAAGACCTCGCGCCCATCGGTCGCGATCAGGCGATGCCCGCGCGTCTCGGCGATCCAGTCACCCTCGATCCCGTTTGGGAAGGTCAAGTTGCTGCGCACGTCCGTCAAAGCCTGCCCCGCATACTGCACCACGCGCCCTGTGCGCGCCCCCGGCATATAGTCCGCGATCGACGGCTGGCACGCGCCGCGATCAATCGTGATCGTGAGGCTGTCGGGACCTGCGCCAGAGAAGCTGAGATCGTTGGCCCGGCAAAGCTTGTCGCCTTTCAGCCGGGTCTCCAACACCCATGTCCGCGGGCCGTGGGCACCGATCTCGATCCGCGCCTCGGCCGGGCCGGTCCGATTGATCACAGCGAGGCGATCCCCGCCGGGCGAGAGCGCGATCCCGTGCGGGCGAAACGGTGCCGTGCGCTCAGAGAGATCGACGAGATTGGAGACCGTGATGGCCCCGCCGGCGTTCAGTTCGAACAGCGACGTCTCGTACAAGCCGCCATCGGGCAGCGCGGGATCGACCCGGTCATGGGCGGAGAACACAATCCGCCCGCCGCCCGGGACCTGCGCCAAATCCTCGATCCCGATCACCGGCTGGCCGGTCCGGCTGTCCGTCACGGCTACCCTGCGGCAGTCCTGGTGTGCAAACCGGGCCTCGAGCCGTTCGGGCGGGGCAAACAGAAAGATCCAGACAAGCGCCACAGCGACGACGAGCACCCCAAGCGCGACGATGCGGCGGATCATCAGCCGGTCCCGGTGCCAAGCACGTCTGCATAGCCGAAATGCTCGATCCAGGCCCCCCAGCGCGCGGTGACCTTGGCGACCACCTCCGGGTCCGGTGCAAATCGGTTCTTCTGGAAGTTGCGGACACTTGCGGTGTAGTCCTCGAAGGCCGGGCGGGCAGCCTCGAACCCGTCCAGCGCCAGCCCGTCATAGATCCGCGAGATCGCGGAGACGGGGTCTGCATCCAGTTCGGCATAAGGCAGCTCGACGAAATCAGGCGCCGAGAGATCGGCGGTATCCGCCACCAGAGCCGCCATCATCCGGTCGTAGACGCGCAGGATCGTCTCGTCGATGTCGAGCTCCTCCGGCACCTCTTGCAGCGCCATCACCCCCAGAAGCTTGGCGTAGAAATTTCTCATGGACAGAAAGACATCCACGGGATTTCTGTGGATGTGCACGAACTTTGCATCCGGGAAGATCCGGCGCAGCATCGCGACGCGCCCGGTGTAGACCGGGTTCTTGATCAGCAGTTGCTTGCCCTGGCTGAGCGCGATTTTGCGCAGGAAATAGCTGAAGCGGTCTTCCCAGATCGCGATCTCGTGCTCGGTGCAGCCGTCGAAGAACAGGCCGCGGTCGATCAGCCGATCGAAGGCCTTGGGAAAATAGATGCCGTGGTAGAAGGAGAGGTCGGTCATCGAGGCGATGGCGATCTCATCCTCCTGTGGGCTGGTCGGCGTGACCGGAATGCGGTCGATCCAGCGGTGCTCGGGCAGCGCGCGCTCGAGCAGCGGGCCGAAGGCGCGGGCAATCCCGAACATGTCCCAGGGCAGGCCGACGGCGACGGGCGGAACATAGGAGAACGCACCGAGGCTCATCGTGTTATAGAGATGCGTGGTGCCCGACCGCCAGTGGCCAAGGATGAAAATCGGTTGCTTGAGATCGCCCGTTGCCGGGAGATGGCGCTCGATCAGCACGCGCTCAAGGGCCGAAGCAGGCCAGCGCCCCAGCGCTGCCCCCCAGATCGCGGCGGCATTGGTCCAGCGATCAGCACCACCACCGACGCGGAAGGCCCGCGACAGGGTGGTTAGATCAGCGCCGCTGAGAGGGTGTGCCATGCAATGCCCGTGGGGTCGAACAGGATGGCGGGACACCTAGTCCTCAGGATCGCGCACGGCAATAGCTTTGTCGATCAGCGCGGTCGCGGTCGCCTGCTCCCGGCCTGCGGTTCGGGTCAGAGCAAACACGGTGCCGCCGGGACGGCGTGTCCCAAAGATCTCAGGGCCCTATCCCGCAATCGCAGGGCGCGCGAGGATCGATCGGTGCAGCGCATCATTGGCGATCAGGCGTCCGGGAAGCCAATCCGCCAGTTCCTCCGGCGTCATCGTCGGCGCGATCGCGAGGCCCTGCAGCTCCGTAACCCCGAGCCTGCGCAGCGCCTTGATCTGCTCCTTGGTCTCGACACCCTTGCCGACCACCGACAGCCCGAGGCTTTGCCCGGCGCTGAGCGCGGCACGCACCAGCAACCCGTCCTCGTCAGACAGCACACCGTCGCGGACGCCGTTCATGACACCGCGGCTGATCTTGACCTGACTGGCGCGGGTTCGGGCCAGCAATTTGATCGCGCCCGATGCGTCGCCAAAGGAATCGACCACCGTCGGATGGCCAAGATCACGCAGCCTCTGGAGATTGGCGATCACCGCATCGGCACCGCGACCGACACAGTCGCTTTCGCTGACCTCGATCGCAAGGTTCTCCGGCGCCAACCCTGCATTGTCGATCCGCCAGTTCATCTGGTCGATCATGCCCGCCGACAGGATCTGCGAGCGTGAGAGATTGAGATGCAGCACCGGCAGATCCTGCCCGGCCAAGCGGAATTTGCGGACCTCGTTGCAGCCGCATTCCAGGACCTGAAGCGCCAACTCATCCAGCAGCTGATACGCTTCTGCCGCGGGCAGGAACGCATCCGGCAGCATCATCCCGAGGTCGGGGTGCTGCCAGCGTGCCAGCATCTCGATCCCTGTAACGGCATCGGAGGAGACGTCGACAATCGGTTGGAAGTGAACGACAAACTCGTCGAAGGCCAAGCCACGCGTGATGTCGCGCGATATCTTGGCCTTATCCTCGCGCCGCCGCCCCATGGACGCATCAAAGAGGCGATAGTCGTTGCGACCGGTGCTCTTGACATCGCCAAGCGCGATGTCTGCCTTGTGCAGCAGGTCTTCCAGATCTGTACTCTGCGGGTCGAAGAGCTCCTGCACCGCACCGACGCTGGCACCGATGGTGCAGGGATGCTCCTCGTACATCATCGGGCTCTGAAACTGCGCGATGATCCGGGCGCCGAGCGTCTCGAGCGCGGCCTCCCCCGGAATATCCGGAAGGATGACGACGAACTCATCTCCGCCAATCCGCGCAAGAAGATCGCCGCGCCGGATCACGTTGGACATCCGGGTGCTGGCTTCTTTGAGAACAAAGTCCCCGGCATCGTGGCCGAGCGTGTCGTTGACCGTCTTGAAGTGGTCGAGGTCGATGTGCATCACCCCGAGCATGGTGCCGCCGATCCCGGGTCGCTGGCGACAGATCGAGAAAAACTCCGACAGACCGCGCCTGTTCGGCAGACCTGTCAACGCGTCCGTCAGGGCCATCTGCTCCATCGTGGCCTTCGTGTCGACCACATTGCGCATGGCCGTCCGAAACACCTCGAGGCTGCGGGACAGATCCCCGAGTTCGTCACGGCGGGTATGGGGGCGAATGTCGACATCAAGATTGCCCTGCGCCAGCGCCCGCATCGCCAGCGAGATTTCCCGCAGCGTTGACGCGAACGACGAGGACAGAATCGCCGAGACGGCCAGGATGCCAAGGGTCAGGATCAGCATCACCACCAGCGCCACTTCCTCGCGCGCCGCGGTCTGATCGACGATTTCCTTTGAGTTGCTGACCGCGTGTTTGTGCGCCCGGTCGAGCAGCAGGCTGAGGAAATGCGTGATCCTGCCGTTCAGTTCGATGAACTCGGCAACCTCATCGCTTTCTCCGGACAGATCGCCGTTGACGATGTCGAGCGCACGGTCATGCCACTGATCGACCACTGTGGTGATGTTGCGCAGGCTGTCCTTCGAGATGTCGTCAACGCCGAGCAGGTCAAAGCGCCGAAGCGCAAGGTGAACCCGGCTGACGTTCAGTTGCAACTCGCCCAAAAATGCGTCGCGCACCTCCGCATCGATGCCGCCGCTGCCGATGACTTGCGTGACGATCAGATTGACCCGGGTCAGGTTGGTGTTCGCGTTCATCGCGAGACCGATCACCTCGAGGCTCGTGTCCTGCGAGGCCGTGATCTCCCGATTGTCCGCATCGACCAGGTGAAGCAGGTAGGTGTCCGAGATCACGGTCACGGACCCAACCAGCAACACAGGCATCAGGATACGCATCCGCACCCCGAAGAGCGCCGCCCTCAAAGCAGGCAGCTCGATCGCTCGTCGCCATGCGCCAAGGAGGCCAAACATGATCCGCCAAAATTGTTCCCGTGTGGAGGCGAGCATCAGCGCTTTTTGTTGAGAAACAGCGAACGCCTCGGGCCAACCGGGTCTTTGCCGCGAGAATTATATGTCGAGTTTTAAGAGCGGCCTTCTCACAGGCCCGGCAGATGTCGTTTTGGCCTGCTGATCTGGCGTAAACCGGCCATGCCGCCGTCAGAATACCTTCAAGTTGATCCTTGGCTTGGGCTGACCGCCATGTTTAGCTGGCCAGACAAACATAATTTGTACCTGCGGGTAGGGAGAGACACATGACCCGAAAGATGATGACCGACCGGTCGCTACACCCATGGGCGGAAAAGATCGCCGAGGGGTTCCGGGCGGGCAAGATGGACCGCCGCGAATATCTCGCCTCGATGATGGGGCTGGGTGTGACCGCAGCGACCGCGTTTACGATGGGCGGCATCGCCATGCCGACCCCGGCATCGGCTGATGACCACGCCAAGAAAGGCGGCACGCTGCGCATGTCGATGCTGGTCAAGGCGTTCAAGGATCCGCGCACCTTCGACTGGACCGAAATGGCCAATGTGGGCCGGCAATGCAATGAATACCTCGTACGCTGGAACGCCGATTTCACCTTCGAAGGCCAGCTCGTCGAAAGCTGGGAAGTCTCGGACGATGCCAAGAGCTACGTTCTGAACGTCCGCAAGGGCGTGAAATGGTCAAACGGCGAGGACTTCACCGCCGATGACGTGATCTTCAACATGAACCGCTGGTGCGAGTCCGAAGTCGAGGGCAACTCGATGGCCAGCCGGATGAACGCGCTGATCGACGAGGGCACCAAGAAAGCCCGCGATGGCGCAATCGAGAAAGTCGACAGCCATACGGTCAAGCTGAACCTGAACTCAGCCGACATCACGCTGATCGCGGGCATGTGCGACTATCCCGCACTGATCATGCATTCGAGCTACGATGGCGGAACCGACCCCGCGGCAGCGCTGGCCATCGGCACCGGGCCCTATGAGCTGGTCGACTATCAGGTCGATATTCGCGCCGAAGTGAAACGCCGCGAAGGCCATGAGTGGTGGGGCGGCGAGCCCTATCTCGATGGAGCGATCTGGACGGATTACGGCACCGATCCGACGGCCGAGATCGCGGCCTTCGAATCCGAAGAAGTCGATTGCAACTACGAGACCTCGCCGGACAGCCTCGACCAGATCGAAGCGATCGGCATCGGCACCGCCTCGATTGCGACCGGCGCCACGATTGTCGCGCGGATGAATGTCGGCAACGCGCCTTACGACAACGAGAAGGTGCGCCTTGGCATTCAGGCCTCGGTCGACAACTCGATCGTGCTGCAACTGGGGATCAACGGCACCGGGCAACCGGCCGAAAACCACCATGTCGGCCCGATGCATATCGAATATGCCGAGTTGCCGCCCATCGGTCGCGACGTCGAGAAATCGAAAGCGCTGTTGGCGGAAGCCGGTCACAGCGAGACCGAGTTCGAGTTGATCTCGCTGGATGACGACTGGCGCCGCAACACCACCGATGCCATCGCCGCGCAAATGCGCGACGCCGGGATCAAGGTGAAGCGGACGATCATTCCCGGCTCGACCTTCTGGAACGACTGGACCAAGTATCCGTTCTCGACCACCAACTGGAACCCGCGCCCGCTGGGCGTTCAGGTTCTGGCCCTTGCCTACAAGGGCGGTGTTGCGTGGAACGAAAGCGGCTACAACGATGCCGAGTTCGATGCGCTGCTCGACGAGGCTCTGGCCACCCCGGATGTCGACAAGCGCCGCGAGATCATGGCCAAGATCCAGGCAAACCTGCAGGGATCCGGCGTCATCATCCAGCCTTTCTGGCGCAACATCTACCGCAGCGCCAACGAGACCGTGAAGGGCTATGGCGCGCACCAGGGGCGCGAGTTCCACATGGACAAGGTGTGGCTCGACACCTGATCTGACCTGACGACAAGGGCGGCCCCGCGCCGCCCTTTTTCTTTCCCTGCGACCGCCTGCTTGTCTCCAGACCGGTGGGATCAGCGAAAAGGGGTCTGACATGCTGATGTTCGTCCTGAAACGGATCGGCACCATGCTGCTGACCATCGTCGTGCTGACGATGATCGTGTTCTACATGGTCAACTTGCCCGGCAATCTCGAAAAGCTGGCCAAGACCGAAGGCAACATGCGCATGACCGACGCCGAGGTCGCCACGTGGCTGGACGACCAGGGTTTCAACCGCCCGTTCCTGACCCGCTATGGCGAGTGGATCGTCGGCACGGCGCAGGGCGACATGGGCTGGAGCCGCACCGCCCGCAAGCCGGTCTCCGAGGTCGTGGGTGAGCGCCTCGGCTATACCGGCATTCTCATGTTCTGGGTGATGATCACGATGGTGCCCATGGCGCTGATCATCGGGGTCATGGCCGGGATGCGCGAGGGATCGACGCTGGACAGGGGGCTTTCCGTCACCTCCATCGCATCGACATCCGCGCCGGAATACGTCACCGGCATTGTCTTCACCGTCATCTTTGCATCCTCACTGGGCTGGCTGAAGGGCTCCGCTGCCACAGCGATCTCCAAGGGCGTGACGTTCGAGAACTTCACCCTGCCCGTCATCACCATGGCGCTCTATGGCATGGGCTACATCGCCCGCATGACCCGGGCGAGCATGGCCGAGGTAATGACCTCGCAATACATCCGGACGGCCCGGCTGAAGGGTCTGAACTTCCGCACGGTTGTCCTGAAGCACGCGTTGAGGAACGCGCTGATCGCCCCTTTCACGGTGATCATGCTGCAGTTCCCCTGGCTTCTGACCGGCGTCGTGATCGTCGAGACGATGTTCAACTACAAGGGCTTCGGCTGGACGCTGGTGAACGCGGCGGGAAACAACGACATTGATCTCTTGCTGGCAATCAGTTGGGTCGCGGTGATCGTCGTCCTGCTGACACAACTGATCTCGGATATCGGATATGCGTACCTGAACCCGCGCATCCGCGTGAAGTAACGGACGCCGGGGGGACGGCATGGAAACCATCTCGACACTCGAGATCATTCTCTACTCGCTGATCCGGTTCTGGCCGGTCTGGCTCGCCATGGCGCTATCGCTGGGGGCGGGTTACGTCTATCGCGAGCGGCTTGGCGTCTTCGGGCGTCTCTACGGCTCGCCGGTCGGACTGGCCGGTGTCGCCATCGTGATGTTCTGGTTCTTCACCGCGCTCTTTGCCGATTTCATTGCTGTGATGGGCCCGCTGGAGCAGAGCTTCACCTTCGGGATGAAGAAGGCCCTGCCCGGGACGATCGACAACGAGAACAACATCGTCTTCCTCTGGGGCGGCGACAACCTGGCCCGCGATATCTTCAGCCGCATCGTCTATGGCAGCCGGATCGTTCTGATCATCGCGCCTGCCGCGACGCTGATCGCCTACATGGTCGGGTCCACGCTGGGTCTGCCGGCCGGATACTATCTCGGCTGGATGGACACGGCGATGAGCTTTCTCGCCAACCTCGTCCTGGCCTTCCCGGTGATCCTGCTCTTCTATCTTCTGGTGACGCCCGAGGTGCGCAACCCGGTCCCGGTCGACTTCGGCCTCTTCTCGCTGCCGTGGTCGATCCCGATCGGCATGGCGGCGCTGTTCTTCCTGTTCCCGATCATCTTTCTCTGCCTGATGTGGTGGTCGAAGTACGAGAAAGCGGGCGGGCGCCTAACCCTCTATCTCGGCCTGACCATCGGGATCGGGGTGTGGGTCTATTCGCAGACCGTGTTTGGGTTCGAATGGCTGGGGCCGTACCTGTCGCCCTTCACCCTCGATCCGAACGAGTTGAACGTGTTCGCTGCCGTGGTGCTCGGCTCCTCGCCGGGCGTCTTCCGGATCGTGCGCGGCCTGACCATGGACATCAAGACCCGGGACTATGTGGCCGCGGCCCAGACCCGGGGTGAGCGTCCCTGGTACATCATGCTGTGGGAGATCCTGCCCAACGCCCGCGGGCCGCTGATCGTCGATTTCTGCCTGCGCATCGGGTACACGACGATCCTGCTCGGCACCCTCGGCTTCTTCGGCCTCGGCCTGCAGCCGGAAAGCCCGGATTGGGGTTCGATGATCAATCATGGCCGGTCCTTCGTGCGTCTTTTCAAGACGGTGCACATCGCACTTTTCCCCGCGATTGCCCTAATGACGCTCGTTCTTGGTCTCAATCTGATGGCAGACGGGTTGCGTGAGGAAAGTCTGAAGGATTGAGACATGCGCACCCATATCGCTGTTGTGCTTGGCGCGACGCTGCTCGCGGCCTGCTCGACAACCATCGATCCGCGCATCGTCGTGAGCAACAACGATGCGGTGATGATCGAGACCTACTACTCGCGCGAAGGCTCGGAAGGCGAAGTGGTTGCGGCAAAGATGGCGACCGCCTACTGCGTCGAGCGCGAGTACACCTTCGCCGAGCGCACCAAGCGCTACACCTATCAGCTTGGCACGATCACGCACGAGTTCGCCTGCAAGTAACCTCGGCTTGGGCCCCGTGATATGAGCGGGGCGCAGACTGACATCCATCGCTGGAACCCCGACAACGTCTGGGGCATCGGCGGATTTCCAATGCACCAGGGCGTGGCCGTGGTGGATGGCGTGACCGTCCACATCACCGGTCAGGTCGGCTGGACCGCTGATGGTACCCTGGTCGGTCCGGGTGATTCCGGTGCGCAGACCCACAAGGCGTTCGACAATATCGCCGCGATCCTGGCGCCCGTCGGCGGAACGATCGCCGATCTCGTCTCGCTCACGACCTTCTACGTGTACCCGGACGATATCCCGGCGATCCGGCAGGCCCGAGCCGAGCGCCTGTCACCTGAAACAGCACCGATCAGCACCGCCATTCAATGCGCGGGTCTTGTCGCGCCCGACCTGCTGGTCGAGTTGCATGGTATCGCCGTGATCCCGCATGACCGATTTCACCCGCCCGAGAGCTAGGAAGATCCGAAAGTGATGAATTATCTATCAGAACTTGGTGACTGGGTGGCACTCGCGGCGGTCTGCATTGCCACCGTTATGACACTCCATGCGCTGCCTCGGCTAACGACTTGGCTACATCGCCGTCTCAACATCAAGCCACATGGTTTGATCGGCAATACCTTCTATTTTCGAGATGGCACGAAAAGCAATGCGGCCGGAAGGGCGACCATCGCCATTCTGGTTGTTCTGACCCAGCTTGGCGCGCTCATACTGCTCTTTGCTTTTCTATTTCTAACATGACGCGCGCTCACCAAATTTGTCCGAGGAGACCCTGGCCATGAATGACCAGACACCGATCCTGGAAGTCGAGGACCTGAACATCTCGTTCTACACCCGTGCGGGGGAGATCCCGGCGGTCATGGACTTCTCGATGACGGTCATGCCGGGGGAGACGATGGGCCTCGTCGGCGAGTCCGGCTGCGGCAAGTCCACGGTCAGCCTCGGGATCATGCAGTATCTCGGCAAGAACGGGCGGATCAAATCCGGCTCGATCAAGTTCATGGGCCGGGACATGTCGACGTTCTCGGACGCCGAGTTGATGGACCTGCGCGGGTCCAAGATCGCGATGGTGTATCAGGAGCCGATGGCGTCCCTGAACCCCGCGATGAAGATCGGGCGCCAGCTCAACGAAGTGCTGACGGTGCACGAGGGGCTTAGCGAGACCGATGCCGCGAAACGCTCGGCTCAGATGCTGGACGCCGTGCGCCTGCCGGATCCCGACCGGATCATGGGCGCCTATCCGCATCAGCTTTCGGGCGGGCAGCAGCAACGCGTCGTGATTTCGATGGCGCTGCTCTCCCAGCCGCAATTGCTGCTGCTGGACGAGCCGACCACCGCTCTGGACGTGACGGTCGAAGCCGGCATCGTCGAACTGGTCAAGGATCTGGCCAAGGAATTCGGCACCTCGATGATCTTCGTCAGCCACAATCTCGGCCTGATCCTCGAGACCTGCGACCGGATTACGGTGATGTACTCGGGTGAGGCGGTCGAGGAAGGCGATATTGCCACGGTCTTCGACAATATGCGCCATCCCTATACCAAGGGGCTGCTGCGCTCGATCCCCGTGCCGGGTGCGGACAAGTACGCACGCCCTCTGGTCGCGATCCCGGGGCAACTGCCCCTACCCCATGAACGCCCGGTCGGCTGCAATTTCGGGCCTCGCTGCTCGCACTATGTCGAGGAGACCTGCAACGCGGGCCTCATCAAGATGCACGAGGTCGGCACCCGACACTGGTCGCGTTGTGCCCGGATCGACGAGATCGACTGGAACGCCGACGCCGATGCCGGAGAGGTCGATGAGCCGATCGAGGTCGGCGATGTCGTCGTCTCGGTCAGCGATCTCAAGAAGCATTACGATGTCTCGACCGGCATGTTCGGCGGCGGTGACAAACGTACCGTGAAGGCGAACGAGGGCCTGAACTTCGATGCGCGCGAGGCCGAGACGGTGGCTATTGTGGGCGAATCCGGCTGTGGCAAGTCCACCTTCGCCAAGGTGCTGATGGGCCTCGAGACCGCGACCGATGGCCAGGTCAATCTCGGCAATCTCGACATTGGTCACCTGCCGGTCGAGCAGCGCGACGCCAAGACGGTCTCCTCGGTGCAGATGGTGTTCCAGAACCCGTTCGACACGCTGAACCCGTCCATGACCATCGGCGATCAGATCGTCCGCGTGCTGCAACAGTTCGAGATCGGCGACAGCGATCAGGATCGCCAGAACCGGATGCTGGAACTGCTGGATATGGTCAAGCTGCCGCGCGAATTCGCGAAACGGATGCCGCGCCAGCTCTCGGGCGGGCAGAAACAGCGCATCGGGATCGCGCGCGCCTTTGCCGGACGACCCAAGCTGGTGGTGGCGGACGAGCCGGTCTCGGCCCTCGACGTCTCGGTTCAGGCGGCGGTGACGAAACTGCTGACCGACATCCAGCGGGAAAGCCGGACAACCATGCTGTTCATCTCCCACGATCTTGGCGTCGTGCGGTATCTCTCGGACCGGATCGTCGTGATGTATCTCGGCCGGATCATGGAGCAGGGCACGACCGAGGAGATCTTCGCCCCGCCCTATCACCCCTATACCGAGGCGTTGCTATCTGCCGTGCCCGTGGCCGACACCCACGTCAAGAAACGCCACGTGGTGCTGGAAGGCGAGTTGCCATCGCCACTGAACCCCCTGCCCGGCTGTCCCTTCCAGACGCGTTGCCAGTACGTCATCCCCGGCAAATGCGATCAGGGCGAGGTCCCGGTGCGCAACATGGGCAACGGTCACCAGATCGCCTGCCACCTGTCGGAGGCGGATCTGAACGCCATGGAGCCGGTGATCGTGGTCGAGGACGCCGCCGCCGCCGGCTAGGCCGTGCGCCCGGCCGAGACATGGGACAGATCCGTGTGCCCGGCCGATCCGGTCACGGCGGGGGCACGCACCTCGATCGAGAAGGTCGAGCCCTGATCGGGTACCGATGTCGCATAAAGCCGCCCGCCCATCAGATCGATCAAGGATTGCGCGATTGAAAGGCCGAGGCCCACACCCTCGACCATGCCGCCGCTCTTGGCGCGGATCTGCTTGAATTTCTCGAAGATCGCGGCGAGCTCTTCCGGCGCAATCCCGCAACCGGTGTCCATGATGTCGATGTGCAGGACCAGATCACCCTCGTCCCGTGTCGCGTGCGCGGTCACGTCGATCCGACCGGTTTGCGTATATTTCACCGCGTTCGTGATGAGGTTGATCACCACCTGTGACAACCGCAGCCCATCGATCATCGCAACAGAACCCATGCTGAGATCGTGATCGAGGCTGAGCTGCAGCTTCTTCTGCTCGGCCCGGGGGCGGATCATGTCCACGCAATCGCTAAGCAAAGCGGCCAGATCCGTGGCCTCCGGCTCCAGCACAATCTCCCCGGTCTCGATTGTCGAGATGGCCAGGAGCCCATCGATCAGGTCGACCATGTGGCGCCCGGACCGGCACAGCACATCCAGACAGCGCGTCTGATTGTCGTTGAGGGGGCTCTGCCGGATCAGCTCGGCCATACCGAGAACACCGTGCATCGGCGTGCGCAACTCGTGGCTGACACGGGCGATGAAATCGGACTTCAACCGGTTGGCGTCTTCGGCGTCCTGACGGGCTTGTTCAAGCAAGCGCGCGCGTTCCTTCTCCTGCGTGATATCACGGTACATGTAGACGGCGTCGCCTTGCTCAAGCTGTGTGCGGCGAATGTTTATCGTGCGTCCGTTCACGAGCGCGCGTTCGTACTCCACATAGGGCCGCTTCTCGTAGATCGCTGCATCGGCGCGCCGCCGCATCTCCGTCTCCGCGATCTCGGGCGGCAGATCGCGATAGTCGCTGCTCTGGCGGAAGAATTCGAGGAGATGCATGCCCGTCGACACCGTGTCGGGATCGATCCCCAGAAGCTCCAGAAACTGGTTGTTGTAGACCTCGTGGGTTCCCTCCTTCGAGAGGAGACTCACGCCATCCTCGATGCTGTCGATAAGGGTTCTCAAAAGCTCGCGCTGGTGTCGGAGTTGATCCTCGGAGGTCTTATCGCGCACCGTCACGATAACATCGTCACCGGGCAGAATGGTCCGCGTAAACTCGAAGGCCCGACCATCAGACGCTTTCCGGTTCTTGACGACCATGCGGCTCCCATCGCCATCGTCAGACATGAACGCAATCCGTTCCTTGGCGATGCGGCGCCGTTCCTCGGTCGGCAGGTCACGAAGATCGCCGTGGTTCATCGCGAATTCGATCGCGGACATGCCCGTGTAGTAGCACTGCTCGTCCATTCCCAGCATCTCGCGATACCGTTTGTTTGAAGCGATAATCCGGTGTTCGGCATCGACCATGACAACGCCTTCGGTGACGTTCTCGAGCACGGTGGACAAATAGAGGTTCTGGCGGGCCAATGCCGCGACCGCGTTGCTGATCGATCCTTCCTGATGAACAAGCGTCACCACCAGATCGCCGCCCATGGTACAGAATGACGTGCTGAGACCATACGTCTCCCGTCTGATGTCCGGCGAGGGGTCGTCCAGGACCATGTCATCGGCATCGAACTCGTCCACGGAACTCCATGCGATGTCCGACAGATCGCTTGGGAACAGCTCACCGCCCACATCCCCGAGCGGTCCCTCGATCAACCGGTCCCGCAGGTCGGCCATGGTGAGGCCCGTGGCCAGATAAGCCTCCGGCACACGCAACAGCTTGGCCGCCTGATCATTGGCGCCCATCAGGCGGTTTGACTGATCCCATACCAGCACACCTTCCCCGTGCCGGCCGCAGAACCGGATCAGGGACTGTGTCGACACGATCGCCTGTGTCGCGGCGGGCTCGGGGTCTGTCATAGCCATCTCTGCTGGATTGCAGCGGAGCAGACCACAAACTGGTTAAGGCGCACTAACCCGGCGCCGGTTTTTGCACGCCCCGGTGCGGCTTTGCGTACTCTCTTGCGCCGCGTGTAAGATGCCTCACAGTTTAGTGCCGCCCCGTGTGGTTCAATCATCGCGCGAGAGCGGATGCCTGAACAGCCTATGGTGACCATAGGAGGGAGAAGGACATGACGAGTTTCGATTGGGACGGCCTGCTGCGAGACCACCCGGTATTTCAACCGCTCGACGAAGGGGCGCGCGCCAAACTGCTGGATGGCGGCATATCGGTCGAGCGTGAGTTCGCCGCAGGCGACATCGTGCTGCGACAGGGGGCGATCGGGTCCTCGGTCTTCGTTGTCGGCAAGGGCCGTGCGGCGGTGATGCTCGAGCGCAAGGACCGCGAGCCGGTGACGCTCTACACGGTCACGCAAGGCGAACTGCTGGGCGAGATGGCGCTATTCGAGGACCGGCCCCGGGCCGCGACGGTCGAAGCGACCGAGGCCATGACCGTGCTTGAAATACGCGGCGAGCCGTTTCTCGAGATGCTCAAGGAACGCTCGGAGGTGTCTCTCACATTGCTGGCGCGGCTCAGCCGGCGGCTGCGATACACCGATCAGAAGGTGCTGGAATGCCGGTTCAGCGGTCTCGACGAATCCGTCACGGTGATGAACGCCAGGATCGACGCAGCGCTCGAGGCCGCCGATTCCAAGCTGGCCGCCTCGAAGACCATGTTCGAGCAGACGAACACCCGCTCGAACGAGATCATCAGCAGCGGCCAGCGGGCAAACACGGCGCTGAAGCTGTTCGTCGGCCTGTTCGCAGCGGTCGGTGGGCTTGGCCTCTGGAACCTCTACGATCAGCGCGAGGCCGTGACCAACATCCGGGCCGAGGTGCAGGAGAACCTGACCAAGGTCACAGCCGAGCTGGAGGCGCTCGAGCGCAAGGTCGCCGCCGCCGACCGGTTGCTCGAGGAGACGCAGCACGCCTCGAACCGGGTGCATGGCATACTCGACCGGGCCGAGGTCGCCAAACTGGTCGACAAGGTCAAGACCCAGCAGTTCACGGCCGATGCCATGGACCAGATGGCCGACGTGGTGAAGCACTTCGACCGCGAAGCGGTGGAGGAGCTGTCAAAGGCGCTGAACGCGGTCGTCTATCGCGGCAAGATCTTCCATGACGAGCTGGGTCAGGTTCTGGCGGATGACCGGGTCACCGACCCGAACGGCGTGATCTTCGTGACGTACTATCAGGCGCTTTCGGCGATCAACAGCGCGGACAGCGCGTTCGCCGAACTGCTGCGCGATCTCGAAACCCGGATCGATGGCAGCGACGGTCGGATCGATCGGCCCCGCTATGTCGACAACAACACCCGCAGCATCCTCAAGGCCATGGCAAAAGCGGTGCCCGAGGCGCCGGTCACGCTGGAAGAACGCCATCGCAAGATCGACGCGCTGCTGGATGTGATGAGCGATCTGCGCCGGAATATCTGAGGGATCAGGCCGCGCTGAGCCTCAGCAGGTCAGGTTCCACCAGACGAGACCCGTAGGCGCGAAGACGTCGTCACCCTCGGGTGCATTGCGCTCGACGCATTTTTCGAAGTCGCGGCCAACCTCGATCCAGGGCGCGTTATCGCTCTGCCGCTGCAGACAGCAGCCGGAATTCGCCCGCGCCGTATCGGCAACGACCAGCGAGGCGACAAGAACAATTGCGCCGAGACCGGCCCCGTTTCGCAGATCAATCATCGCACCCTCCTGAACGCGCCACGGGGAAGGATACCGCACATCGCCTGCCGCGCACAACCATTGGTAAGTCTGGCCGCCCTCGACACGCTCGATGGTTTTCCGCTTGAATTGAACGGATGTTCAATTAACCTCACCCGAAAAAGGGAGGAGACATGGCGCGGCGGATCGGATCCGACGGAGCCCGCACCCGCGAGGCCATCCGCGAAGCGGCGACCCGGCTGATCGCGCAGGTCGGCTACGAGGCGCTGTCGATGCGCCGGCTGGCCGAGGAGGTCGGACTCGGGGCCGCGGCGCTCTATCGGTACTATCCCAACAAACAGGCCATGCTGTTCAAGCTGCTCGACACCCATATGGACGAGTTGCTCGCGTGCTGGGCGAAGTCCCGCCAGGGCGCCGCGCCGGATGCGGAACTCGAGGTCTTCACCCGCTTTCATATCCGCCACCACTGGCCCCGGATCGACAGCCTGTTCCTGAGCTATATGGAACTGCGCAGCCTGACCCCGGAGAATTTCGCCCGGATCGAGGAGAAGCGGAACCGCTATGATCGCGGGCTGGCGCGGATCCTCGAGGAAGGCCGCCGCGCCGGGCTGTTCGCCGAGATGGACGCAAGGGTGACGGCGCGCGCGATCATCGCGCTCCTGAACGGGCTGACGACGTGGTATCGCCCGGACGGGCCGATCAGCCGCGAGGCCATCGAGGACATCTACTGGAACATGGTCGCCCGCGTTGTCGGTGCGCCGCAAGCTGAGGAAAACAGGTGTTTAGAGCGAGCATGAGCTTCGGCCTGCCCGAAGAAATCGAGGCCCTGCAGGAGGCGGTCCACCGGTTCGCGCAGGAGCGGATTGCGCCGCGCGCGGCCGAGATCGACAGCACCGATACCTGGCCAGAGGGGCTCTGGCAGGAAATGGGTGAGATGGGCCTGCTGGGCGTCACGGTGCCGGAAGAGTATGGCGGCGCCGATCTTGGCTACCTCGCCCATGCGATCTGCGTCGAGGAACTCGCGCGGGCCTCGGCGTCGGTGTCGCTGTCCTATGGCGCGCACTCGAACCTCTGCGTCAATCAGATCAAGCTGAACGGCACGCCGGAGCAGAAGGCGCATTATCTGCCCAAGCTTGTCTCGGGCGCGCATGTCGGTGCGTTGGCGATGTCCGAGCCGGGCGCAGGCTCGGATGTCGTGTCGATGAAGCTCAGGGCGGAAAAGCGCAATGACCACTACCGCCTGAACGGCAACAAGTACTGGATCACGAACGGGCCGGTTGCCGATACGCTGGTGGTCTATGCCAAGACAGACCCGGAGGCGGGCAGCCGCGGCATCACGGCCTTTCTGATCGAGAAGGAGATGGCCGGGTTCTCGACCGGCAAGAAGCTCGACAAGCTGGGGATGCGCGGCTCCTACACTGGCGAGCTGATCTTCGAGGACTGCGAGGTGCCGTTCGAGAACGTGCTGGGCGAGGAAGGCGGCGGCGTTGCCGTGCTGATGTCGGGTCTCGACTATGAACGCGTGGTCTTGGCCGCCATTGGTCCCGGGATCATGGCCGCCTGCATGGACGCGGTGATGCCCTACATGCACGAGCGCGAACAGTTCGGAAAACCGATCGGCACCTTCCAGCTGATGCAGGGCAAAATCGCCGACATGTACACCGCGATGAACTCGGCGCGGGCTTATGTCTATGCGGTGGCGGCGGCCTGTGACCGGGGCGAGGTCACCCGGCAGGACGCGGCCGCCTGCTGCCTCTATGCGTCCGAGAAGGCGATGGAACAGGGCGTGCAGGCGGTGCAGGCCATGGGCGGCGCCGGGTATCTGAACGACAACCCGGTGGGGCGGCTGATGCGCGATGCCAAGCTGATGGAGATCGGCGCGGGCACGCAGGAGATCCGGCGCATGCTGATCGGGCGCGAGCTGTTTCAGGCCACCGCCTGACCTGACACGACGGTGCGTCACGGACGCACCCTACGCGGTGCGCGCCCCTGTGACAGAACGCGGGCTGTCAAGACGGAACGCATCTGCGCCACAAGGGGATGTCGCCACAACCGGGGTCTGGTCATGCGGTTCTTGCTCGTCACGTCACTGCTGTTTCTTGCGGGCTGCGTCAGTCCGGCGGAACGCGCCCGGGCGCTGAACCCCGACACCCGCCCGGCGGCAACGGTGGTGATCGGCAGTGCGCTTCTGGTGCCGGGTGAGACAAGGGACGGGACAACCCTGGCCGAGGTGGCAAGCGCTGCGTTCGCCGACCGCCAGCGCTTCATCCTGCGCGCCACCGGGAACGAGCAGGCCATGGCGCTTCTCTGCAGCGAGAAAGACGCTGTCGACAGTGCAATATGGCGTGAGCAAACCGAGATCGTACTGCCTGATCTGGTGTTTCTGACGCGGGAGCCTGCTTTGGCCGAAACCGAGATCTGCCAGGCCAGGGACCGCTTTCCCGTGTTCGAGCGGATCGCGAACTATACCGGCGGGCTGGAGAATTACGCCGACATCTCCGGCGTCTATGCTGTGTGGGCGGAAGACCTGGCGCGGGACAACGCGACCTGGTTTCTGAACCACGTCCGCGACAACAGTGCGGCGCTGCTCGCCGGCCCGGCCTACGCGCCGCATTTCCAGGCCCTGCAATAGACCGGCGCGGGATGGGCCGCGACCGTCCTGAACGGTGCGTCACGGACGCACCCTACGCCTGCAGCGCGAGATGGCGCAGGGTGCGCGATGAACGCATCCTCGTTCTGGCATTGGCTCTGACGCTGGCGGCATGTTCGGAGGCAGAGGAGATGACAGGCGCGCCCCGGACCGGACCCGCCGATGTCGACTCGCTCGAAGCCTGTGTCCTCGAGAGCGCGGTCGCGGGCCGGGAGCAGGACTGCATCGGGCTGTGGTCGGATGCCTGTGCCGCCGATGGCCATGACCCGGACCGCTGCGCCCATCTTGAATCGCGCCTTTGGGTCAGGGTGCTGCTCGATGCGACGCCGGAGGAAGCCGACCTGCCTTACCCCGCCATGCAACACGCCATCGTCGCTTGCGAGCGGGCCGGCGGCCCACCCGGGACATGCGAGCGTGACGGTGCAGCATCGGTCGCCATTCCGGCCCTGCTCGCGGCCGAGGCGCACTGATCAGCACCCAGCCGACCTGCACGGCCCGGACGCAAATGCCCGCGGCACCTTCGCGGTCGGCAGGGCCAAAACCTGGTAGCGGTTCTGCCAAAGGATCTGGCCCGGATCGTCACAGAAAATCACGCGAATTTCGACATCCCAACGTATGAGTTCCGCTACCATTGCACGGGCACGCGTCACCACATTGCCTCTCGGGCTCGTGTGCCAGCCTGCATCTGCTTTGAACCAGAACAAGGCCGCCTTGCCGCACCTGATGCGGCGAGGACCATGCAACGCCGGGCGGCCCAGGCCGCAGAGATCTTCGACGGCGTCCTGCAAATGGCTCCATCGCCGCGACAAAGACCGATGGCGCTTGGTGTCATGGTCCTTTTTGGCATCGACCCAATGGATATCGATGCGCTCCTCGAGTTTCCAGAAGGCGTCGAACAGGCCTGCTTCGGCGTCCACCCGCGGATGCGGGCAGTCGTGCACAAATCGGATATACAACGGTGCTTCGCACAGGTTGCCCTGCGCGCCTCGTCATCGGTCAGTGAGAAAAAAGGGGACGGTCGCGTGCGCGTTATGCGCGCCGCGGCGGCCTTGCTTTATCGCTTTGCCGGTCGATGACCATAGGTTCGCTCCGTTCAGGCGGGCCGAGGCAGACCGAAACAGAGCCTTGCCGCAACAGGGTCCGAAGGCGCGAGCACCCGGTCTTGCACACGCGCGACACCCCGTAGGGTGCGTCCGTGACGCACCGCCGCGTCAGTAATCGCGAAAGCCCTGCACCGCCCAGATCGCAAAACCGAAGTCGCGATCGGCATGGGTCGGGAAGCGACCGCTCTCGATCTCGCGCGCGGTCTCGAAGCGCTTCGCGATGGCCCGGGCCAGCCGGTCGGTCTCGACCGCCAAGACCATCACCCGGTCATCGCCAGGGCGCAGGGTCGCGACAAGCTCGTGATGATTCGACGGGATCAGGTCCGGATTCCACACCGCGATCTCCGAAAACCCGATCCCGCCAAGAAACATGCACTCGCTGAGGCGCCGTCGATCGTTGGAGAGGATGACCTCGGCGCCCTCCTCGCCCATGGCAGCGAGGACACGTTCGCAGAACGGCTCGGAGAGGCGCATTTTCTTGAACGGGTCCGGCCCGCGCGGCAGGTCGAGCGCCATCGCAGCGTACACCCCCGCCGCGACATAGAGGGCTGCGCCCAGCACCACGCCCGCTCCGGCTTGCACCTTCAGCGCCAGGGTCCGTGCGGAGATCCAGTCCCGCGTCAGCAACCAGCGCGCTGCCAGGAGCGCCCCTGCGACGTAAGCCGGCGCCGCCCAGTTCGGATGCGCCCGTGTGACGAGCGCGAGACCCATCATCGCGAGGAGCAAGGGGAATGTCTGCCAAGCCAGCAGCCGCATGCGCCAGTCGCTTTGCCACCCTCTGAAAGTGAGGAGCGCGGCGAGGAGCACGGCGAACCAGACCGGCCCGATCACCCCGAACTGCGCCCCAAAAAATTCAAAGAATTTCAATGGATCGTAGGCCTTGGCGGGCGCCGCGTCCTCGGCCACATGACCCACGGTGGCGAAGTCATTGGCGATCTGCCACAGCAGATTGGGCAGGAAAATCGCTCCGCCGACCGCCACGGCCATGGCCACGCCCGGCCATGCCCGGCCCCGGGCCGAGAACAGCGCATACCCTACAGCGCCGCCCACGAAGGCGATTGCCGTGTACTTGGCCAGCATCGCCAGCCCCAATCCGGCGCCCAGCAGCGCCCACCAGTGCCAGGCGCTGCGATTTGGATCCTCCACCGCGCGGACCCAGGCGTAGAGGGCGACGGCCCACCCCGCCATCATCACCGGGTCCGTTGACATGATCATGGACGAGGCCGTCACCCCCGGTGCCGCGGTATAGGCCACCGCCGCCCAGAAGCCGGTCTGGCCGTCGAACAGACGCCGCCCTGTCAGAAAAACGAGCCATGCGATGACGGCATGTGCAAGCACGGCGAAGATCCGCAGCGCAAAGGTCGTGTCGCCGCCGAACTCGGTGGCGATCAGGATCAGCCAGCCCACCAGCGGCGGTTTCGAGAAATGGCCCCAGGCCAACTCGTGCCCATAGGCCCAGTACTGACCTTCATCGAAATGAACCGGAACCCAGCCCAGGGCATTCACGGCCAGGCGCAGCAGCACAGCCCCGAAGATCAGCGCAAGCGCATAGATCGCCCAGAGCCGTGCAGGGAGCTTTGCGCCCCTCTTGGCCTTGGCGGCCTTGCGCTTGCGCGCTGTCGGTTTGGTCTTTCGCGCCATCGGCCACCTCCCGCCGCGGGTGGTAGCCGATCCCGCGCACGGCGCCTAGCGCCGATGGCTCACCCGCGGTTACAAATCGAAGGTGTGCGCCAGTTCGACATTGCTGATCTTGCCCGGATACCCGGCAATCCCGGCAGCGACGACCTTGACCTTGGATCCCTCGATAAAGGCAAAGGCCAGGAGACCGCCGATATTGGGCCACTTCGCCTTGTAGCCGCTGCTTTTCCAGGTGCCGACCGTCGACCAGCCTGTCGGCAGCGCGGCGATACAGGACCGGCATTTCTCGCTGCTGTAGACATGCGCGCCCAGCACGGCACCTGCCGGGTTCTTGACGATCGTCAGATCGCAGCCACCGAACTGGTCACTGACCAGAAATCCGCCGGCAACCGCGACGCCCATGGTGACCTTGTCGTCCTTGTTGCAGATGAAGGTGCCGTTTGCCTTGGCCAGCGCACTTTCATCCAGCGATAGCGCACTGCCCGACAAGGTCCCGTGGCAGGCTCCGTCGAACATGATCGCCTCGACGCCAAAGCCCGGCACGCCCGAGCCTTCCTTGACCTTGCTCTTGCATTTCATCGAGACCGTCGCCCCGACTCCCTTCGCGACAAGATTTGAAGCTGTCAGCATAATGTTTTCCGCAATTGAATATCCCGCTCTACACCAAACCCTACTACACCCCGTAAACCTGACATATGTGTGGCGGGCCGTTAAAAAGAGGTTCCCGATGCGCACCGAAACCGCCCCTGACCAGACCCCGACCCGGCTTGCTGATTATGCCGCGCCCGACTGGCTGATCGACCGGGTCAGCCTCGTGTTCGATCTTGCGCCGTCCGCCACGCGGGTGCGCACGACCATCGCCTTCCGGCGCAATGGCGCGGGCCCCGCGGATCTGGTGCTGCACGGGCGCAAGCTGACGCTGGTCTCGGCCGAGGTGGACGGGGCGGATGTGATGCCACACGCGGAGACAACGTCGGAGGAGTTGCGCCTGCCCGCCGCCCACATTCCGGGCGACAGCTTCCCATGGACCTGCGAGATCGAGATCGATCCTGCGGCCAACACCGAGCTCGAAGGCCTCTACCAGTCCAAAGGCATGTACTGCACCCAGTGCGAGGCCGAGGGGTTTCGCAAGATCACCTATTACCCCGACCGGCCAGACGTGATGACCATCTTCGATGTCAGGATCGAGGCCGATATCATCGACTGCCCGGTGCTGCTGTCGAACGGCAACCCAACCGCGCAGGGGCGCCTGCCCGGCGGGCGGCACTTCGCCGAATGGCACGATCCGCACCCGAAACCGTCGTATCTCTTCGCGCTGGTGGCCGGCGATCTCGTCAGCCATGATGACACGTTTACGACAGCCTCGGGCCGCGACGTCGATCTGAAGATCTATGTCCGCAAGGGCGACGAGGCGAAATGCGCCTACGCCATGGACGCGCTGAAACGCTCGATGCGCTGGGACGAGGAGGCGTATGGGCGCGAGTACGATCTCGACCTCTTCATGATCGTCGCCGTCGATGACTTCAACATGGGCGCGATGGAGAACAAGGGCCTGAACATCTTCAACTCGAAGTATGTGCTGGCGAGCCCCGAGACCGCGACCGACCGCGATTACGAATTGATCGAGGCGATCATCGCGCACGAGTATTTCCACAACTGGACGGGCAACCGGATCACCTGCCGCGACTGGTTCCAGCTATGCCTGAAGGAAGGGCTGACGGTCTTTCGCGACCAGCAGTTCTCGGGCGACATGCGCTCTCACGCGGTGCATCGGATCGGCGAGGTGCGCCAGCTCCGCGCCCGCCAGTTCCGCGAGGATGCGGGGCCGCTAGCCCACCCGGTCCGCCCGCAGGAATATATCGAGATCAACAACTTCTACACCGCCACGGTCTACGAGAAGGGCGCCGAGGTCATCCGGATGCTCCATACGCTCATCGGGGCGGAGGCGTATCGGCGCGGGACCGATCTCTATTTCGAACGCCATGACGGGCAGGCCTGCACCATCGAGGACTGGCTCAAGGTGTTCGAGGATGCGACCGGACGGGATCTGTCGCAATTCGCCCTCTGGTATCACCAGGCAGGCACCCCGCGGGTAACGGCGACCGAGGATTGGGACGAGACGGATGGTGTCTACCGCCTGACGCTCCGACAGGAAGTGCCGGACACGCCCGGGCAGACAGAGAAACGCCCTCACGTGATCCCCGTGGCAGTCGGATTCATCGGCCCCGATGGCGAGGAATTGATGACCACCGAAGTGCTGGAACTGACCCGCGAGGAACAGGTCTTCCGCTTCTCCTCCCTGCCCGCGCGCCCGGTGCCCTCGCTGCTACGCGGATTTTCCGCACCGGTGATCCTGGAGCGGGAGACAACGGCTCAGGAGCGCGCGCTCCTGCTCGCCCACGACACCGATCCCTTCAACCGGGCCGAGGCCGGGCGGCGCTTCGGCATCGACGTCGCTCTCGACGTGATGGCGGGGGGCGACATCCCCGCGGCATGGACGGAGGCACTGGGGCGCGTCCTGACCGATGAAAGTGCCGATCCGGCCTTCCGCGCGCTGGTTGTCGGCGCGCCGGGCGAGGAGGATCTGGCCGCCGAGATCGCCGGTCGCGGCGACCCGGTCGACCCCTCCGCCATCCACGGCGCGGTCAAGCGCATGCGCACGACCCTCGCGTCTGCACTTGCAGGGCCGCTTGCCGCAACCTACGCGGCGATGATGGTCGGCGGGCCCTATAAGCCTGACGCTGCCGACGCCGGGCGCCGGGCGCTCCGCAACACCTGCCTCTCGCTGATGATGGCCGCCGACAGCGCCGATGCCCATGCAGCAGCCGAGGCGCAATTCGACAGCGCCGACAACATGACGGACCAGATGGCAGCACTTGCAACCCTCACCAATAACGAAGCACCAGGCGCGGAGAGCCGCCTCTCGGCGTTCTACGACCAATGGCAGAACGACACGCTGGTGATCGACAAATGGCTGATGCTGCAGGCCAGCGCCCCGGCGACCGACGCGCTCGACCGGGTGAAGGACCTGACCGAACACCCGGCCTTCGACTGGAAGAACCCGAACAAGTTCCGCTCGCTGATCGGCGGGTTCGCCATGGCCAACCCGGTGCGCTTTCATGCCGAGGACGGCGAAGGCTACACGTTCTTCGCCGATTGGCTTTTGAAAATGGATGCGATCAACCCCCAGACGGCAGCGCGCATGGCTGGCGGGTTCGAGACGTGGCGGCGCTATACCGAAGATCGCCAACAGGCGATGCGGGCCGAGATGAAGCGCATGGTTGCCGAGGAGAGCCTCTCGAAGAACACCCGCGAGATCCTCGAGCGCACGCTCGGCCCCTGACGGCGCAGAGCATGCCTATCACGCGGTCTGATCCGCGCTGACGCGCGTGCCAGCCCTTGTGACCAAGCCCGCCCCCACCCCCGCCGCCGCCCCCCAACGCAAAGCGATCAGAACGGAAGCGCGGCGGGGAGGGCACGAGTGG
>JBCBOR010000018.1:0-67215 GCA_039821125.1 Pseudomonadota bacterium
ACTTCTTTGCACCGCTGCTCAGCGAAGCGCTGCCCGGCAACCCGACCGTGGTGGTCAAGTTCATGCCGGGCGCGGGCTCGACCAAGGGTGCGAACTGGTTCCAGAAGCAATCCGATGGCGACGGCACCGTGATGTTCGGCTCGTCGGGCTCGACCCAGTTCCCCTATCTGCTCGGCGATCCGCGCGTGCGCTATGAGTACAACGACTGGGAGGTCGTGATGGCGTCGGGCACCGGCGGTGTCGCCTACCTCGATCCGGAAGCGGGCGCCAAATTCGACGGCTCTGCCAATGCGCTGAAGGGCATGGACTTCATTTACGGCTCGCAGGGCGCCACGCGTCTCGATCTTGTGCCCCTGCTAGCGTGGAAGATGCTGGGTATGAATGTCGAGCCGGTCTTCGGCATCAAGGGCCGGGGCGATGGCCGCCTGATGTTCGAGCGCGGTGAGGCCAACATCGACTACCAGACGTCGTCGGGCTACCTCAAAGGCTCGGCCGCGCTGGTCGAGGCCGGGACCGCCGTGCCGATGATGACCTGGGGCGCGCTGGATGGCGACGGCAACATCGTGCGCGATCCGACCTTCCCGGACATGCCGACATTTAAAGAGGTCTGCGAGGCAACCGATGGCTGCGAGACCTCGGGCGAGCAGTGGGAGGCCTGGAAAGCCTTCTTCGTTGCGGGCTTCCCGGCGCAGAAAATGGCGTTCCTGCCGAAGGGCACCGACAAAGAGATCGTCGATGCAATCGCTGCGGCCTTCGCGGCCGTGCAGGCCCGGCCCGACTTCGCCGAGATCTCGGCCAAGCGTCTCGGTAAGTACCCGATGTATACCGGGGCTGGTGCCGCTGGCGCCATGAAGACAGCGATCACCGTGAACGATGACGCCAAGGCGTTCGTCAAGAACTGGCTGGCCGAGGACTATGGCGTCACGCTCGAGTGATCCGCCTCTCTTCGTAACAGAAGGGTGCGTCACGGACGCACCCTACGCGCCGGAGCGCAATCATGGACATTCTCGCCACCGCTGGCCCGGCCCTTGCCGAGGCGTTCTCCCTGATCCTGCAACCGACGGTGCTCGCCTATCTTGTGCTGGGTGTCGTGATGGGTCTCGCGGTGGGGGTTTTCCCCGGGCTCGGCGGGATCGCCGGGCTGTCACTGCTGTTGCCGTTCATGTTTGGCATGGATCCGGTGCTGGGTCTCGCTTTGATGATCGGCATGGTCGCGGTCGTGCCGACCTCGGACACGTTCGCGTCCGTTCTGATGGGCATTCCAGGATCATCCGCCTCACAGGCAACGGTTCTGGATGGTTTCCCCATGGCCAAGAACGGCGAAGCCGCTCGGGCTTTGTCCGCCGCATTCGCCTCGTCGCTGTTCGGCGGATTGGTCGGGGCTTGCTTCCTGACGGTCTTCATCCTTGTCGCCCGTCCGATCGTGCTCGAGTTCCGCACGCCCGAGATGCTGATGATCGCGATCTTCGGCCTTTCCATGGTGGCAATCCTGGCGGGCCGTGTGCCGCTGAAGGGGTTGGCGGCCGCCGGGCTTGGCATGCTGATCGGCACGATCGGTGAAGGCGACAGCGCTGGTGCCCTGCGCATGGCGACCTACGACATGCCGTATCTGGTCGACGGGCTGAAGTTGGTCATTGTCGGTCTCGGCATCTTCGCGATCCCCGAGATCGTCTCGCTGCTGCGTCAGGACAAGTCGATCTCGAAGACCGCGACGCTGGGCGCAGGCTGGCTGACCGGCGTGCGCGACTGGTTCGCGAACATCTGGCTGTCGATGCGCTGCTCGCTGATCGGTGTTGTGGTCGGCGTGATCCCCGGCCTCGGCGGCTCGGTGGTCGACTGGATCGCCTATGGTCACTCGGTCCAGTCCACCAAGGATCGCTCGAAGTTCGGCAAGGGCGAGGTGCGCGGTGTCATCGGCCCCGAATCCTCGAACAATGCGAAAGAGGGCGGCGGGCTGGTCCCGACCCTGCTCTTCGGCATTCCCGGCTCCGGCTCGATGGCGATCTTCATCGGCGCAATCGCGCTCTTGGGCTCAGGCGATATCGAGGTCGGCCCGGCCATGCTGCGCGACAACCTGGACATCACCTACTCCATCGTCTGGCTGCTGGCGCTGGCGAACGTGGTTGGCACGCTGCTCTGCATCGCGGCCTCGGGCGGGATTGCCAAGCTGACAACGATCCGCTTTGCGCTGCTGGCGCCGTTCCTCTTCATGCTGATCTCGTTCGCGGCGTTCCAGTCAGGCCAGAACCTGATGGATCTGGTTGCGCTTTTCGCGATCGGCCTGATCGGTATCTTGCTGCGCCGGTTTGACTGGTCACGCCCGGCCTTCCTGATCGGCTTTGTCCTCGCGGATCCGGCCGAGACCTTCGCCAATCAGGCGGTACAGATCGCGACCTTCCGCTTCAAGAAGGGTATGGCCGAGGGGTTGGAGTTTATCTTTTCGCCCATCGTCATCGTGCTGATCATCATCACCATCATCTCGGTCGTGATCGGTCTGCGGCAGGCCAAGAACATCATGGCCGAGGGCGATGTGAAATCCGGCTCGAAGCGCGCGCCGATGATCTTTGCTGGAGCGATCCTGGTCTATGTGCTGGTCGCCTTCACCGATGCCTGGATGATCCCGGCCAGCCAGCACGCCGACCGCGTGTTCCCGATGTTCGTCGGTGCGGTGACCATCGTCGCCCTGCTTCTGCTGATGATCCAGATGATGCGACGGCCGGAGACGGATTCCATCTTCGCCGACAAGGAAGTCTCCGGCGATGATGCCGAGGCTCCACATGGCCTTTGGCAAACGCTCGCCTGGTTCGTCGGATTGCTGGTCCTGACCTCGCTTGTCGGGTTCATCCTGGCGCTGGCGGTGTTCCTGATTGCGTTCTTCCGGATCCGCGCGGGCGAGAACTGGCCGCGCACACTGCTTCTCTCCGGCGCCGGGATCGCGTTCATGTGCTTGATGGCCTATGCGTTGAACCGCGACTTTCCGCCGGGCCTGTTGCAGTCCTTTGTGACGCTGCCCTGGCCGTTGACCTGAGGAGGGTGCGCCATGCCCCAACGCGCCATCCCGTTCCTGTTCATGCGCGGCGGCACCTCGCGCGGGCCGGTCTTCAACCGCGCCGACCTGCCGGAGGATCTCGATGAGTTGGCCGAGGTGCTAATCGCCGCTGTCGGCTCGGGCCACCCGCTGAACATCGACGGTATCGGCGGCGGGGCTGCGGTGACAACCAAGGTCGTGATGGTCTCGCCCTCGCAAGATTCGTGGGCCGAGATCGACTATTTCTTCGCTCAGGTCTCGGTCGAGGACCGGTTGGTGGACTACAAACCCACCTGCGGCAACATGCTGACCACCGTTGGCCCTGCGGCCATCGAGATGGGCCTGATCGCCCCCAAGGGCGATGAGACCGAGGTCCGCATCCGCGCGGTCAACACAGGCGCCGAGGTTGCGGCCTTGGTCCAGACCCCGGGCGGTACGGTCGAATATCAGGGCGATGCCGCCATCGACGGTGTGCCCGGCACCGCCGCGCCGGTCGGACTGAACTTTCGCAAGGTGGCGGGGTCTGCGACGGGCAAGCTGCTGCCGACCGGCAATCTACGCGACGAGATCGATGGCATAGAAGTCACCTGCATGGACGTCGCGATGCCCGTCGTGATCGCCCGCGCTGATGCGTTCGGCCTGACCGGATACGAGACCCGAGAGGACCTCGACGCCAATCGTGATTTCTTTGCCCGGATGGAGGCCGTGCGCCTGAAGGCGGCGGAACTTATGGGCATGGGCGATGTCGCCAAATCCGTGACGCCCAAGTTCGCGATCCTCGCCCATGCACGGAACGGCGGATCCATTGCCGCGCGCTATTTCATGCCGTGGCAGACTCACCCTTCTCTGGCCGTCACAGGCGGACAATGCATCGCGACCTGCACGCTGGCGCCGGGCTCGGTCGCCGACGGCCTCTGGCCCGGTACGAACCAATCCCCCGCCGATCTGGTGATCGAGCATCCCAGCGGCGGGCTTGATGTCATCGTCGATTTCGAGAACGGTACGGATGGTTTCGCCGTCAATTCCGCGGGCCTCACTCGCACCGCACGCAAACTTGCGGCGGGCGAGGTGTTTGTACCGGCTTGAGGCCCGGGCCACCAGGGAGGGGCACGTGGCAGAGACACGCGCAAAGCTGACCATTCCCGACCTCGCCGCGAAGAAGGCGGCGGGGGAGCGGTTGGTCATGGTCGCGGTGGGCGAGGTGCTGACGGCGACCTGGGCCGAGCGTGCCGCGGTCGACATCATCGGTGTGGGCGACAGCCTGGGCATGACCCTGCACGGGCATGAGAACACGCTGGCGATGACCGTCGATCAGATGATCATGCACACCCAAGCCGTGCGGCGGGGCGCGCCGAACACGATGACGCTGGTCTCGATGCCCTATGGTTCCTATGCGACGCCAGACATGGCGGTGACCAACGCTGTGCGCATGATGAAAGAGAGCGTCGCCGATGCGCTGAAACTGCAACTCGGTCGCGAGGGCGCACATATCATCAAGGCCGTCGCCGATGCGGGCGTGCCGATCATGAGCCATGTCGGTCTGCTGCCGCATCGCGTCCACATGCTGGGCGGGTTCAAGATGCAGGGCCGTACTGCCGAGGCCGCGATGGAGATCATCGACAACGCCCGCGCCATCGAGGAGGCAGGCGCCATCGGCCTCGAGATCGAAGCCATGCCCTACGAGGTCGGCAAGGCGGTGGACGAGGCCGTGTCGATCTTCACGTTCTCGATCGGGGCCGGGGCGGCAGGGACCTGCCAGCTCCTGAACGGCTACGATCTGCTTGGCGCGTTCGATACGTTCAAGCCAAAGTTCGCCAAACGCTATGCGGATCTCGCGGGCATCGCCACCGAGGCCTTCGCCGCTTACGCCGCCGATGTGCGCGCCGGAACGTTCCCAGATGAGGACCACACCTACGCCATGAAGCCGGAGGAGGTCGCGCGCCTCGCCGACTTGCTCGCCAAGGGAGGATGACATGAACAAGGAAGCCGATATTCCGCGCTCGGGCCAGCGGATCCCGAACGGCATGCTTCAGGACAACTACCCCCGCAACATGTGGTGGGTGGCGGCGCATGCGCGAGAGGTGACGACGAAGCCTCTGGCGCGCTGGCTGCTGGAGACCCCGGTCGTGCTTTACCGGCTGGAGGATGGCACGCCCGCCGCTTTGTATGATCGCTGCCCGCACCGCTGGGCGCCGCTGTCAGAAGGCCATGTCGATGGCGACAAGATCGTCTGTCCGTACCATGGCATGGAGTTCAACACCGGCGGGCTCTGCACCAAGGCGCCGACCCAGCACATGAAGCCCAAGACCGCAACGATCCCGTCCTTTGCGGTGCGCGAGGCAGGCGCCTTCATATGGATCTGGTTGGGGGATCAGGACGCGATCGACTGCGATCCGCCCGAGGTCGGCTATCAGACAGATCCCGGCTGGTCGTTCATCGACGGGTATTACGAGGTCTCGGCGAACTGGGTGTTGATCCGCGAGAACGTCATGGATCTGACCCACATCGCGTTCCTCCACAAGAACACGTTCAAGCAGAACGACTGGATCACGCCGCCCGATCACTACATGGAGGACGGCGTCGTCTGTTATGAGCAGGAGTTCGATCTCGCGCCGTTGTCTCCGCTGTTTTGTGCGGGGATGGGTCTGCCCGAGGACAAGCCGATCAAACGCACGCAGAAGGGGCGGATGCCCTCGCTGGCGATCTCCTTCAGCGATTGGAACGTGCACGATCCGGCGCCGGAGGAAGGTCGCCGGTCCGATTTCATCATGCGTGGCTGTCATATCGTGACGCCCTCGCAGCGTGGGCGCACGCACTACTTCTGGGGCGCGGCCTTCGATGTGCCGACAATCTCGGACGAGGTGGCCGAGAAAACCAAGGCCAGCATTGTTGCGGCCTTTGACGAGGACAAGCACCTGCTCGAGATCATGCAGCGTCAGATTGGTGACGATCCGCGCGGCACAGACTATCTGGAAGTTACCCTCGGCGCCGATGGTGCGGGCATCTTCGTGCGCCAGATCCTGAACAAGAAACTCGCGGCAGAAGGACGCTCGCTGCAACAGTAGACCTGCCGGACGGTCGCAAAGTTGACTGTTGTTTGTCGCGGCGGCTCTGGTCTGCAGTGCCGCATTTCGCTCCGCCGTGTGTCTATGCTATCTTGAAATTCGGCGAAAGATTAACCACTTAATAAACTATGCTGATTGCAAGACGCTATCTTATCGGGGCCGTTCTCTCGTCCCTGGCCATCGGCGGTGCGCTGGCGCTCGACTACATCGGACCTGCGGGCAATCCCGCTCCGCTGGTGGTGCAGTTCACCCGCGGCACTGCCCTGGCACAAGGCGAGGCCGCGCGGGTTTCGGCCTTTGTCGGGGAGCATGTCGCCGAGCCGTCTTTGCGCTTTCATGTGCTTGGTCATACCGGAGACCGCGGCGATGCGGATGCCAACCTGGCGCTCTCGCAGGACCGCGCGCAGGCCGTGGCCGATCTTCTCAAAGAGGCGGGTCTGGATGAGGCACAGCTTCTCTCTGTCCAAGGCATCGGTTCGGCGAGGCCGCTAGCAGCAGGGCCGGAAGAAAGCGATGGAGCCTTGCAACGCCGGATGGCGCGCGTTGTCGTAACCCCCGTGGTTCGCAAATGAGGTCGGCTCGTCTGATCGGTCCGGCCTTGGCCGCGATTGTGGCGAGCGCCCTTGCTGCGGCGTTCTTCGAAGTGGCCCGGATGCCGATCCTGTTTCCGTGGTCGACCGTCATTCTTCCTGCGCTGCTGACAGGGCTGCTGGCTCTTGGTCTTTCACTCATGTTGCCCCCTGGTCTGTTCTTCACGCGGGCTGAGCGGATGCGCGTCGATCTCTACACGGCAACAGGGCTGTCGGGGGCAAACTCGGAACGCCTTATCTCGACTGTCCAGCAGGCCGAGGGTTTTGCGCGGCGATTGCGAGAGGCTTCCCCCGAAATGCGCGAGGATGCGGCGGGTGTAGCCATCGCTGCGGCGGAAGACCTTGAGGAGCTTGCGGCGCGCGTCACGGCAGAGCCGGCGACCGTTGGCTCGGCCAGTGCACTGATCACGAGGGCGCGGCTCGTGGTCGAGGCGGTCGAGAACTTCGTTGAATACAAACAGGATACCGGCGCGCGGGAGACCGAAGTCGATCAGGCCCGTGCACGCATCATGGACAGCCTGGCACAAATGTCCGAGGCGACCGATGCCGTCCATGTCCGGCAGGCTCAGCGCCGACTTACCGATCTTGAAGTGGCAACCGATGTTGCCGACGATCTTTTTGGGAGACCCCAGCAATGATTGCACGCATGGCTCTTGCTCTTTCGATTTCCTTTGCCGTGGGCAGTCCCGTCATGGCCCAGGCCCCCGGGGCTCCCATGGCGGAAATCGTGACCGAAGGCGTGCGCGATTGCTCGCCCGCAGACGTGCTTGAAATGCCACTGATCGCTTGGGGTGCCGATGCGGTCACGATCCACGCCAACGGCGGCGGCCTCGAGCCTAGTGGGGGCGAACTGAGCGATCGGGGCGCCTCGCTGTCGCTGTCTGTCGTCGACGATTTCGCCCAACAGGTGCGCAGCTATCTGACTTGCGAAAGTCCGTTCCTGCGGGGAACGCTGGGGATGCTCACCGCCGCCGCACCGGTGACCGAGGCTGACCCGCGTACAGAGCAGGTGGTGATCTACAAGCACAGCTGGTCTGCGGGCGATGGCATTGTCGGCGGTCCGGACGTAAAATCGGTGAAGGATCTTGCCGGGCGCAAGATCGCGATCCAGGCCTATGGTCCGCACGTCGATTTCGTAGGCAGGGTGCTGGCGGACAGCGGTGTCTCGATGCGCGATGTCGAGATTGTCTGGGCCGGTTCGCTGACCGGCGATGGTGACGATACGCCCGCCGCGATCCTGGCGCGCGGAGAAGCCGATGCCGCCGCAGTAATCCTGCCAGACGCGCGCCTCTTGACCAATGGCGGCACTGTGGGAACAGGTGCGGAGGGATCGGTCAAGGGCGCCGAGATCATCTTCTCGACCATGGAGGCAACCGCTGTGATCGGCGACTACATCGCCGTGCGAGCCGATGTCTTCGAGGCCGATGAGGAGCGTGTCCGATCGATCGTCGCGGCTCTGTTCGCAGCAGAGGAGAAGGTTCGCCGCTTTATGGCGGAGGATGGCTCGCCAGAGCAGCAGAAACTCGCGGCGACCATGGCCGATGTTCTGCTTGGCGGGCTTCCGGCGGAGGAGGGCGTGTTCCTCTGGCGTGATGCCATCACCGATGGCTGGTCGGGCAACGCGACCCATTTTTCGGACCCGAAGGATCCGCGCCGGTTTGAGATCCTGCTTGAGGAGGTCTCCGGCGCGTTGATTGGCGCGCGTATGATCGAACGGCCCTACAAGCTGGCTCATGCGGAATGGGACTATACCGCGCTGGCAGAGGGGTTGAGCGATGTGTCGGACCGGGCCATCGCGGCATTCGATCCAAAGGCGGCCGCTGCGGCGGTGAACCGTTTGCGCCGCACCGGGCGCCTTGATGCGAATACAAAGATCGACTTCAAGGTCTATTTCGAGCCTGACACCACCGATTTCCCGGCAGCGCTTTATGCTGAGGATTTTGACGAGATCGTCCGCCTCGCGGCGACCTATGGCGGGGCGATCATCACGGTCGAAGGGCACGCAGACCCGCTGCACTATCTGCGGCGCGAGAAGGATGGCGCGCCCTCGAAGGAACTGCGGGCGATCCGGACATCGGCTCGAAATCTCTCGTTCAGCCGGGCACAATCCGTTCTTTCCGCGCTCAGCGACTATGCAGGTGGGCAGGGTATTGCGATCAACACCGACCAGTTCACTCTGGATGGGGTCGGGATCGATCAGCCGGCGTTCAACCCGCCGAAAACCGCCGAGGAGTGGCGCCAGAACATGCGCGTTGTCTTCCGCATCCTGACCACGCAGGCCGAGGCTACCACCTTCGCACCGCTGGATTGAGGAGGGGACGATGAAACGCATGCTCGTTCCCGTGCTGACGATTGTGATCATCGCCGCAGCCATTTACTGGGATCAAGCGACGTACACACCGCCCGGTGATGACGTCACTGCGATCGACACGGCAACACTCGCGCCGGATTGGGGTGCGATCTCTTCGTGGCCACCTGTCGATGGAATCGGGGTGGAGCCTGCGAGCGCCGAGGAAAATCCCGATCCTTGGCAACTGACAACGCTGATCCTGCTCGATGACAGTGCATCCATGAACACCCGGATGGAGGCCGCCAAACAGGCGGTGATCGAAGCGGTTGGACAACTCGCCCCCGAGAGCCGGGTCGGCATCGTTGCGCTCAATGCCGGGATTGTATTGCCGGTCACGCGCGCCGGTGATGCGGCGCGCAGCCTTCCGGCGCAACTCGCGCCGATTAAACCTTCAGGCGCCACACCGTTGGGCGCGCGGCTGTCCGAGGCGATGGGCATCCTGGCGGCGGAGGCACGCCAGAGCCGCGGCTTCGGCGTCTACCGCATTCTGGTTACGACTGATGGCGCCGCCAGTGACGGAAACCGGATGAACAATGCGGTGGCGGAAATCCTGTCGACCACACCGATCGAACTCGCAACCATCGGGGTCGGTATTGGCGAGGGCCACGCACTCAACGTGCCAGGATACACCAGCTATGTCAGCGTCAGCAGTGTCGATGATCTGGCCAGTGCGCTAACGGCAGCGGCGGCTGAGCAGACCGTGTTCCAACCCATCACGCAGTTCGAGGAATAGGCGCATGGGCCGCGAACTGTTGAAGTGGTCGGAGTGGTCACCGGGTCTCGACACTGACGGGATGACCTTGCGCGACGCGATGGCGACCATGCCGCGCTCGGATCCCGACGATGTGCCGGAAATTGTGCGCAAGTACGAGAACCCGGAGAGCCCGGATCGATTGCCGGGCGCGATTTCCCTCGACCGTCACGACTGTCTGCACACCATTCTCGGCCGCGGCCTTCATGTGCAGGACGAGGCCTTCATCATCGGCGTGACCATGGGCTCGGCCAGTGACATCACCTCTGACATCGTCGAGGAGTTCATCCGCATCTCGACGACAGATTACCCGGAGGCGTGGCGGTTCCAGCCTGAGCACATCGCGTCCTACCGACTTGGGGTCGGGTTTGCCGAAGACATGCTGGCGAACACGGACCTGCATTTCACGCCGTGGGAGGAGCCGCCGCTGTTCGATACAACGGTCGGTGAGATACGCCGTGACCTCGGATTGGTGAAGGCAGAGATGCGTGCCTACTTCCGTGCAGAGGAGATCCTCGTCCCCGGCACCCGCGCCACCCGTCGGCTGGACAACAGCGCTCGCCGCCCGGATCAGGCGATGAAGCCGTAGGCGGGTCCCGCGGCTCCGTTTGCGTCAGCCTACGAAGGCTTTCTCGACCGCGTAGTCACCGGGGGCAGAGTTCGATCCTTCGCTGAACCCGCGCGCGTCCAGAAGGGCCTTCATGTCCATGTTGAGACCGATTGAACCACAGATCATCAGACGATCGGTCTCCGGCGACAGCGGCCGGGTGTCGAAGTGTGCTGTCACACGATCTGCTTCAAACCACTCGGTAATCCTGCCGGTGTGCGGGCTGTCGTCACGTGTGGTTGTGGGCAGATACCGTAACCGCGCTGCGTGCTCGCCGACCAGCGGATCATCCGGAAGCGCCGCGACAAGCTGCGCGCCATAGGTCAACTCTTCCCGTTTTCTGGACGTGTGACTGAGATAGATTTCATCATAGCGCTCGAACGTCTCCGGATCGCGGATGAGCGACGCGAAGGGCGCGATCCCCGTACCTGTCGCGACAAGAAACAGCCGTTTGCCCGGTCGAAGCGCATCGTGCACCAGAGTGCCGACAGGTTTCGGCCGCAGGATCACCTGATCGCCGGGCTGTATGTGCTGAAGCCGCGAAGTGAGCGGGCCGTCAGGGACTTTGATCGAATAGAACTCGAGTTCGTCATCCCAGGACGGTGAGGCGATCGAGTAGGCCCGCAGCAATGGCCTCCCGTTCTCGCCCATCAAGCCGATCATCACGAACTCGCCCGAGCGGAACCTCAGCGACCTCGGCCGCGTCAGCCGGAACGAAAACAGCCGATCGGTATAGTGCGTGACCGAGGAGACTGTTTGTGTGTCGGGCAGGGTGACGGGCGCGTTCATGGCCGCACCTCGCCACCGAAGACGCGCGACTGGTAGCCGGCGGCCATCGGAACCGACACCCACTGATGCTCGGGGTTGCGGGCGGCCTGCTCATCAGTGATCTCGATGTCGGTGAAGCCCGACCGCAGGGCGGCACGGAACTGATCGACCAACACGTGGCCGCGCGCCCGGATGTGCCCGGTGAAGCCCAGCCCGCGCAACTGCGCCGCTTGCGAGAACCCGCGCCCATCGGCGCTGGACCCGAACGGCACCACGATCAGCTTCAGTGTGTCGAAATGCGGCAAAGCAGCTTCGGGCGCGGCATCGACCGGCAGCAGGACTCCAGCGCCGCCCTCGTACTCGTCGATGGTCGGCAGGGCTATGTCGGCCCATGCATCCTTGGCGAAGCCTGTCGGTGTAATGACCTGGCTCATCCGGCGATCCTTTCGATTGTTCCGTCTTCTCGGATGTGAATGCCGCACTCGTCGCGTGCCTCGCCGCGCCAGCGCCCGGCGCGCGCGTCCTCTCCGGTAGCAACCCGCGTCGTGCAGGGCGCGCACCCGATCGAGGGATAGCCCTGTGCGACCAGTGGGTGCCGCGGCAGATCGTGGGCGTCGAAATAGGCGATGGTGTCGGCGCTGCTCCACCCGGCGAGCGGGCTGATCTTCAGTCGTTCGGCATCATCGGTCTCGAACGCCTGGATACGGGCGCGGGCACGGGTCTGATAGCGTTTGCGTCCGGTCAGGACTGCATCGAACCCGGCCAGTGCTTTTTCCAGCGGCGCAACCTTGCGCAGCGCACAGCACGCCTCGGTGTCGCGTTGGTGCAGTGTCCGGTCGGGGTCAGCGGCCTCGTCCGGACGCAGGATCCGCACATCCCGAAGGCCCAGATGCGCGCTTAGGTCCCGCTGATACTCCAGCGTCTCCCGAAACAAGAGCGCCGTGTCCAGCATCAGTACAGGCACCGAAGGGTCGGTCACCGACAGCATGTGCAGCAGCACCGCCGCATCCGCGCCGAAAGATGACGTCATCGCAATCCGCCCCTCGTAACGATCCAGGGCGACGCCCAGGATCGCTTCAGCCGGAGCTGACCCGAACCGGGCCTCCAGCCGCCGGGCCGTGATCGACTCAGGCTGCGGCGACATCGAGAGCTCCATAAAGCGCGTCCTTGAACGGTGCAGCACCCAGACGGCGATAGGTCTCGAGGAATGTCTCATCCCCGTGCATCCGCGTTGCCAGATAGGTATCGATGATCCGCTCGACGGCCGGCACGATCTCGTCATAGGCAAAGCCCGGCCCGGTACGCTCGCCCAGGGTCGCGGCCTCGGTCCCGTCGCCGCCCAGCGTGATCTGGTAGCTCTCTACCCCCGCCTTATCGAGGCCAAGGATACCGATATGCCCCACGTGGTGGTGACCACAGGCATTGATGCAGCCGCTGATCTTGATCTTCAGCGGGCCGATGTCGTGCTGGGCGTCGATGTCGGCGAACGTCTCCGAGATCTGCTGGGCAATCGGGATCGACCGGGCCGTGGCCAGTGCGCAGTAATCCATGCCGGGGCAGGCGATGATGTCCGAGATCAGCCCGGCATTCGCCGTCGCCAGCCCCGCATCGCGCAGCGCGGCATAGACCGCGGGCAGATCGGCCTGCGGCACATGCGGCAGGATCACGTTCTGCTCGTGGCTGATGCGCAGTTCGTCATAGCTGTAGCGCTCGGCCAGATCCGCCAGCACCCGCATCTGATCTGACGAGGCATCGCCGGGCGTCGCCCCGATGGCCTTAAGCGAAACCGTCACGATCACGTGGCCGTCGCGCTTGTGCGGCGCGGTGTTGGTGTCGGCGAACGCGCGCAATGCGGCAGGCAGGACCCGGTCCTTTAAGCGTGTTTTCCTGTACGTGGGTTCCGCGAAGCTTGCGGTGATCCGCGCGACCACATCCTTGGCCACATCCGGCAGCCGGCGCTGTTGCAGGGCGAAGTTCTCCTCGATCCGCGCCTTCAGCTCCTCAAGCCCGGTCTCGTGCACCAGGATCTTGATCCGCGCCTTGTATTTGTTGTCGCGCCGGCCCGAGAGATTGTACGTGCGCATGATCGCCTCGAGATACGCCAGCAGATCGCGCTTCGGCAGGAACTCACGCACCACCTTGCCGATCATCGGGGTCCGGCCGAGCCCGCCACCGATCACGACCTGATAGCCGACCTCGCCGTCCTGCTCGCGCACGCGCAGGCCGATGTCGTGGAAACGGATGACCGCGCGGTCTTCCTCAGACGCCGTCACCGCCACCTTGAACTTGCGCGGCAGGTAGGCGAACTCCGGGTGATCGGTCGACCACTGCCGGATTAGCTCGGCGGTGATGCGCGGGTCCTCGACCTCGCCCGCCGCTGCGCCTGCAAAGTGATCCGCCGTCACGTTGCGGATGCAGTTGCCCGAGGTCTGGATCGCGTGCATCTCGACATCCGCCAGCGCGTCCAGCATGTCCGGCACATCAGCGAGCTTGGGCCAGTTGAACTGGATGTTCTGCCGCGTTGTGAAGTGGCCATAGCCTTTGTCCCACCGGTCGGCGATGTAGGCGAGCTGGCGCATCTGTGCCGAGTTCAGCGTGCCATAGGGGATGGCGACCCGCAGCATGTAGGCGTGCAGTTGCAAGTACAGCCCGTTCATCAGGCGGATCGGCTTGAACTCGTCCTCGGTCAGCGAGCCATCGAGACGGCGTGCCACCTGGCCGCGGAACTCTTCAACGCGCGATCGGACAAAGGCTTCGTCGAAATCGCTGTATTTATACATTTTCTGCCTGTTTTCCGTGGAAGTAGTTGGAAGGGCCGCGCGTGCGGAACGTCTCGCGGAAATGGGTCGGGGCGGGGACGCCGGTGCTCAGATCCACGTCGATCAGGTGGATGTTCACTGTCTCGTGCGGATACTGCCTGGCCTCGTGCAGCAGAGCGTCCGCCTCCTCCGCCGTTTCGGCCACGGCGGCCTCGGCCAACTCGCGCGTCCAGCCCGGCCGGGTGAAGTAGATCACGTCGCCTTCTAGCAGGTGGTTGGTCGTGGCGACCTTCGGGGTAAAGGGTTTGGGCATCACGTCGCCTTTCTGAGAACAGGTTGGGCAGCAATGGTGGTGGGTGCGGCGAGCGCAGCTTCGTGAGGGCTGAGGCCGAGCATCAGGACAGCGGGACCGTCCATGACCTCGAGATGGACAGTCAGGGTCAGCAGGGTCGAGGCAATGATCCGTTGATCCGGGCGCGAGACATTCTCGACAATCGTCACAGGCGTCTCGGCATCGGCCCCATGCATCAGCAGGCGCCCGGTCAGGAACTTGGACGCGGCCTTGCCCATGTAGATCGCCGCGACCGCGCCGGGGCGGGCCAGCGCGCGCCAGTCGTGATCGGCAAAGCCCTCGGCCTCGTGTCCTGTGATGATCCTGAGATCCGAGTTACGCCCACGCCGGGTCATGCTGACGCCCAGCGCTGCCGCCGCCGCTGCCGCGGATGTGATCCCCGGCGTCACGGTGAAGTCGATCCCGGCCGCGCCGAGCGCCTCGGTCTCCTCATCCAGCCGCCCGAACACACCGCTGTCGCCGGATTTCAGGCGCACGACCTGATGGGTGCGGCCATGCTCGACCAGCAGGGCGTTGATATCGGCCTGCTTCCACGAGGGGCCGAAGGGGATCTTGCCAACCTCGATGATCTTGGCCTCGCGCCGGGCGAGTTCCAGGATTGGCGCGGGAACGAGACGGTCATGGATCACCACGTCGGCCTCGTGTAGCAGCTTGCGGGCCTTCATGGTCAGAAGATCCGGGTCGCCCGGACCCGCGCCGACGAAGTGGACATGACCCTCGCGGTCGGCTTCGGTCTGCGTCTCGTTGAAAAGCGCGCGCAGGTCACGGCGCGTTGCCTTCTCGCCTCCAGCCAGCACGCGGGGCCCGCGCTCGAAGTAGAACCGCGACCAGAAGTCCCGGCGCACCCGGCCCTTGGGAAGGTGGGACGCGATGGGCCGGAAGGCTTGCCCGATCCTGGTGAGCACGCCAAGAGTCTGAGGCAGCATCGCCTCGATATCCGACTTGATCTTGCGGGCCAGCACGGGCGCCGCGCCCTCGGTCCCGATCGCGACCGTCACCGGATCGCGGTCCACGATAGCTGGCGTGATGAAATCGCTGGCGTCGAGATTGTCGACCACCAGCGTCTTGACGCTTGCGGCCTGCCCGAGTGCTGCAATGGCGAGGTCGATCTCAGGTGCATCGTTGGCCGCGTAGAGCAAGATGGCTCCGGGCAGATCCTCGGCGGTAACGGCGCGGTCATGGTGGATCAGACGACCCTCACGCGCCCATTTCTCGACCTGCGGCTCTGCATCTGTCCCAAATACATGGATCTCCGCCTCGGTCTTCAGCAACAGGCGCAGCTTTGCGACCGCGCACTCTCTGGCACCGGACACGACGATGCGCCGTCCCTGGGTGTCGAGGTAGATCGGAAAGTGCCGCATCGGGGCCTCCTGACGCATTGCCGGATGAACGAAATCAATCTGTGAGGGAAGAAATTGACCAATGTCCCGAAATCTACAAGCTTGCCTCTGCGACAGCGGAACAGTATTCCAACGTGGCCCCAGCTAGCGGAAAGACGGCCAGAGCGCCCCATGACCGACCGAACGCCTGACCTTGACCAAGATGACCGCCGCATCCTGCGTGAGGTCCAGACAGACACCACCCGCTCCTTGCAGCGCATTGCGGACCGAGTCGGTCTGGCCAAGACCACTGTCTGGAACAGGGTTCAGCGGATGACACAGAACGGCACGATCCTGCGTCAGGCAGCAATTCTGGATGCTCGCAAGGTTGGGTTGAACGAGACGTTCTTTGTCTCGATCCGAACCTCACAGCATGACGGCGCGTGGCTCGACAAGTTCAAGGCGGTGATCGAGGACATGCCCCAGATCACCGAGGCGCACCGGTTGGCAGGCACGCTCGACTACCTGCTCAAGGTGCAGGTGTCCTCGACCGATGCGTTCGATGACTTCTACAAGGATCTGGTGTCGCGTATCCCGATCTATGACGTCTCGTCGAGCCTGTCGATGGAGCAGATGAAGCGCTCGCTCGAACTGCCGTTTCTCGATGCAAACGAGGATCGCCGGAAGGACTAGGGCGCTCCATACGAACCAGACCTGATACATAAGTGCCGGAAATAATCATCATACCGACTTATAGTTGTAGTTTTTGTATCAGATGCCGGTGCATTCGTACTAGAACCTGCTAGAAAATGACCGCTGGATGAGATATGCGCGGGTCAACCCGCCAGTCATCTGGGAGGAAGCTATGAAGAAACTGGGCGTCTCGACGCTCGCGCTTTTGGCCGTTGCTGGCCTGGCGACGAGCGCTGCCGCAACCGAGCTGACGATCGCGATCGTAAACAACGGTCATATGATCAACATGCAGAAGGTCGCGGAAGCCTATACCGCGAAAACCGGCGTCAAGCTGAACTGGGTCTCGCTGGAGGAAGGGGTTCTGCGCGAGCAGGTAACCTCGGACACGGCAACCGGTGGTGGCCAGTACGATGTGATCAATATCGGTATGCAGGAAGCGCCGATCTGGGGCGCCGCCGGCTGGATCGAGCCGCTGACCTTCGGACCGGAATACGACCTTGAGGACATGCTGCCGACGATCCGCAACGGCTTGTCGCATGAGGGTCAGCTCTACGCCGCGCCGTTCTACGGCGAATCCTCGATGGTCATGTACCGCAAGGACCTGACGGATGCGGCAGGGGTCTCGATCTCTGACAACGACAAATGGGAGAATATCAAGGCCGCAGCCGCCGCAATCCACAATCCCGATGCCGGTGTTTATGGTGCCTGCCTGCGCGGAAAGCCGGGTTGGGGCGATAACATGGCTTTCATCACAACGGTTGTGAACTCGTTCGGTGGTGCTTGGTTCGACAAGGACTTCCGTCCGACGATCGACTCGGATGAGTGGCGCGCTGCCATCAACTTTTATGTCGATCTGCTCGGAAGCTACGGCCCTCCGGGCTCGGAAGGAAACTCGTTCAACGAAATCCTGGCGCTCTACAACGAGGGCAAGTGCGGCATGTGGATTGACGCCACGATCGCCGCTTCGTTCCTGACGGTCGACGGGGTTGCCTATGCGCAGTCACCGAATGCCGGGAACCCGGTCGGGGCCAACTGGCTCTGGGCGTGGGCGATGGCGGTGCCTGCTGGCTCGCCGAACGCAGACGCTGCGAAGGACTTCATCGAGTGGGCGACGTCGAAGGAGTACATCAAGGCCGTGGCCGAACATCCCGATTTTGGCTGGGGCAAGGTTCCAACGGGGACTCGTGCCTCGACCTATGCCTATCCGGAGTTCCAGGCAGCAGCTGATTTCGCCGCAGCTGAGATGGCCGCAATCGAGTCCGCCGCTCCGGAAGCGACGGATCTGAAGCCCTATGTGGGTGTTCAGTTCGCGGCCATTCCGGAGTTTCCGGAGGTCGGCATCGCGGTTGCTCAGGAGATGGCAGCCGCCCTGTCCGGCGCGAAATCGGTGGATGAAGCTCTGGCCGCATCGCAAGCGGCGGCGGATGCCATCATGTCCGAGGCAGGGTACTACTGACCCCTAAGGCCGCGGACCGGGGAGCCTGACGGACGCCCGTCAGGCTTCGTTGGGCCGCCGATTGTGCGAGAGGGGCTGACGGTGCGCCCATCCATCTTGGCGCACCGTTCTACTCGCCACACAACAGAGCCCCCACCAGGGACGCCAGATCATGTCCAAGAGAACGCTGCCACGTTTGCTGCAAGCCCCAGCGGTGATCCTGCTGCTGGTGTGGATGCTCGTTCCGCTCTCTATGACGCTATACTTTTCGTTCATTCGGTATGTGCTGAACAATCTGCGCAGGCCGGAATGGACCGAGCCAAGTCTGAGCAACTGGCGCGGTTTCGGCAATTACGAGTACGTGCTCTACAAAGCCAAGGATTTCTGGCTCGCGGTTTCGAACAGCCTGTTCGTCGTCGGATCGGTGATTGCACTGACAGTCATTCTGGGGCTTGCGATTGCTGTGCTCGTCAACCGGTCTTTTCCCGGGCGCGGGATCGTACGGGTGCTTCTGATTTCTCCGTTCTTCGTGATGCCCGCGGTGAACGCTGTCCTCTGGATCAACATGATTTTGGATCCGGTTCTGGGTCTGCAGGGACTGGCCATCGCAGGTGTCAACGAGACAGTCGCGGGAATGAGGGGATTGCCTGTCCTTGGCGCCTTCTTCTCGCTGTGGCCTGAGATCGAGCCGATCTCGTTTCGCGCGACGCAGACGTCTGCCTATGCGGTGATCATCATGGTCACCTGGCAGTGGACGCCGTTCGCGGCTCTCATTTTCATGACATCGCTGCAATCCGAGGATCAGCAGCAAAAGGAGGCGGCGATCCTGGACGGCGCCAGCGCCTGGTCGCAGTTTCGAAATCTAACACTGCCGCACCTGGCGCGGCCGATCGCGATTGTCGTTATGCTTCAGGCGATCTTTCACCTGTCGCTGTATGCCGAGATCGAGATCGTCAGCCGCGGCAATGGCAACAAGAACCTCCCTTACCTGATCGGCGAGTTCGCTTCGAACAATATCGGTGCTGCCAGTGCGACCGGGATTTTTGCCGTGATCCTCGCCAACATCGTTGCGATCTTTCTGCTAAGGATGATCGGCAAGAGCCTGATGGATTGAGAACATGGCCGCGGTCGCACAAACGTCGAGACTTGGCAGAATCCTCTGGCCTGTGCTGGCTTGGGTCATCGCGCTGCTCGTGTTCTTTCCGATCTTCTGGATGGTCTTCACAAGCTTCAAGACCGATGCTGATGCGGTGAAGCCCGAGCATTTGTTCCTGTTCGAGCCAACGCTCGACAACTATCTGAACATGACCGAGAACTACGACTACTGGCGCTTTGCGGCCAACTCGGTCATCACGGCAACCTTCGCGACGCTGTTCACGCTGTTTGTCGGGGTCCCCGCCGCCTATGCAATGGCCTTCAATCCCAGTCGGCGCACCAAAGACATTCTGGTCTGGATGCTGTCCACGAAGATGCTGCCTGCTGCTGCGGTGCTGTACCCAATGACGTTCCTGACCAAGCAGGCTCTGAATATCTACGACACGCATGTCCTTGTCGTGATCGTGCTGAGCCTTATCAACCTGCCGGTCGTGATCTGGATGCTGTTCACGTACTTCAAGGAGATCCCGAAAGAGATCATCGAAGCGGGCAAAATGGACGGGGTTTCGATCTGGGGCGAGATCCGCGAGATTGTCCTGCCTCTGGCCTGGGGCGGTCTCGCGTCGACCGCGCTGCTTTGTTTCATATTCTGCTGGAACGAGGCGTACTGGACCGTTCGTCTGACGACCACCGAAGCGGCGACGCTGTCAAAACTGATCGAGGGCAATCGCGCACCTGAGGGGTTGTTCTTCGGACGCCTCTCTGCCGTCTCCACCGCCGCAGTCGGCCCGATCATCGTGCTCGGTTGGTTCTGTCAAAAGCAGCTCGTCCAAGGCCTGACCTTCGGGGCGGTTAAATGAGCCTGTTGTTTGGCCCAGCGATCAGGGAACGCCTATGTCGACCCTGACCCCGGAGATCGAGTTTGTTGACCGAGCGGCGGAGACCATCCGGTATCTCGAGCACGGCTGGCCGACCAGCCTTTGCCGTTGGCACAGCCACGAGGACTATGAACTGCACTTGATTGTCGGAACCCGCGGCAAGGCATTCGTGGGCAACTACATCGGCGCATTCGGTCCGGGTGCCTTGTTTCTGATCGGACCCAATCTGCCGCACAACTGGATCACCGATCAGATCGGCGAGGCGAACCCGGTCCCGCTGCGCGACATGTTGGTCCAGTTCAATCAGGAGAACATCGATCGTCTCAAAACTGCGTTTCCCGAGTTCAGAGAGTTGGATGGTCTGTTGCAAAAATCCGTCGGCGGGATCGAGTTTGTGGGGTTTGATCCTCAACTTGCTCGACTGCATTTTGAAGCCATCCGCGACTCCTTCGGCGCAGAACGAATTCTCAGGTTTCTCAATCTCCTGCTGCTTGTGAGCGCGCATCCCGAACAGCGGCGATTGTCTGTCGAGACACATGCTTTCCCGACGGTTGCCCAGCGCAAGTCGGGGATCGCTGACGTAGTCGATCACATCGCGCTGAACTTCGCCGAGGAACTCTCGCTGGAGCAGGCCGCGTCAATCGCCCACATGAGCCCGACCGCGTTCTCGCGGAACTTTCAGAAGGTGACAGGCAGCCGCTTTACCGAGTTCGTCACCAAGGTACGGATCGGGCAGGCCTGCTCCATGCTCACGGCGACAGATCAAAAGATCGCGACGATTTGCCATGAGGTTGGCTTCCGGAACCTTGCCAATTTCAATCGCCATTTCCTTAAGCTCAAGGATATGACGCCGTCTGCGTATCGTGACCTAACACGGTCAAAGCTTAGCCCTTCGAATGTGCATCAGTATGGGTGACGAGTTGCTTTTCCGGACTGCCTACGACCGCAACGGCTGCCAGATCGGGTGGGTTCATATCGGCTATGGCGCGTTTCACCGGGCCCATCAGGCCGTCTATCTCGATGACTACATGCAGAAGACCGGCGACCTTGGCTGGGGTGTTGCTGCTGTCAATCTGCGAGCGTCCGAATCCGATGTGTTTCAGACGGCGCAGACCGAAGAGGGCTATGTTCTGAAGTCCATCGCGCCGTCTGGTGACGAAGCGTATCGCCTGGTTCGATCGCATCTGATGTTTGTCGACGCGGCGCAGGATCTCGAGACTGCGCTGGCCCTGTTTGCCTGTCCATCCGTGCATGTCGTGTCCATGACGATCACGGAAAGCGGCTATGCGTTTACGGATGACTGGCGGCTCGATCTGACCGCCGAAGCTGTTCAAGCCGATCGGGCACTACAGGCTCCCCGGACGATTTACGGGTTTCTGGCCGCGGCGTTCGACCGCCGTGCGCGTGGATCTGGCGCGCCGCTAACGGTGCTCTGTTGCGACAACATCCGAAACAACGGACGATTGGTTGAAGAGGCGGTGCACGACTTCCTGCAGGCGGCGGGGCACACAGAGCTTGCGGGTTGGGTCCGGCAAAATGTGACGTTTCCCTGCTCGATGGTCGACCGGATCACACCGCGCAGCAGCGACGCGCTGGTCTCGGAAGTTGCCGACAGGTTCCCGGATCATGCAGTAGCGCCGGTTCATGCCGAGGACTTTTCGCAATGGGTTCTGCAAGATCGCTTCGCAGGCCCGATGCCGGATCTCGCCAGGGTTGGCGTTCAGGTCGTGCCGAATGTAGAACCGTTCGAGGAAGCGAAGATCCGGATTCTGAACGGCGGTCACACCGCGCTCGCCTATTTCGCCGCACTGGCCGGTCACAAGACCTTCGATCAGGCGATGCACGACCCGCGGATCCGAACCCATTTCGACCGCTGGGAGATGGCGGAAGTTCTGCCCGGCCTCAACGGGATCGTCCCGTTTGACACTGCCGATTACCTCTCGCAGATCGCTTGTCGGTTCGAGAACGCGGGGATCGCTGACCAGGTCGAGCGAATTTGCACCGACGGTTACGCGAAGATGGCGATCTACATCAGGCCTACCATGTCAGCCTGCCTGGATCAGGGGATCACCCCCCGGGCCGGGTATGACTCTATAGCGGCCTGGGTCGTCTACGCGCGTAAGCACAAGGCCGGGAAGGCGCAGATTCCGTATCACGAACCTCTTTGGGACAAGTTGAGTCCGCTGATCGAAAAGGGGCGTGAGCACGATCTCGCCGCGGACCGCCACCTTTGGGGCGATCTGCCCGTGCGCCATGACGGCTTCGTTCCGGGCGTTGTTGCGGCAATTCAGCAAATGGAAGATCAATGGCAGGGGTGAAGCTTGAAAGCGTTGGCAAGTCCTATGGCACGACGCAGGTGATCGAGAGCATCGATCTCGATATCACAGATGGCGAGTTCGTCGTCTTCGTTGGTCCCTCGGGCTGTGGCAAGTCCACGCTTCTGCGAATGATCGCTGGGCTCGAGGAGATCTCAAGCGGCACGATCAGCATCGGTGGGCAGGTCGTGAACGAAGTTGCTCCTGCGAAGCGGGGCGTTGCGATGGTCTTCCAGACCTACGCGCTCTACCCGCACATGACGGTCTACAACAACATGGCGTTCGGCCTGAAACAGGCTCGGCTGCCGAAAGACGACATCGACCGGCGGGTCAAGGCGGCGGCCCAGAGCCTCGAGATCACCTCGTTTCTCGACCGGACGCCGCGCGCGCTGTCTGGCGGACAACGCCAGCGTGTCGCGATCGGGCGCGCCATCGTCCGCGAGCCTGAAGTGTTCTTGTTCGACGAGCCGCTGTCGAACCTCGACGCTGCACTACGGGTCCAGACACGGATCGAGATCGCACGCCTGCACGAACGGTTGGGCACGACGATGATCTATGTGACCCATGATCAGGTCGAGGCAATGACGCTGGCCGACAAGATCGTCGTGCTGAACGGCGGTGATGTCGAACAGGTCGGCTCGCCGGTGGAACTGTACGAGACCCCCCGCAACATGTTCGTCGCTCAGTTCATTGGCAGCCCGAAGATGAACTTCTTTGGCCAACAGGACCTCACGGAACGGGGTGCTGAGGTGCTGACGGCGCCCACGCATGTCGTCGGTATCCGGCCGGAACACTTGCTGCCGGCTGATCCGAGCGACGTGTTGCTGACGGCAACACCTGATCTGATCGAAAACCTTGGCGAGTACGCGCTGATTCATTGCAAGACGGACGCAGGCACTGAGTTCATTGCAAAATCCTCGGATCCGTCTCTGTTCAGCAAGGGCGAGATGATTGGCCTCTCTGCGCCATCCACCCGGTTGTGCTGCTTCAACCCAGAAACCGGGCTCCGGCTTGGGCGTTAGGGCTTTTGGGAAGTACGATTGTTGCCGCGCCGGAGCGGCGTACCTTACCGGATCCAGTGTTCGATCAACGTCCGAAGAGGGACCTTGGCGCGTAACCTGTCAGCCAGCAGGAACATCCCGCCGAACTTGCGTTGCAGGAACAGGGCGTCCATCGGCACCGGGGGCGGTACGAAATTGTCCCGCGCAAGTTCTGCCCCTGCCCGGTTCAGCTTCTCTGTGAGAGTACGATCACTGAAGTCGAAATCCTGTCCGGTGCGTGCCGCAGCAAAGACCGTCTCGATCATCTCCAGAACCGCGTCGCGATGGCGAGGCAAAGTGTCTGGCGCGATAAAACCAATCTCGAGCACAACATCCAGCAATTCGGTACGATCCGCGGACAATCCTGCCCGGAACAGGCGGCGGTACTGGTCGCAGATCTGCGGCGGCAACCTGCGCGTTGCGCCGAAATCCAGCAGGACAATGCTACCGGTCTCGGGATCGAAACGATAGTTTGCGAAGTTCGGATCCGTCTGCATGAGCCCGAACTCAAAGAGCTCACGAAACAACAGATTAAGCATCCGGTCGGCGATCTGGTTGCGATGCGTCTGGTCCAGATCCGCCGCCTCCTCGATCGGGCGCGAGGGCACATAGGACATCGCCAGAACATGCGGTGTCGTGAAATCCTCGTAGAGTTCGGGAAGCGTGAAGCCGTCCTGGCCCGCCAAAAGCTGTCCGAACTCGGCAAGGCAAGCGCCCTCGCGCTGATAATTGGCCTCATCGTGAAGCTGTCGGCAGGCTTCCTCGAGGTATGGATCTAGATCGAAGCCGCGCGGCACGAGGCCCGAAACCTTGATCAGTGCCCCGACATTCGCAACATCGCTGTCAATGCTGCGGGCAACGCCAGGATATTGGACTTTGATGGCCATGTCCCGCCCGTCGCGGGTCTCGGCCCGATGCACCTGACCGATCGAGGCCGCAGCGATGGGTGTGACATCGAACGCTTTGAAACGGCGGAGCCAGTCGTTGCCCCACTCGCGGTTCAGCACCGTCTTCAGCTGTTTCGGTGGCATGTGGTCTGCATCGGCCCGCAACCGGGACATGATCTCGCTCAGCTCCGGCGGCAGTACATCACCGGTGTCCATCGAGATCAGCTGGCCCAGCTTCATCGCCGCCCCGCGCATGCGCGCGAGTTCATCGGTGATCCTGCGCACATTCCCCGGAGTAAGGAGCAGGTCCTGGAACCCGACCCGGCGCCCCTGCGCCAGCTCACGCAGTCCGTTCACAGCCATGTTGCCAGCAACACCCGAGGCCATCGACCCAAGGGTGGTCAAACGGGCCATCCGCCCGGATGGGATACGCCGGGCTCGAGAACGGGAACTGAAATCGGTCACGATATTTGCGTTTCTTTGCGCGGATTTAAGAGCAGTTGCACGATCCGATCACCCGAAACGAGGGTCGGTATGGGCTCACTGATTGGATAACGAGATGTAGTGTTTTTTTGGTGTATCAAGCTCGCGCCGCGTTGAAATGCTTTACGCGGGGCGCCGTGTCCGCAGCCAGGGACTTCGCGATTTCTGACTGTAAAGTTTGATCGGCGTGGCTGACGCGGCTGTGTTGCCGCAGGTGATCGAGCCACGACGCCTCCCACCACGTCTCGATAAACTCGTTTGGATCTGCAGCATCGCGCATCAGCGACCAACGGTATCCTCCGCCGCGCCGCCTGCTGGTGGAAAGGTGCTGCATGAGAAGCAAGAATTGCTCGGCTTTGGATGGCTCGACTGTATAGGCAATCTGGATCATCACCGGGCCATCCGGCATGTGGTCGTTTGCAACCACCGGTTCGGGCCAGTGCATCGACGGTGTGAGGTCCAGTTTGGCACCTTGTTGCAGATGAGCTTTGCGGACCAAAGGGATGGCGCTGACCGCGCCGATCCCCGCCACCAACAGAGCCATGGGGATACCCCAGAGCGATGCCACCTGACCCCATGCAAGGCTGCCCAGTGACATTGCTCCGAAGAACACCGTCAGAAAAACCGATAGTCCGCGCGCTCGCACCCAATCTGGCAAGGCCGTCTGCGCGGAGACATTCAGACTGGACAGAACCGCGATCCACGACAGACCCGCCAGCGCCGAGGCAGCGATTGCGATGCCTTGGCTTGGGACCGTGGCCATCAGAACCATCACCAGCGCGGTCCCGACGGTGCCTGCTGCAACGATTCCGTCGGCGTTCAGCCTTGCCTTGATCCTGGGCAACAGCAAGGCCCCGCCCACGGCCCCCGCACCGACGGCGCCCATCAACAGGCCATAAAGGGTTGGGCCACCCGCGAGCACCTGGCGCGCGATCAGCGGCAACATCGCCCAGAACGCACTGGCGAAGACGAAGAATGCCGCGGCACGAACAAGGGTCGCCTTCAGTGCCGGACTGTTCCACGCATAGCGCAGTCCAGCCCGGATCGCGCCGCCGACATGTTCGGGGGGCAAGCCGGTCGGCACTTTGGCCTCAGGGCGCCACCACCAGAGCGCGGCGACGATCCCAATCACGCTGAGCGCATTCACGAGAAACGGCGCGGCCAGTCCGACCGCCACGATCAGCATACCGGCCAGCGCCGGTCCAATCGCTCGGCTGACATTGATGCCCATCGAGTTGAGTGCAATGGCTGAGGATAGCTCGGCCCGCGGCACCAGTTTGGGTACGATGGCCTGCCAGGTCGGTGCGATGAATGCCGCCCCGGTGCCGAAGAGGAAGGTGAACAACAGCAGCACCCAGGGCGTCAGCAGATCGAGATGCACCAGTGCTGCCATCGCCAGCGCTGCCAGCCCCATCCCGGCATTCACCCAGATTAGCAGACGGCGCCGGTCGACGATATCCGCAACTGCGCCTGCCAGCAGGGCGAACAGGAAGATCGGCAGAGTTGTTGCCGCCTGAACCGCTGCCACCATGATGGGTGAGGGTGCCAGTTCGGTCATCAGCCAGCCGGCACCGACATCGTGCATCCAGGTTCCGATGTTCGATGCGACCGTCGCGACCCACAGGATTGCAAAGGCCCGGTGCTGGAACGGAGCCATCGGGCCCACTGGTGCGGGCGCAGTTTCAACAGATGTTGCAGCGTCTTTCATCTGGCTCACTCCGGGATGACGTCGACCTGGATCAGTTTTCTGAGGGGTGTGTGGTGACGGGTGCGATCCGTGACGCAACAGTGATCGCCATACCTGGGCGCAGGACTGCACCCGGGTTTTTGATTGGCGTGCGCACGGTGATTGTGCCGTCGGTGGGATCAACCTCGGCCGAGGTGTGATCAGGCTTTGCGCGATAGGGATACGGTGCGCCTCCGGGCAAGGTCAACGTGATCTCGATCCTGTCGAAAAGCGCATCCACAGTGTCTGCTCCGCGGGCAGACATGGTCGCAAGACGCGTCCCATACGGCACTTTGTAGGCGACCATCACGGGATCGAGCGCCACGATCCTGGCCAACGCCGCCCCGGACTCTGCTTCTAGAAATGCGCCCACGGCGGTAAGCGGAGGACCGACATACCCCGCAATCGGCGCGCGGATGGTCGTGCGTTCGAGCGCGAGGAGTGCGATGCGCCGTTCGGCCTCCGCCAGCGCGACCGCGGCCTCGGCGGCAGCCTTGGCAGTTCGGACAGGGCCGACCACAGCATCGGGCGAAAAGCCTCGTGCAGCGAGCCGTTCCTGCCTTGCGGCCTCCCGAGTCGCGCCTTCGAGTTCTGCCTGTGCGGCAGCCAGATTTGCGTCCGCCACGGCCAATGCAAGCTCTTGGTCGGCACGATCAAGCAGGATCATCGGCTGACCCGCGCTGACCTGATCCCCTGAAGTGAACAGGATCTCTGCGACCACACCGTCGAGGCGGCTCGAGAGCTCCGCCCTCTGGAGCGCCTCGACCCGGCCTTCAAAGATCAGTGTCTCGCCGACCGGCGCCTCAGCCTGCGCTGTCCGGGACACTGCTGCGGCACATATCAGGAAGACGGTGACAAGGAGGCGTGGTCTCATCCGTCCCGCTCCTTTGGTTCGCTCGCCGCGGTGGCAAACGCCTTGCCGTCCAGGCAATGAGAGGCAACGTCCCGCAAGGTCATCTGACTTTTGGCCCAGGACATCAGGCTCTCGCCCGCAAGCATGCCCAACAGGCCAAGCAGCGCGATGATCGGCGGCGCGGGCGAGCGTGTATTGAGCAGTGCATAGATCCCGCCGACCACCAGACCGATCGCAAGCGAGAGAGCACAAGGTTTCCAGTCCAACGGATCCTCCCTCAGGCAGCGGTTGCAGTGTGCTGGTGGGGCATTGCCCCCGGTGCACCAAAAATCGGGATAGGCGACCAGTCCGGCAATTCGGGCAGTGGCGCGGGGGCGTACGGAGCAAAGGGGCCCTTGGCGTGGACGACCTTGCCGCCCGAGAGCGTCAGGTCTGATGTGATCTCGGTGATCTCATCCTCGGGCACCGCGAAGTAATCGCGGTCGAGAACTGCAAGATCGGCAAACTGACCTGGTGTGAGCTGGCCCTTGACGCCTTGCTCTCGGCTGAACCACGCCCCTGCGGCAGTCCAATGGCGCAGTGCATCGTCGCGATCCAGCCGGTTCGCGGCCGACCAGATCTGATCGCCGCCGCGCCCTTTGCCGGAAACCGCCCAGTGGACCGCGAGCCAGGGGTTGTAGGAAGACACCCGGGTCGCATCGGTTCCGGCGGCCAGCGGCATGCCCGAAGCCATCATCTTCTTGACCGGCATCACTTCGCGCAGTGCCGCCTCGCCATAGCGATCCCGGTAAGCCGCGGTCTGAAATGCGATGCGGTTCTGGTAGGAGATCCCGCCGCCAAGACGCGCGACCCGCTCCATCGTGGCCTCGCTGATCGTCTCGCCATGATCGAAGATCCAGTTCAGCTCCTCCAGCCCCTTGTCGTGCCCGACATCTTCCAGCACGCGGAGCAACCGGTGGGCGCTTTCCTCATAGGTGCAGTGGAAACGGATCGGCCAGCGGTTTTCGAGCAGGAACGCGAGCACCGGCTTGAGATCGCCTTCCATTCGCTTCGGTAGGTCGGGCCGGGGGTAGGAGAAGTCCTCGAAATCATAGGCCGAGGCGACCAGCATCTCGCCCGCGCCAATGCATTTGAGATAGTCGTTCCCCTGATCCGGTTTGACGATGTCATGCCAGTGTTTGAAATCATCCAGTTCGAACAGGGGCCGCTGTGCGAACAGTTGATAGCCGATGCGCACGGTCTGCTCGCCGCGTCGGTTCAGCTCGGTGATCACGCCGTAGTCGTCCGGGTAGTTCAGGAACCCGCCCGCGCAGTCCAAGGCCGAGGTCAAACCCAGCCCGTTCAGCGCCCGGAAATAGTGCTTGGTCGACAGGATCTGCTGTTCGAAGTCCAGCTTCGGCGCCATGTCCAGCAGCGCGTAGAGCGGCTGCGCATTGGGTCGTGCCAGCGCCAGGCCGGTCGGGTTGCCCTGATGGTCACGCTCCAGACGACCGGAGACAAAGGGCTCGTAGAAATGCTTGTCGATCCCCAGCGCGCGCAGCGCCGCCTTGTTCAGCCAGCACCGGTCATAGAGGTGCAGCACATAGACCGGCACATCAGGGGCAACGGCGTTGATTTCGTCAATCGTTGGCAGGCGCTTTTCGGCAAACTGATCCACTGACCAGCCGCCAACCACCCGGATCCACTGGCCCGCAGGGGTGCGCTGCGCTTGAGCCTTCAACATCGCCAAACCGTCGGCCAGCGAAGGCACGTGATCCCAGCGCAGTTCCATGGCGAAATTGTTGCCCTGCCGGATGATGTGGGTGTGGCTGTCGATCAGGCCGGGGATCACCCGGGCGCCGCCAAGATCGACGGTCTTGGCCGATCCGGCCTCCGACATCAGATCAGCGGTACGACCGATCGCGCTGATCACACCATCGGTGATCGCAACCGCTTCAACCTCGGGCTGGTCCTGATCGAAGGTTGTGATCTTGCCGTTGTAGAGAATTTTGTCTGGCATCGGATGATCCTCTCTGTCGGGGAGAGGCGATCGAGCGCCCCTCTTTTCAGGTCAGCGGCTCAGATATCGCGCCCTTGCAGGATGACCGGTGACCAGTTCGGGCTAACCGGCGGAACATGACTGAGGTCCTTGATTGCGAAGGATCCGGCACCGGAGACCACCTTTCCGCCCACAACGGTGAGGTCGGATTTCAGCTTGGCGATTTCGGCATCGGTAACAGCGAAGTAATCCCGGTCGAGCACCGCGAAGTCGGCCAATTGTCCCGGGGTGATCGCGCCCTTGGTGCCTGCATCGCCGGTGAACCAGGCCGAGCCGGTGGTCCAGAGGCGCAGCGCCTCCTCCCGGCTCAGCAGGTTCTTGTCGTGGTACATCCGCATCCCGCCGCGCGAGAGGCCGGTGGCCATCCACTGGATCGAGAACCACGGGTTGAACGAGGTCACCCGCGTCGCATCGGTCCCGCCGCCGACCGGCACGCCGAGATCCATGATCGCGCGGAAGTTCGGTGTCTGGCGCAGGGCATCTGCGCCGTAGTTCGCGACGAAATCCTCGGCCTGGAATTGCAGCCGGTTCTGAAGTGCGATCCCGCCGCCCAGCTTGGCGATCCGCTCGAGGTTCTGTGGCGTGAAGGTCTCGACATGGTCGACGAACCAGCCGGGCACGAGGCCCGCACCCTTGGCGACCTCCTCATAGACCGGCAGCAGGCGATCGCCCGTCTCGTTATAGGTGATGTGCTGGCGGAAGGGCCATCCGCCCTCACCGAGCACGGTCATGACTTTGGTCTGATACTCCTCGGCATCCCGGTCGATATCGGGGCGGGCGTCAGCGAAGATCTCGTAATCATAGGACGCCCAGCCCAGGTTCTCGCCCGCGCCGACGAACTTCAGGATATCGTCGCCTTGGCCCGCACGGATCTCGGCGGTCCATTTCTGGTAATCCGCCAGTTCCTGGCCTTTGTGTTGCGGGAACGAGTGATAGCCGATACGGGTGGTCAGCATGTCGCGCCCGTGCAGCCAGCGGATAACCTTGTAGGGGTCGGCATCCGGGAACTCCATCCCGCCGCCGCCCGCATCCGAAACAGAAGTGATGCCCAGCCCGTTCAGCACGTCAAAGTATTGCAGCGATGAGTTGATCTGGTCCTGGATCGACAGCTTTGGTGCGGCGTCCAGGGTCTTGTACATCACCAGTCCAGAGGGGGCGGCCAGGACCCGGCCGGTGGCGTTGCCGCCTGCGTCTTTCTCAATGATGCCGCCGGGATAGGTTGGATGGCCGGGCTGATCGTAACCGAGATACTCGACTGCCTTGGTGTTGAGCAGCGTCAGTTTATAGAGGTGATGGATAAGCACCGGGTGGTTCGGCGCAACCGCGTCGAGTTCCGCCACTGTCGGCAGCCTTTTTTCCTTGAACTGGAACTCGGAGAACCCGCCCGCGACACGGATGAACTGGCCCGCCGGGGTGCGGTCGGCCTGAACGCGCAACAGGTGCAGCGCTTCTTCAAGACTGTCCACACCGTCCCAACGGACTTCGAGATTGTAATTCACCGCCCCGCGGATCGCATGGGTATGGCTGTCGTTGAGGCCGGGGATCACGCGCTGACCCATCGCGTCGATCACTTGCGTGAATGGCCCGATCAGGCCCTGCATCTCGGCATCGGAACCCACGGCGACAAACCGGCCATCGCGCGCGGCAAGCGCCGAGGCCTCGGGCCGCGCCGGGTCCATAGTGGTGATCCGTCCATTCAAGAGCACCAGATCCGCCGAACCGGACTGAGCAAAGGCTGCCCCGCCAGCGTTGGCGGCAATCAGGGCGGTTGATCCGGCGAGAACCTGCCGGCGGTCGAGCAGCGTGGGCATAGCAGAACTCCATTCATCAGGCCGCACGGCACCATCCGCACGGCGGAAGGCCGCGCGCCGGGACAGGCGGGTCTTGGTTCGGTTGGTCGTTTCGGTAGGGTGGGAGTGGCCCCCACCCCACGGTTGTCGCTTACTCAGCGGCGATGGCCGGCGCTGCGACCGGGTCAATGCGTGGCCCATGCTCGACACGCTCGGGCGCTTTGTGGACCATGGTGTAGGCGTAATCGACGCCCATGCCGTAGGCACCGGAATGCTCTTTCACCAGGTCCATGACCGCGTCATAGCTGTCGCGCCTGGCCCAATCGCGCTGCCACTCCAGCAGCACCTGTTGCCATGTCACCGGCACGACCCCGGCCTGCACCATACGGTCCATCGAGTATTTGTGCGCGTCCATTGACGTGCCGCCCGAGGCATCTGCGACCATGTAGATCTCGTAGCCACCTTCCAGCATCGCGCTGAGCGCGAAGGTGGTGTTGCAGACCTCGGTCCAGAGGCCCGAAACGATGACCTTCTTGCGGTCATTCTCGGCCAGGGCATCGCGTACTTTCTGATCATCCCACGAGTTCATCGAGGTCCGCTCAAGGATCGGGTGCTCGGGAAACACGCCCAGCAATTCGGGATAGGTGTGGCCCGAGAACGCCTCGGTCTCGACCGTCGTGATCGTGGTCGGGATGCCGAAGATCTTCGCGGCCTTGGCCAGCGCGACCGTATTGTTCTTCAGGGTTTGGCGATCGATCGAAGCGACACCGAATGCCATTTGCGGCTGGTGGTCGATAAAGATCAGCTGGCTGTTCTCGGGCGTCAGGACTTCAAGTTTCTCGATGCTCATCTCAGGGCTCCTTCACGATATGGCGCGGCCAGCCCGGCCGCTGGGATCCGAGTGCCGGGGGCGACCAACACAGCAGAGAGGTGGGAAGCCCGGACACTGCGCTCTTCCAGATTTCAGACTTTCTTTTCTGGATTTCTGCGATTCAGGGATGACGCCGCCTGAAGTTGCCCCATCCCATTTGAGAGCTACTTCCATCATGTGGAAGCTGAGGCTGCCGGGGAGGGCGGCATGTTCGCATTCGCCGACTACATGCAGATCCCGCGCTATCGATCGGCCATGAAATGGCAAGCAAACGCTGGATCTGCACGCATCGGGGTCAGGCACAGCGTGTTCGAACCCGGGCGTATCGAGGTGCCGCCGGCGAACTACTCTGCCCTTGTTCTCTACCGCAAGCCGGCTGTGATCAGTCAGGAAGTCGGTGGCGAACAGCGACCGGCGCGCAAGTTTGTTGAGGGCGATCTTGTGCTGCGACCGCGTGGCCTTGGCTACTCTGCCAACTATGATGATCCGGTCGAGGTGACCGTGTTCGGCCTTGACGACCAATTGGTTCAAAGCGCAACGACCGAGTTCAGCGCCGATGTCGGCCGGGCCTTTGAGCGGTTCGAAGCCAGGGCCTTTCGTGCACCGTTGATCGAGGGGCTGGCGACCCGCCTCGCCGAAAGTGCGACGGATGAGGCCCAACGGCTCTACAGCGACACCCTGATCCAGACGATCATTCATGAACTTTGGCGGATAACCAATGGTGCTTTGCACCCGTCCGAGACCTCGCCGAAGGCTTTGCCGCCGACGCTTGTCAGTCGCATTGACGATCTGATCGCCAGCGTTCCAGGCAGCCAGATCACGTTGGAACAGCTGGCAGGTACGGTTGGAATGTCCGTGACTGCGTTTTCTGCTGCGATCAAGGCAACGACGGGGATGACGCCCTATCAGTACGTTCTGTCCCAAAGGCTGAAGGCCGCGCGCGACATGGTCGAGACGACGCCGCTTTCGCTGGCCGAGGTCGCCTATCGCTGTGGGTTCTCCTCGCAGAGCCACATGACGGATGTGTTCCGTGCAAAACTGGGCACCACACCGGGTCGCCTGCGGTCGGGTCGGGTCTGAGCGGGTCATTGAACGTCCCTGCTGAGGGTTGAATGGCGGCGCGGACGCCGCCATCCGAAGCCTCAGATCGCCATATCGAAGAGTAGGAACTCGGCCTCTTTGCCGGCCTCAATCCGGACCTCTGGCTCGTTCACCAATGCGACCCCGTCGCCTGCCGTGAGTGTCTCGCCATTTGTCGCGATCTCGCCTCGGACCAACTGGATCCAGACCCCGCGGCCTGCCGCGATCTGATGGGTCAGGCTGTCGCCACCCGACAGAACCGACCCGTAGAGGTCGATGTTCTGATGGATCGTGATCGAGCCGTCGCGGCCATCCCGTGAGCCGAGAAGCCGCAGGCTGCCTGCCCGTTCGGTCAGCGGGATTGTCTTCTGCTCATAGCTTGGCGCCAATCCATTGCTCTGGGGTATCACCCAGATCTGCAAGAAGTGCACAGGCTCAGTCTTGGAGGTGTTGTATTCGGAATGGCGCACCCCTGTGCCTGCGGTCATGCGCTGGACATCGCCCGGCCGGATGATCGCGCTCTCGCCCATTGAGTCTTTGTGCTCGAGCGCACCGTCCAGAACGATCGACAGGATTTCGATGTCAGCATGAGGGTGCGTCCCGAACCCTGCGCCCGGCGCGACCTTGTCTTCGTTGATCACGCGCAATGGCCCGAAGCCCATGTGATCCGGGTCGAGATACTGGCCAAACGAGAATGTGTGCCGCGACTCGAGCCAGCAAAAATTGGCTTTGCCGCGTGCATCCGAAGGTCTGATGATCTGCATCGTGATCTCCATCGCTGAAGTTTTCCTGCGGGAGATCTGGCCTGCGCCATAACGGGAGACAATTGCCGAAAAAATTGACAGACTGTCCCTGAATTCGGACAAGTGAATATGAACAGGTTTTCGGAGCTCAATGCGTTAACCGCTGTGGTCGAGGCGGGCGGTTTCTCCGCTGCGGCGCGTGTCACCGGGCAATCCCGTTCGGCTCTCAACCGGCTCGTGATCAATTTGGAAGAACGGCTCGGCATTCAGTTGCTGAATCGGACAACGCGGTCGGTTTCGTTGACGAGCAGCGGGCGGGTGCTCTACGAGCGCGCCCGTCAGGTTCTGGATGATCTGGATGAGATCGAGAGCGCCGTGAGTTCGGCCCGATCGGAGCCTGTCGGCAAGCTCAGGATCAACGCGCCGCCCTCCTTCGGCGATCTCGATGTCTCGCGATTGGTCACAGCGTTTCTTCAGCAGCACCCGCGCGTCGAGATCGAACTGACCTTCGAGAACCGTCTGGTCGATCCCATCGCCGAGGGCTACGATCTGGTAATCCGCATTGCCGAACCGGACGAGACGACGACACTCGTCGATCATCGCATTCTGGTTCTCGACTACGTGATCTGTGCAGCACCGGAGTATCTGGACCGGCTGGGCACACCCCAAACAGCGTCCGATCTGGCAGCGCATGCCACCTTGGCCCAACGGCACGGCGCGGCCTCAACGGTCTGGACGATGCAGGGGCCCGGAGGCCCGGTTTCGGTTCGGCTGTCACCGGTACTTATATCGAACAGTCTGGAGCCGCTTCTCACCGCCGCCTGCGCCGGCTTGGGTATTGCGACCTTGCCAGCCTACGCGGTCCAATCCGATCTGTCATCCGGGCGCTTGCGCCAGATCCTCGCCGATCATGTACTGCCGCCACGCATGCTGCAGGTGATCTATCCCCCGGCTCGGCACCTGTCGGCGAAGGTTCAGGTCTTCACGGAATTCGTTCGCAACTGGTGCACCTGACCTGCTGTGTCACTGATGCACCGTTCACTTTCAGGTCCTTTCGCTGAATGGCGTCGACACCTCGATGCTCAGGACGCCTCTGGCAAACGGATCGCGCAACGGATCAGAAGTCGCGCTCCGGCAGCAGATCCCGTGGCTCAAGACAAAATGATCTCGAGGCCGATGACCAGCGTCACAAGGAAGGCAAGATACGCCAACAGGCGGCTATGATCTTCTCCGTCGATGACGACCTTGCGCAATAGCGTGCTCAGAACGTCCAGCAACGAGACCGTCACCAGTATGATCAGCAGGATCGCAGCGCCCGAAGCGTATTCGAAGCCACGCAGTGCCTCGGACAGCGACATGCCGATCCCGCCCGCACCGACAATTCCAAGCACGGTGGCGGATCGGACATTCGATTCGAACCGGTAGAGCACAAGCGAGATCCAGAGCGGAAGAACCTGCGGAAGGACGGCGTAGACGATTTCCTGCAAGCGGCTTGCGCCGGTGGCCTTGATGCCCTCGACAGGGCGAGGGTCGATCGCTTCAACCGCTTCTGAGAACAGTTTCGCGAGCACGCCTGTGGTGTGAATGGCCAGCGCCAGCACCCCGGCGAGCGGGCCGAGACCGACAGCGGCCACGAAGATCAGGGCAAAGACCAGTTCGTTGATGGCTCGGAACGCGTCCATCAGGCGGCGCACGGGAAAGACCACCCAGGCCGGAGCGATGTTTGTCGACGACAGCAACCCAAACGGCACGCCCAGCACGACAGAAAGAACCGTTCCCCAGACTGCCATCTGAACCGATTCCAGCATCAGATCGAGATAGCTGCGCCAGTACCGGAAATTTGGCTCGAGGAAGTCTTTTACCATCAAGGCGATGTTGTCGCCCTGGAACAGCAGCTCCCAAGTCCGGTGCATGCCCGAGGGCACAAAGCTCCAGATCAGCAAGACAAGGAACGTTCCCCACAACAGCAGATCGAAGGTCTTTTCCTTCGCCGTGCGGCCCGGGACTTCGATATCGTCAAGAGTTCGCACAGTGGTGTCGGTCATGGCGTCGGTCCAGAAAAAGAAAAGACCCCCCGCAGTGGCGGAGGGTCGTTGAGGTACGAAGGCTTACTTGCGCGGGCGCGCAGCGGCAGCGGCGCGGATCTCTTCGATCTTTGCGTCGATTTCCGCGATTTTTGCAGTCTTCTCTTCAGCCGAGTAAGTCTCGTCGCCTTCGATCGACATCCGCATGCGGATCTGGTCCATCTCGTAGAACGGCCAGAGCTGAGCGTTCGAGGACGGGATGAACGGGCCCATGGCAATGATCGCCAGGTTCTCGCGGGCCTGCTTGACTTCCTCGTCGGTGCCGAGACGGCCATAGGTCATGAAGAAGTGCATGATCTTGGCTTTCAGGGCTTCGTCCAGTTCCGGACGCCAGGCCATCGGGTCCGACGCGATCAGCGGCGAGCGCCAGATTTCCTTGATGTTCGCGAACATCTCGGGCTTGGCCTTTTTCAGACGGTGATAGAGGCCGCCCGACGAGGCAACAGCCGCGTCAACACGCTTGGTCGCGACCGAGATCAGGTTGGTCTCGTGGTTGGCGTTACGCACGGTCTTGAAGCAATCGCGCGGGTTGATGCCGTTCTGGGCGAAGACGAAGGTCGAGGGGACCAGGAAGCCCGAGGTCGAGTTCGGATCACCGATGCCGAAATCGATCTTCTTGCCGCACGAAATTACGTCCTCGTAGGTCAGGTCGCTGTCCTTATGCGTGACCATCACCGACCAGTAGCCTTGGTCGCCGTTCGCCTCGGTGGTCTGGGCGAAGATCTCGGCGCCAGCGCGGTCGACAGCGACCATGCCCGATTTGTTGCCGTACCAGACGACGTCGACCTTGTCGAAGCGCATGCCCTCGATCACACCGGCATAGTCGGCGGCGAAGAACGGCTCGACGGGCATGCCGAGACCCTTGGACAGATCTTCCAGGAACGGTCCCCATTTCTCGCGTTGAGCGGTGGAGTTCTCGGTGGCCAGGATGCCAAAAAACAATGTGTCTGGGTTGGTGCGTTCGTCAGCCACAACGGGGGCGGTCAGTCCGAACATCACCGCGGTGGCGACTGCCAGGCGGGTCACGAGTTTCATGGATCTCTCCTCTGTCAGGGTGGTGTTTCAGGCGGGAACAGCGACGCGGGCCGGTTCGAAATCGTCCGCATCCGGCAGCACCAGTTCTTCGCTGGCCTCACCGTAAATCTCGCGCAGGAAGGCGGTTGTCAGATCGCGGCTCGGGCCGTCAAAGACGACCTGTCCGTCACGCATCGCAATGGTTCGGGGACAGTAGCGGCGTGCATACTCGACCTGATGCAGTGAGACGAGCACCGTGATGCCGTCTTGCGCGTTGATCTCGGACAGGATGCTCATGACGCGCTTGGCCGAGGCCGGATCGAGAGAGGCAATCGGCTCGTCGGCCAGAATGATCTTCGCACCCTGCACCAGCGTTCGCGCAATCGCGGCCCGTTGCTGCTGTCCGCCCGACAGGGTCGCGGCGCGCTGGCGGGCGCGAGCTTCGATCCCGACCCGGTGAAGCGCCTGCATCGCCAGCTGTTTTTCGGAATGGGTGAACATGCCAAGCGTCGCGCGCAGCCGCGGGGCACGGCCCAGCAACCCGGCGAGCACGTTTGTCAGAACCGAAAGACGTGGGACTAGGTTGAACTGTTGAAAGATCACGCCGATCTCTGTCCGGGTCCGCGTGATGTCTTTGGCAACCCGGCCCTTCGTCTGGATCGTGCGCCCGAGCACGCTGATCTCGCCGCCCGGTACGCCCTTATCTGCGCTGAGCAAACCCGAGATGTGACGGATAAGCGTGGACTTGCCGGAACCGGATGCCCCGATCAGCGCCACCATCTCACCTTGCTGGATGTCGAGGGACACCTGATCCAGCGCGACGGTGCCACCCGCAAAGGACTTTGTCACCGTGCTGACGGATACTGTAGTCATGTGTTCTCCCTGCGCATTGCGAGGGACACTGGCTGGAAACAGAAACAACGCTGTGAACCTGATGCTTCGGTTCTGCGACAGTTGTGTGCAGAATCTGTCACACAATCTTAGCGTGCAGAGCTGACCTTGCGCACCACGCTCGCGAAACCGCGCGGCAGGGCAGACGGCAAGGCCGCAAGGGCAGCTATCGAGCCATGGTCTCTTTCGTCCAGGCGCTGTAGTCCGGTGTCCCCTCCACCCGGATCTCGCCGGTGTAGCCATACTCAACCATATGCACTGTGACGCTGGCGCCTGAGGTGAGGATCACCGCATAGGCTTCGGGCAGATCCGAAGCACTCAGCATGGTGGCTTCCGGAAAGTTTGCCCAACCCGCGTGGTTGGTGCCGCGCGGCGCACTGACAGGAACGCCGTGGAGCGAGCCGTTGAGCGGCATATGACAGTGCCCGAAGAAGATATGCCGGATCTTGCCGCGATGCCGTGCCACCACACCACCGAACCGGTCGGCGTCGAGCAGCATGATCTGATCCATGGGGCCCAGATGCGTCGGCACCGGATTGTGATGCAGGAAGAGCCAGAAGGGGCCATCTCCCTCCGACAGTCTGGCATCCAGCCACGCCGCACGCGTCTCGCAAAAGTGCCCGGCATGGGTCTCTGGCCCCCAGGTATCCAGCAGTATCGCAGTGCCTTCCGACAGGGCGACGGTCTTTTGAACGAAACCGTTCTGATCGGTCAGATCGGGAAACACATCGACAAAGGTTGGACGGTCATCATGATTGCCAATGCACAGATGCACCGGGATATCGACGTCGTTCAACTTGGCCTTCAATCGCATGTAATCGTCGCGCTCGCCCCAATCGGACAAGTCGCCCGTGATGATGATCGCCTCGGTGTCCGGGTGGTTCGTCAGCGCATGGCTCAGCGCGCGATCGAAGTTGGCGTTCGGATCGCGACCGCCGATCGTCTGCCCCGGTGTTGTCAGATGGATGTCCGTCAGTTGGATCAGCTTCATCGCGCCCTCGCACAGGTCATGCAGGGCGCGGCGCACCGCACCCTGCTGGTTCAGCGTTGATCAGCTGTCAGGGAGCAGGTCGCTGACCTCTTCGGACAGCTCTTCCTGCAGTTCTTTCATGTCGTCGTACTCGCCCGTGACGATGCCCTCGATCCCGTCATAGATGACCTGGGTGATCGCGAGGCCATTGTCGCCCGGATAGGCCTGCCAGTCGCGCAGCAGCGGAAGCTGGCGGACAGCCGTCTCCTTGTTCGGGTTCTCGGTATAGAAATCCGCGAGGATGATCTCGTTGGCGGCCTTGTTCGGCGGCATGTAGCCGGTGGTGCGCGCCACGTCTGCGGCCCCCTCACCCGAGGTGATGAACTTCAGCCACTTCCAAGCTGCTTCCAGCTCTTTGGGATCTTCCGAGGTCGACACCAGCATGGCCGAGTTGCCGCCCGCCGGCAGACCAAGCGGTCCCGATGACGCGAGGCCCGGGAACTCGTTGGTCATCAGCGTGAACTCACCCTGGGACCGCTCGACCGCGCCAAGCGCCGAGGTCGACCAGAACATCATGGCGATCTCACCGGCCGAGAACGAGGCGAGCGCGCCCTTCCATTCCAGGTTCTGCATATCGCAGCCGCGGAAGATGCCCTTCATTGTGTCCAGTGCGGTCAACGCTTCCGGGCTGTCGATGGTCACTTTGCTCGAGGCATCGACAATCGCGCTGTCCTGGCTCCAGAGCAGGGCTTGCAGGAACCAGTTGCCGGTGATGTTCCAGCCCCAGAAGATCGGGTTCTTCACACCGGCTTCCCGCAGCTTCCCGCAGGTCTCTACAACCTCTTCCCATGTTTTGGGCAGTTGGTCCTGGCTGGTGATGCCGGCCTTGGCCATCAGGTCCATGTTGTAGTACCCGACAGGCAGCGAGACCGAGAACGGCAGGCCGTGCACTTCCTCGTTGAAGGTGCCCAGATCCAGCATCGCCTTGTGATAGCCGTCTTTCGCAAAGTCGGCTTCCTTGGCAATGAACGGTTCGAGCGACTTGGCGATGCCCTTTTCGACCAGCGGCTGCTGGCGGTTCAGACCCTGCATCGTGACATCGGGCAGGGTGCCCGCGACGGACTCGCGCAGGATCGTGTTGGTGCCATCCTCATAGCTTTCGTAGGCGGCCCGCATCTTGATCTCGATGCCCGGGTTTTCGGCGTAGAACTTGGGCAGGATCTTCTCGTAGGTCACGTCAAAAAGGTGACTGTAGGGATAGGCGAACTCGACGACGATCTTGTCCTCGGCGGCTGCCTGTCCGGTCAGCGCTGCCAGCACTGCGGCAGTGGCCAACATGCGTTTCATGGGATACTCCTCTTCCCTGTCAGAAGGCGGTCAGGGGTGGACGCCAATCCTGAGCCCCTGCTCGCCAGTTGTGTCCCGCTTCATCTGCGGGCGCTCTGTCAGTAGGGTGGGGTTGAACCCCACCCTACTTCATTCCAGTCAGTGTAATCCCCTCGATGAAGCGGCGCTGGGCCAGCAGGAACGCGACGATCAGCGGGGTCACGATCACGGTGGCCGTTGCCATCATCGGGCCGAAGAACGAGCCGTCCGCATCGCCCTTGAACTCGCGCAGGCCCAGCGGCGGGGTGAAGAGATCACGCGTTCCCGTCACCACGATGCGCGGCCAGAAATAGTCGTTCCAGTGCGCCACGACCGAAAAGATCGCAAAGGCCAGCAGCGCCGGGATCGCCGTTGGCAGCATGACCTTCCAGATGATCCCGAACTCGGTCATCCCGTCCATGCGGGCGGCATCGATCAGGTCATCGGGCACCGTCATGAAGAACTGGCGCATCAGAAAGATCCCGAAGACCGAGATCGTCCACGGGATGATCAACGCCGCGTAACTGTTCGTCAGGCCAAGATGAGAGAGGCCGAGATAGAGCGGCAGGGCAATCGCGTGGACCGGAATAAGCAGGCAAAACAACACCATAGAGAAGACAAAGTCCCGCCCGCGCCAGCGCAGCTTGGCCAGCGCATAGGCGCAGGGCAGCGCGACGATCACCTGGATCAGAAAGATCGAGGCGGTCACGATCACACCGTTCAGAAGGTAGCGCAGCAGCGGTGCTTCCTGGAACGCCATGGAGTAGTTGAAAACAACCGGAAGGCTGGAACAGTCGGCCTCGATCCGCTCCATCATGGCGGTCTTGATCTCGCGGTCGGTCTTGCCCGGAAAGTCCGGGCGTGCGGCCTCGATGGTGGTGCGATCCGGCTCGGCGCGCTTGGCACAGCGCTCGTTCACCATCAATTCCTGAGCGCCGAAAAAGCCGCCGACATTGCGCTCGATCTCGTGTGGGGCCTTCAGCGAATAGCTGAGCATCACGTAGAACGGCAGCAGAACGATCAGTGCGCCGACGATCAGAACGGCGTGCTTGATTGCCTCCCCGGTTGACCACCCCAGCCGGGATGCCGGGCGTATGGCAGCCGTATGGCTTGCGTCTGGCACGGGTATGGCAGGCGTATGGCTCACGTCTGGCACCTGTATGGACAGAATGTCGGCCATTTCGCCGCGACCACGCGCTTTGCAAAGCGCGTGGTGAAAGGCGCGTCGACGCGCCTTCTGCCGCGCTTGGGGCTGGCGTTGCAGGTCATGAATAGTGCACCCGCCGCTCGACCAGCCACCGCTGGATCAGGGTGAGGCCCAGCACAAAGATCAGGAAGATCATCGTGATCGCCGAGCCCAGCCCGATCAGGTTCTGCTGGATGCCCTTTTCGAAGATCGCGAACATCATCACGTAGACGGATTTCGACGGCCCACCGCCTTGCGGGTAGAACGCCTCGACCGTGTCGAAGACCTGAAAGGACCGGATGCAGGTGATGGTCACAACGAAGACGGTCGTCGGCCCCAGCATCGGCCACGTGACCAGACGGAAACGCTCCCACCCTGACTTGGCGCCGTCCATCTCGGCCGCGTGGTAAAGCTCACGCGGGATCGATGTCAGCCCCGCCAGATAGAGCACCATGTTGAAGCCGAACCCCTGCCAGACGCCGATAAAGCTGACAGTCCAGATCGCGTAGTCCCTGTCGCCAAGCCACAGCGGGAACGTCCGCTCGCAGCCCTGCCGGAAGAAGGCAAACCACTCCAGCCAGGTGCCGCAGCCCCGGGCCAGCGTCTGGTTGATCAGCCCGACCGACGGGTGCAGCGTGAATTCCCAGACGATCGCCATCGCCAGCAGCGCGGCCATGACCGGCAGAAAGTAGATCGTCTTGTAGACATCGCCGAACCGGCTGACCGAGTTGATCAACAGCGCGGCCCCCAGCCCTAACCCGACAGCAAGCGGGACGACGACCAGCACATAGGTCAACGTCGCGGTGAACATCTTCTGGAATGAGGACCGGCTGACGATGCGGTCATAATTCTTCCACGCAACCCAATTGAAGCTGTCATTTCCGAGCGAATAGTCGGTGAACGAGAGCGTCGCCGCCACGATGATCGGCAGGATCAAAATGGCGATCATCAAGAAGATGGCAGGGGCCACGAACAGGATATGGGCGCGAGAGCGGGGCATTTAGGCGACGACGGCCTGACGTGTCTCGACCGGCTCTTGCAGGTGCAGCCGCGCACCGTCCGCTCCGAACGCCATGGCCCGCCCGGGCAGCGGGATCGCATGCACGGTGTCACCGGTCCTGAGCGTTGACGCGGCGAGCGGGTCGGCGCGCACGACCATACGCTGGGATCCGATATCGACATGCAGGAAGAGATCCGAGCCGAGGTTCTCCCGGTGGACGACATTGCCCGAGATGGTGCCCTCGCCGAACTCGGGCACCAGTTGCAGGTGCTCTGGCCGCAAGCCCACCGTGATCCGCCCTGCATGGGCGGGATCGACCCGGCGAGTCAGCGTCGCGCCGCTGACATGGATCGTGCCGTCGCTCGCGGCCTCGGCCTCCAGCGCGTTGATCTTGGGCGAGCCGATGAACTGTGCCACCTGCAGATCCTTGGGATCGTCGTAGACTTTGGCCGGGGGCGCCAGTTGCAGGATCTCGCCGCCCATCATGACCGCCATGCGGTCGGACATGGTCAGCGCCTCGGCCTGATCGTGGGTCACGTAGATGAAGGTCACACCGAGGTCGCGGTGCAACTCGGCCAATTCGGCCCGCATGTGAACCCGCAGGGCGGCATCCAGGTTGGACAGCGGCTCGTCCATCAGGAAGGCGACGGGTTTGCGGACCATGGCGCGGCCAAGAGCGGCCCGCTGTCGCTGGCCACCTGAAAGCTGCCCCGGCTTGCGGTCGAGCAGGGGGCCGATCTGCAGCACATCCGCGGTTTCCTTGATGTGCCGGGCAATCTCTGCGTGCTTGGCGCCGGCGATCATCCGGCCAATCAGCGGAAACCGCTCGAAGAACCCAAGCTCGCGCAGGCGCAGGGGCACCGCCATGTTCTGGGCCACGGTCAGGTGCGGATAGAGCGCGTAGGACTGGAACACCATCGCCAGATTGCGCTCGGCGGCGCGAACGCCGTTGACCGGTCGGTCCTCGATGTGCACGTCTCCGCCGCCCTGGTGTTCAAGCCCTGCAATGATGCGCAGCAGGGTGGACTTGCCGCAGCCGGACGGCCCGACGAGCGTCAGGAACTCGCCATCGCGAATATCGAGGTCTATGCCCTTCAGAACGGAGACGTCGCCGAAGGACTTGGTGATTTTGTTCAGGCGTATTCCGGCCATGCCTGTTGCACTCGCAAGAATCTGATCTCATGTGCGTAGCAAGTTTCCGCGACCGTTCAGTGACATGTGGGCGGACGCCGCCGGTGGATCGAGCGCGGTCGGTCGAGCAGCCTGCCGGGGACGTGGCTGTTCGCCCTCGGTTTCCCGGTCTCAAAGGTCAAAAAAAAATCAATCCGGGGAGCCTTGCGTCGACAAAGACGGGAAGATCAATCCGCGTGCGCCAGCGCGATCGCGATTTCGGATGCCAAGGCTGCGTTGTTCTTGATCAAGGCGACGTTTGCCTCAAGCGAAAGGCCATCCGTCAGATCAAGAACCTGATCGAGCAGGTACGGTGTTACGGCCTTGCCGGTAATCCCGCGATCATCTGCTGTCCTCAGTGCTGTCTCGATATGCGGTCCGAGGACGTCCGAGGAGATTTCATCCTGCGCCGGTATCGGGTTCCCGACGAGTTGGCCGCCAGCAAGCGTCATGGCCGCGCGCAACCGGTGCGACCGAGCGATCTTGTCGGCGCTGTCGACGCTGATCGGAACAGGGATGCCGCTGCTTCTTGACCAGAAGGCCGGGAACATCGTCGTCCTGTAGCCGATCACCGGCACGCCGAGCGTCTCCAGCACTTCCAGCGTTTTGGGGATGTCCAGGATTGCCTTCGCTCCGGAGGCAACGACGGTGACGGGCGTCCGGGCGAGTTCCTGCAGGTCGGCGGATATGTCGAAGGATGTCTCTGCACCGCGGTGCACGCCGCCGATGCCGCCCGTTGCAAAGACCTCGATCCCAGCCAGATGCGCGGCGATCATCGTGGCGGCAACCGTGGTTGATCCCGTTGCTCCGTCCACAAGCGCAGCCGCCATGTCGGCGCGCGAGAGTTTGCGCACATTGGAGGCCGTGGAGAGCATCTGAAGGTCTTTGTGATCGAGACCGACCCGAAGGGTGCCGTCGATCACCGCAATCGTGGCCGGGGTTGCGCCCCGGTCCCGCACGACGGCCTCGACGGCCAGAGCGGTCTCGAGATTCTGCGGGCTCGGCAATCCATGTGTGATGATCGTCGACTCGAGCGCCACGACCGGATCGTTGCGCCGGAGGGCGTCTGCGACAGTCTGGGACAGGATAAGGGGTGGTTTCATGCGGCCTCGCCGTTCTGCATATGCGCCGCTGCAGCGCTCAACGCAAATCTCAAGCTGTCGCCCGGCGCGTCTTGGCGGTCCTGTGATGCCAGGAAGGCTGACATGAGCGCATCGCCCGCACCGGTGATCGAAGCCGCCCCTGGCGTTTGCGGCGGGTTGGCCGTGACGACCTCGTCCGGTGTTGCCAACGCTGCCGGCCGCGGTCCATCGGTCACCAGGGCTGTCGCTGTGCACCTCGCCTGCAATGCTCGCGCGGCGTCGATACTGGTGTTGAAGGATCGCTCCAAAAGAACGCAGGCCTCCGCAAGGTTCACAACCAGCGTGGGAGCAACGTCACCGGACAGCAAAACACCGAGCCGGTGTGCCTTGGCCGGGCTGACCGGGTTCGCAATGATCCTCGCGCCCGCCTTTGCGCCATGGTGCGCGATCTTCTGCAAGGCTGTGGCTGCAAGGTTGGCCTCCAGCACAACAGTCGACACCGACGCAAGCGCCGATATCGCCTGCTCGACCACCGTATCGGCGCTGTTGTCGAGAAGCGCTGTGTCGGCGATCGCGGCAAACAGGGCCTTTCGGTCATCTTCGATCGCGATGTAGTGACCGGTCGCAGCCCCCTCGATCCTGGCCATATAGGTGGACGCCACACCTGAATTTTCGAGGTGATTGATCAGCGCGCTCCCCTCCGCATCATCGCCGACGGCTGAACAGAGACTGACGCGAATGCCGTGACGCGCCAGCCCGAGTGCCAGGTTCAGCGCCACACCGCCGGGGCGACGCTCGACCCGGCCCGTCACATCATCACCCATGGCGAGCTTTGTGCTGGTCCTGCCGATGATGTCCCAATGCGCGGCGCCCACGCAGAGCATGAAGGATGGGTTCTGCATCAATGGGCCGCCTGTGCGCGTGGTCTTTCGGCAAGGTGCAACGCGGTCAGACCGCGAAAGTGATAGGCATTGCGGTATGGACCTGGCTGAACGCGAAACTCTGACCCCAGCACATCAAACAAGGTGCTGAGCGCGATCTGCATCTCGATCCTTGCGAGCGGTGCGCCGACGCAAAAGTGCACGCCGCCGCCCAGCGATACGTGTCGGGGACGAACCCGCGCTGGATCGAAAATCTCAGGCAAGCGGTTCGCGCGTTCATCGTGATTGGCCGAGCCAATGAGCAGGCCCACCTGCGCGCCTTTCTTCAGGGCAACACCGTTCCAGTCGAGATCGTTCAGCACATAGCGCGTGAACATGTGAAGGGGCGGGTCGAACCGCAGCAGTTCTTCGACGACATTCCCCGAGATCTCATCACGCAGAGGCACGTCATGGCCGAGCAAGGTCCGGATCGAATTGCCGAGTGCATGCACAGTCGCTTCATGCCCCGCGTTCAACAACAGGATCGCGGTGGCCACGACCTCATCGACGGACAGCCGGTCGCCAGCTTCTTCCGTCGCGATGAGAACGCTCAGAAGATCCTCGGCAGGATCTTGCCTGCGGCGCCGGATCAGATCGCGTATATAGGTCGAGAACGCCTGCGTCGCGGCTGAGGCACTGTCCTCGATCTCGCGGTCCCGCCGGGCCTGATACAGTGCGACCATTCGATGGGACCAGTCCAGAAGTTGAGGGGCCATGTCGAGCGGGACACCAAGCAGTTCTGCGATGATCGTGATGGGAATGGGCGTGCAGTAGCGCTCGATTAGATCATCGCCCTCTTTCAGCCCTTGCGCCAGCTCAAACGCCAGCGTTTGAATGCGCGGGCGCAGGCCCTCGATGCTGGCCGATACGAAGGCCCGATTGATCAGGGATCGAAGACGGGTGTGTTTGGGCGGCTCTTTTTCGAGCAGCGAGTGCGCCTCGAACGCATAAAACGCCTCGAGATGCTCGGGTATCGGATCCCATCCCAGTTCCTCGCGCGTCGCGAGGTGCAGAATCTCACGACCGAACCGGCGATCGCGAAAAATCGCGTTCACGTCCTCGAACCGGGGGAAAACCCACATGTCGTACTCGTCCCACCAGAACACCTCGTGTTGCCGGAAGGATCGATAGACCGGGTAGGGGTTCTGCACGAACGTCGGACAGGTCGGTGACTGGCAGATGGTGGGACGGGACATCCCACAAGTGTCGCCTGACCGTTCAGCCGGCGCAACGGATCATTGAAGATCGGTGCGCATCACCGCTTCCGGACCCCTGCGGCGCTTAAGACAAGGCGACCGGCACGGACAGTGGACCCCGAAAGGCCCAGCCGCCGAACGCGACGTCATCGACCAGCCGCAGGTTCGGGAAGCGCTGAAACAGCTTTGGAAGTGCGACATCCGCGATGAGCGTCTTCGATGCAGCGGCACCGGCGCAGAAGTGCGGCCCGGCGCCGAACGGGATCGCCTGACGATTGTCGCGCGAGATGTCAAACAGCTCCGGATCGTCAAAGACTCGCGGGTCGCGGTTGGCGGCGCCGAACATCAGGAACACGCGCTGGCCTGGTTCAAAGGCGTACTCCAGCACGGTCTCGGCACGCGCGATCTCGCGTGGCGACATTCCGATCGGGGAGACCCAGCGGGCATATTCTTCGAACGCGTCGGCATAGCTCGCCTGTCCCGCTGCGAGCTTTTCGAATTGGCCCGGGTGCGCAAGCAGCGCCCACGCCGTTCCCGCAATCGCGTCACGTGGTTCGTTCTGTCCCCCCGAGATCGTCAGTTTCACATTCGCCCGGGTCGAGGCCATTTTCAGACCCGCCGCGAGTTGCACCGATAACAATGACGTGTCCGGCTCTGCCTTGAGCGCCGGCACCATGCGATCAATGTGCTCGTCGATATAGGCGGTCGCGGCATGGCACCGTTCCTCGACCTCAGGATCGCCAATGTAGTTCGCACAGCCGTCCAGCATGTGCTGGCTGACGCGATCCATCTCATGGGTCGGCATCTCGGTGAGGCCCGTGATCACCTTCAGCGCCTCGCCACAGACCGGCATGGCGTAGTCGCGCACCAGATCGCAGGTGGCGGCGGTTTCAAGCCCATCCAGTATCCGATCCGCGGCGTCATGAAACTTCTGTGCCCAAACCTGCCGAACCGTTCTGGGGCTCAGCGCGGGAAAGGCGATCTTGCGCTCGACCAGATGATCGTCACCATCCTTGCGCATCATGTTCTCGCCCATCAGAATCGTCATCAGACCGTCCGGCTGCCGGGACGAGAACACGTCGATGCGTTTCTCCTGCTCGAAGATATCATTGCGCCGCGTGATCAGGACGGCGTTCAATTCCGGCACCTCAACCGCAGGCGCCATGGCCTGAATGCGTTTCAGATCCGGATACGGATCCTGCCAGAACGCTTTGGGATCAATGGAATATGTTGGAGGCAACGTCCTTCCTCCCCCCGCGACGAGATCATGCATTCACGCTAGGACGTGCCGTCCTGAACTTTTTCGAGGTATTCTTCCTCGGAGAGTGTCCCACCTTCCTGCTCGGCCCGCCCCTGATCGTCCGGGTGCAGGAACGGTTGCAGCGGTTCGATCCGTTTCCAGGCCGGGAAGGGCTGGTTGCCCTCCGCATCCGGGACGTAGGGAGACGTCTCGACGCGCGTGTGTTTGTGAATATAGCGCGCGCAGTTCTGGAACACGACCGTCACCGCGACATCCACGACCATGTTGCAGCCGGGGAAGTCAGCCATCAGGGCAGGGTCCTTGCACAGTTTGGCTTTGCCTTGCACCCGGATGCGCCACGGGGTGACCATGTCCATGAACAGCATCCCGACATTGGCGGCGTCGCTGATGTTCCCCATCGACAACCACATGCCATTGCCGTCGTAGTTCGGAAAGATCAGGCGGTTTGGCCCAAGCACTTTGACGAACCCGACATCGCCGCCCTTGTACGAGACTGTCGGCATCCCCTCGCCATCCACCGTGGACAGGAAAAAGTAATCCCGGCTGGTGATGTAATCCGTGTGGATCTCCTCAAGCTCGTCCCGGACAATCGCGTGCACGACCACCTCTGAAAGCTTGTCATGTTGCGCGTCGCTCTGCAGAGCCCGCTGCGCCTTGGTGTAGAACTCGTCCGGTGTCGGCATCTTGCCCTCTGTCAGGTTGGGTCCCGATCAACTCGCATCGGCCTCTTCTGCGGCTGGTGCCGGTGCGCTGAGATTTGGAGCGTCCTCGAACTCCATCACCCTCGGCTGCGGTTTCTTGTTGATCAGCAGACGGGTCACGTCGGGCCGCGAATAGTGCCCAGACGGGTCCGCCGCCGCCTTTGCCACGGAAATCATCGGCAGATTGATCTCGGCAATGATCAGACCCTCCTGGTCCTCTGGCAGGTGTTCGGCCATCGGCTGGCCGTCGGGTCCGAAGATCATCGAAAAGCCGCCGCCGGGCTTGCCGGTTGCCGGGTTCAGCAGATGCGCTTTGTCCTCGGTGTCGCAGAGCTTGTCGAACATGTCCTGCCCGGTGATGGCAGTCGATGCCAGCACATAGCACTGCCCCTCGAGCGCGTAGACCTGGCTGGCCGCGAGGTTTGCTTCGGGTCCCAAAGCGTAGGCCATGCCGCGATAGAGCGTGAACGAGGGCCACGACGCGCAATGGACCTGCTCGCCCATCGCGTACATCGCGTATTTCGAAAGAGGCTGAAGATGCTCCCAGCAGCACAGCGCGCCCACACGGCCGCATTCGGTCTCAACCACGTTGAAATGCGAACCATCGCCCTCGCCAAACAGCGTTCGCTCCACATGGGTGGGCTTCAGCTTCCGGCGATGGAACCCGACGCCGCCATCGGAGCCGATCAGGACCTGCGCCATGTAGATCGAGCCGCCGTCGATCTCCGAGTAGCCCATCATGACGTTGATGTCGTTGGCCTTGGCCGCGGCGCGTAGCCGGTCCATCTCCGGTCCGTCCCGGCGCATGCAGCTTGCGTGATAGCCCGGGACGAATTGCAACCCCCAGGCGGGCGCAGCGAGCCACAAGAACCACGGATAGCCGGGGATCCAAGTCTCCGGGAACGCAATCAGTTTCACATCCTGTTTTGCAGCGTCCTCGATCAGTGAAATCGCTTTGTCGACGCAACCCTGAAGATCCATGAACACGGGCGCGGCCTGCACAGCCGCTGCCTTGAAAGTCTGTAACGTCATTGGCTTTCTCCCTGCGAGAGCAGATGCGTTGAACACCGCCGAGCGTGTGGGCCCAGCGTGACAGTGTCAACTCAACACAGGGGATCCGGGGCATTTGACGGGGATCGGTGTGCGAAAGTGTCCGCCGAGTTTGGATACGATTGTCTCCGGCGCACAGTCATGGAACCGCTCACACAGGCCAATGAACCATCGCGTGCGAACCGCGTGCCGATATTGCCTTTAATCCGCCGCATCGAGACGCTTTGACGTAGCGCGAGCGGACGGGTGTGTGGCAGGATCGGCAGCCAGCAAGACCGTCGCAGAACAGGGGTTGAGCAGTTGAAGACGTTCCTTTTCGGCCTCGCCATCGTCGGCGCGCTTGTTGTCGGCGCGATCGCGATCCTTGGGAGCCAGGGCATCGGCGCGCGCACGCATCTCTCAATCGTCTCAGGCTCGGAGAACAAGGCTCTGGAACCGATTGTTCGGGATTGGGCAGACGCGAACAACATCGATGTCGCCATGACATATCTCGGGTCGGTCGATATCAGCCGGGAACTCGGGCTTGGCACCGAGACAGTCTACGATGCGGTCTGGCCCGCGCACTCGCTTTGGATCGAACTGGGCGATACGCAGAAGGTCGCCAAGCACCGCGAGTCGATCCTGCGGTCTCCCGTCGTACTGGGCCTGCGCAAATCGATAGCCGAACGTCTCGGATGGGTCGGGCGCAACGATGTGACGCTGGAGGAGATCCAGTCGGCTGCAAAGGCCGGGGAGTTCCGCCTCTCAATGACCTCCGCCACCCAGTCCAATTCCGGGGCGTCGGCATTCTTCGGGTTTCTCTACGCGCTTGCAGGCGAGCCGGACGTGCTGACCTCGGCCCATCTCGGCGATGCCGCTGTGCGGGCCTCGGTTTCCGAACTGCTTGGCCTTGTCGACCGGTCCTCCGGATCCTCGGGTTGGCTCAAGGACTCGGTGGTCGAGAACCCTGTCGCCTTCGATGCGATGATGAACTACGAGGCACTGATCATCGAGGGCAATCAGGACCTCGTCCGCGTCGGGCAGGAACCGCTCTACGTGATCTACCCCGCCTCGGGCATGGCGGTGGCGGACAGCCCGCTCGCATATGTGTCCAAGGGCGATGTGGCGAAGGAGGAGGCGTTCCTGGCCCTTCAGACGCATCTGCTGTCCGATCCGGTCCAGCAGCAGCTGTTGGCGCTTGGTCGGCGGGCCGGGCTGATCGGCCTGGCAGGCGGGGGCTCGCGCGATGTCTGGAACCCCGACTGGGGCATCGATCTCGACCGTCAGATCGCACCGATCCCGACCCCGGCCAGCGAGGTGATCCGCGAGGCGCTGACGCTCTACCAGACCGATCTGCGCAAGCCGTCACTGACCGTCTGGGTCCTGGACGTGTCCGGATCGATGGAGGGCGAGCCGCTCGACCAGCTCAAACAGGCCATGCGCCTGCTGCTCGACCCGGAAAGCGCTACACTGAACCTGTTGCAACCCTCGTCACGCGACGTGACCATCGTGATCCCGTTCAACGGCAGGGTCGAGGACATCTGGAAGCTGGAGGGCAACGATCCCGCCAGACTGGCTGACCTCGACCGCAAGGTGCAGCGGTTGCAGGCGGGTGGCGGCACCGATCTTTACTATGCGCTGGGACAGGCGCTGGAGCAGCTGGAGGTCTACGCCAAGGCCGGCACGCTCTTTGATCACCTGCCCGCAATCATTGCGATGACCGATGGCGCATCGGACGAGGGCAACAAGGCGGCTCTGAGTTCGTACATCGAAACCCTCAGCTTTGGACGCGACATCCCGATCCACTCGATCGCCTTCGGAAAAGCGGATGAAAAACAGCTGAAGGACCTGAGCGAGGCTTCGATCGGGCGACTTTTCAAGGCCAAAGACAATCTTGCAGGCGCGCTGCGCAAGGCCAAAGGCTACAACTGATGCACCTGCCTGACGGTCAGCGCCAGATCGTGGCCGGGCTCGGCGCATCTGTGGCGTTTCTGTCGATATTCTTCGGGCTTGGGCTGGTCTGGTGGGCCGCGCTGATCGCAGGGTTCGCGGTTTATCTCGCGATCCTGCTGATCGTCGAGCGCAAGACGCCTGAGACCGAGGAGATGGTTGCCGATGGGATCTCGCGGGCCGAATTGACGGGGGCGATCAACGCGATCACGGCCGCATCTTCAAAGATGCGCCAGTTGGCGACCGCGGCACGGGGCGACGATCGCGGCGAATTCCAGAAGATGGCGAAGCTGTTCGAGGCGATCCGCGCCCATCACATCAAGGACCCGCGTGACTATCATCACACCCGCACCTTCATTCGCCACGATCTGCCTCGCATCGTCGACACGGCCGAGCGCTATGTCGATCTCGACAAAAGGGCGTCGGGCGAGAACCGTGACCGTGTGGATGCCCTGGGAGAACAGATACGCAGTTTCACCCCCGTGTTGGAGAAGATCGACCAGGCCTGCCTCGAGAACGATTTCATGGCCCTGGAAGTTCAGGTCGAGGTGCTGGGCGAGCAACTGGGCAAACGGTGAGCACGCAGCCTACGGAATGCTGAGGAGACCATCATGAAGAAATCCGTCATCGGCCTTCTGATCCTGGGCGTCGTGGCCGCAGCTGCGGTGGCCGGCAGCATGGTCGACTGGTCTGGTCTGCAGCGGGCGGTGCCTGTCTCCCGCGATCCGATCAATCTCTCGATTTTCTACGGCGGAGAGAAGCGTGCCCTGCTCGGCAACCCGAGGATCCAGGAGATCATCAAGGGCCGCTACAAGATCACGCTGGATGCGGTCAAGGCGGGCTCGGTCGAGATGGCGACGACCCTGGATACTACCGGCAAGGCGTGCATCTGGCCCTCGAACATGGTGGCTGTCGAACTGGCCCGCCAGTCGGGAAAACCGGTCAAGGGCGATGAGACAATCTTCAACTCGCCCATTGTGTTCTACGCCTGGGCCGATGTCGCCGACGCCTTGGCCACCAGGGACGTGGTGCGGGAGGGGACGAACGGTCAGTTGACCGCAGATGTCTCGAAGATCGGTGCCCTGATCCGCGACGGCACGCGCTGGAAGGAGGATCTTGGTCTTAACGTCTACGGTCCCTTCAAGGTGTTCTCGACGCATCCGGCGAAGTCGAACTCGGGCAACATCTGGTCCGGCCTGCTGGCAACGGTGCTGAACGGCGGAACCACACCGACCGAGGATGACCTGCCGGGCCTGTTGCCGAAGATCGAGGCCTATTTCGATGCGATGGGGCACATGGAGGCGTCCTCGGGCGATATCTTCGAGAATTTCCTGAAACAGGGCATGGGCGCCCGTCCGATCATCGTGGGCTATGAGAACCAGTTGATCGAGTTCCTGATCGAGAACGCGCAATACGCAGATCTGATCCGCGACAAGATCCGGGTGATCTATCCCGAGCCGACGATCTTTGCCTCGCATCCCCTGATCTCGCTGACCGATGGATGCAAGCGGCTGGCCGAAGCCCTGCAGGATCCTGACGTACAGGAAATCGCATGGTCCCAGCACGGGTTCCGCACGGGCCTGCTGGGTGTTGAAAACGATCCCGCCGCGATCACCGTGGCGACGCTTCCCGATCGCGTCGATCTGGTCATCCCAATGCCATCGGCGGCTGTGGTCGATGCGGTGATCGACACCGTGCGCTAAAACGTGCCGGATGATCTGTGTCGGGGCCTTTGAGAAGGACTTCGTATCCAACTCACGCGCATTTCAGAAGTGATCCGGTGCGCTTGTTCTGCGGCTCGCAAGTGTGCAGATTGAGGGCGTTTTTGCTCAGCCACGATCTGCCAGCATGTTGATTTATCTGGTCGGAGTGGCAGGATTTGAACCTGCGGCCCCTGCCTCCCGAAGACAGTGCTCTACCAAGCTGAGCTACACTCCGCCGACAAGACGCGTCGTATACTGCCGCCGGTCAGAATCCGCAAGGCAGATTTCCGGGCTTGATGGCGCGGCGCGGGCTGACTATGGTCCGCCGCGATTGGGACGTAGCTCAATTGGTAGAGCACCGGTTTTTGGTACCGTAGGTTGGAGGTTCGAGTCCTCCCGTCCCAGCCAAGCGCAAGACACCGCCAGCGACGATCAAAATACCGCGTGGTCACCGCGATCCGGGGCCGTTTCGCCTGCGGCGAGCCGAGCGTAGAAGGCGGGCAGGGTGTCCTGACCATGCTCGGGCGTCGCCCTGGCATCGTAGCGACCCGTAGCTGGATCGAGCACCAGCATGGATTCCGTCGCATAGTACCGCCCGATGCGGGCCAGGTCGGCCTTTGCGCGCAGCGCGGGCGAGAGATAGCCGACCACGGACAGGATGCCAATGATCGCGGACAAGAGTGCGACGGGCACATGGCGATACCGCGGCGCGACCCCCAACGCTTTTGCCAAGGCTGCGCCCTGCTCTTGCGGGGTAAGGGCAGGGCCTGGGCCGCCGATTGGCAGAACCCGGTTCCAGCGGGCCGGTTGCTCGAGGCAGCCCGCGATGTAATCTGCCAGATCGCCGTCCGAGATCGGTTTGCACGCCGTCAGACGTCCATCGCCGAACACCAGGAAGGATTTGCCCGCGCGAACCCGCTCGACCTGGCCTGACAAGGATTTGAAGAAGGCCGTCGGCCGCACGATTGAGTACCGCAGGCCAGAGGCGATCAGCGCGTCCTCGAAGGCGAGTTTGGCCCGTTGGAAGGCGAGCAATGGTTTCTGCACACAGATCGCCGAGAGCAGAACGATGTGCCCGACCGCCGCCGCTTTGGCTGCCGCGAGGATTTGCAGATGAGCATCGTGGTCGATGGCCCAGGCGTCATCCGGCGCACCGGTACGGGAGGCGAGACAGGAGATGACGGCACCGTACGCGGCATCGCGAAAGACTGCATCGAGATCGGCGGTCTCGGTGACATCGCCTTGACGCACAGACGCGCCGGGGATCTGCGCCGGTCGGCGAGTGAAGCAGGTGGTCACGTGCCCCCGTGCCACCAACTCCGCAACCACGGCCCGGCCTATTGTGCCCGTCCCACCGAAGACGAGGACGCGCATGCTTGGGCGGCGCGGTGAAAATCAGGCCGCGAGGCGCGCGATCAGACGGTCCATGAAGGCGTCACCGGCGTCAAGCTGGCTGATCTCGATGAACTCGTCCGGCTGGTGCGCCTGTTCGATGCTGCCCGGCCCGCAGATGCACGCGGAATAGCCTGCGTCCTGGAAGATCCCGGCCTCGGTCCCGTAGGAGACCACATGTTCCGCGTTGTCGCCGGTCAACTGGCGGCAGAGCGCTTCGGCTTCGGTGGCCTGTTCGGGGCGGCAGCCCGGCACATCGCCCCGGACTTCGACCGTGATGCCGGTGTCAGGGTGGATCTTCTGCATCTCGGCCACGACCTCATCGACATGGGCCCGGTACTTGGCGATCCAGTCCGTCGAGCGCTCGCCCGGGATGACGCGGACATCGGTTGAGAAGCTGCAATCCTTGGCCACGATGTTGCGGGCCGTGCCGCCGTTGATCATGCCCACATGCAGTGTCGTATAGGGCGGTACGAACAGGCTGTTCGGATCAGCGGCGGCCTTGTTGGCGGCCATCTGGTCCTCGAGCCACCCGATGAGGCGCGCGGCGGTCATCACGGCGGAGACCCCGGTATGCACGATCGAGGAGTGCACCTCGTAGCCATGCACATGGGTCTGCAACATCAGCCCGCCCTTGTGGCCGGTGACAACCTGCATCTCGCTCGGCTCGCCCACGATCATGGCGCTGGCCTTGGGCATTGTCTCCGCGATCTCCGGCGCAAGGCGATAGGCCCCGTCCATGCCGGTTTCCTCGTCATAGGTCAGCGCCAGCTGGATCGGGCGTTTCAGGCCGGCCTCCAGCGCCTTTGGCACGGCGCAGAGGGCCAATGCACCGAACCCCTTCATGTCGCAGGACCCGCGGCCATAGAGCCGGCCGTCCTTCTCGGTCAGCGTCCAGGGATCGGTGGTCCAGTTCTGCCCGTCCACCGGCACGACATCCGTGTGTCCGTTCAGAACGACGCCGCCTTCGACCTCGGGCCCGACGAGGGCGTAGAGGTTACACTTCGTGCCGCAGGCCGAGTAGACCCGGTTGCTCTGGACCCCGTGGCCGTTGAGGTAGTCCTCGACGAAATCCATCAGCGGCAGGTTGGTCTCCCGCGAGACCGTGGGGAACGCAACCAGGCGTTCCAGCATTTCGCGCGGTGTGTAGGTATCTGGCATCGGGACCTCGGGGCTAGGGTTCGATGTCGAACATCTAACGCGACATGCCTGCGGTCAAGGCGGCTGTCGGCCCCACCCGTGCGCTATCCGACCAGAACGCAGCCCACCCGCCCGCCCCTGCGCTCTGCTCGGACAGCGCACGGGTGGGGCTGGACCTTGCACGCAGGATCGGCTCTCATCGGGCAAACGGGGGACACGTATGGACTATCGCGCACCGAAGAACTGGACGTATCCGGTCCCCATCGCCTATGGGCCGGGGCGTCTGGCCGAGATTGCCGTGCTCTGTCACCGGGCGGGAATGACACGCCCGCTGATTGTGACGGACCGGGGGAGTGCCGCTCTGCCGTTTATCGCTGCGCTGTGCGAGCGGCTGGCCGATGCGGGGCTGGTCTCCGGGATCTACAGCGGCATCTCGCCAAACCCGCGGGATGACGAGATCGCGGCGGGATGCGAGGCCTTCGGCGGCAACGGCCATGACGGGATCATCGCCATCGGCGGGGGCAGCGGTATGGACGGGGCCAAGGCCATCGGCCTGACCGTCAAAAGCGGTGTGCCGCTTTGGGAGTTCGACTACGAGCGCCCGGCGCTCGATGTCTCTGCCGAGGTTTTCCCGCCACTGATCACCATCCCGACGACCGCGGGCACGGGCGCCGAGACCGAGAGCACGGCGATGATCACCGACACGGGCCAAGGTATGAAATTCTGTGTCTGGCATCCAGCCTACAAGCCCGCCAGCACGCTGCTGGACCCCGACCTGACGGTAGGCCTGCCGCCGGATCTGACCGCGTGGACCGGCTGTGATGCGCTGGTCCATGCGATCGAGGCGTATTGCGTGCCCGGCTTCCACCCCCTGTGCGACGGGGCGGCGCTGGAGGGGATGCGGCTGATCTGGCGCTGGCTTGAGGTGGCGGTCGACGCGCCCGGCAATCTCGATGCCCGCGGCGGGATGCTGGTGGGATCGTGTCTTGCGGGGATTGCGTTTCTCAAGGGCCTCGGGATGGTCCACGCGATCTCGCACATGATCGGGGCCGAGTACGACACTCAGCACGGTCTGACCAATGCGGTGCTGTTGCCTGCGGTGCTGAGGTTCAATGCCCCGGCCATCGCGGACCGGATCGAACCGATGGCGCAGGCCATGGGCCTCCGCGACACGGGGTTCGATGCGGTCTATGCCGAGATTTGCGGAAGGCTCGACCGCTTGCAGATCCCGCGCGGGTTGGCCGGGATCGGCGTGACCGCGACCGATGCGGATATCGCCCGTCTCGCCGCCAAAGCGCTCCGGGACAGTGCCGCGGGCACCAACCCGAGGCAGGCGACCGAGGCGGAGGTGCGGGCGCTCCTGAGCGCGGCGATGACCGACGCGCGTTGATCCGAGGCCACGCGGCGGAAATCCGGTATTTCGCACGCGCAGCATTTTTATCCCCGCAAGCGAACGCGAACGGTTGATCTTTCGTAAAACGCGTCTAACGATGCGTCGGACTTTTTGATGTGGGGACGAATGTCGCTGGATTCCATTGGATCAGACCCGGTGCTTGCGGTCGAGGACCTGCGCACGGTTTTCCATACGGGCGAGGGCACGGTCCACGCGGTCAACGGCGTCAGCTTTTCGGTCCGCGAAGGTGAGCTTCTGGGGGTCGTGGGCGAGTCCGGCTCGGGCAAGTCCGTGACCATGATGTCGCTGATGAAGCTGTTGCCGATGCCGCCAGGCGAGATCGTCTCGGGCTCGGTCCGGTTCGATGGGCGCGATCTGACCAAGATCCCCGACAAGGAACTGCGCGACATTCGCGGCGGCCAGATCGGCTTCGTGTTCCAGGACCCGATGACGTCGCTGAACCCTGTGTTCAATGTCGGCTTTCAGATCATGGAGCCGCTGCGCATCCATCTCGGCCTGTCGAAACGCGAGGCGCGCGACCGGGCGGTCGAACTGCTGGAACTGGTCGGTATCCCCGACGCGCGCAAGCGCCTCAGCGATTATCCGCACCAGTTTTCGGGCGGGATGCGCCAGCGGGTGATGATCGCGATTGCGCTGGCCTGCGATCCCAAGGTGCTTATCGCGGACGAGCCGACCACCGCGCTCGACGTGACGATCCAGGCGCAGATCCTCGAGCTGATCAAGAAGCTGCGCCAGGAACTGGGCATGGCGATCATCTGGATCACCCACGATCTGGGGGTGGTCGCGGGCATCGCCGACCGGGTGCTTGTGATGTATGGCGGGCAGATCGTCGAGCACGCGCCGGTGAGCGAGCTCTATGCCAATCCGCAGCATCCCTACACCCGTGCGCTGCTCGAGACGCTGCCAAGCATGGACGAAGACCGGACCGAGCGGCTCGCCTCGATCTCGGGCCAGCCGCCCAGCCTCACGAAACCGCTGACCTCGTGCCCGTTTGCGCCGCGCTGTGCCCATGCGATGGCCGGATGCCTTGTCGAGAACCCCGCTCTGGTCTCCGTTGGCGAGAACCACGATGTCGCCTGTCTGTGGGATCCGGCGACCGGAGGCGTGCGATGACCGAGACGTTGCTGAAGGTCGAGAACCTGACGAAGCACTTCCCGATCTACTCCGGGATCTTTCGCCGCCAGAGCGGCACGGTCAAGGCGGTCGACGGCATCAGCTTCGAGATCCAACGCGGCGAGACCCTGGGTCTGGTTGGCGAATCAGGCTGTGGCAAATCCACCGCCGGGCGGACAATCCTGCGGCTTTATGATGCCACGGCAGGGCGGATCCTGTTCGATGGACAGGACATCGCCGCGCTGAGCGGGGACGAGTTGCGCAATGCTCGCCCGCGCATGCAGATGATCTTTCAGGACCCGCAGGCATGCCTCAATCCGCGCATGACCGTCGGGTCAATCATTGCCGAGCCGTTGACGGAGCATGGCAACCTCAGAGCCGCAGACCGACAGACGAAGGTGCGCGAGTTGCTCGACGCCGTCGGGCTGAACCCGAACTTCGCCAACCGCTATCCGCACGAGTTCTCGGGCGGGCAGCGCCAGCGCATCGGGATCGCCCGTGCGCTTGCGCTCGAGCCCGACTTCATCGTCTGCGATGAACCGATTGCAGCCCTCGATGTCTCGATCCAGGCCCAGGTTGTGAACCTGTTGGAAGATCTGCAGGAAAAGCTTGGGCTGACCTATCTCTTTATCTCCCATGACCTCAGTATGGTCCGGCATATCTGCGACCGGGTCGCAGTGATGTATCTCGGTCGCGTGATGGAATTGGCGCCGCGTGAGTTGCTCTACAACACGCCAAAACACCCCTACACCCAGGCCCTGCTGAGCGCGGTCCCGATCCCGAAACCCGAGATCGAGGCAAGCCGCCAGCGCATCATCCTGACCGGCGATGTGCCAAGCCCGGCGAACCCGCCATCGGGCTGCGTTTTCCGCACGCGCTGTTCCAAAGCGACGGAGATTTGCGCCAGCGCAGTGCCTGAACCACGGGATCTTGGTGGCGGGCAGATCACCGCCTGCCACCATGCCGAATAGAAGGGAAGGGGACGAGACGACCGAGACCGCCTGTGCGAAAGATGTTTACAAAATGACCGCGCGGGCAAATCGTTGACAAAGAGCTCAAATTATCAGGGAGACTGACATGAAAAAGCTCACAACCATTCTGGCATCGACCGCCGCGGCGGCGCTGCTGGTCTCGCCGGCGATGGCCGAGCGGGGCGAAGACGGCCAGCTCAACATCCTTTACTGGCAGGCGCCGTCGACGCAGAACCCGTATTTGTCGGGCGGCACGAAGGACATCGAGTCCTCGTCGCTGGTGCTCGAGCCGCTGGCCAACTACGACCCTGAAGGCAACATGCTGCCGACGCTGGCCGCCGAGATCCCGACGCTGGGCAATGGCGGGATTTCCGAGGATCTGACCTCGATCACGTGGAAGCTCAAGCAGGGTGTGACCTGGTCGGACGGCACGCCGTTCACCGCGGCAGACGTGGTGTTCTCGGGCGAGTACTGCCTGCACCCCGAAGGCGGCTGCAACGCGGCCTCGAAATTCAACGATGTCGAGAAGATCGAAGCGCTGGATGACCACACGGTCAAGATCACCTTCGGTGTCGCCAAGCCCTTCCCTTATGGCCCGTTCGTGGGCGGCGACAGTCCGATCATCCAGAAGGCCCAGTTCCAGGACTGCATGGGCGCCAAGGCCCCTGAGTGTACCGACGCGAACTTTGGCCCGATCGGGACCGGCCCCTTCAAGGTCACCGAGTTCAAGGCCAATGACGTCGTGCTCTACCACATGAACGAGAGCTATCGCGAAGAGGGCAAGCCGAAATTCTCGAACATCCTGTTCAAGGGTGGCGGCGATGCAGCGTCGGCAGCCCGTTCGGTGCTCGAGACCGGCGAGTTCGATTACGCCTGGAACCTGCAGGTCGAGCCCGAGATCCTGACCCAGATGGAAGCCAAGGGCAAAGGCAAGATCATCGCGGCCTTCGGCCCATCGGTTGAGCGCATCATGGTGAACTTCACCAACCCCGACCCGGCGCTGGGTGACGAGCGCGGCACGGTCAAGCACCCGCACCCGTTCCTGAAGGACACGGCTGTGACCAAGGCGATGAGCATGGCGATTGACCGGCAGATCCTCGTCGACGCGGGCTATGGCGCGGCCGGCAAGGTCACCTGCAACGTCCTTCCGGCACCGCCCGCCTACAACTCGACCGCCAATGACTGGTGCAAGACACCGGATCCCGAAGGCGCGAAAAAGCTGCTGGACGAGGCGGGCTGGGTCCCGGGCTCGGACGGCGTCCGCGAGAAGGACGGGGTTCGTCTCTCGGTGCTCTACCAGACGTCCACCAATGGGGTGCGCCAGGCAACCCAGGCGTTCATCAAACAGATGTGGGCCGAGATCGGAATCGAGACCGAACTGAAGAACATCTCCGCTTCGGTCTTCTTCGGCGGCGACCAGTCGAGCCCCGATACGTTCCAGAAGTTCTTCTCGGACGTCGAGATGTACACCAACAACTTCCCGGGCACCGATCCGGAGGCGTACATGGGGTCGTGGACCTGCAAAGAGATCCCCTCACCCGAGAACCAGTGGGTCGCCAACAACATGCCGCGCTACTGCACCGAAGAGTATGACGCGCTGGTCGCCAAGTACGGCGTCACCGCCGAGCCGGCCGAGCGTCAGAAAATCGCCAAGCAGCTGAACGACATGCTGATCCAGGCAGGCGCCATCATCCCGCTGATCCACCGGGGCCGCGTGGCTGCACACTCGCTGACCCTGGGCGGTGTCAACATGACCGCGTGGGACAGCGAGATCCACAACGCCGAAGACTGGTACCGCATCAAGTAAGCGGCACCGTCCCAAACGCCAACCGGCACGGCCCCAACGGCGGGGCCGTGCCCTCCCCAGCAAGCGCTGGCTCGCTGGCTGACCCGGAGGACACTCCTTGCTCGGCTACATAGTCAAAAGACTGCTCTTCGCCGTCCCGGTTCTGATCGGTGTGTCGTTCGTGAACCACACGATCCTGTGCCACGCGCCCGGTGATCCGACCGCACAGTTGCCGCTGTCGATACCGGCGGAGGATCGCGCGAGGATCATCGATGACCTTGGTCTGAACCAGCCCTGCCATATCCGTTATCTGAACTGGGCGCGGCACATGTTCATCAACGAGCCGGCCTGTCTGGCGGAACAATGGGCCCTGCAGCCCATGTCATCGCGGGAAAGCTGAATGCTCCGCTACACCATTCGTCGCCTGCTGTTCATGATCCCCACATTGCTGGTGATCTCGTTCATCATCTTCGCCATTCTGGATTTTGCTCCGGGCGATCCGACGGCGCAGCTCCCGCTGACCATCCCCGCCGAGGTGCGCGAGCAGATCCGCGAGGCGCTTGGTCTGGGCGAGCCGCTCTACGTGCGCTACGGCCTCTGGCTGCAACAGTTCTTCTGGAACGAGCCGCTGAACCTGATCGAGCAGTGGACCGGCGCCACGATCGGCGACTCGGAGAATCGGGTTCGCATAATCTCGTGGTCAACACGCTCGCCCGTCGTTGATCTGATCGTCGAGCGGATGCCGCAGACGCTCTGGGTCGTCGGCACCGCCTATCTCGTCGCCATCCTGATTGCGATCCCGATCGGCGTGATCTCAGCCTACAAACAGTACTCGTGGTTTGACAACACCGGGACATTCGTCTCGATGATCGGCTTCTCGATCCCGCCGTTCTTCTCGGGCCTCGTGCTGATCGTGATCTTCTCGGTCTCGCTGGGCTGGTTCCCGTCGATCTACGACACCACGCACCGGGTCACCGGCTGGGACAGCTTTGTCGTGCAGGTCAACCAGATGTTCCTGCCGGTCATGGTGCTGGCCCTGCAGATCACGGCGCAGCTGTCGCGCTTCATGCGCTCGTCCATGCTCGACAATCTCAACCTCGACTATGTCCGCACGGCGCGGGCCAAGGGCGTGAAGGAGCGCACGGTGGTCCTGCTGCACGTGCTCAGGAACTCGATGATCCCGGTGGTGACCGTCATCGCGCTCGGCGTGCCGCAGATCTTCGGCGGCGCCATCATCACCGAGCAGATCTTCAAGGTGAACGGTCTTGGCGCGCTGCTGATCGGCGGCATCGAGGCGGCGGACATTCCGCTGGTCCAGACCCTGACCTTCATCTTCGCCGTGCTGATCGTTCTGTTCAACCTGATCGCCGATATCCTCTACGGCATTCTTGACCCGAGGATCCGCTATGACTGAGGTCCGACATGGCTGAGCAAACAGCAGATCCCGGCCAGGGCGCCATGGAGCCGATCAAGGCGCACCGCTCGCTCTGGGCCGATGTCTGGTTGCAATACCGCAATCACACCGGGGCGCTTGTCGGTACAGCCGTCTTCGGCTTCATCGTGCTCGCGGTCCTGATCGGGCCGTTCATTCACACGATCGATCCCGGGTATCTGGATTTCCGGGCGCGCAACCTGAACCCGACCTGGGAGCATCCGATGGGCACCGACAATGTCGGGCGCGACATGCTGGCCCAGGTGCTGGCGGGCGGACGTGTCAGCCTCGCGGTCGGTGTGACAGCGATGCTGCTCTCGCTGCTCTTCGGTGCCGTGATCGGTGTTCTGGCCGGATATTTCAAAAGCCTCGACGGCCCGTTGATGCGGCTGACGGATCTCTTTCTGGCGCTGCCGCTTCTGCCGCTGCTGCTGGTCATCATCATGCTGTTCCGCGATACGCTCCGGAATGCGTTCGGGCCCGAGAGCGGGATCTTCCTGCTGATCGTCTTCGTGATCGGCCTGACCTCGTGGATGCAGACCGCCCGGATCGTGCGCGGTGATGTGCTGGCGATCAAGGAGCGCGAGTTCGTGCTGGCCGCCAAATCCATCGGCACGCGTGAGGGGCGGATCATCACCCGCCATATCTTTCCCAATGTGCTCAGCCCGATCATGGTCTCGGCGACGCTGGGCTTGGCGAACGCGATCATCACCGAGTCAGCGCTCTCGTTCCTCGGCCTCGGCTTCCCGTCGGATTTCCCGACCTGGGGGCGGCTGTTGTTCGACGGCAAGGACTTCCTGACCCTGACGCCCGACCGGGTGATCTGGCCCGGCCTCGCGATCTCGCTGACGGTGCTGTCGGTCAACTACATGGGCGATGGCCTGCGCGACGCGCTCGACCCACGCCTCAGAACCTGACGGGCAAGAAGGTCGTGAGAGCTTTCAGCGTCGGTTGCATGCTCGTGGCCGCGCTGTTCTCCATGCAGGCATCGCGACCGGCGCAGGCGACATCAGACGACCTGCCGCTTTGCGAGACATCGACGGGCAGCCCCGGGCGGGTCTTCGTCAGATCCTGGTCCGGCATCGCTGCGCCGGAGAACGTAGATCGCGTCGAGACATCGCGGGACAGCGTGAGGGTGGTTCTCGGAGCCAACACGCCGATTGGCCCATTACTGAACGCCAAATAGACTGGCCCCGCGGCCTTGACCTTCTACGAAGGCGAGATCGTGCGGCTCACCTGCAAGATCAATGTCATCACGTTCGATCCCGCGCGCCATGACCTGAGTGATCTTGGCGACGAAGGTTGCGATGTGCTTCCAGGACCAAGTCGTCCGCTGTTGTCAGGAACGACGACCGCCGTGGAGTTTTCGAGGCCGTATCTCGAGATCGGTGCCGGCGATGAGTCGATTGTTGGCGTCACGCCGATTAACAGTTATGCGGCCTATTTCACTGGCGTCAAACCGGGTGCGACGAATATCGCGGTAGCTTTCAGAGGAGACTACGAAGCCACTGGATCGAAGCGGGCACCGTTCCGGTTGTGTCCTGTCATGGTCGAGGACGCCGACGCGTTTTTTGAAGAGAACCCGATCGATGATGATGAGCTATGTATCGGGGCAAGTCGAACGTCTGCACGCCTCCGCCTGGGCGAGGACTTGCTCCTTGAAACCGCAGTTGACGACTTTGAGTTTAGATGGATTTGGCACCCCTCCAAGATTCTGAAGATGAAGAGGATTGATAGCGAAATCACAAAGGTCACTGCACTGGCAAAAGGCACGACCAATGTTCATTATCACGCGCCGGACGACGGTGTGATCGAATGCTGGGTCATCGTCGAGTAGCCGGGCGCTTACCCGTCCCCTTCATCTTGCTAAAAATACCTTTGATACCAACAGGCAACGCCAGAAATCGGTCAGTCAACGCCGCTCTCAGCCGTCACCGGTCCTGCCCCGCGGGTGGGTGGGCTCTTGGTCCACTGACCACAAGCGAAACCTTGACAGGGGAGCGGGGCAGGACCGGCGCAACACTCAAGATGCCGGCAGCGCCGTCTCGACCAGCCGGGCCCAGTAGGACGCCCCCATCGGAATGATCTCGTCGTTGAAATCATACTCCGGGTGGTGGCAGATCGGCCCGTCGCCCTGGCCGATCATAATGAACGCCCCGGGCCGCGCCTCGAGCATGTAGGAGAAATCCTCGGCTCCCAGCACCGGCGGCATGTTCGCATCGACATTGCCCGCACCTGCGATTTCCTCGGCCACACCCACGGCAAACGCGGTCTGCTGCTCGTGGTTGACCGTCACGGGATAGCCGCGCTCATACGCCAGATCGATCTCGGCGCCGAAGACACCGCCCATGTTCGCGCAGATCTCGCGGATGCGCCGCTCGGCCATATCCCGCACCTTGGGCGCCAGCGAGCGCACGGTCCCTGCCATGGTCACCACGCCGGGAATGATGTTGGTCGCATCGCTGCCCTGGATCATCGTGGTCGAGATGACCAGCGACTCGACCGGGTCGGTGTTGCGAGAGACGATGGATTGGAAGGCCATCACAAGCTGCGCCGCGATGATCATTGGATCGACGCAGTCTTGCGGGTGCGCGGCGTGTCCGCCGATCCCCTTGATGCGCATCTCGAACTCGTCCGCCGCCGCCATGATCCCGCCGGGCCTGATCGAGAAAGAGCCGACCGGCGCGTTCGGCATGTTGTGCATGCCGTACACCTCGTCGATCCCGAACCGCTCCATCATGCCGTCCTTGACCATGGCCTCGCCGCCCGCTCCGCCTTCCTCGGCGGGCTGGAAGATCACCACGGCGGTGCCGTCGAAGTTCCGCGTCTCGGCCAGATACTTCGCCGCGCCCAGCAGCATCGCCGTGTGCCCGTCATGGCCGCAGGCGTGCATCTTGCCGTCGTTGGTGGACTTGTACTCGTGATCGATGATCTCCTGGATCGGCAGCGCATCCATATCGGCCCGCAACCCGATGGTCCGGCCCGCGCCATTGTGTGATCCGTTGCCCTTGATCACGCCGACCACACCGGTCTTGCCGATCCCCGGCACCACCTCGTCACAGCCGAAGGCCTTCAGCTTCTCCTCGACGATCCCGGCGGTGCGGTGCACGTCATACATCAGCTCGGGATGGGCATGAAGGTCGCGCCGCCACTCGGTGATCTCGTCATGAAACTCGGCGATGCGGTTTACGATCGGCATGGAGGTCTCCTGAAAAATCCAATTGGTGTGTAGCTATGTCGAAAGTGCCGCGCCGTCCAATCCGGGGCCCGGTTCTGCGTCAAGACGTCGTTGTCAGCACCGGGCGCGCGGCCCTTGTCTGCCGTTCGCGATGGGCGGTGTAGACCGAGGCGGCGAAGATCACGCCCGCGCCGATCCATGTCCAGAGATCGATAAGTTCGCCGAACAGCACGAACCCAAGCAAAACCGCAAACGGCAGCCGGGCGAACTCGAGCGACATCACCAGAGAAGCATCGGCGGCCCGGAAGGCTCGGGTCAGGGTGATATGTCCAAGCATGCCGACGATGCCGATGGCGACGAAAGCCGCCCAGAGCCAGGGCTCGAACCATTCCCAGACGAGGATCGCGGGGATCGCCATGATCGGTGTCTGCAGGCAGACCGAGATCATCACCACCTTGTCCGGGTCATCCCGTCCGGTCAGCGACTTGATCAGAAGACCCGCCGCCGCCATCCCGACCGCGGCGGCCAGCGCGTACCACATGCCGACGGAAATCTCGGCAACCCCGGGGCGCAGGATGATCAGCGCTCCGAGAAATCCGACAATGGTTGCAAGCCAGCGGCGCCAGCGCACGGTCTCGCCCAGAATCAGCGCCGCGCCGACCGTGCCGAAGATCGGCGCGAGAAAGCCGATGGCCGTCACCTGACCAACAGGGATATAGGCCAGCGCCGCGAACCACAGCACCATGCCGATCAACCCGACGACCACGCGTACGCTGTAGAGGCGCAGGTTGTCGGTATGGATCAACTCGGTCCCGCGCCAGTAAAACAGCGGCGCCAAAGCGATGGCGGCAAAGAGCAGGCGCAGAAACACGATCTGAAAGACCGGCACGCCTTCCAGAGCAATCATCCGCCCCAGCGCTGCGACCCCGGACAGCAGAACGCACGACACCAGCATCCAGAGAACACCGGCGATCGGGTTGGCAGGGGCAGAAGCATCAGGCGCGATGGCTGTCGGCATGGCAAAAGTCTACGCCATCGCGCCGCAAGATGCGCGGGGCCTGCGCGCAAATCAGGTTTGCGATATCAGTGATTCGGATATGTCAATTCGTCAGAAACTGTGAGTTGCGTTTCATTTAATCCAAAAAGATTCTGATAATTCGTAAACAAATTATTAACTGGGGGTTATCATGAAGTATCTCTTCGTTTCTGCTGCGGTCATGCTCGTTTCAGCGTGCTCGCACTCCGAACAAATCATCTCACATGCAGATCGCTATAACGATGTGATGGCGACAATCGAAGATCAGATGATGTTAAAAAATGTGTTTCGTGCTGCAAAGCGCCGGAACATGCAGTTTTCTCGCATTACCAGTATATCTGGCAGCTTAACATCAACATTATCATTGCAGTCCAGTTTTCGTGCGGGTGCGGATGGTGCAAACGAAGCATTCTTCAGCCCCCTCACATCGACGCTTTCCAGTCAGCCTTCATTCACCATCACGCCGCTCAACAGCAAAAAATTCTTCAATGGCATTCAGACACCGATTGGCTCGGATACCTTCGAGTTGTTTGTCAAACAGGGCTGGCCAGTGAGCGTACTGATATCGGTCTTCGCTGAGAAAGTAACTGTGACAAGCGATGACGCCAAAGGGTTTTCTTGTAGCATCATAAACGAGCCTAGGGCCTGAACCCAATTCGCGCGCGGCTTGATGTTGGAGCAAGCCTCTGATTCACTTTCCGAAAAAAGGGGCGGT
>JBCBOR010000019.1:0-66314 GCA_039821125.1 Pseudomonadota bacterium
CCCCGCCGCTCCTGCTTTGGCGGCCGCCCCCGCGCCCCCCGCCCGGCCGGGCCCGCCCCGCCCCGGGGGGGGCCCCCCGCCCCCCCCCCCGCCGGGGCGGGGTGGGGTGCGCCCGTCCCCCACCGTTCTGGAAGCATCGCGCGGTGGGGGCGATCTCACGCAACACCCTCAAATTTCATCGAATTTTAAGCATATCGGCGCATAGATCGCCCTGCATGCCGGGGGCGGTGAGAGCCGTCTCCCGAAAGATCGATCACCCAGAAGTCCGGCAGTCGGTGCCTCAGACGGTTGGCTCGGGCGTTCGCGCAAGCGGCGTCTTCACCTTCCCAGGCCCCATGGGCTCGTGCGCGAGCCCGAAGTCGTGGCAGCGCTGTTACGTCGCTTTTGCCTGACCCGCCGATCCAGATGTTTGGCCGCGTTTGAAAGGCCGAACCGGACAAACAGGGGCCACACCGGCCCACCCATCCCGAGACACCCCGCATGCGTGCAGACGCTCCCGGATCACATCCGGAGCGACGTGCGCGCACATTCTTGCGTCCCGACACGAAACAACTTGAAGCGGCGCGGTCGGGCTGGTCTCCTTCCGCCGTTCATCACACGCACATTCACGGAAGGAATTGATCCATGGGATCGCAAAGCGAAGTCGAGAAAATCGCGCTGTATCTGAACCTTGCCTATAACAAGCTTCGCAAAGACGGCGGCAGTCTGAAGTTTCTGACCGGAGACACCAGCAAGACGGTTGCGGTCAGCGGCGGCTCCGAGAACCAGGAAACCCAGGTTATGTCGTTCAAGAGCGCGATCTGGATCGCCAACAACGATGATGGCATCACGACGACGATGCGCGACTTCTGCGAGGCCATGGAGGTCAAGAACGCACAACAACTGATCGACCATGTCGAGGCCTACGCCACTCGGGTGCTGGAGTACAACACACACACCAAGACGGCCGCCTTCCGCGCAACGGCCATGCCGGTCCACGGCAATGTTCTGGCCGCGCTGATTGGCAAAGAAGACTGCACGCTGCCCTCCCAGATCAAGGCCTGCGAGGCGGTCGATACCACCAAGCTGCGTGTGTCGAACGCGGCAAGCCTCAGCAAACACACGCTGGGCGGAGCGGCCCCGAAGACCTCGGGCGTCGTCTTCGTGCATGGGACGTACGATTCGACCAACACCCACACCAATATGCATGCCGAGCAGAAGCTGCTGGCGGCACTCGCAACGGTGGAGCCTGAGACGCAGGGGCGGATCTATGTCGGCGGATGCAAGGCGCCTTGCTCGGTCTGCGGCGGAGTTCTCGACAAGATCAAACTCAAGGTGCCGCAGCTGGCGTACACGAACCCGCAGATGGCCGAAGCGCGCAGCGATGCGGGATTGTCGGCCTACACGGCCAGCAATATTCGCGAGCTGGACGTCGCGAAGTATTTTCCCTGACCGATGGGGCGCGGCACAGCGGTCATACCCGTGCCGCGCCCTGGTCATCGGAAGCCGGGAAGGCCGGATTACTCCGGCCAGCCACCCGCGCGCATCTCGGTGTTGATCACGAGGCGGATGTGGTCCGAGGTCAGCGGGGCGAACATGCCAAGCCCGAACTCGGAGCGCAGGATGTCCCCGGTGGCGCGCACGCCGAGCCATTCTCCCTCGTAGTAGGGGATAAACGCGCCGAGCGGGTGCTTGCCCTCGTGCACCAGTTCAGCGTCGAGCACGACCTCTTTGGTCACGCCCTTGATGGTCAGATTGCCGGTGATCTGCAGGCCCTTGGGCCCGGTCTGCACCGCGCCGGTCGAGGTGAACGTGATCTCGGGATGGGCCGAGACCTCGAAGAAGTCGGCGTTCTTCAGGTGGTCATCCAGCGCGGTGACGCCGGTGTTGATGCTGTCGGCTGAAATGGTCACCGAGATCCTGGTCTCGCCCACGGCGTCTTTCTTGAAGTCGGCGGTGCCGGACACACCGTCCCAGCGGCCCGATTGTTCGGAGACACCGGCGTGGTTCCAGAAGAACCGCACATCGGTGTGGCCGGGGTCGAGATGATAGGTCTCGGCCCACGCGGCGGGTGCGCTCAGCGCCGCGAGCGCGGCCATGGCGAGGAGGAGCTTGCGCATATCTTAATCCTTTGTCTCGTATCAGCGGCGATGCGCCGGGATGGCCCGGCCTTGATGGCGTCACAGATAGCGGGCCACACGGCCCCAGCCCATGGGGGTATCGCACAAGAGAGTTTTGCCATCGTCGCAACAATTTGTGAGAGCGGCGCGGCCGACCGGCACCCCGCGACGGTATCGCGCGGCGCGGCCCGGTATGATCGGGATATTGTCATGTCATGAGATTCGAGAACCACCCGCAGCGCCTGGCGCTGACCAATGAATTGCATGCGCGCCCGTTCCAGCCGATGGCAGCGCCGGGCCGGGTTCTGCTTGTCGCGATCAAACAGCCCACCGGCGCGGCGGAGCGCGACGCTCAGGCCGATATCGACCACCTGCTGGAGCTGCTGGACCGGCACGGAGCGCCGCATCCGGCGCCAAATGCCAGCCACCACAGCGTCGATCTTGGCCCGACCTTCCTGAAATGGGAGCGGCATACCGAGTTTGTCTCGTACACGCTCTATCAGGCAGGGGAAGGGGAGAGGGCCTTCGATACCGACCTGCTGGATCATCTGCCCGAGGACTGGCTCGAGCGTGGCCCGGGCAAGGTGCTTGCGGCCATTCAGGTCGATCTCATCACGGCCGAGCACGAGGCCGGTGCGGTGGCGACCCTGTCCGGCTGGTTCCGCAACAGCTTTGTCTCGGAAAGTCTGGCGGCGGCCTGGGTGCTGGAACGCTCGGCCATGATTACAGGGGATTTCCGGATCCACAAACAGGGGCTGACCCGCTTTGGCATGGTGATCTTCAAGGAGGTCGGCCAGCGCCGGATCGGGCGCGTCTGCCAGCGGCTGCTGGAGATCGAGGTCTATCGCAGCCTTGCCATGCTGGCCCTACCGATCGCCCGGCGCACAATGCATCGCCTGACCGAGATCGAGCTGGCGCTGAGCGAGCTGATCGGTCAGGTCTCGCTCGACGAAAGCGAGGCTCCGGAGAGCATGCTGCTGGCGGATCTGACCGAGATGTCCGCCGAAATCGAAGCCCTGGCCGCCGATGCAGCGTTCCGGTTTGGTGCAGGTTCGGCCTATGAAAGCATCGTTCACGAACGCATCGAGATGCTGGGGGAGGAGCGCGTCGAGGGCCGCCAGCAGTTTCGCGAGTTCATGTTGCGCCGGTTCGACCCGGCCATGCGTACGGTCCATGCCGCGCAGCGGCGTCTGGGTGATTTGTCGGCCCGGGCCTCGCGTGCGGCCGAGCTGCTGCGCACCCGGGTCAACGTGGTGCTGGAGGCGCAGAACCAGAAGCTGCTGGAGAGCATGGATCGCCGCGCAGCGCTGCAGCTGAGACTGCAAGCGACGGTCGAAGGCCTGTCCGTCGTGGCAATCAGTTACTACGCCGTCAGCCTGGCGGGCTATGCGCTGGCGCCGTTTGCCGACACGCTGGGCGTTGACAAGACGACCCTTACAGCGCTGGCGACGGTGCCGGTGATCGGCGCTGTCTGGTGGCTGATCAACCGCAGGCGCAGACGGCTGGAGGGATCCGGCGGGTACTGACGCCCACGCCGAAGGCCCGCAAGTCAAAGGGTGCGATACGGTCGGCGGACCGACCGATGACGCTTATTCCTGAGAGCGCAGCCCCATCCGGCCAGCGACCATGTCGCGGACCTCGGAGTTTTCCGCGGCCTTGTCGCGTTGCTCGGAGGCTGCCAGTTGCTCGTCGTTCAGGACGACCGAGCGCTTGGACACTGCGCGGTTCAGGATCGAGGCGTTCAGATCCGCCTCGCGCTGCATTCGATGGCCGCGGAACCACATCCAGATCAGGCCGCCCAGCAGAACCAGCATCACGGCCACAAAGGCCAGATCGCTGTTGTTCACACCGGGGATCATCTCAGGGATTGCCGCCGCCGCCGGTGCCTGTTCCACCGGCTCGGGATCGCTCAGCACCGATCCTTGTGCTTGGGCCAGAACCGGGAGCGTTGCCACCAAGAAGGCCGTCGTCGCTCCAACATACAGCTGGCGTGTAGTCTCAAGCATTACATCACCGTGTCGCACATAATTCCTGCCAACAGCACCAAACCTGCCGACCGGTTAGACCGGAACAGTGCAAGGCACTGGGCCGGATCGTCGATGTCGAGGGCCGAGGTTTGCCATGCCAAATGCACGAACAAGCCGATTGCTCCCAAAACACCAATCCACCCACCACCTGCTGTTATAACCGCTAATGCGGCGAAAATCAGAACAAGGCCGGAAAAAATCCAAAGCATTTGTTTGGTGTTCTCACCAAAAAGCCGGGCGGTGGAGCGCACGCCGATCAGAGCGTCGTCCTCGCGGTCCTGATGATCATATATTGTGTCATAGTGCAGCGTCCACGCTATACCTGACAGATAGAGGCACAGGGACGGGAAGTTGACCTCGCCGGTTTTCGCCGTCCACAGCAGCAGCGCACCCCAGTTGAAGGCCAGCCCGAGGAAGACCTGCGGCCACCATGTAAACCTTTTGGCGAAGGGATAGACCGCAACAAGCGCCAAAGACGCAATACCCAGCAGAATCGCTGTCATGTTGAATGTCAGCAGAATCAGGAAGGCCAGCAGCGCCTGCAGGCACATCCAGATCAGGGCGCCAAGCGGCGTGACCTGCCCCGACGGCAGCGGGCGCGAGCGGGTTCGCGCAACCTCGCCGTCGATATGCCGGTCGGTGTGGTCGTTCCACGTACATCCCGCACCGCGCATCAGAAACGCGCCTATGGCTGACCCTGCGAACAGCCAGAGATCGCTCCACGCCCAGCCCTGATGCACGATCGCCAAGCCGATCGCCCACCAGCACGGGATCAGCAGCAGCCAGGTGCCTGCCGGGCGGTCTGCGCGGCTCAGCCGCAGCCACGGGCGCGACCACGACGGGCAATAGGCATCGACCCAGTTGCGCTCGGTCGCGTCGTGCACTCTTCCATCAGCGGGCGGTGCGCTGTTATGTCCGGTCCCTGTCATCGGGAGGGTCTATGCCACAGGCAGACGCGAAAATCAGGCTGCACATCGACGCGCCTCTCAGCGAGGGGGCGGCGATCGCTCTGTCTCGGGATCAGGCCCACTACCTCTTCAGCGTCATGCGCCGCAGCGTGGGCGATGCGGTGCTGGTATTCAACAGACGGGATGGCGAATGGCGTGCCCACGTGGTCGAGGCGGGCAAGCGCGCCGGGGTCCTGCATGCAGCAGCACAAACCCGGGAGCAGGCCGAGGGGCCGGATCTCTGGCTCTGTTTCGCCCCGATCAAAAAGGCCCGCACGGATTTCATTGCCGAGAAGGCCTGCGAGATGGGCTGCACGCGGCTGGTACCGGTCTTTACCCGCCATACGAACGCCGACCGCGTCCGGGTCGATCGTCTCCGCGCCCATGCGGTAGAGGCCGCCGAGCAATGCGGCCTGCTGTCGGTGCCGGAGGTGGTGGAGCCGGTCTCGCTCGACGCGCTGCTGGCCGACTGGCCCGGCGACCGGGCGCTGATGTTCTGCGATGAAAGCGGCGCGGGCGCCCCGGCAGCGGAGGTTCTGCGCAAGGCGGGTCCGGGTCCGTGGGCGGTGCTGATCGGCCCGGAAGGCGGCTTTGCCGCTGAGGAGGCAGCGCGCCTGACCGCCCTGCCCTATGCCCATGCGGTCTCGCTCGGGCCGCGGATCCTGCGCGCCGATACCGCCGCGGTGGCAGCGCTCGCGGTCTGGCAAACCGTGCTCGGCGACTGGACCTGAGGGGCCGGGGCGCATGAGCTTCAACCCCAACGCGGCCAAGCACCTGCGGCCCTATGCCGAGCCGGTGCTGTTCGGCATCCTCGGCGCATTCGGGCTCTACAAGGGCGTGGATCTCCTTTGGCGCGGCGCGTGGTTTGGCCTCGTGCCGACGATCCTCGGCGCGATTGCAGCGCTGGTCGCGGTCGCCGCGGCGCAGAAATTGCTGGTTGCCAAGCGGAGCGGTCGCGACGGGCCGGGCATCGTGCTGATCGATGAGGGGCGGATCAGCTTTTTCGGCCCGTTCGGCGGCGCGGTCATGACGCTCGACGATCTCACCTCAGTCGAGATCACGATCGCCAGCGGCCCCGGCGGTACGGCATCGCCCTACTGGGTGCTCGGCGATCTGACAGGCGCCGTGGTGCACATCCCCTCGACCGCCGAGCATGCCGAAGAACTTGTCGATGCGCTCGGCACCCTGCCCGGATTCGACCGCATGGCGGTCGTCCGTGCGATGGCCGCTCAAACGCCCGCGCATTACGAGATCTGGCAGCGCCCCGGCTGGCGCGGCCGACCGCGCAGCCACAACGCCGCGCTGCACTAGTCCCCGGCGTCGCCCGACCCGGCACGGATACCGGCGACCCAACGGATCAGGATGAACAGCGCCCATCCCCCAAGACCGAACGACATCAGCAGTGCCCGCTCGACCCCGTCCATGAAAAACGTCCCGAAGACGATCCCGCCGAGCGCGCCTATCAGTGCCCCGGCGATGGCCCAGACCAGCGCACCGCTTTGGTCCAGAAACCAGAGCCCGATGATCCCGGCCAGCCCGAACGTGAACGTGAACCCGTAGCAAAGCGTGAGCATGGCGACGCTGGCGTCCGCGGTGACCGTCATCACGCCTTCGCGCGTCGGCTCGGACATCCCCGCAACGAGAAAGGCAGCCCCGGTCAACACCAGCGCCAGGATCAGCGGCGCGGCCACCAGGGCCACAGCAAGCCGCATATAGGAAACCTGCACGTCTTTTCCCCGCACCAAAAGTTGTGGTGCTGCCGTTCTCGACCCCCTCGCACCTGTCTGGCAATATAAAATCCAAATTGATTAAAAACAAGCAGAATGCTGTTTGCCCCGAATTCATGGATTAGATAGTACTCCAGTAGTTGCAAACTCTGGAGGCCCGCATGAACGTCGCCCGTCCCGTCACCGCCGCGACCCGGATCCCTTTCGCCTGGGATGATCCGTTCCGGCTCGAGGACCAGCTGACCGAGGAGGAGCGGATGATCCGCGATACCGCCCGGTCCTATGTCGAGGACAAGCTGATGCCGCGGGTGACCAACGCATACGCGACCGAGGCGGTCGAGCCGGAGATCTTCCGCGAGATGGGCGCCTTGGGTCTGCTGGGCGTGACGATCCCCGAAGAGTATGGCGGGGTCGGCGCGAACTATGTCTCTTATGGTCTCGTCGCGCGTGAGGTCGAGCGTTGCGACAGCGGCTACCGCTCGATGATGTCCGTGCAGTCCTCGCTGGTGATGTACCCGATCCACGCCTACGGGTCCGAGGAGCAGCGCCAAAAATACCTGCCGGGGCTGGCCTCGGGCGCGTTGATCGGCTGCTTCGGCCTGACCGAGTCCGATGCCGGATCAGACCCGGCAGGCATGAAAACCCGCGCAACCAAGGTGCAGGGCGGGTATGTCCTGTCCGGCTCGAAGATGTGGATCTCGAACGCGCCCATCGCCGATGTCTTCGTGGTCTGGGCGAAGTCAGACGCCCATGACGGGGCGATCCGCGGCTTCGTGCTCGAGAAAGGCGCTGCGGGCCTCTCGGCGCCGAAGATCGGGAACAAGATGAGCCTGCGGGCCTCTGTCACCGGCGAAATCGTCATGGACGGGGTCGAGGTCGGCGAGGATGCGCTGCTGCCAAACGTCGAAGGTCTGAAGGGCCCGTTCAGCTGCCTGAACCGGGCGCGCTTCGGCATCTCGTGGGGGAGCATGGGCGCCGCCGAGTTCTGCTGGCACGCGGCCCGGCAGTATGGCCTCGACCGCAAGCAGTTCGACAAGCCGCTGGCGCAGACCCAGCTTTTCCAGAAGAAGCTGGCCGATATGCAGACCGAGATTGCCCTGGGGCTTCAGGGGGCTTTGCGCGTCGGACGGCTGATGGATGAAGGCGGCTTTGCGCCCGAGATGATCTCGATCGTCAAGCGCAACAATTGCGGCAAGGCGCTGGACGTGGCGCGGATGGCGCGGGACATGCACGGTGGGAACGGGATCAGTCTCGAGTTCCACGTCATCCGGCATGCGATGAACCTCGAGACGGTGAACACCTACGAGGGCACGCATGATGTCCACGCGCTGATTCTCGGCCGGGCGCAAACCGGGCTGCAGGCCTTCTTCTGACACGAAAGGTGCGTCACGGACGCACCCTACACGGCATGGCAAGGGGCTGTCGGGGGGCGGCTCATCACCCACGGGGAGCGGGTTATGATGAGATCTGTCGCGGCGGCCCTGATCGCCACAGCGCTTCTGATGCCCGGCGCTGCCGCGGCGGATGAGCTATCGTTCTGCTACGATCCCTACCCGCCGTACACGCTTGGCTCAGAAGGCGCGCCGACCGGCGGGCTGAAGGTGAAACTGCTCGAGGCGGTCGTCGCCCGGATCGACGGCGTCACCGCGCGCGTTGAACTGCTGCCCTGGAAACGGTGCCAGCAGGATGTCAAAGCCGGGATGTATGACGGGATCCTGCCGCTCTTTCCGAACGACGAGCGCCGGACATACATGGCGTTCTCGGATCCGACGATCCATCAGGACTCGGTCTTCTGGTACAGCCGCGCGCACCATCCTCAAGGCCTCTCGTGGGACGGCGATGCCACGACGCTCTCTCACCTGACGCTTGGCATGCTCCGCGGCAGCTATATTGACTCGGCAGTCGAAGACACCTTCTCAGTGGTGCAAAGGCTGGAGCGCGCAGACAGTGTCGCCGCGCTGTTCCTGATGCTGGAACACGGGCGCATCGATCTTGTTGCGATCGATGCGGCGGTCGGGCGCTACACGGTCAAACATCAGGACACGCACGACGCATTCGAACAAGTGGAGCGTCCGATTTCAACGCGCGCCTCGGCGTTCGGTCTGTCGCGCGTGACAGGGGCGGATCGCCATATCGAGGCCTTCAACACCGCCATCGCGGCGTTGCGCCAGAGCGGCGCGCTGCAGGCGATCCAGAACGATACACCCTAGCGCGGCGTGCAATCCTCAGCGTCCGTGAGAGCGCCGGACATTGCCATGCCAATCCTCGATCGCATGGATTGCGGGTTCTGCGGGCTTGGCCGTCGGCATTGATCTTGTGCCGGTCGTATCTCCCACCAGCATCCCGGCGAGAAAACTCGCCAGCGCCAGCACGACGAGACCGCTCGCATGCGAGGCGTGGGCACCGCAGATTGGGGTCGGCCTCGCAGGGTGCGAGGTCATCTCGGTCAGGCTCATGGATCTGTCCTCTGATCTGATTGGCTTGAGGCATTCAGATAGGGGCCACTGCTCTGTAACAGAAATGAATGTTTCAGTTAGGTTCAATCGAATTTTGTGATGATTTGCGCTGAACTGTCCCGAACGCTCGCTCGGGACAACTGTGCAATCGACCAGCCGTTTCAGACGATCTCGGTGGTGACCGCGATGTTGCCCTTGGTCGCATGCGAGTAGGGGCAAATCTCGTGGCCCGCATCGGCAACCCTCTGCGCCTCCGCTGGATCGACCCCGGGGAAATGCACCGTCAGGGCCACTGTCAGGCCGAAACCCTTGTCCGGGCGTGGACCGATCCCAACGGTTGCTGTGACCTCGGCATCCTCTGGCACACGGGCGAGCGACGCGTCCTGCCCCACGGCGAACTTCATCGCACCGAGATAACAGGCCGCATAGCCCGACGCGAAAAACTGTTCCGGGTTCAGGCCCTTCCCGGATCCGCCAAGCGCTGTTGGCGGGGCAAGATCTTCCGAGATCGCACCATCTGCCGTGGTCACCTGACCCTCACGCCCGCCTGTGGCAGTGGCCGTGATTTCGTACTTCACCTCGATAGACATTGGATCACCTTTCATCGTATCTGATTTAATCGTGCACGATATAAATTGAGTGGCACGCCACTGTCAATCACTTGCGATTAGATCGTACACGATTTATTTATGGACCATCTTCCAGGAGAGACCCGTGCTTCAGATCGACCAGATGCTGTGCTTCAGCCTGTACGCCGCGTCGCGCGCCATGACGCGGGTCTATCAACCCCTGCTCGAGCCGCTCGGGCTGACCTACCCGCAATATGTGGTTCTGCTGGCCCTGTGGGCAGAGGATGCGCAACCGGTTGGCCAGATCGGCTCCCGCCTCGGCCTGGAGAGCAATACGCTCACGCCGCTGCTGAAACGCATGGAGGCCGCCGGGCTGATCCATCGTGCCCGCAACAAGGACGATGAGCGCCAGGTCATTATCTCGCTGTCCGGCAAAGGGCGCCTTCTGCAGTCGCAGACATCGCATATTGACCGGTGCATCATCGAGGCGTCAGGCCTGAGCCTGGATCAGGCCATCGCCCTGACCGCCGAGATCAACGCTCTGGCCGCAAGACTGATGACGCCCGATACGGCTACCGACGCCTAACGACATCGACGCCTGGTGCCCCTGCGGCCCTCTGCGGGGCTCGTCCCCGCAGCGGGAGGCGGATGCCTCCCGGATCCGTTTACGGATAGGGCCGCTTCGCTCGACAAAGCGCGGAGGGGCATAAACGCGCCCGTCCGGCGCGATCACATGTTGGGATAGTTCGGCCCGTCGCCGCCCTGCGGGGTCGTCCAGACGATGTTCTGGCTCGGGTCCTTGATATCGCAGGTTTTGCAGTGCACGCAGTTCTGGAAGTTGATCTGGAACCGCGGGTTCGAGCCATCCTCTTCGCGCACGATCTCGTAGACCCCGGCGGGGCAGTACCGCTGCGCAGGCTCAGCAAACTTCGGAAGATTCCAGTTCACCGGGATATCGCTGTCGATCAGCGTCAGGTGGGCCGGCTGGTTTTCCTCGTGGTTGGTGAACGAGTACGCCACGTTTGTCAGGCGATCGAAGCTGAGCATGCCATCGGGCTTGGGGTACTCGATCGGCTCGTGCCGCTCGGCCCGGCCCGTCGCCGCCGCATCCGTCTTGCCGTGCTTCTGGGTTGCGAACGCTGTGCCGGGGAAGACACCCATGATCTTGGAGATCGTCCACGTCCACATGTCGAGCGCACCGAGCCCCAGGCCGCCAACGAGCCCGTACTGCGACCAGAACGGCTTGACGTTCCGCACCGGGTAGAGGTCGTGATAGATCGGGCCCTTCTCGACCGCCTTGGTGTACGCGGCCAACTCGTCGCCGCTCCGGCCCTCGCCGATTGCCGCGTGCGCGGCCTCAGCCGCATGGATCCCCGAGAGCATGGCGTTGTGGTTGCCCTTGATGCGCGGCACGTTGACCATGCCCGCCGAGCAGCCCAGCAGGGCGCCGCCCGGGAAGGTCAGCTTGGGCATGGACTGCCAGCCGCCCTCGGTGATGGCCCGCGCGCCATAGGCGACGCGCTTGCCGCCCTCCAGCACCTTGGCGATCTCGTGGTGATGCTTGAAGCGCTGGAATTCCATGTAGGGGAAGAGGTGCGGGTTCTCGTAGTTCAGGTGGACAACGAACCCGACATAGACCTGGTTGTTCTCGAGGTGGTACATGAACGAGCCGCCGCCGGTCTTGAACCCGAGCGGCCAGCCCATGGTGTGGGTGACCTGGCCCTGCTTGTGGTTCTCGGGCTTGACCTCCCAGATCTCCTTCATGCCGATGCCGTATTTCTGCGGCTCCTTGCCGTCGTCGAGCGCGTATTTGGCGATTACCTGCTTCGAGAGCGATCCGCGCACGCCCTCGGCCAGCAGCACGTATTTGCCGGCCATGATCATGCCGGGCTCGTACGCATCACCCGGCGTGCCATCGGGGTTCTTGCCGAACTCACCCGCGACCACGCCCATGACCTCGCCGTTCTCGCCGTAGACGAGTTCCGAGCAGGCCATGCCGGGGTAGATCTCAACCCCCATGCCCTCGGCGATTTCGGCCATCCAGCGGCACACATTGCCCATGCTGACGATGTAGTTGCCGTGGTTGTTCATCAGCGGGGGCATCGCGAAGTTCGGCAGTCGGACGTGCCCGGCTTCGCCAAGCATCAGGAACCGGTCATCGGTCACTTCCGTTTCGATCGGCGCATTCATCTCGCGCCAGTCCGGAAGCAACCGGTCGAGACCGGCGGGATCGAGCACGGCGCCGGATAGAATGTGCGCGCCGACCTCGGAGCCTTTTTCCAGGACGACAACGTGAAGGTCTTCATCGAGCTGTTTCAACCGGATCGCTGCCGACAGACCGGCGGGGCCCGCCCCCACGATCACAACATCCACTTCCATCGCTTCGCGGTCGAAATCGCTCATCGCAGCTGTTCCCTTCCCTGGCGCGGGCCGCGCAACGCCCACGCTGTCCCGAATTGCTGGAGCACATATCGAGCAGGCGTGCGCGGGGTCAACTATGACCCGTCGTCACATGGGGACGGCGATCCCGAGGGGATAGCAGGCGCGGCCTTGTGCAGCGGTGCACCAGGCGGCATTGTGGCCGCAAACCGCATGGGAGGGGCCTGCCTTGGAGATGCTGTCGATATTCATCGGGGTGCCGCTGCCGCGCGATGTGGTCTCGGTTCTGGAGAAGGCACAGGGCGGCCTGACCGTCGGGTACAAGGTTCCGCCCGCCGCACTGCATGTCCCGGTGGTGGATCTCGGCGAGCATATCGGCCCGGTGATCGATCGGCTGAAGACCGAGCTTGGCCGGGTCAGGGCGGCGCCCTTCTATCTTCAGATCGACGGGCTGAACACCGAGGGCGGCAGTGCCCCCAGCGCGATCTATGCCGAAGTCGACCAGCCCCGCGGGCTGAAGACGATGCGGGGTGCCATCACCGAGGCAGTGCGCGATGCCGATGTGCCGGTCCCCTACGAGAAATACACGCCCATGGTGGTGCTGGCCGAGTTCGACGAGATGGGCACCCATGACCTCAAGCAGATCATGAGCTTTCTGTCGCGCCGCCAGGGTCTTTCTGCCGGGCCGTTCCCCGTGACTGCGTTCTGCCTCTATACGTGGCGCATCGAGGCGAACCAGCCGGTGCTCGAGATCATCGAGACGTTCGAGCTGACCGGCTGAACCGGACGGCTATGCCGCCGACCCCGTGAGCGCCGCGCCCAGCACATCGATCGCGATCAGCACGAGACCGACCGTGCCCACCGTCCAGACGGCCGTGCGCAGGTAGGGAACCCCCGCGGCATAGACCGGCACATAGGCCAGCCGGGACACGGCGAACAGGATTGCGCCGGTCTCGGTCCTGGCGGTCGAAATCCCCGCGAGATGCGCAACCACCACCAGCACCGCGAAGACGACGGTCCATTCGATATGGTTCGCCACAGCGCGGCGCATCCGTCCCTGCAGAACCGAGAGATCGCGCGGCTCGTCCCGCGCACCCAGGCCCCAGACCAGACCCTGATTGATGGGTGTCAGCATCCCCTGCACGCCGGCGCTGAAGAACAGGATTACGGCGGTCCAGACCAGGGCTTGAAGTTCGATTGTCATTGTAACCTCCATTTGCAGAGTTACTTGCTAAACAATAGTGATTGGCGAAACCAGCCTGTTTCCGCTAAGGATCACGCATGAGTGATGCCTCGGAGACATCGGATAGCTATTGCCCGATCGCGCGGACCGCGCTGATCCTCGGATCGCGCTGGACGGCCGAGATCATTCGCGAGTTGCTCGATCATGGCCCTAGGCGCTTCCAGGACCTGCAGGACGCGGTAACCGGGATCGCGCCGAACACGCTCTCGGCGCGTTTGAAAATGCTCGAGCAGTCGGGCGTGGTGGAGCGGGAATTCTATGAGAGCCACCCGCCCCGCGCGGCCTACAAGCTGACCGAGAAGGGGCACAAGATGTCCAAGATCATTGGCGCGATGCGGGCCTGGGGCCTGAAATATGGCTAGCGATGACTAGGCGGGCGATCGTGCCCCCCGGCTGGGCCGATGCAGCCGACGCCGCGAAGATGTCCCCAGGGGTCCTGTCTGGTGATCATCTCTTCCTGACCGGCGTGACCGGCAGCGGGCCGGACGGAGCGATGCCCGCGGAGCCGGAGGCGCAGTTCCGCGCCGCCTTCGCCAAGATCGGCGCCGTGCTGGCCGAGGCTGGCTTGGGCTTCGATGCGCTGGTCGAGATGACGAGTTATCATATGGGCCTTCGCGATCACTTCGATCTCTTTGACCGGGTGCGGCTGGAACACGTCACCGCGCCCTACCCTGCTTGGACCGCGGTCGAGGTGCCGCTGCTGCGCCGCCCCGGCGCGCTGGTCGAGATCCGGGCGATTGCAACGACGCACCCCAGCGAAGCGCCATCGACGTGACCCGGACAGCGCCCGGCTGCTTTTCCAATTGATCCCTCCGCGACCTGCGTCCTATCACATCCGTCAAACGGAGGGGTGTTCATGGACCTGATCAACAAGACCGCACGAGAGGTTGTGGCGCTGCTCGGCACAGGCGAGGTAAGCCATGCCGAGGTGCTCGACCAGCTTGAGGCCCGGGTGGGCGCGACCGATGCCAAGGTCAACGCGCTGCCGACGCTCTGCTTCGACAGGGCGCGCGACCGGGCCGACGCGCTTGCCACCAAAGCTGCCGCCGAGCGCGGCCCGCTCGGCGGGATGCCGGTAGCGATCAAGGACACCAATGCGCTCGCCGGCGTGCGCACGACGCACGGCTCACCGATCTATGCCGACCACGTCCCCGAGACCTCCGACCACATCACCCAGCGCATCGAGGGCGCGGGCGGTGTGCCCTATGCCAAGTCCAACGTGCCCGAGTTCGCGGCAGGCAGCCAGACCTTCAACCCGGTCTTCGGGGCGACACGCAACCCGTGGAACCTCTCGCGCACGGTGGGAGGCTCGTCCGGCGGCGCGGCGGCGGCGCTTGTGACGGGGCAGGCCTGGCTGGCGCAGGGCTCGGACTTCGGCGGGAGCTTGCGCAACCCCGCCAGCTTCTGCGGCTGCGTCGGCTACCGCCCCTCGCCGGGACTTGTGCCCGCGGGACCGTCCGGCACTCCGTTCGAGGTGATGCCCCAGCAAGGCCCCATGGCGCGGAACATCGGCGACACCGGGTTTTTTCTCGACGCGATCGCAGGTCCCCACCCGCACGAGCCGTTCGGACACCCCGAAAGGGGCTCGTTCCGCGCGGCTGCCGAGACGCCCGTGGTGCCAAAGCGCGTCGCCTACTCGCCGGACCTCGGCATCACGCCAGTCGATCCTGTGGTGCGCCGGATCACCGAGGAGGCCGCCCGGCGCTTCGAGGCCATGGGCGCAGTGGTCGAGGAAGCCAGTCCCGACTATTCCGGCTGCCGCGACGCGTTCCAGACGCTTCGGGGGATCAGTTTCGTGGCGAAGCACGGCCAGCACTACCGCGACCACCGCGACAAGCTGAAGGATGACATCATCTGGAACATCGAGCACGGGCTTGCGCAGACAGGCGCGGACGTGGCCGAAGCGAACCTCGTGCGCGGGCGCATGGTCGCCAGCCACGCGGCTTTCTTCGAGCACTACGACCTGCTGCTGGCGCCTGTCGCCATCGTGCCGCCGTTCTCTGTCGACACGCCCGCGATCATGGAATGCGAAGGGGTGGCGTTCGAGAACTACATCGACTGGATGATGATCGTCGCCGCCGTGACCATGACCACGGCGCCGTCGCTCTCGCTGCCCTGCGGGTTTACGTCAGATGGCCTGCCGATCGGGCTCCAGATGATCGGCAGCTTCCGCGGGGACGCCGCGCTGCTCAGCCACGCCGCGGCGCTCGAGGCGGAACTGGCGCTTGATCTTGGCCCCATCGACCCGCGCGACGGAGCCCCGCCCGCATGAGCGATCAGGCGGCTCTTCTCTCGGCGCTGGCCTGGCAGATCGAGCTCGGCGCGGATGAGGCGATTGCGGACACGCCGCAGGATCGGTTTGCCGAAAGTGCGCCGCCAAAGGATATCGCAGCCGCCAACCCGGCGCCAGCACCGCCCACCACAGGCACAGCACCCGCCGCTCCGCGCGGGCCGGACATCTCCACACGCGCACCAGATGTCGCGCGGCCCGGTCCGACACCGGACGTGCCACAGAACACGGGGCCCGGCGCGGCCACCCTCGCGCAGTCCGCCGGCACGCTCGAGGCGCTGGCCGAAATCATGAAGGCCTGGGATGGATCGCCCCTTCGTGAGACGGCGCGGAACTTCGTCTTCTGCGACGGCAATCCCGCCGCCCGGCTGATGGTGATCGGCGAGGCCCCTGGCGCCAACGAGGACCGGATCGGCAAGCCGTTCGTCGGGCGGGCCGGTCAGCTTCTCGACCGGATGCTCGCCGCCATCGGCCTCGACCGCACGGCCGAGGATCCAGCCAAAGCCGCCTACATCACCAACATCCTGCCCTGGCGCCCGCCCGGCAACCGCACCCCGTCCGAGGCCGAGGCTGCCAGCTTCCTGCCCTTCGTCATCCGCCATATCGAGTTGGCCAAGCCGGACCTGATCCTCAGCATGGGCAACACACCGACCAAGGCTCTCCTGGCCACCGGGACCGGGATCAAACGCATGCGCGGGACCTGGCGGCGGCACGAGGCCACCGGCCTGCCACTGCTCCCCAGCTTCCACCCCGCCTATCTCCTGCGCCAACCCGCCGACAAACGGCTGGCATGGGCCGATCTGCTCGCCATCCGCAAGGCACTGGACGGGGCGATCCCGGATCAATGACCCGCATTCTCGCCTTCTCGGACATGCACATGTCGCGCCGCTGCGCCGCCGATATCTGCGCCGCCGCCGCCGATGCGGATCTCGTCATCGGCGCGGGTGATTTCTGCAACGGGCGCCAAGGTCTGGACGCCGCCATGGAGATGCTGTGGACCATTGAAGACAAGGCGATCTACGTCCCCGGCAACGCCGAAAGCGTCGAGGAACTGCGCGCGGCCACCACGGCGACCGTGCTGCACGGCGACGACTACGAGTTCGCAGGCCTGAAGATCTTCGGTCTCGGCTACGCCGTGCCCGTCACGCCCTTCGGGTCGTGGTCCTGCGATCTGACCGAGGAGGAGGCCGAGGCCCTGCTCGCCCCGATGCAGGGCGCGGAGATCCTGATCAGTCATTCCCCGCCCAAGGGCGTGGTGGACCGAAGCTCGCGCGGCCAATCCCTGGGCTCGACCGCCATCCGCGCCGCGATCGAACGCGACCAGCCCCGGCTCTGTCTCTGCGGTCACATCCACGACAGTCGCGGGCAGTCCGGTACGATCGGCGCCACCAATGTTCACAATCTCGGACCGACCGCTACCTGGTTCGATCTCTGACAGGAGATGCCCGATGTCCCGCATTGATGAGAGCCGCGCGTTTATCCCCGTCCGCATTGCGGTCCTGACCGTGTCAGACACGCGCACGCCGGAAGATGACCGATCCGGCAACACGCTGGTCGAGCGGCTGGAGAGCGCGGGGCACATCCTCGCCGCCCGCGCCATCGTGACGGATGATCGGGACAAGATCGCCGATCAGTTGCGCACCTGGATCGCCGATCCGGAGGTCGACGCGGTGATCTCGACCGGCGGCACCGGGCTGACCGGACGCGATGTGACGGTGGAAGCGCATCGGGATGTCTATGAGAAAGAGATCGACGCGTTCGGCACGGTCTTTACCCATGTCTCGATGGCCAAGATCGGCACCTCGGCCGTGCAGTCGCGCGCCTGCGGCGGGGTGGCGCGGGGGACATATCTTTTCGCCCTGCCTGGCAGCCCCGGCGCCTGCAAGGATGGCTGGGACGAGATCCTCGTCAAACAGCTCGACTATCGTCACCGGCCCTGCAATTTCGTCGAGATCATGCCGAGGTTGGACGAACACCAACGCCGGAAGTGACGGCTGTTTGCGGGTCGACAGGCAGGGCGAAGAAACTGTTAACCACAGCCTGCTAGATTTTAGAAAGGTTCAACGCCACGTGTGAGGTTGCGCATGTTCGAGTGGTTGACCGGGTCGCAGAACCCGGCCCCAAACGCCTTGGATGAGGCCTATCTGCTGCGGTTGCGCCGCCATGTCGGGGCCGACGCGATGGGTGAGCTGATCGATGACGGTGTTCTGGAACTGTCGGGCAAGCTCGACCATCTGGCGGAGCAGGCGAGCTCGGACGATATCAAGCACATTGCGTCTGTCTGCCATGACATCGCGGGGGCCGCGGGCAATCTCGGGCTGACAGCGATGACCCGCGCTGCGGTCGAATCGAACCGGATGGCGCTGAGCGATACGCCCCCGTCCGCCGGGGAACTGGTGGCCCATGTCATCTCCTGCCGCGCCCCGGCTGAGGATGCTTTGGCGGCGTTTCGCGCAGACCAGAACGCCCCGGGAACGGCATCGGACGCACAGGACGACAGCATCGCCGCCCCGGCACCCGAACACGCCACCACACCCGCAGACGCGACGTGATATGACATGACGCGACCGGGGCTTGCGCCCGGACCCATCGTGACTAGGCTGGCCCATCGAAGCAGGCCCACCGCCTTCCGGGAGAACCCGACATGAGCAGCGAGACTGAAGCCCCGGCCAGCGGAGAGGCCAACGCGTCCGATGAAGCGGTGCCGCTCATCCTTGTGCCGGCCGACGCGCTTGATGAGCAGTTGAGTTCTCTCGGTGCCGCTGGCGAGGCCTGGGCGAAGCTGCACGGGTTCACCGGCAGGCTTGGGCAGGTCCTGGCCCTGCCGGGCAAGGGCGGAACCCTGAAGAAGGTGCTGTTCGGCTGGGGCACGCAATCCGCCCGGGCACGCAGTCGGTTCCATCTCGGCGATTTCGCCCGCTCGGCGCCCGCCGGAACCTACCAGCTTGTCTCCGATCTCGACCGCGATCAGGCGCTGGAAGCGGCGCTTGGCTGGATGCTCGGGCGCTATCGGTTCGATCGCTACAAGTCCGGACCGGAGGAGGTGCAGGCCGATCTCCTTGCGCCCGCCGGGGTCGACCCTGCCCGTCTGATCGCGACGGTCGAAGGCGTGTTTCTGGCCCGGGATCTGATCAACACGCCCGCCAACGATATGGGACCCTCGGGGCTGGAACAGACCGCGCGCAAGCTGGCGAGCCGGCATGAGGCTGACATCACCGTGACCACGGGCGATGATCTGATCGCCGACAACCTGCCGCTGATCCATGCCGTCGGCCGCGCTGCCGCCGATGACCCGCGGCTGATCGACATCACCTGGGGCGAGGCCTCGCATCCAAAGGTCACGCTGGTCGGCAAGGGCGTCTGTTTCGACACGGGCGGGCTGAACCTGAAGCCGGGCGGCTCGATGGGTCTGATGAAAAAGGACATGGGCGGCGCCGCGACGGTGTTGGGCCTTGCGCACATGATCATGTCGCTTGGCCTGCCGATCCGCCTGCGCGTGCTGATCCCGGCGGTGGAAAACGCGGTCTCCGGCCCGGCGATGCGACCGGGCGATGTGCTGACCGCACGCTCGGGCAAGACGGTCGAGATCAACAACACCGATGCCGAGGGACGCCTGGTGCTGGCCGACGCGCTGGCCCTCGCGACCGAAGAGGAGCCGGATCTCTTGATCGACCTCGCGACCCTGACCGGCGCGGCACGGGTCGCTCTGGGGCCGGAGGTCGTGCCGTTCTACACGGATGATGAGGATCTGGCGGCGGCGTTGACAGCGGCTTCGGCCCGGACCGCGGATCCGATCTGGCGCATGCCGCTCTGGCCGGGGTACGAGCGGGATATCGAGCCCGACATCGCCGATCTCGACAATGCGCCGAAAGGCGGCATGGCCGGGTCGATCACCGCAGCGCTGTTCCTCAAACGGTTCGCGGGTCGGACGCGCTGGGTTCATTTCGACATCTATGGCTGGACGCCCAAGGGCCGGCCCGGGCGTCCCGTGGGTGGGGAGTGCCAGGCCGCACGGGCGCTTCTGGCAATGCTCGAGGCGCGCTATCGCGGTGCAGGCGATCAGGCGTGAGGTATGACCGGCGGCTGACACCGGCGCGGGACGATCTCGCGGCGGAGGCTTTGCGCGGTCAGATCGACGCGCCGCGCTACGCCGCCGCCACGCCCGCCGCGGTCACCATGCCCGTGGCACCGCTGCATCCGCGCCCGGATGCGGCGACGGTTCAGGACACGGAGCTGGTGTTCGGCGAGACGGTCGATGTCTACGACCGCAGTGGCGGCTGGGCCTGGGTCCAGGCCGCGGGTGATGGCTATGTCGGCTATGTGGCGGAAGACGCGCTGGCGGATGGCGCGCCGCCGCAGGTCACTGACCGCGTGATCAGCCTCGGGGCCAGCACCTATGCGCGGCCCGCCCTCAAGTCTCCGCCGACCGGGCGGCTGCCCTTCGGCGCGCAGGTGACCGTTGCCGAGGAACAGGACGGCTATGCCAGGATCGGGCGGGATCTCTGGGTGCCCCGCCCCCAGATCCGAGCGATCGCAACGCCCGCAGCAGACTGGGTCGCCGTGGCGGAGATGTTCGTCGGCGTGCCGTATGTCTGGGGCGGCCGGTCCTCGTGGGGGCTCGATTGCTCGGCGCTGATCCAGCTCTCCCGTCAGGCGGCCGGGCATACGTGTCCACGCGATTCGGACATGCAGCAGGCCGGACTGGGCGAGACACTTGTACCGGACGATGCTCCGGGACGCGGGGATCTGATCTTCTGGCGCGGTCACGTCGGGGTGATGCTGGATCAGACGCGGCTGCTCCATGCCAATGCGCACCACATGGCCGTTGCCATCGAACCGCTTGACGAAGCCGCCCCGCGCATCGCTGCGGCGGGTGATGGCGAGATCACGCGAAGAGCACGTCTCGACGCGGCAGCTTCGAGCCATTAGATATCGAGCCTCGAGCAAACGACAATGAGGCCCCCAATGCCCGCCGCCCCTGCCCGGTTGATGAAGGTCACCTTGCCGCTGGTTGCCCTGAGCATCGCCGCCTGCGGTGCCAGCGCCGAGCAAACAGCCCCCACGCCGACGCCAAAACCTGCGGGCGTGCAGCCCGCCGTCGCCGATGCACCCGCGCGCGCCGCGACCTTCGGTGCATGGCGGACAGGGTTTCGGACCCGCGCGCTTGCCGCGGGGATCAGCCCGGCAACCTTTGACCGGGCTTTCGCCGGGGTGTCCGTGAACCGTCAGGTCATCGAACTCGATGGACGCCAGGCCGAGTTCACCCGGCCAATCTGGGAATATCTCGACAGCGCGGTTTCGGCCAATCGGATCGCCACGGGGCAACAGAAGGCGGGCGCGCTCGGCCAGTCGCTCGGTCAGATCGAGGCGCGCTATGGCGTCGACTACCCGGCGGTGCTGGCGATCTGGGGGCTGGAGAGCGCCTTTGGGGCCAATTTCGGCTCGATCCCGGTGATCGAGAGCCTGGCCACGCTGGCCTATGAGGGCCGGCGCCAGCAATTTGCCGAGGATCAGTTGATCGCGGCACTGCAAATCCTGCAGGCCGGTGACATCACGCCGGGCCGGATGGTCGGCTCGTGGGCGGGCGCGATGGGACATACCCAGTTCATCCCGACGAGCTTCCTCTCCTATGCCGTTGATTTCACAGGCGATGGCAAGCGGGATATCTGGGCACCGGATGCCAAGGACGCGCTGGCATCGACCGCGAATTATCTGGCCAGTTTCGGCTGGACACGCGGCCAGCCGCCCGTGGTCGAGGTGAGCCTGCCGCAAGGGTTCGACTATGCGCTTGCCGATGATCGCACGAAGAAAACCGCGGCGGAGTGGCGCGCGCTGGGGATTCGCCCCCTCGGCGGCGTGATGCCGGAGGCGGACGGGATAACGCTGCTCCTGCCCGCCGGGGCGAAGGGGCCTGCCTTTGCCGCCTATCCGAATTTCCGCGTGATCAAGCGCTACAACAACGCAACGTCCTATGCGCTGGCGGTTGCACATCTCGCCGCCCGGATCCGGGGGGGCGGCCCGTTCCAGCAAGGCTGGCCGCGCGGCGACCGAACCCTGTCGCGGACCGAGAAGCAGGAGCTGCAGGAACGGCTGACAGCGCTCGGCTTCGACACCCAGGGCGTCGACGGGATCATCGGGCCGAACAGCCGCGCCGCGGTGCGCCAGTTTCAGCAGTCCCGCGGGCTGATACCGGATGGCTATGTCTCGGCCAGCCTGCTCAGCACCGTGCGCAGTCAGTAAGGGCCGGTCATGCGTTATCCCGACGTGACCGATCTGCGCTTTCTGGCGCGTACGCTGATCGTGGCGCTGGCCATCTATATCTGCATCGTCAATCTGATCGACGGGCGGAGCTGGAACATCGGTCCGGGCGCCTGCATGTTCGACAACAAGTATTACTCGATCGGTGCAGTGTACAATATGCCGCTTGGTCCCAGGACGTGTTCCGCCGATCCCGGCGATCCGGACGGGCCTGCAATCTGGACCGCCGCGCCCTAGCGCCGCGCCGCACGGTCGGATATTGTGCCCGGCGAGGGATGTTCGCAGCGGGCACACAGAACGTGAAGACTTGGCAAGACTGCGCGGCGCGTCTGATCGGCGTGGCTGCTGGGCGCGAGCCTGCAGATACGGTGATCCGGGGCGGCACCTGGGTGAACGTCCACTCGGGTGAGGCGATCCTGGGCACCGATATCGCCATTGCCGAGGGCCGGTTCGCCTATTGCGGCGCGGACGCGTCGGCCATGATCGGCACGGCAACCGAGGTGATCGACGCCGCGGGGCGTTTTCTGATCCCGGGCCTCTGCGATGCGCATATGCATGTCGAGAGCGGTATGCTGACCGTCACCGAGTTCGTGCGCGCAGTGGCGCCCCACGGCACCACGTCGATGTTCATCGATCCGCACGAGATCGCCAATGTACTCGGACTGCCCGGCGTGCGGCTGATGCACGACGAGGCCCTGCTGCAACCGGTGAACGTCTTCGTGCAGATGCCGGCCTGCGCGCCCTCGGCCCCGGGGCTGGAGACGACAGGCGCCGAGATCGGTCCCGATGATGTCGCAGAGGCGATGGAGTGGCCTGGCATTATTGGACTGGGCGAGATGATGAATTTCCCCGGTGTCGCGGCGGCGGACCCGAGGATGCTGGGCGAGATCGCGGCAACGCAATTCGCGGGAAAAACCGTGGGCGGGCACTATGCCTCGCCCGATCTTGGCGCACAGTTCCATGCCTATGTGGCGGGCGGTCCGGCCGACGATCACGAAGGCACGCGCGAGGTCGACGCCATCGCCAGGGTGCGCCAGGGCATGCGGGCGATGCTGCGGCTCGGCTCGGCCTGGTACGATGTGGCGGCACAGATCACCGCGATCACCGAGAAGAAGCTCGATTCGCGGAACTTCATTCTCTGCACCGATGACTGCCACTCGGGCACGCTGGTCAACGACGGGCATATGGACCGTGTGGTGCGCCATGCGATCTCGCGCGGGGTGGACCCGATCACGGCGATCCAGATGGCGACCCTGAACACGGCCACGCATTTCGGGCTCGAGCGCGAACTCGGCTCGATCACGCCGGGGCGGCGGGCCGATGTGATCGTGACCTCCGATCTCGAGAAGCTGCCCATCGAAACGGTGCTCGCCCGCGGTGAGATTGTCGCCGAGAACGGGCATATGCTGGCCCCGCGGCCCGACTTCTCCTACCCCGAGAGCGCGCGCAAGAGCGTCAACATGCGCCGCCCCCTTGTGCCCGGTGATTTCGACATTGCCAAGCCGCTGGACATTGCCGATGCGCGGGTGCGGATCATCGGCGTGGTCGAGAACCAGGCACCGACCGAAGCGATGGAGGCAACGCTGCCGGTCGAGAACTCGATCGTGCAGATGGATGTCGGGCGCGATATCTGTCAGGTCGCGCTGGTCGAGCGCCACCGGGCCCGTGGTACCGTCACGAACGGGTTCGTGTCGGGCTTTGGCTATCAGGTGCCCTGCGCGCTGGCGACAACGGTTGCCCATGACAGCCACCATATGATCGTCGTTGGCACATCCAAGGCCGATATGGCGCGGGCGGCGAACCGGCTGGCCGAGGTCGGCGGCGGCGCCAGCCTTTGGCGCAACGGCGAGGAACGCGCGCTGATCGAGCTGCCAATCGCCGGGCTGATGAGCGACACGCCAGCGCATGAGGTTGCCGCAAAGGCCGACCGGCTGATGCGGGCCATGCGCGATTGCGGCTGCCGGATGAACAACGCCTACATGCAGCACACGCTCTTGGCACTGGTCGTCATTCCGGAACTCAGGATCTCGGATCTCGGGCTGATCGACGTGCGCAAGTTCGAACGGGCCGGCGTTTTCGTCTGATCCCGGGTGCTGTCCTTCAGCAAGGGTGCGTCACGGACGCACCCTACGCGGTGCTGCACCGGGTTGGCAGCGACCCGGTCAGACCACGACGTTGAACCCGGCCCAGAGGTCTCCGCCTCCATCGCTCACGGGGTCGATCGAGGAGGCGGCCTGGCCGATCTTGCCAAGGGACTGGTAGGCCCAGTCACGGGCATTGCCGGGCGCATCGAGCAGGTAGATCTCGGTGGTCCTCTCCTGCCCGCCCGGCCGGATGATCCGCGCATGGATATGCGGCGCGCGGCCGGGATAGGCCACTGGAAGGATCGTGCGGAACCGATAGCTGCCATCGGCGCCGGTGACGACGCGGCCAAACCCGCGAAACGGCTTGGGGCCAGTGCGCGTCGCCGGATCCCGGTCGTGCACATAGGACCCGGCCAGGTCGCACTGCCAGATCTCGACCCCGGCCCCCGCGATGGGATCGCCGTCGATATCGAAGACCGCGCCGAAGAGATGCAGGATCCCGGCGCCCTCAGCCCGGAGCGCCCCCTCGTCCGCGACCAGGTCCCACGCTTGCTCACCCGCGTTTTCCGGTGTCGTGTGATCGCGCCAGCGATCCCCCTTGCGCTGCGGTGTCTGGGTGGCGCCGCGATCCGGTTCGGCCGACAACAACGCCTGCACCCCTCTGACCGCGGTTGCCGCGCGCCGGGTGAAAAGGTTTGAGAGCGTGTGGATCATGGGACGTCTCCTTTCCCGTCGGAGATGAGCAGCTGCCCGGTCACATGCAACCAACGCCCACTCACCACGTGGTGAGGTTGATGTCGGTTCCATACGCTCGCGGGTCGCTCACTCCCCTGCCCTTCGCCCTGCTATGGCGATAAGACCGAACGAACAGCGCGGAGGAGGTCGCCATGAAATCGCAAGCACGTGCAGTTGTTGTCGGCGGCGGCGCGGTCGGGGCCTCGATCGCCTATCACCTGGCGAAGGCGGGGTGGGAGACCATGCTGCTGGAACGCGACGAGCTGACATCCGGGTCGACCTGGCACGCCGCGGGCCTGCTGCCGCTCTTCAACATGAGCTACGCGACCAGTCACATCCACGACTACTCAGTCAAGTTATACAAGACGCTGGAGGAGGAGACCGGGCTGAACGCGGGCTTCTCGGTTGTCGGCAACCTGCGCATGGCGCAGACGGATGCCCGGATGGACGAGTATATGCTCTATGCCTCGACCGCCGAGAGCGTGGGCATCGAGATGGAGTGGCTGACGCCCGATCAGATCAAGGCGCGCTGGCCGCTGGTGCGCACCGAGGACCTGAAGGGCGCGATCTACCACCCGACCGATGGCTACATAAACCCCGCAGACGTCACCCAGGCCATGGCCAAGGGCGCCCGGCAACGCGGCGTCGACGTGGTGCGCCGCGCTCAGGTCGACGGGTACGAATGGACCGGCGAAGAGTGGATCGTCTCCGGCACCATGATGGTCGAAAAGGGCGGGAACCTCGTGCCGTCAGAGGAGACGTTCGAGATCCGCGCCGAGCATGTGGTCACAGCCACCGGCAACCACGCGCAGCGCACGGCGGACCTGCTGGGGATCTCGTCCGTCGCGATCCCTGTCGAGCATCAGTACATCGTCACCGAGCCCGACCCCGCTCTGGTCGAATGGCGCAAGGAGAACGGCGAGCACCCGGTGCTGCGCGATGCCGACGCAAAGTGGTATGTGCGCGAGGAACGGGGCGGCTGGATCCTGGGCCCTTACGAGCGCAATGCGCCTGCGCGGTTCATCCACGGTGTACCGGACAGCTTCCGCGCCGATCTCTTCGAGCTTGACCTCGAGCGGATCGAGGAAGAGTACATGTCGATGATCCACCGGATCCCGTCCTCGGAGACCGCAGGGCTGAAGGACGATTATAACGGCCCGATCTGCTACACGCCGGATGGCAACCCGCTGGTCGGCCCCGCACCCGGCCTGCGCAACATGTGGCTGGCCGAGGGGTTCTCGTTCGGGATCACGGCCGCAGGCGGCACGGGTCACTACCTCGCGCAACTGATGACCGAGGGCGAAGCCGAGATCGACATGTGGGCGCTCGACCCGCGCCGGTACGGGCCGTGGGCCAACAAGGAATACGCCGCCCGCAAGAACGAGGAATGCTACGAGCACGTCTACATCCTCCACCACCCGGACGAGGAACGCGAGGCCTGCCGCCCCCTGAAGACCGCGCCTTCCTATGACCGTCTCAAAGCGCGCGGTGCACAGTTCGGACAGGTCAACGGGTGGGAGCGTCCGAACTATTTCGGCCCCCTCGATGCCCCTGCCACCTTTGACCACGATGCCCGCAGTTTCCGCCGGGGCGGCTGGTGGCAATATGCGCTCGAGGAGGCCAGGGCGGTGCGCGAAGGCGTGGGCCTGTTCGATGCGACCGCATTCACCAAGCACCGACTGACCGGCCCTGGCGCGACGGCGTTCCTCGACTGGCTCACCTGCAACAAGCTGCCGCGCGTCGGGCGCACCAACCTGACCTATGCGCTGACCGATGCGGGAACAATCCGTACCGAGATGACGATCGTCCGGCAGGCTGAAAACGACTACTACATCGTGACCGCCGGGGCCGCGCACGCCTACGATCAGGATTTCCTCTACAAGGCGATCGCCGACAAGGAGGCTGAATTCGGGCGCATCAATGAGGAAGACGTGACGGCCAAGCACGGCGTCTTCGCGATCGCCGGGCCAAAGTCGCGCGATGTGTTGCGCGCGTTGGTCGTGGACCCGGATCCCGAGACAGCCCTGTCGAACAAACGCTTCCCCTGGCTGTCGGCGCGGCGGCTGGACCTGAAGATGTGCCCGACCATGGCGATCCGTGTCGCCTATACCGGCGAGCTGGGCTGGGAGTTGCACCATCCGATGGAGATGCAGAATTACCTCTTCGATCTGCTGATGGAGGCGGGCGAGCCGCACGGGCTGAAGCTGTGCGGGGCACGCGCACAGAACTGGCTCAGGCAGGAGAAATCCTACCGTGCCTTCGGGTCGGATCTGGGGCGGGATGCGACCCCGCTGGAAAGCGGGCTGGATCGGTTCGTCGACATGACCAAGGACTTCAAGGGCAAGGCCGCGATGGTCGAGACCGGCATCCGCGCGAAGTGCGTCACCGTGCTGATCGATGGGCCGGAGGATGCCGACCCCTGGGGCCGCGAGGCGCTGGTGCTGGATGGCCAGAAGATCGGACGGCTGACCTCGGGCGGGTACTCGGTCGCCTTCGGCAAGCAGATTGGCATTGGCTATGTCCGCCCCGACCTTGCCCTCACCGGACAAAAGTTGCAGGTCCGGATGCTTCGGGAGTTGTGGGACGCGGAAGTGGTCGAGGACAGCCCCTACGATCCATCCAACGCGACCATCCGCCAGGACGGGTGAGCCTTGGGCTGACCCTATGATCCCCGCCAATCCGCTCCCGCGCGGGTTGGCTGTGATTTGAATCACACCCTGTAGCATCCGGTACAGATGCACTGCCGCGTGCAGCGGTAGGCTCTGCACCACAGTGTTTCGGACGACAGGAGTTGGTGATGACGCAGAACGCGGCGGCGGGCGGGAACTTCCGCAAGGACCTGACACTCTCTCTGCATAACTTGAACGAGGCGGGCGACAAAGATGCCTCCGTCTCGGATCAGTTCGATTTCGTCAAGGTCGATCCGAATGACTACGAAGACTATCGGGACAACAAAGACGCAATCACGAACAGCTTTGACGGCGTTTCCGACGCGCACGGCATCGTGCTATCGGGCGGGTCAACGATGTATGAGGGCATCGTCATGTCGGGCGGATCGACGATGTACGAGGGCCTGACAGACCGCATCGTTGTCGAAGCAGCCCGCGGCAATGGCGAGGTCGGGTATGAAGTCGACGCCGATATGGACGGCAACGACTGGTAGCGCCGCCGTGCAGATCGATCAGGTGTAGGCGATCCCCAGCAGGATCGCGCCCAGCATCAGCCGATAGATCACGAAGGGCAGCATCGTCCAGGTCGCCGCGAACATCCGCATCATGACCCAAAGCGCGGCGAGCGCGGCGGCACAGGACAGTGCAGCGCCGAGGATCAACTCCGCGCCAAGGGTCAGGTTGCCGTCCTTGGCGACGCCGTAGACCTCGACCGTTCCGGCAGCCAGGATCACTGGTACCGCCATCAGCAGGGCAAGGCGCGCGGCCTCTGTCCGGCCAAACCCCAGCCAGCGCGCCGCGGTCATGCAGATGCCGGACCGGCTGACGCCGGGGATGAGGGCGATGGCCTGTGCGAGACCCATGAGGATCGCGTCGCTCAGGGTCCAGCCCTCGGCCTCTCCGCGCCGCTCCACTGCACGGTCGGCGAGCCAAAGCAGGGCGCCACCGATCAGGGTCGCCCAGCCGATCACCTCGATTGTGCGCAAGGCATCGTGGGTGTCGGACAGCTTCAGCCAGAGACCGAATATCATCGCCGGGATCGTTGCGAGGGCAAGCAGCCAGACCATGCGGGCTTGCGCCGTACCGGCGCGTCCCGTTGCGATGTGCCCCGCGCCGGTGAACAGCGCCCCGATCTCTGCCCGAAAGTAGAGGCACACCGCGATCAGCGTCCCGAGATGGACCGCGGCGTCCATGACCACGCCCTGATCGGAGCGTCCGGTCAGAAGCGGCCAGAGCGCGAGATGGCCAGAGGACGAGATCGGCAGGAACTCGGTAATGCCCTGGATCAGCGCCAGCGCAATGATGTCGAAAAGCTCCATCCGGTGTGGTCCTGCGTCGAGATGCGGTCGGGTTGGCCGCCCGCGATGTGGTATCGCAAAGGTTCAATTTCTGTTAACCAATTCTCGATACATTGGTCTTTGCCTCTGTGATCGGGGTGGGGGCGGGAGAATCAAGTATATGTCAGTAATTATGACCTTATTCTCTCGCGATGGTTGCAGTTGGCTGCTTTTGCAATTTAAGAGCTCCTGATTTAAAAGGCCTCGGCCCACTTTAGGTCAGCATATATGTCGTATACGCAATAAATCCCTTCCAATCGACCCTGATATCTCTTAGGAGATGGCGTTCGAACGGGCCGGTCGATGAACGAGCCCATCTCGGGGATGACCAAGGGGGCGCATCGGTATGGCCCAGAAAATGCTGAAATTTGTCGATGTCGATCGGCAGATGCCGGACAAGCGCGCGGCCGAGGAACGGCGCGAGGATTTCGGTGAGATCTATCGCGAGTATGCCGCCGAGAAGGCCGCGGAACAAGCCGCCCGGTGCTCACAGTGCGGGGTTCCGTTCTGCCAGTCTCACTGTCCGCTGCACAACAACATTCCGGATTGGCTGAAGCTGACCGCCGAGGGTCGCCTGCGCGAAGCGTGGGAGGTCAGCCAGGCGACCAACACCTTCCCGGAGATCTGCGGGCGCATCTGTCCCCAGGACAGGCTCTGCGAGGGGTCCTGTGTCATTGAACAATCGGGCCATGGCACGGTCACCATCGGCGCGGTCGAGAAATACATCACCGACACCGCGTGGGAGGAAGGCTGGATCGAACCCATCAGCCCGGCCACGGAACGCCCTGAAAGCGTTGGGATAATCGGCGCAGGGCCGGGCGGGCTCGCCGCTGCCGACCGCCTGCGCCGCGCGGGCGTGCAAGTGACCGTCTACGACCGGTACGACCGGTCCGGCGGGCTCCTCGTCTATGGCATCCCCGGCTTCAAGCTGGAGAAGGATGTCGTCTTGCGCCGCAATGATCAGCTTGCGCGCTCCGGCGTGACGTTCGAGTTGAACTGCGATGTCGGCACCACGATCACGTTCGACGAAATTCGCGAGAAACATCAAGCGGTTATCGTCGCGACCGGAGTCTACAAATCACGCGATATCGGCGGCCCGGGCGCGGGCCTGCCGGGCATCGTGCAAGCGCTCGACTTTCTCACGGCGTCGAACCGCAAAGGTTTTGGCGACGCCGTGAGCGATTTCGACAGCGGCCTGCTGAACGCCGAGGGCAAGCGCGTGGTCGTCATCGGCGGCGGCGACACGGCGATGGACTGCGTCCGCACGGCCGTGCGCCAGGGCGCAACCTCGGTCAAGTGCCTCTACCGGCGCGACCGGGCGAACATGCCCGGCAGCATGCGCGAGGTTGCCAACGCCGAGGAAGAAGGCGTTGTGTTTGAATGGCTTACAGCGCCCAAGGGCTTTACTGGAGACGACGCCGTCAGCGGTGTCCGAGCCGTCAAGATGCGCCTTGGCCCACCGGATGTGACAGGCCGCCAGGCGCCGGAAGAAGTGCCCGGTTCGGACTTCACCGAGCCCTGCGATATCGCCATCAAGGCGCTCGGCTTCGAGCCTGAGGACATGCCAAAACTCTTTGATTGCAACGCTTTGGCAGTCACGCGCTGGGGCACGATCAAGGCGGATTTCCGCACGCACGAGACGGAGATGCCAGGGGTTTATGCCGTCGGCGATATCGTGCGCGGCGCAAGCCTTGTGGTCTGGGCCATCCGCGATGGGCGCGAGGCCGCCGATGCGATCATCGCGCGGCTGAATGACGGGGCCCAGATCGCAGCGGAGTAACGACACGGGTTAACCCGCCCGGGCCGGGATCCGGGCGTATGGCAGGTGTATGGCCCGCGTATGGCTCGTGTACCGCCCGCGTATGGCATCTGTCTGGCATGTGTATGGACACCGGATCGCAGGGCAAATCTGAACGGGACAGCACCACTGTCCTTAATGCGAAATGACCGGCAAGAGGAGGCGTTAAGACATGTCGAACGAAATGCAGACCGGCCAATGCCTCTGCGGGGCCGTGCGCTTTCGCTTCCGGCTGCCTAACCGCGCGCTGCAAGCCTGCCACTGCCAGCAATGCCAGCGCTGGACCGGCGGCAGTCCGCTGATCGGTGCCCGCGTCGAGGGCACCGAGATCACGGGCGAGGAGAACATCGAACGCTACCACGCCTCGGACTTTGGCGAGCGCGCCTTCTGCCGCGTCTGCGGCACGACGCTGTTCTGGAAAATGCAGGACGGCCCGGTCGACTTCCTCTGCGCCGGACTGCTCAACGACCAATCCGGTCTGGAGATGAAGGAGGAGATCTTCACCGACCGCCGCGCCTGCTGGCTGCGCCCCTGGAAAGACGCCAACCAAAGCACCGAGGCCGAGGAGTTCGCAAAGCTCGATGCCTGGATGGCAGAGCAGCAGGGCGAGTGAGATGTTTCGTGCTCTGATATTCGTGCTTGCATTCGGAAGCGTTGGCGTAGCCAGCGCGGACAATGACCGCTTCGACTTCTCAATCGATACTCCGTGGAAGACACGGCCCGCTCCCACGGTCATTACTAAGCCACTCGATCCCGAGCGATGCGACGCGGACCTCGGCTGGATCGAAATCGTCTCTGGCCAGTCGGACACTGAGGTTGAAATCTATCCCGCTCCGTTCTCGCGGAAAATCCGCGTCAATAGGGGTAGTCAGGTTGAGTATGTTGAGAGACGTCCATATCGCCACGGTCGAGGCCCCCTTTCAAGGGAGCCTGGCACGCCCGCGCGTATCGAGTTGGACTATCTGGGATGCGTCACACCGACCGGTAGGACAACGTTGAAACTAGACGCCTTACTGACCGTCGATATCGGCGCCGGGTCTGAAGAATTCAGAATCTCATATGCGGGGCCTCCGTTTAAGAACGAGAGCGGGATTGGGCGAAAAGATCTGACCCAATTTAAGGTTGCGACCCTTAGAGGCGACGCGATCCTGACATCCCTCTCGTTGCCCGATCAGTGGGGTTGGAGCCATGGCGTCAGAATAGACCTCCGCATCCAGAGTAAAGGAGCGACAGAATGACAAACTCAACAAATCCCAAATTCGCTGCCTATCAAGCCACGCGCGACCGTCTGGCCGAGACGGGCATGTATCTGGCCGAGGAGGAGCATGCCTCGTGCGGGGTCGGACTTGTGGCGGCCATCGATGGCATCCCGCGGCGGGAGGTGGTCGAGAACGGGATCACCGCGCTGAAGGCCGTCTGGCACCGGGGCGCGGTCGATGCGGACGGCAAGACCGGCGACGGGGCGGGCATCCATGTGCAGATCCCGGTCGGGTTCTTCCGCGATCAGATCCGCCGTACCGGGCACGAGCCCGCCGAGGACGAGTTGATTGCCGTCGGTCAGGTCTTCCTGCCGCGCAATGACTTTGGCGCCCAGGAAGTCTGCCGGACCATCGTGGAATCCGAGATCCTGCGGCTTGGCTATGTGATCTATGGCTGGCGGCAGGTGCCGGTGAACATCTCGTGCCTGGGCGACAAGGCGAACGCGACCCGGCCCGAGATCGAGCAGATCCTGATCGCCAACCGCAAGGGCGTGGACGAGGAGACCTTCGAGCGTGAGCTTTACGTCATCCGGCGGCGCATCGAGAAGGCGGCGGCGCAGGCGCAGGTCGGTGTGCTCTATCTCTGCTCGCTCTCGTGCCGGTCGATCATCTACAAGGGCATGATGCTGGCCGAGCAGGTGGCCGAGTTCTATCCCGACCTGATGGATGACCGCTTCGTCTCGGCGTTCGCGATCTACCACCAGCGCTATTCGACCAACACCTTCCCGCAATGGTGGCTGGCCCAGCCCTTCCGCATGCTTGCGCACAATGGCGAGATCAACACGCTGAAGGGCAATCTGAACTGGATGAAGAGCCACGAGATCCGCATGGCCTCGAACTTCTTTGGCGAGCTGGCCGAGGACATCAAGCCGATCGTGCCGCAGGGGTCCTCGGACAGCGCGGCGCTGGATGCGGTGTTCGAGGTGATCGTGCGCGCCGGGCGCACGGCGCCGATGGCCAAGTCCATGCTGGTGCCGGAGGCGTGGTCAAACGTCGAGACCATGCCCGATGCGTGGAAGGCGATGTACGCCTATTCGAACGCTGTGATGGAGCCTTGGGACGGTCCTGCCGCGCTGGCCGCGACCGATGGACAGTGGATCATCGCGGGCATGGACCGCAACGGCCTGCGCCCCATGCGCTATGTGGTGACCGGCGACGGGCTGGTGATCGCGGGCTCCGAAGTCGGCATGGTTCCGACCGATGAGAGCACGGTGATCGAGAAGGGTCGCCTTGGCCCCGGCGAGATGCTGGCCATCGACATGGCCGAGGGACGCCTGCTGCATGACCGCACGATCAAGGATGAGTTGGCGTCCGAGCAGCCCTATGACCAGTGGACCGACAAGATCGCCGTGCTGGACGAGGCGGTGACCGGACTGAAGGAGGTGCAGACATTCACCGGGTCCGTACTGCGCCAGCGCCAGATCGCGGCGGGCTACTCGGTCGAGGAGTTGGAGACGATCCTGCACCCGATGGCAGAAGACGCCAAGGAAGCCATCGGCTCGATGGGCGATGACACGCCGTCGGCGGTGCTGTCGGCAAAATATCGCCCGCTGAGCCACTTCTTCCGGCAGAACTTCAGCCAGGTGACGAACCCGCCGATCGACAGTCTGCGCGAGCACCGGGTGATGAGCCTGAAGACCCGGTTCGGCAACCTGAAGAACGTCCTGGATCAGGACAGCAGCCAGACCGAGATTGTCACGCTGGACAGCCCCGTGGTCTCGAATGGCGAATTCGACAAGCTGGTCGAGAGCTTCTCGGACAAGGCCCGGGTGATCCACTGCACCTTCCCCAAGGACAGCGAGCCGGGCGCGCTGCGCGCCGCGATTGACCGGGTACGCCGCCGGGCGGAAGAGCGTGTGCGCTCGGGCGCCGGGCACCTGATCCTGACGGATGAGGCCGCGGATGGTGAGAATATCGGCATGCCGATGATCCTGGCCACATCGGCGGTGCATGCCTGGCTGACCCAGCACGGGTTGCGCACCTTCTGCTCGCTGAACGTGCGGTCCGCCGAGTGCATCGATCCGCATTACTTCGCGGTGCTGATCGGGGTCGGCGCGACCACGGTGAATGCCTATCTGGCGCAGGATTCGATCCTGGATCGCATCGAGCGGGGGCTCTTGGAGATGACGCCCGAACAGGGTGTGGCCAACTTCAAGACAGCGGTCGATCAGGGCCTTCTGAAGATCATGTCGAAGATGGGGATCTCGGTGATCTCGTCCTATCGCGGTGGCTGCAATTTCGAGGCAGTGGGCCTGAGCCGGTCAGTCGTCAACGAGTTCTTCCCAGGCATGCCATCGCGCATTTCCGGCATCGGGGTCGCGGGGATCGAGGAGAAGACCCGCGCGGTCCACGCCAAGGCCTTCATGGGCGCCGACAACGTCCTGCCGATCGGCGGGAACTACAAGGCGCGGCGCAAGGGCGAGGCCCATGCCTGGGAAGCGCAGCTGATGCACATGATGCAGTCGGCGGTCACACAGAACTCCTATGCGCTCTGGAAGCAGTATGCCGATGGGATGAGCGGGCGTGATCCGATCCACCTGCGCGATCTTCTCGACTTCAAACCTGCGGGACCGTCGGTTCCGATTGACGAGGTCGAAAGCATCACGTCGATCCGCAAGCGCTTCGTGACGCCGGGCATGTCGCTGGGCGCACTCTCGCCGGAAGCGCACAAGGCACTGAATGTCGCCATGAATCGGATCGGCGCCAAGTCGGATTCAGGCGAAGGCGGCGAGGATCCCAAGCACTTCAATCCTGAGCCCAACGGTGACAATCCGTCGGCCAAGATCAAGCAGGTCGCCTCCGGCCGCTTCGGGGTGACGGCGGAATACCTCAACCACTGTCAGGAGCTTGAGATCAAGGTCGCCCAGGGCGCCAAGCCCGGCGAGGGCGGGCAGTTGCCCGGCTTCAAGGTGACCGAGATGATCGCCAAGCTGCGCCACTCGACACCGGGGGTCACGCTGATCAGCCCGCCGCCACACCACGATATCTACTCGATCGAGGATCTGGCGCAGCTGATCTATGACCTCAAGCAGATCAACCCGGACGCCAAGGTCACGGTCAAGCTGGTGGCCGCCACCGGTGTCGGCACCATCGCCGCCGGGGTGGCCAAGGCCAAGGCCGATGTCATCCTAATCTCGGGCCACAATGGCGGGACGGGGGCGTCGCCGCAGACCTCGATCAAATATGCGGGCCTACCGTGGGAGATGGGACTGACCGAGGCACATCAGGTCCTCGCGCTGAATGATCTGCGCGACCGGATCACCCTGCGGACCGACGGGGGCCTGCGCACCGGGCGGGACATCGTCATCGCCGCGATGATGGGCGCGGAAGAATACGGGATCGGCACCGCGGCGCTGATCGCCATGGGCTGCATCATGGTGCGCCAGTGCCAGTCGAACACCTGCCCGGTCGGCGTCTGTACGCAGGACCCGCGCCTGCGCGAGCGGTTCACAGGCACGGCGGATAAGGTGGTCAACCTCTTCAGCCTGCTGGCCGAGGAGATCCGCGAGATCATGGCCGAGATCGGCGTGCGGAGCCTGGACGAGATCATCGGACGGTCCGATCTGCTGGCCCAGGTTTCTCGGGGGGCGGCGCATCTGGATGATCTCGACCTCAACCCGATGCTGGTGCGCGTGGACGAGGGGCGGGACATCGCCTACCGGCTGGACCGGCCGCGCAACGATGTGCCGGACACGCTGGACGCCCAGATCGTTGCCGACGCGGGACCGTTCTTCAAGGACGGCGAGAAGATGCAGCTCGATTACACCGTCCAGAACACACAGCGCACGATCGGGTCGCGGGTCTCGTCGCATATCGTGCGCAGGTTCGGTATGCGCAACGAGCTACAACAGGGACACCTGACCGTGCGACTGAACGGTACGGCAGGTCAGTCGCTGGGCGCGTTCGCGGCGCCCGGTTTGAAGCTCGAGGTGCTGGGCGATGCCAACGACTATGTCGGCAAGGGTCTCTCGGGCGGTGTGATTACCGTGCGCCCGCCGCTGAACTCGCCGCTGGTGCCGCATGAGAACACGATCATCGGCAACACGGTTTTGTATGGGGCGACGGCCGGCAAGCTGTTTGCATCCGGCCAGGCAGGCGAGCGGTTCTGCGTGCGCAACTCCGGCGCCACCGTTGTGGTCGAGGGATGTGGGTCGAACGGCTGTGAGTACATGACCGGCGGGACCGCGGTGATCCTTGGCCCGGTGGGGGCGAACTTCGGCGCGGGCATGACCGGCGGCATGGCCTTTGTCTGGGACCCCGAAGACCGGTTCCAGTCGATGGCCAACCCCGAGACGCTGGTGATCCAGCGCCTTGCGTCGGCCCATTGGGAGCACGAGGTGCGCGCCCTGATCGAACAGCACCTGCGCGAGACGGCAAGCCCGCTTGCCCGGGATCTCCTGCGCAACTGGTCCGAAGAAGGCGGGCGCTTCTGGCAGATCTGCCCGAAGGAGATGGTGGATCGCATCGCGCACCCGTTGAACGAGCAGAGCACCGCTGCTACCGCCTAGACCTGAAACGAGGGTGCGTCACGGACGCACCCTACGCGGCGCCCCGTAGGGTGCGTCCGTGACGCACCCTTGCCGGAGGTCGCCCTGGCTCACATCCGCACCCGAACGGTCTGGTATGTCCATGGCTTCGACCCGGCAACCACCGCGCGGTACCGGCGCATCTTCACCGCCGCCGCCGAGCGCTTCGATGTCGAGATCACGGACCTGGACGATGACACCGAGGGCTGGGTGGCCACGCGCGATGGCGTCCGGACGGAATTCCGGTATGTGCGCTATCAGGACCTGGTGTGGGGTTTTGGCGATCGCACACACGCCCAGCGTCTCACGCGCGGGCTCGGCGCATTCTGGTCCTACGTCCGCTCCGGTTCGCTCAGACGGATCGCGAAGCGCACGCCGCGCGGCGCGGCGCTGATTGCATCACCCTGGCTTTTCCTGTTCGGGCTTCCGCTCAGCGTGCTGGTTCCCGCCGCCTCCATCGGACCATGGGCCCTCGGGCTTATTGCGGGAGCCGCAGTGGTTTGCAACGGGCTTTTCAGCCGCTTCTACCTCGATCTCTTGGCCGATCTCTTCGCCTATCAGCGCGTTCTCGCAGCCGGCGTGAGTGAGGACTGGACGGCCTATCGCCGCCGCATGGAGAAGCTGGCTGGCGACATTGAGCCCGGCACTGCTGATGAGGTCCTCATCGTGGGCCACTCGCTTGGCGGCATCGGGGCTATCCTGATCGCTGACCAGGTCGCGGCCAGACAACCCGGCGCCGCGCTGTCGCTGATGACGCTCGGTTCGACCCACGGGATCGTACTCAGCCAGACCGGCGCTGGCCGGGATCATCTCGCTGCCGCCATCCACCGGGTTGCGACCGCGCCAGGCGTGAACTGGCTCGACGTCTCCTCGCCGCGCGATGCGTTCTGCGTGCCACTGACCGATCCGTTGCTGCTGGCCGGACCGCCCCCCGACGCCGCCCGATCGCCCCGCGTCATATCCGCACCATTGCGGAACGCACCGCCGATCCCCGGCGACCGGCGCACTGTTTTTGCCGCAATGCGCCGCCATATGGGGTACCTGATGGCCCCGCAGCAAAGCGGTGCCTTCGACTATGCCGATTGGATCACTGGGACCGAGCCGCTCGGCGCGCGCATCGCGCGGCGGGGCAACTCGCCAAAGGCACGGATGTGGCACGGGTAACAAAACGCAAACCGGTCAGCGCAACGCGCAAAACCGCCGCACGCAAAGGCGCGCCGCGAAAGGCTCGGGCCCACAGGCGGCGCAGCCTTCTGTGGCGGCTGCTGCGCTGGCCGGTGAAGGTCTGCGCCTGGGCGGTGATCTTTTGCGTCCTTTGGGTCGGCCTCTATCGCTTTGTCGCCCCGCCCGGCGGGATCTACCTCGCCAGCGAGGCGTGGAGACTTGGCGGTGTCAGCCAGGACTGGGTTGCGATTGACGAGATCTCTCCGCATCTGCTCCGGTCCGCCATGGCAGCCGAGGATGCCCGCTTCTGCGACCACTACGGGTTCGACTTCGACGCGATCCAGGACGCGCTCGAGGCCCGGGCCGAGGGCAGACGCCTGCGGGGCGGCTCGACCATCAGCCAGCAAGTGGCGAAGAACATGTTCCTCTGGCACGAGCGGTCCTGGATCCGAAAGGGGCTCGAGGCCGGGTTTACTGTCCTGATCGAGGCGTTCTGGCCGAAACGGCGAATCCTCGAGGTCTACCTCAACATGGCCGAGTTCGGCGAGGGCGTCTTCGGGGCGCAAGCCGCAGCCCAGCACCATTTCGGGCGGTCTGCCGCTGCCCTGACCTCGACGCAGGCGGCACGGCTTGCCTCGGTGCTGCCGAACCCGAAGGAGCGCAGCGCCAGCCGTCCCTCGGCCTTTGTCCGCAAACGGGCGAGGTCGGTGCGCGCCGGTGCACAGACGCTGGAGAGGCAGGGCCGCGACCGCTGCGCCTTCTGAGCGGTCCGGTCGGCCTGACGACCGTCAGTCGTCATCCCGCTCGCGACGGACGCGCTTGGCCTTGCGGATCTTCGAGCGGTACTCTCGGTCCAGCGCGTCGAATGCATCATCGTATTCGGCGATCAGTTTGCGCAGATCCCGCTCTCGCTCGTATTCGAGTTTCTCGAATTTTTCGTCATACGCGCGTTCGATCTTTCGCAACTCGTAGAGGTCGTCGTCATCATCGGCGTAGCCGACATTCGGGACCGCAAGCAGAAGAGCAAGGATGGCGAAACACCCGGTGCGATACATCGAAACCTCCTGAAGCGATGGATGTTTCGATGCCACGCAATCGCGGGCGGGTTCCGTCGGTGCCGTACCGGGCACGCCGGTGTCGACAGCGCCGCCCCCCGTAGGGTGCGTCCGTGACGCACCCTCGCCGATCAAAAGGCCGGTGTCGTCTGACGGCGGCGTTGCAGCAGGATCACCAGCCCCAGCAGCAGCAGCGCAGGGATATAGAACAGCTCCTTGATCGGGCGATCTGTCGGCAGGTTCACCGAGGACACCATCACCGGCGCATCCGCATAGAAGTCGAACTGCTGACCCAGCTTCTCATGCGGCGTGCCGAACATCGGCTCGTCCAGTTGCCCGGGCTCTCCGCCTGCCATCATCATGATTCCCTGCGCACCAAGGCGCGCGGCACCGTCCACGCCTTCGGCGAGGTTGATCACAATGTCAGAGGTGATCGTCTTGTCCGAGTCGTTGAAATCCGGCCCCGAGATCTGCGCGCGCAGCTCGCCCGCAGCCGGAATTCCATCGGCGATCTGGACAATCTCGGTGCCTGGCCGTTCCTCGTATGGCGGTTGCCACTGATCCAGCCAATAGCCAGGCCGGAACAGGGTGAACGCGATCAGCAGGAGCAGCGCCGTCTCCCAGATCTTGTTGCGCGCCAGGAAGTACCCCTGCGTCGCCGCTGCGAACAGCATCATCGCCACCACCGCGATGGCGAAGACGAAGACGGCTTTCAGGGGCGAGACGCCGATCAGCAGAAGTTCCGTGTTGAAGATGAACAGGAACGGCAGCAGCGCGGTGCGGATATCGTACATGAAGCCCTGCACACCCGTCTTGATCGGGTCGCCGCCCGAGATCGCCGCCGCGGCAAAGGCCGCGAGACCCACGGGCGGCGTGTCATCCGCCAGGATCCCGAAGTAGAAGACGAAGAGGTGCGCCGCGATCAGCGGCACGATCAGCCCCGTCTTGGCCCCGACGATCACGATCACCGGCGCCATGAGAGACGAGACCACGATGTAGTTCGCGGTCGTCGGCAGACCCATGCCGAGGATCAGGCTCATGACCGCCACCAGCAGCAGGAGAATGATGAGCGATCCGGCCGAGATCTGTTCGATCACGTCGGCAATGATCTGGTGCATACCCGTCAGGGACACGGTGCCGACAATGATCCCCGCCGCCGCGGTCGCAACGCCGATACCGATCATGTTGCGGCTGCCGGAGATCATGCCCTCGATCCACTCGGACACACCGCGTGCGAAGCCCGAGGCAATCGTTCCGCCCTGCCCGCGCATCACCGCCTTGATCGGGTGCTGTGTGATCGTCACCAGGATCATCGCCACTGTGGCCCAGAAGGCCGACAGGGAGGGCGAAAGGCGCTCGACCACGATGCACCAGATCAACACCACGATGGGCAGGATGTAGTAGTAGCCTGTCTTCGCGGTCTCGCCGAGATGCGGCAGTTCCGTGATCGGCGCGTTCGGGTCATCGACCGTCAGGTCCGGGCGCTTGGACGCGACCCAGAGCAAAAACAGATACGCCGCCGCGACCCCGATCGAGACAATGATGAAAGCCTGATCCGGCACCGCCTCCTTGATCCAGCCGAGGCCGAAATAGACAACGCCCGTCAGGAACACCATGAAGAGGAACCCGGTCAGAACGCCGATCAGTTTCTGTGCGAGCGTGCGCCCGGTCTCGAACCGCGGCAGGCCCTTGAGGCCCAGCTTCAGCGCTTCGAGGTGGACGATGTAGACCAGCGCGATATAGCTGACGAGGGCGGGCACCAGCGCGTGCTTGATGATCTCGGTATACGCCACGCCCGTGAACTCGGCGATCAGGAAGGCCGCGGCCCCCATGACCGGCGGGGTGAGCTGACCATTGGTCGAGGAGGCGACTTCGACCGCGCCCGCCTTCTCAGGGCTGAAGCCCGTGCGCTTCATGAGCGGGATGGTGAAGGTGCCCGTGGTGACCGTGTTGGCGATGGAGGACCCGGAGTAGAGCCCCGACATGGCAGACGCGACGACAGCGGCCTTGGCGGGACCGCCGCGCAAATGCCCCAACATGGCGAAGGCGATCTTGATGAAGTAGTTGCCCGCGCCTGCCTTTTCGAGGATCGCACCAAAGAGCACGAACAGGAAGATCAGCTCGGCCGAGACCTTCAGGGCCACGCCGAAGACGCCCTCATCCTGCATCCAGTAGTGCCACATGGCCTTGCCATAGGATGCACCCTTCCACTGCATCGCATCCGGCAGCCAGCGCGCATCGCCGAAGAAGCAGTAGAGCAGGAACAGCCCCGCCACGATCAGCAATGGCAGGCCAAGCGAGCGGTAGACGGCGGTTCCCACCACCAGCAGACCAACCGTCGAGATCGCGAGATCCGCTGTCGTCGGCAGCCCCGCGCGCGACGAGATCGCGTCCTTGTCGACGATGGCGTAGAGACAGACAACGATGGCCAGCGCGGCAAGGACCCAGTCATACCAGGGGATGCGATCATGCGGCGCCTTCTTGTAGAGCGGGAAGGCCATCGCGGCCAGCACGAGGGCGAAGCCGAGGTGAACCCGCCGTGCCTCGGACGAGGGCATGGTGACGTTCACACCCAGCACCTCGGTCAGCCAGAACGGGATGTTCGACGAGATATAGAGCTGAAAGCAGGCCCAGACGAAGGCGATGATCAGGATTGCCGAGCTTTGCCAGCCGATCGGTTGGCGCCCACCTGTATCAGTCGCCGTGAACTGATCGAGATTGCTCGATTCCATGTTCTCGATCTCGGTCTGCGGGTCGACATGAAGCGGTTGGCGCTGCGATGTCCCTGCTTTGGGTTTGGCCGGGTCAGACTGTGAATTCTCGGTTGTCATAGTCGGCCTCCCATCTGCTATCTCTCAAGTTGAAACACATTAAGCATCGAAATTCGATACATTTCTCAATAGGACAATGCACCTTCCGGGTTTCCCGCATAGGTAAAGGGCGCAAGCGCTGTCTGCCTGAACTAACGCCGCCGCGCGTCCGCCTATGGCTAGGGCGATGATCGACGAGATCGACGAGATCGTGCCGGGAATGATCTGGAACCGGTAAGGGATGTAGAGCTCGAGGTCGATGATCCCGACACGGCGGTATTCCAGCGGCCGTTCCAGATCCTGAAGAACGACTTTGTAATCATCGCCCAGTTCGGTCGTGATCAGTTTGATCTCGGCGGTGATGAGTTTGATGACGTCACCGCGATACTGTTCCGGATTCAGGATGCTGATATCGACGGCACCAGTGGCATTCACGACGGTGCGCCCAACCGTCTCGGTGGAATTGACGAACCCGCGCAGACGATTGACCAGCGCTTTTCCATCGACGGCGTCGTCGGGGATCGTCGTTTTCAGGCGAATGTCGATATGGCTCATCCCGCGCTGCTCTCGCGAGCCCAGAATACTGATGCTTTGATCCACTTCGGTCAGCGGTGCGACAAAGCCTTCGGGATCGACAACGCTGAGTTCCAGGGTCTGATCCTTGCCGGCGGCATCCAGCATGTTCGACAAGGTCTGCCGAAGCTCCTCGCGGCGGCGATCCGGTTCGATGGCATCGTTCAGCAAGCGCACAGCCAGCAGCAGGCTGTCGCCCGCCCGGATCAGGCGAACCCCGGGAAGCTGGCTGACCGGGATCGAGGCTGCATTGAGCACGACCCGTTCCTGGACATAGTTCTGCTGGGCCGCCACCGGCGCCGCGGTCAGTCCAAGGGCCGCTGAGAAGAGAATAAGTCCGCAAACGTACAGCTTCATGGGGGGTATCTCCTGATCCGGGCGGTCCATTTTCACGGGACGCATCAGGGTATCACGCGCCGATGACAGCAACCAAGGTGCGGCGTTCAGGAGAAGCTGTGCAGAAAGCGCCCATCACGCATCGAGCACACCTTCCAGAAGACTGGCATAGGCAAAGAGAGCAGGCGTCCCGCCTGTGTGGATGAAGATCACCGCGCGGTCCGGCGTTTCGGTCCCGGCGAGGTTCAGCGCACCTGCCATGCATTTGCCGGTATAGACCGGGTCGAGCATCAATGCCTCGGTCCGGGCGCCAAGCCGGATCGCGCGTTCGACCGGCAAATTGATCAGGCCATAGCCCGGGCCGAAAAAGCGGTCGTTCGTGCGGACATCCTCTGGCCGGACGGGGTTTTCGGCGCCCAGCAGCGCCGCGATATCGGCGCAGCGCGCCTCGATCCGTTGCTTCTGGATCCCCGCGCCCCGGCGCACGCAGTACCCCGTCACCGGGATCTCCGAGCCCAGCGCCCGCATCCCGTAGAGAAACCCCGCATGGGTGGATCCGCTACCCGAGGGCACCGCAATGTGAGCGACGTCGAGGTTATGCTGAGCAATCGCCGCCAGCACCTCGCGCGCGCAATGGATGTAGCCGAGCGCACCCAGCGGCGGATGCCCGGCGGCGAGATGGATCACATACGGCCTGCGGCCCCTGGTGCGCAGATCGTCGGCGATCGCCTCGAGATTGGCATCGGCGCCTGCCTCATCCTCACCGTGGGGATAGCTGTGCAGATGCGCACCCAGCAGGCGGTCGACGAGCACATTGCCGGACTCGCGGTAGAGCGGATCGTTCTTGGCAACGCGCTCTTCAAGCTGGAGGTGACACTCCAGCCCCAGCTTCGCTGCGAATGCCGCACAGAGACGACAGAAATTGGATTGCACGGCCCCTGTGATCAGGACGGTGTCCGCGCCTTCGGCCAATGCCGCGCCGAAATAGTAGTCGAGCTGGCGCACCTTGTTGCCGCCGAACGCCATCCCGTCCATGTCATCCCGCTTGGCCCAAAGCGCCGCGCCGCGCTGCGAGCGCGAGAGATTGGGCAACAGCTCGAACGGTGTCTGACGCGCAAGTCCCGCGCTTGGCATCTCGCTCAGACGGCCCAGAGCCGGCACATCCAGTGACATCATGGCATTTGTTCCCCTTCAGAGTGAAGCTGCCAGAAGGCTGGCCGCCGCCGCAAGCAGGAACAGGGTGACCATCCGCCGAAAGAATGCCTCGGAGACACAGCTCGCGGCCCAGTTCCCGATCGCGAGACCCGCCAGCGTGCCCGGCACCAGCGACAGGGCGTTCCACCACGTCTCGGCGCCGATCGACAGGACCGAAACCTGTGCCGCCAGGATCATCGGCCAGACCGCGCAGAAGAAGCTGACCATCGTGGCCCGGACGGTGGTCTTGGGACGGGCGAGACCGGTCATGCGCAGCGCTGCAGGCGGTCCGGGAATGGCAAGGCATCCCCCGAACGCTCCTGCAAGAGCGCCGAAGGCAACATCCCCGGCACGGCCCGGGCTCCGCATGCCCGGGAGGCCGAACACCATCGCCCCGGTCAGCCCGGCAATCGCCATGCCTGCCACCAGCTTCAGCGTGTCGATGCCAACCGCCCCGAGCAAGAGCACCCCGGGCAGAATGCCTAGAGCAGCCCCTGACGTAAGCCTTAGCATCATTCCCCAGTCTGTATCGCGGCGAAGCCATGGAAAGAGCACCAGCGCGATCAGCCAGCTCATGCAGGTCGAGATCAGAACCGCTGCCGGATCCTCCAGCACCAGCAGCACCACCGGTCCGGCAACCATGCCGAACCCGATGCCGACCACCGACTGGAAGAACGCCGCCACGATCGCGGCAGCCTGCAGAACGACCTGCTCCATGGTATCTCCGGGCGCCGGTCAGTCGAGGAGAGGAGCCCCGTGGGACGCGGCGCGCGTCTGGACCCCGCAAACGCAAACGGGGCGCCGCCTGGGCGCCCCGCTCTGATCTCGGGCCCGGGCCGGATTACATCCAGCCCTTCTCCTTGTAGTACTTGACCGCACCGGGGTGCAGCGGCGCCGAGAGACCGTCCTTGATCATTTCCTCGGGCTTGAGGTGGTTGAACGCCGGGTGCAGGCCCTTGAACTGCTCAAAGTTCTCGAACACGGCCTTTACGACTGTGTACACAACGTCCTCTGGTACATCGACCGAACTAACGAAAGTTGCGCCCACACCGAAGGTCGTTATCTCAGGGTTGTCACCGTACATTCCTGCCGGAATGGTGGCTTTACGGAAGTATGGATACTTCTCGACCAGCGCGTCGACCTCGGGACCGGAAAGATTGACCAACTGGGCATCGCAGGTTGCAAGTGTTTCCTGCGTCAGCGCAGATGGGTGACCAACAAGCCAGAAGTAGGCGTCGATCTTGCTGTCACAGAGTGCCTGACCAACCTCGGACGACTTCATCTCCGCCGCGAGCGCAAGGTCAGATGTGCTGACAAGCCCCTCGGCCTCCATAAGCTGCCATGTGGCTCGCTGCCCGGAACCCGCGTTGCCAATGTTGACGCGTTTGCCCTTGATGGCGGCCAAACCGTCTACACCGCTTCCCTTCAGAGACAGCATCGTCACCGGCTCGGGGTGTACAGAGAAAACCGATCTAAGGCCTTCGAAGGCGTCTCCGTCCCATTGGCTCTTTCCGCTATGCGCATTCGACTGCACGTCAGACTGCGCAACACCGAACTCCAGCTCGCCTGCCCGAATTGTATTGACGTTGTAGACCGAACCACCGGTCGACTCCGCCGAACAGCGGATGCCGTGCTCCTTGCGGTCCTTATTCACCAGACGGCAGATCGCGCCGCCCGTCGGGTAGTAGACCCCGGTCACGCCGCCGGTGCCGATCGAGATGAATTTCTGTTGCGCAAAGGCAGAGCCGGCCCCGGCGGTCATCGCCATGGCGAGCGCGGCGCCTAGGAACATTCTGGTCATGGATGTCTCCCTGTTGTTTGTCAGACACGTTTCTCTGGACACGGGGCTCCGTGCCCCCCACTGGCGCAACCATGACCCCGGATCGGGCGCGATGTCCACCCCTGCGCCCACGGCGCGTCAATTCATGCTTTGCCCGCCGTCGACGTTGATCGTCTGGCCCGTGATGTACCCCGCACCGGGCGAAAGCAAGAAGGCGATGGTTGCTGCCACTTCCTCGGGCTTGCCGAAGCGTTTGAGGGGATTGGACTCGCGGAGCGTGTCGCCGCGGACCGCAATGATGTGCGCAGGCATCGGTGTCTCGATGATCCCGGGCGCCAACGCGTTGACTGTCGCGCGCTCGGCGAATCGCCGGGCGAGCGACCGGGTGAGCCCAACGAGCCCCCCCTTGGCGGCGGAGTATGCCGTATGGTCGAGACTGCCCCAGCGAAACGCGAGCGACGAGATAAAGACAACCCGCCCTGACTGGTCCGTGGGCAGGCGGCTCTCCAGCGCGGTCACGAAGTTGTAGGCGTTCTCGAGATTGTTCTGGATCGTGCGGGTCCAGACCGACGGGTTGGCCTGATCCGCGCCCATCACGGGATCGGGTTCGAAAGTGCCTGCCAGGTGCACGAAGGCATCGATCTGCCCGTCGACCATCGCCAGAGCGTCCCGGCAGTCGGCCTCGGTCAGCGGAGCGCCCGTATGGGCCGTGGCGCCCGTTTCTGCGGCAAGGGCATCCACGCCCGTCCCCTCCCGATCAATCAGCAACAAGCGGTCGCCTGACAGCATCGGGATCAGCGCCCGGCCAATCCCGCCGGCGGCCCCTGTAATGGCGATTGTTCTGGTCATGTCTCACTCCCTGTTTTGCGATCAGCCTTGGCCGGGACGGCGGCTGTTGTCCAGCACGTCGATTTGGTAGAGAGGCGGGAGACCCGGTTCAACCAGATGGGAGACGACCATGGCCATGCCCCCGATGTGCGATTTTGGCTGGAAGGCGCCTGACTTCTCGCTGCCTGCAACCGATGGCAAGACCTATGCGCTGTCGGATCTCGCGGGTGAGACCGGCACGCTGGTGATGTTCATCTGCAACCACTGCCCCTATGTGACGTCCGCCATCGACCGGATCGTGCGGGAGGCTGCGGCGCTGGCCGAGCACGGCATCGGCATCGCGGCCATCTGCTCAAACGATGCGCGGACCTACCCGGCAGACGGGTTCCCGCAGATGATCGAGTTCGCGCGCACGAACGGGTTCCCCTTCCCGTATCTGCATGACGAGGACCAATCCGTCGCCCGCGCCTATGACGCGGTGTGCACACCAGATTTCTTCGGCTTCGACGCAGGGCTCGGGTTGCAATATCGCGGGCGCCTTGACGAAGGGGGTCGGCACGAGATCCCGGGCGCGCGGCGCGAGCTTTATGAAGCCATGGTTCAGGTTGCTAAGACCGGACAGGGACCCGAGGCGCAGACGCCATCCATGGGCTGTTCGATCAAGTGGAAGGCCGCCTGATCCGCCGCGGCAGGGCGTGGCTCATGCATCCGTGCCCGACATCAGCCGGCGCATCGCGAAACACCCGGCGACCGGGCCGACCGCCATGATCGCCAGCACCGGCGGCCATCCGATCGCCTCAGCCAGCAACGGCGTGACCTGTACGGTAAACGCCGTCAGCAGAAAGCCGATCGCCGTCTGAATGGTCATGATTGACCCGACCCGCTCGGGCGGCGCGGCATCGGCCACCAGCGACGAGAACAACCCTGAGTCCGGCACAACGGACAGGCCCCAGACAAGCAGGATAACGATCATCAGCCAGACCGGGCCACCGAAGACAAATGCCGCAGCAAGCGCGGACAGACTGGACACAACCATGGCCGCAAGGGCCACCCGCGCCTTACCGTATCGGTCACCCCAAAGCCCCGCAGGCACAGAGGCGATCCCGCCAAGCGCGATGGCGAGAAACGCGATCAGCTTGGCCAGTGCCGCCGGGTCTGCCATGCCCGCCATGGCAAAGGACGTGGCGGCAATCACCCCGATCCAGGCCCAGAACGCATAAAGCTCCCACATGTGCCCGATATAGCCAAGGATGGCATAGCGGATGCGAGGCTCGGTCCAGGCGATCGCAATGGCTGCAAAATCAAGCCGGGGCGCCCGGGCGTGATAGGGGCCGAGCCCGGTTGTCAGCATTGCCAGACCGCCCGCCGCCGCGATTGCGCTGGTCGCCCAGATCGTCACCCGCCAGTCCGCCCCACCCATCCATGCGATCAGGTGCGGACTGGCCGAGCCCAGGGTCAGCGCACCCACCAGAGCGCCAACCAGCAGGGCGCGGTTCACCATCGTCCATCCGACCGCGATCTTCATGCCCACGGGATAGACCCCGGCCAGAAAGGCTCCGGTCAAAGCGCGCAGGGCCATTGCCTCGGCTCCGCCCACCGGCACCCACAACAGCGCAAGGTTGCACCCCGCCGAGAGAGCTGCCGAAATCGCGAACACCGCCCTCGGGTCAAACCGGTCGGCGATCCCGAACGCCGCATAGATCAGCGCGCCCGTGCCGAAGCCGACCTGCACCGCAGTGGACAACCAGGCGAGCTGCCCGGCACTCAATCCGACCTCGCCTGCCATCTCGGACAGAACAGCAGCCGAAGAGAACCAGACGGACAGAACTGCCACCTGGCTGAGGATGAGAACCGCGATGGAAAACTGACGCGAGGCCATGGCTGACGAGGATCCGGCGACGCATCGGCACGCCGCAACCCTTCGCTAGGCCATGGACCGGGCGCTGTCCAGCGCCCGGCGATCACAGGCGCTCACGACCCAGCCGGTCGCCGCCTCTTGACGCCACAGCTGACCGCCACGGCGTTATCCGCCGCGCCGCGTCTCAGATGGGCGCTGACCGAACTGGCGTTGATAGGCCATGGCAAAGTGCGAGCTGGACGAGAACCCGGTCAGACACGCGACCTCCAGCGTCGGCAGGTTCGAGTGCAGGAGAAGATCGCGCGCTTTCTCCAACCGCAGTTTGCGATAGAACTGCGCCGGTGCCGTGTCGAGATGCGTGTTGAACAGCCGCTCCATCCGGCGCACGTTCATGCCCACCTGCGCGGCGAGATCGTCCATCCGCAGCGGCTCCTCGATATGCTCCAGCATCAGGGTCACGACTTGCTGCACAGCGTGGGGCAACGTCTCGATCCGGTCGAGTTGCCCGGGCCGCTGCGCGATCGAGGCATTCCGGATGCGATCGATCTGGAACTGGTTGCCGACCGATCTCGACAGATCCGGGCCATGGTCGTGCTCGATCAGGCTCAGCATCATGTCCATACCCGTGATCCCGCCCGAGCCCGTCCAACGATCGCGGTCGATCACAAACAGACCGGGCGAGGTCTCGAGCTCGGGAAACTCCTCCTGAAAGGCAGGCTGAAATTCCCAATGCACGGTCGAGCGATAGCCATCCAGCACCCCGGCACGGGCCAGAATGATCGTCCCCGCAGACAAGGATCCAAGCACCAACCCGGCCCGCGCCGCCCGGTTCAGCCCGGCATTCAGACGCGCCCGGTAAGGCGGATCGGCCGAAAGCCCGGCACAGACAAACAGGAAGTCCGCATCCTCGATCTCACCCAAGGCTCCGTCCGCAGTCACGGTCATCCCGTTCGACGCCTCGACCGGTGCGCCATCATGGCTGATGAGATGCCAGCGATAGACCTCCCGGCCCAGCAATCGGTTTGCACCGCGCAGCGGCTCGAGCGCCGAGACCACGCTCATCATCGAGAACTGCTCGATTAGCAGGAACATCACGGTGGTGGGTGCAGCATCCGGCATGGGAGGAGTGTCGCATTCCCACCAAGAAAAGCGACAAGTTTCTCATGCCGGTCCCGCCACTGGCGCCCCCTCCCCCCTCAGGAGGGGAGAGCCGGGGTGGGGGGTGATCTCAAGGCAATCTGAGCGGGCGCAGCCGCGAAGTCCGCTTGTGTGTTGGCTGCGATCTGACCGGATCGCTCAGAACGTCTGGTCGTAGTCGCCAACAGACGGCTCGGTCCGGATCACCGTGTCCAGCGCCTCGAAGATCGACCGAAGCTCATCCTCCGATGTCGATGTCTCGCACACGACCACGAGGTTCGGCGTATTCGATGATGCCCGCACCAGTGCCCAGGCCCCGCCCTCGAGCAGCACGCGCGCACCATTGACGGTCACCACCCGGTCGATCTTCAGCGGCCCAAGGCTCTCCCCGGCCTCGCCCATGGCGACGAGTTTCGCCTGCAGCCGCTCGATGACCGCGTACTTCTCCTCATCCGCGCAATAGGGCGACATGGTCGGCGTCGCGTAGGTCTTGGGCAAAGCCCGGCGCAGATCCGACATGGACTTGTCCGGGTTGCGATCGAGGATCTTGCAGAGCTCGACGGCAACCCGCAGGCCGCAGTCATATCCCTTGCCGATGGGCGGTGCCAAAAAGTAGTGCCCGGATTTCTCGAACCCCGCCAGCGCGCCCAGCTCGTGCACCCGGCGTTTCATGTGGCTGTGGCCCGTCTTCCAATAGTCGGCCTTGGCGCCCGCTGCGATCAGGTCGGGGTCCGAGGCGAACAGCCCCGTCGATTTGACATCCGCCACGAAGGTCGCGCCGGGGTGCAGCTTTACGAGATCGCGGGCCATGATCACTCCGACCTTGTCGGCAAAGATCTCCTCGCCCTCATCATCCACCACGCCGCAGCGGTCGCCATCGCCGTCAAAGCCCAGCGCCAGATCGGCACCCGAAGCCTTCACCGCCGCAGCCATGTCGTGCAGCATCTCCATCGCTTCGGGGTTGGCGTTATAGTTCGGAAATTCGTAGTCGAGCTCGCAATGCAGCGGCACGACCTCGCACCCGATGCGCTCCAGCACCTCAGGCCCGAACGCACCCGCCGTTCCGTTGCCTGTGGCACACACGACCTTCAAAGGCCGGCGCATCCTGAAGTCACCGACGAGGTCGTCGATATAGCGCTCGCGCACGCCGTCGACCCGGACGTATCGCCCGCTGTCGCGCAGAACGCCCTGCCCGCCCATGACGATCTCCTTCAGCCGGGACATCTCGTCCGGCCCGTGTGTCAGCGGGCGGTGAAAGCCCATCTTCACCCCAGTCCAGCCGTTCGGATTGTGGCTCGCCGTCACCATCGCCACGGCCTGCGCATCAAGATCGAACTGCGCAAAATAGGCCATCGGGCTGAGTGCCGTGCCAATATCGCGCGCCTCGGCGCCGCCCGCCATCAGTCCGACCATCAGCGCCTGCTTGATCGAGATCGAGTAAGACCGGTAGTCGTTGCCGACCGCCACCACCGCAGGCAGCCCGGCCTCGTGCAACTGCGTTGCCAGGCCCAGACCAAGCGCCTGAATGCCGACGAGATTGATCTCCTCGGGAAACCGCCACCTCGCATCGTATTCACGAAAGCCGGTCGGCTTGATCATCGGAAAGGTCAGGCTGTCGAACGTATTGACCTCGACCTCTGGCCGCGGCTGCATCGCACTACTCATGAAGATCCTCGAAATGAAAGCTGTCCCCGCGCCAAGTATACCTCAGTCAAGGCGCACTGGCGATGCCTTGGCAGGTGCGTCGATTGATTGCAGGACATCGAGAAGCGGCGCCATCTGATCCAGGGGGATCATGTTCGGCCCATCGGACGGTGCGGTGTCGGGTGCAGGGTGCGTCTCGATAAACAATCCCGCGATCCCGACGGCCAGCGCCGCACGGGCAAGCACGGGTGCAAACTCGCGCTGCCCTCCGGAGGAGCCGCCGCGCTCGCCCGGCTGCTGCACCGAATGGGTCGCATCGAAGATCACGGGATACCCGGTCGCCGCCATCTGCGGCAGACCACGCATATCGGTCACGAGCGTGTTGTAGCCGAAAGACGTCCCACGCTCGGTCAGCAGGATCTGGTCATTGCCGCTGGCGGCGATCTTCTCTGCGACGTTCGGCATGTCCCATGGGGCAAGAAACTGGCCCTTCTTGACGTTGACCGGTTTGCCCGTGACCGCCGCGGCGACCAGAAGATCCGTCTGTCGGCAGAGAAAGGCCGGGATCTGCAGGACATCGCAAACCTGTGCCGTCTCGGCACATTGTTCAGGCAGGTGCACATCTGTCAGGACAGGGCAGCCAACGGCGTCCTTCACCGCTGCGAGATCGGCGAGCCCGTCCGTCAACCCACGCCCGCGCTGTCCCGACAGCGAAGTCCGGTTCGCCTTGTCAAAGCTTGCCTTGAAAACATAGCCGATGCCGCGGGCGGCACAGATCTCGGCCAGATGACCCGCGATATCGACGGAATGCTGGGCGCCCTCGGTCTGGCACGGCCCGGAGATCAGGGCAAAGGGGCGGTCATTGGCAAAGGGTATACCGCCGATCTTGACGGTGCGCTGGGATGTCCCGGCCATGCGGGCCTCCTCTCGGTCTCAGTCTCGGGCGGCACCAGGGCCGTGGTCAGATGCTGGCCTGCTCGCGGATCAGCGAGATCGTCAGCGACGCGACGATGTAGATCCCGAGAAAGATGAGAAAGGCAAGCCCCGTCTGTTTCCACTTCTGCGGATAGTTCGCCTCATCGGGGACCGAGGGCTGCACGACCACCGACAGATAACGGTGCTGCTTGGCCGCATCGGCGCGGGCAACCTCCCGCGTCTCCAGTGCTGCCGTAAAGATCGCCATCGCCGCCTGAACGTCAACCTGCACCCGCGCAAGCTCGGCGTTGATATCGGCCAGCGAAGCCCGTCCAGGCCGGTCCCCGCCGGTGACGTTCTTGCGACGCTCGACGATCTGGTTCTCCAGCGTTTCGACCTGATTGCTGATGCGTTGCACGCGTGGATCATTCTCGCCGGTCACCCGGCGCAGGTTCTGCAGTCGTCCGCGCAGGGCTTCGAGCTCGGTCTCCATGCCCGAGATGATCGACAGCTCCGCCGAAACCTCGCCTTCGACCGAGAAGGTGTCGAGTTTCTTGCGCACCTCCGCCTCGGCCAGTTGCGCGGCCTTCAGGTTGCCCTCCGCCTCGGTCAGATTGCGCTGGGCATCGTCGAGGGCCGCTTCGCGGATCGGATCGGCGAGCGTGTCCACCATCTGCTCGGCATAGCCGATGACCGCTTTGCTGAAGCGCCGCGCATCGTCGGGCGTTGCCGCCACCAGATCCATCTCGATGATCCCCTCGGTCGGATCGAAGCTGACCGAGACCATGCTCTCGAAATGGCTGAACGCGTCTTCGAACGAGGCATCGGCATCGAGCGCATGGAACCAGTCCAGTTCGGGGTTCTGGAAATGCGCGATCCAGCCATATTCGCTATCGAGACGGCGCAGCACGTCGCGGGACATGATGAATTCCTGCACCGCGACCGAGTCGTAGACGATCCCGCCCCCGCCGCCGAGCATCGCACCGAGCAAACCACCGCCGGAGCCTGTCGCCATGTCCGAGGTCTGGACCTGAAACTTCGCCTGTGACTGGTAGAGGTCCGATGCCTTGAACCACATGAACCAGGCGACAATCAGCGTTGGAATGACGATGAACGCCCAGAGCTTGAGCAGCATGCCGCCGCCCTTGCGCCGGCGGCGGCTTACCAGATCACGGCGGATCGCTTCGACCCGTTCGGCCCTGAGCGCGGGGGTATCCGCCGTCACTTCCGGCCGGATCGCCGGCAACGCGCTGGCACCGCGAGACTTTTTCGGCCCCTTCTCGACGGCATCCGGCATCAGGCCCTGTTGTCGGAGCGCTTCTTCGCGCCGCTTGCGGATGCGGGCCCGCTTGGCAGCACGGTGCTTTGCAACATCCTCCTCGGTCGGCGGCGCCGTGTCCCCGCTGGCGGTCGACCCTTCTGCGACATCCGCATCGGAAGCCGCCATCTGATCGGTGTCCAGCGGCCCCTCCCCGGCACCGGCACTGCGCTGCGTATCGGACATCATCGATGCCCCATCCTCGGGACCGAGACCGCGATCGGCATCTCTGTTCTGGTCTTCACTCATACGCGTAAAGCTCTTTCGCTTCCTCGAGGGTGTCGAACATGTGGAGCGTGCCGTCCTTCAGCACCGCCGCCTGGCTGCAATACTGGTTCAGCGTCTCCGCGCTGTGCGAGACCATGATCAGGGTTGAATACTGCAACCGTTCGCGAAACATCTCCGCCGCGCGCTGGTTGAAGCGCTTGTCGCCCGCCGACGCGCCCTCATCGACAAGGTAGAAATCGAAGTCGATCGCCATCAGGAGCGCAAAGCTGAGACGCGAGCGCATGCCCGACGAGTAGGTCCGCACCGGCAGGTCGATATAATGGCCAAGCTCGGCAAAATCGATGCAGAAGGCCAGCGTCTCGAACTCGTCCCGGTCATAGAGCCGGGCGATGTAACGGATATTCTCCGACCCCGTCATCGCATTGACGATTCCACCATTGTAGCCGACCGGCCACGAGATCCGGCCATGGCGGTGGATGGACCCGTGATCCGGTTTCTCCAGCCCCGCCATCATGTTGATCAGCGTCGATTTCCCGGTGCCGTTCGGCGCAAGGATGCCAAGGTTGTACCCGACATCCACCTGGAACGAGGCGTTGTGCAGGATCACCTTCTGGTACCCGCCGGTCCAGAAGGACTTGCTGACATGGTCAAATCTGATCATGGGCGCGTTGGCCTGCCATGTTGCCTTAACCTGCTGCCTCGCGGCTGACGTGCGATCCGGTGTGTCCCCGTTTTAGCACAGGGAATGCCCATTTTTTGGTTAAATCCAGACCACAACGTGGATCTTTTACAGCGTTCCTAACGGATTCCGTCAGTGCGGGAAAGCCCGGGGCCCTGTTGGCGGCCTCTGGCCAAGCGCGGCATATGGCCGAGCGGTCTGTCCTTTTCCTCAAAGCATGGCTATATCCCGCGCATGCTGGAGCGATTGATCAACATTCTGAGCGGCGCGGAAGATGCGCCGGACGCCGAAGGGCAAAACGCAGGCCGCGTTGCGGTTGCCGCAGTGCTTGTCGAAGCGGCACGCGCCGACGATGTCTACCTCGAAGCCGAGCGGGCAATGATCGACAGTGTGCTGGCGGAGCGCTACGGGCTGACGGCGCAGGACGCTGCGGCGTTGCGCGCCGATGGCGAGGTGGCGCAGGCCGAAGCCGTCGATCTCGTGCGGTTTACCCGGGCGATCAAGGATGCGGTCCCGCACGAGGACCGGGTCAGTGTCATCGAAGCCGTTTGGCGTGTGATCCTGTCAGATGACGACCGCCATCCGGATGAGAGCGCCCTGATGCGTCGGATCGCCGGGCTTCTCTATGTGCCAGACCGCGAGGTTGGTCTAGCCCGGCAGCGGGTGGCCGCAGACTGACGCGATCGCCTAGCCGTAGAACTCGCGATACCAGGTCACAAAACGGGCCAGCCCGTCGCGGAGCGGTGTGTCGGGCCGAAAGCCCACGGCAGCCTCGAGGTCGGCGACATCGGCCCAGGTCGCCTCGACATCACCGGGCTGCATCGGCTCGAACTCCTTGACCGCCTCGACGCCCAGCAGATCCTCGAGATGACCAATCATGTCCATCAGCTTCTCGCGCCGGTGGTTGCCGATGTTGAAGACCCGGTGCGGGGCCCAGCTTGTGCCGGGATGGGGTGCGGTCTTGTCGAATGAAGGATCAGCCGCCGCGGCCATGGGGATGAGACGCGCAACCCCCTCGACGATGTCGTCCACATAGGTGAAGTCGCGCTGCATGTTGCCGTGGTTGAAGACCTTGATCGGCTTGCCCGCCAAGATCGCCTGGGTGAACTTGAAATAGGCCATGTCGGGCCGCCCCCACGGGCCATAGACCGTGAAGAACCTCAACCCCGTGGCCGGCAACCCATAGAGGTGACTATAGGTATGCGCCATCAACTCGTTTGCCTTCTTGGTCGCAGCATAAAGGCTGACCGGATGGTCAACACTATCCGAAACCGAAAAGGGCAGCTTGGCGTTTCCGCCATAGACGGAACTGGACGACGCATAGACCAGATGCGCGATCTCGTGCGCGCGGCAACACTCGAGGATGTTCAGAAAGCCCGTCAGGTTCGCTTCGGCATAAGCGTGCGGATTTGAGATCGAATAGCGAACACCGGCCTGTGCTGCCAGGTTAACCACATGGGTTGGCCGGAACGTATCGAAAACACTTTGCAAATTGGGAAGGTCGGCGAGATCGCCTTTTGCAAATTGAAAATCCGTGTGCTGGTTTAACAGGTCGAGCCGCGCCTGTTTCAGCGCCGGATCGTAGTAATCGTTGAGGTTGTCATATCCCACCACCGGGACACCGGCCTGCAACAGACGCTCGGACAAAAAGTATCCGATGAACCCGGCAGCGCCGGTGATCAGAACAGGCGATCTACCTTTCAGGCTCTCCGCCCATGCAGCCGGATCCGACATCTACCCCTCCGCTCGCTGGTCTCGAGGGTGTTGAGCAGAACTCGCCTCCAACGGCAAGCAAAGACTTAGCGTGGGCGCTACCCGCGATGGCCCCACCGGCAGGCCCCGACTGTGTTGGAGAGAGAGAGAGCGCACGGCCCCAACAAATGCAGGGTTTCTGAGATGGCCTCGGGCAGGCCAAGCGACGTCCGCGCTGTGTCGACCCGCCGATTTAGAGCGGGCACGCCGTGCGCCGCCAGGTTCGCAGTCGTCCATGCACGGCTCACGTTACCGGCGATCAGAAGAACGAGAAGACCAGGAACGCGACCATAAGCACCGTCATCCAGAGCGCCATCGAGCCGGAGGGCCGCGTGCGCGCCAGTGTCCCAGTCGGCCCATGCTGGTGGTAGAGCGATTTGGCGAGCCGCGCGCTGGCGCCTGCCAGTTTGCCGGTCGCCCCGGCCAAACTGGCCAACAGCGCCCGGAAGACCCCGCCCACAACCCAGGCGCCCGGTTTGCGCCAGAGCCAGTCCGTGTCGAGATTGATCGAGCGCACCTGGCGCGGATAGAGGCCCGTGCGTATCGTCACGGCAAAAACCACCGCCGACAGGATCAGCAGCTGCATTTGCGTGACCACATGCTCGAGCGTGTAGACGTGGTATTTCACATCGTAGGGCAGAAGAGCATAGAACGCGCTGGGGAAGATCCCGATGGCGACGCACAGCACAGAGGCGATGCCCATCGCCAGCAGCATGTTCAGCGGCGCTTCCTGCGGCCGCAACCCGTTGTCACGGGAGAAGAAGGCGAAGAACGGGATCTTGAGACCCGAGTGCTGGATCACGACGGCCGAGGCAAAGATCAGGATCAACCACGTGACCATGTCGCCGTCCTTGATCGCCGCCGAAATGATCAGCGATTTCGAGATGAAACCGGCGAAGAGCGGGAGGGCCGAGATCGAGGCTGCGCCGATGCAGCAGAACGCCGCCGTCCACGGCATCGACCGGTAGAGACCACCAAGCTCCGAGCTCTTGGCCGTGCCGGTCCGGTGCAGAACCGCGCCCAGGCTCATGAACAGCACGCATTTGTAAAGGATCCCGCAGATGGCGTGCGCGACCGCCCCTGCCAGCGCGAGGTCGCTTCCGATCCCGATACCAACCACCATGAAGCCAAGCTGGATGTTGAGGCTGTAGCTCAGCACCCGGCGCAAGTCGTTCTCGATCACCGCATGGATGGTCGGAAGCACGATCATGACCAACCCGATGGGCACCAAGATCTCCGTGCCGGCATACCCTCGGGCCAGGGCATAGATCGCCAGCTTCGTGGTGAAGGCCGACAGGATCACCGTGCCCGTCACCGTCGCCTCGGGATAGGCGTCCTGCAGCCAGTTGTTCAGCAGCGGGAAGGCCGCCTTGATCCCGAAGGCAATAAGGATCAGCAGCCCCGGCAAGGTATTCAGATCAAAGCTTTCGAAGGCAACGGACCCGGTCTGCCCATAGTGGATCATCGCGCCCGCCAGCAGCAGCACGCCCGAGCTGATCTGCATCACCAGATAGCGTTGGCCTGCCGCGATTGCCTCGGGGGTCCGCATCGCCCAGATCAGGAAGACCGAGGCGATCGCCGTCCCCTCCCAAAACAGGAACAGCGTGATCAGATCGCCTGCGAACACCGCGCCGATGGCGCTGCCCGCATAGATCAGGCCCGCGACCTGCTCCATCCAGCCGCTCTTGTGCAACTGATAGAGCATGCCCAGAAAGGCCGCGATCAGAAAGATATAGCCAAAGACCTCGCTGAGCGGGTCGATCCTCAGCGTCGCCAGCTCGACCGTGAACATGGTGAAGATGCCGTGCGTGCCTTGCTCCAGCAGCACCAGATGCACGAAGGCCAGAACCGGCAGAGCCAGCGTCCAGACCCGGCGCGGTGTATCCTGCAGGAATGGCACCAGCAGCGCGCCGAGGATCAGGATCAGCCCCGGCGACAGGTTCGCCATGACATCATCGATCATAGTAATCCTCCGGGCGCATCAGCACGCGCCGCAGCACACGGGCGGCCAGCACCAGAAGCACGCAGACAACACCGCCATAGAGGCCGTAGAACCCGACATAGTGCTCGATCTCGAACGGGCCGTGCTTGTGCACCAGCGGGTCGATCAGCAGCAAAAGTGCGCCAAGCGCGTAGAGCCCGTAGCAGATCCGGTCGACAGTCTTCTTGTCGTCGGTCCAGGTCGGCACCTCGTCCTCGGCCTTGCGCGGGATCTCGGCCGGTTCGGGCGCACGGTCGGCACGAAAGGGCGGGCGATCGGGATCAACGGTCATGGCGCGCTCCTTCGGCAAGGGCGGCGGTCTGGTTCGGGACGTCCAGGATCTGGCCAAGGAAGGCCTGCAATTCGCCCGGAATCGTGAAGAGCGCAAAGCACAGCACCGAGGTCGCGCACAGCGCGATCAGGATCGGCAGCGGCGCCTCGGCCCGCGTCACCGGCGCGTCCACCGGATGGCCCGGCACAGGCAGGAAGAACCCGCGCGCCGCAATCGGCATCAGATAGGCGACATTCAGGACCGAGCTGATCATCAGCACCGCGACGGCCCAGTTGTCGCCCGTCTCGACCGCGCCCATGCCGATCGACAGCTTGCTCCAGACCCCGATCAGCGGCGGCAAGCCGATGATCGACACCGCACCGATCAGGAAGGCGGCGAAGGTGATCGGCATCCGCCGCCCCAGACCATCGAGCTGGCTCACCTCGGTCAGATGATGGGCGGTGTAGATCGAGCCTGCCGCGAAGAAGAGCGTGATCTTCGAGACCGCGTGCGCCAGGATGTGCAGCGCTGCCCCGATGATCGCCAGCGGCGTCGCAATCGCGGCGGCCATCACGACATAGCTGAGCTGCGAGATGGTCGAGAACGCCAGCCGCCGTTTCAGATTGTCCTGCCCCAGCGCGATGACCGAGGCCAGCACCACTGTCCCTCCCGCGATGTAGGCGATGGGTTCGGACGCGCCCGTCTCGCTCAGAAGATCCAGCCCGAAGATATAGACCGTTACCTTGACGACGCTGAAGACGCCTGCCTTCACAACCGCCACCGCGTGCAGCAGCGCCGAGACCGGTGTCGGTGCGACCATCGCGGCGGGCAGCCAGAAGTGCACGGGCATCACGGCGGCCTTGCCGATCCCGAAGATGTAGAGCGCATAGAGCACCGTGAGTGCGGTCGCCGACAGGCCTGCCCCCGCCAGGATCCCGCCCGGCGTGAAATCCGCCGTGCCGGCGGCGATGTAGGTCCAGGCGATTGCAGGCAGAAGCAACACCATGGACGTGCCGATCAGCAGCAGCAGATAGACCCGGCCCTTGCTCTGCGCCTCGGCATTGCCCTTGTGCGAGACCAGCGGGAAGGTCGAGACGGTCAGGAACTCGTAGAACAGGAAGAGCGTGAAGAGGTTCCCCGCGAACGCGATCCCCATGGCAGATGCGATCGCGAGGGCAAAGCAGACATAGAAGGGCGTCTGGCGCGGCTCGTTGTTCCCCCGCATGTAGCCGATCGAGTAGATCGAATTGACGATCCAGAGCGTCGATGCGATCGAGGCAAAGAGCATCCCCAAAGGCTCGACCGCGAAGGCCAGCGTCAGCCCGTCGAACACCTCGAACAGCGTAACCTCCGGGCGCTCGCCCGCCAGCACACGCGGCAGCAAGCCTCCCACGACCACGAGAAACAGCGCCGCCGCGGTGATCAGCGTCACCGCCTCGCGCACGTCAGGCGCACGCCCGGTCAACCAGATCCCCACAGCGCCCAAGGCGGGGATCACAAGCGCCAGTTCGATCAGCAGCGCGCTATCCACCCGTGCCTCCCCCGCTCGTATACCCAGCCAGCAGCACCCGCGCGGCCTGCTCGGCGACGCCTGCGGAGAACTCGGTCCAGAAGCCAAAGACGATCACCATGATGGCCAGCACCAGGGTGACGGCCACCATCTCGGGCGGCGGGCGGCGCACAATTGTCACGGTCGGCGCGCGGAACCAGGCGACCTCGACCACGCGGCCGATATAGAACACCGCCAGGAAGGACGAGATGACGATCACCGCCACCAGCAGCCAATACTCCTGTTCGACCGCCGCTTCGATCAGGTACCACTTCGAGACGAACCCGGCGGTGCCCGGCACGCCGATCAGACCGAGCCCCGCGATAACAAAAGCGCCCATGGTCAGGGGCATCTTGCGGCCCATCCCGGCGAGGTTCTCGGTGCGTGTGACACCGGCCGCGTAGAAGACGCAGCCGATGGCCAGGAACAGGCACGCCTTTATGATGGCGTGGTTGAAGAGATGGGCAATCCCGCCGGTCAGGCCAAGCTCGGACACCATGGCGATGCCAAGCACCATGTACCCGACCTGAGAGACCGAGGAATAGGCCAGCATCTTCTTGACGTTGAGCTGATAGATGGCGCTCAGCGAGCACACGACCATGGCGAGCGCGGCCAGGATCAGCAGGATCTCGGCCGCCGGTGTCAGGCCAAAGGTGTAATCGACCCCGAAAACCGAGAACAGGAACCGCAGCAGCAGGTAGACGGCGACCTTGGTGGCGGTCGAGGCGATGAACGCCGTCGCCACCGTCGGCGCAAACGCATAGGCGTTCGGCAGCCAAAGGTGCAGCGGAAACATGGCCAGCTTCAGCCCGATGCCGATGGTGATGAAGGCCAGCCCCGCGATGACGGGCCGGATGCTGCCTGCCTCCCACACCCGGTCCGAGATGTCGTAGAGGTTCAACGACCCGGTCATGGAGAAAATCAGCCCGACGCCGATCACATAGAAGGTCGCGCCGATGGTGCCGATCACAAGGTACTGGAAGGCCGCGACCAGCGCCCGGCGCTCGGACCCCAGTGCAATCAGCGTGTACATGGCGAGCGACGAGATCTCCATGAACACAAAGACGTTGAACGCATCCCCCGTGATGGCCATGCCCAGAAGGCCCGCCATGCACATCAGGTACATGGAGTAGTACCAGCCCTGCTTCTCCGGCGCGATCTCGATCCCGACCGAGCGCGGCGCGTAGAGCGCAACCAACGCCCCCATCAGCGAGACGAGGACAAGGATGTAGGCGTTGGCCGCATCAACGCGGTACTCGATGCCAACGGGCGGCGCCCAGCCGCCCATCGCGTAGGAAATCGTGCCTTCCGCCTGCACCTGATCGAGCAAGGCAATCGCGATCACCGGCATGGCCAGCGAGCAAAGAACCGTGACAATCCAGCAGATCCACGATTTGCGCAGCACGGCGCAGACAACCGAGCCGATCAGTGGCACCATGACCTGCAGGGCAGGCAGATGCTCGGCCACGTGGAAGCTGCCTGCGCTCATTCGGGGGCCTCGGTCGCGGCGTAATCTTCGCGATCGACCACGTCGGTGATCTCGTCTTCCTCGATCGTGTCGTAGGCCTCGTGGATGCGGACCGTCAGGGCAAGGCCGAGCGCCAGGGTCGCAACGCCGACGACGATGGCCGTCAGGATCAGCACATGCGGCAGCGGGTTCGAATAGACCGCAAGATCGTCGGCGATGATCGGCGGTGTGCCGCCCAGGATCTTGCCCGGCGAGAGATAGAGCAGATAGGCCGAGGTCTGGAAGATCCCAAGCCCCACCAGCGTCTTGATCATGTTCGAGCGCGCCACCACGATGAACATGCCCGCGCACATCAGGAAGATCGTGATCCAGTAGTTGTAGTGCGTCGCCAATGCCTCGAGCAGGGGACGATCGGCCAGCGCGTCCAGATCACTCATCGGGCCGTCCCCTGCCCGCAAAACTGTAGAAGATGGTCAGCATGGTGCCGGTCACGGTGACGAGAACGCCGATCTCGACCAGGAAGACCCCCCAGTGCTGGCCGTGAATGGCGTCATAGGTGCCGACAGGCTCGCCCGCATGCAGGAGCACGTTGTAGTTGAGATACTCGCCCCCCATGATCATCGACCAGACACCAACGCCTGCGTAGATCAGAACGCCGAGGGGGACCATCAACTCGACCGCCCATTTCGGCACCGCCCGCAGGGCAGCGGCTTTGCCGAAGATGATCGCGTAGAGCACGATGGCCGCGGCGATGATCACGCCCGCCTGAAACCCGCCTCCGGGGCCAAAATCACCGTGGAGATGGACGTAGAGCCCGAACATGATGATGAACGGAATGAACAGCTTCGCCGCGACCCGCAGGATAACATCAAGCCGCATCGCCAGCCTCGAGCCATGCTGGACAGCAGACCGTCATGCCTGCCCCCAGCGTTTCAGCAGCAGCATGACCCCGATCCCGGCCGTGAAGATCACCGTGACCTCGCCCAGCGTGTCGAACCCGCGATAGCTGGCCAGCACCGCCGTCACCACGTTCGGAATGTCCGTCTCGGCCATGTTGTTGGCGATGTACTGCGCACCGACATGGGTGTTGACCGGTTGATCCGCGACGCCGAAGGGCGGCAGATCATAGGTGCCATAGATCAGCATCGCGCCCATGCCGGCCGATGCCGCAAAAGGCAGTGCCGAGGAGTAGCGCGGCGGAGCCTCGTGGATCTTGGTCAGATAGAGCGCGCTCAGGACCAGCACCGTCGAGATCCCGGCGCCCACAGACGCCTCGGTCATTGCCACATCGATACCGTCGAGCACGATCATCACGCTGGCCATCAGGAACGAATATGCCCCCGAGAGCACCACAACGGCAAAGAGGTTGCGCGTGCGGATGATCCCCACCGTGATTGCCGCCAGCAGCGTCAGCAAAACCATGTTGATCAGGAGTTCGATGGCGCACCCCCTTCCGGAACGGGCGCATCATCGCCGCTCTCCGAGATCAGCGGCTGCGCAACGCGCAGACCCAGTTCCTCCGAGACCTCGCCGCAGGCGGTGGCGCGCAAGGTGCCATTCTCGTCTGCCAGCAGCGGTTTCTCGCCCGCGTGCAGCGCTGCGCGCGCCAAAGCATGGCTCGCCACCGCGCCTGTCACGTAGAGCACGATCAGGATGATCACCAGCCGCACCGCCACCGTCCAATCGGTCGTCTGGCTCAGCATGCCCAGCACCAGCAGGCCGACGCCCATGGTGTCGCTGACCGACGTCGCGTGCATCCGTGTGAAGATATCGGGCATCCGGTTCAGCCCGATCGCGCCGACGATGCAGAAAAATCCGCCCGCCAGCAGCGCGGCCCAGCCGATGATATCGAGAAGAACGTCCATCTCGGCCTAGCCCTTGCCCTCGGTATCGCCGGTTTCGTGGTCATACCCGAGCGCGCCGTAACGGAAGAATTTCAGCACCGCGAGCGTGCCGATCATGTTCAGGAGCGCATAGGTCAGGCCGACATCCAGAAATTCGGGCCGCCCGGTCAGGAACCCGAACAGCGCCAGCAGCATGATCGCGAATGTCCCGAGCGAGTTCACCGCCAGAAGCCGGTCGAACGAGGTCGGCCCGCGCAGCGCCCGCACAACCGCCAGCGTCAGGGAGACGAGAACAGCGCAGATGGCGGCGGCGAACATCAGGCGCCCCCTCTCTCGAACCACGCGACGCGGCGGTTCATCTCGTCGTCCGCAAACCCCTCTGCACCCGCGCGTTCGATGGCATGGACCCAGATCGTTTTTTTGCGCTCGCTTGCTTCGACCGAGATTGTCCCCGGCGTCAAGGTGATGGAATTGGCATAGGTCGTCAGGCCGACCGCGGTATCCTGCTCGGCCTTCACGGCCTCAATGGTCGGCGAGATCGGCAATCTCGGGTCCAGGATCAGGCGTGTGACCCTCAGCGACGAGAGCACGATCTGCCAGAGCAGCCACGGCCAGTAGACAAGGCCCCGCCCCACAAGGAAGACGGGAAAGCCCTCCTCATCGCTGACACCCTTGATCCAGCAGAACACGACAACCAGAACCGACAGAACCGCACCGAAGGCCACCAGCCACCATTCGTAATGACCGGACAGCAACAGCCAATAGACGAACAACGTCAGTACGATCAGACCTAGACGCATGATCTGAGTGTCCCCTCCGGCCGCTTGCTGCGCCTGCACAGTTCCGTTGGTCTAAACCTACCGCGCTGGTTGAGCAACCGTGCAACGCCGCCCCGTTTCACTTCTGTGATGTGGCTCGGCAATGGCTGTATCGATCGAAATTGTGATGCCGGTGCTCCTGGCAAAAGAGGCCCTCGGTCAGGTCACGCATTGATCGGCCGGGCCGAACGGCCCAGATAAACGGACATGACGACGCTCGAGGCGCTGACATCCCGCATCTCGTCCTGCACGCTGTGCGCTGACCGGTTTGCTGCGACGCAAACGGCGCACGCGCCGCGGCCTGTCGTGTATCCCTCGACCACGGCACGGATCCTGATCGCCGGGCAGGCCCCCGGCGCCCGCGTCCATGCCTCGGGCGTACCCTTCGACGATCCCTCGGGGGACCGGTTGCGCGACTGGCTGGGCGTGGATCGCGAGACCTTTTATGACCGCACCCGGATCGCCATTGTGCCCATGGCCTTCTGCTTTCCCGGGTACGATGCAAAGGGCTCGGACCTGCCGCCGCCCAAGCTTTGCGCCGAGACGTGGCGGGCCGTGCTGCTGGCCGAGATGCCGCAGACAGATCTCACGCTGCTGGTTGGCCAATACGCTCAGGGGTGGCATATGGGCAAGGCGCGCAAGAAAACGCTGACCGAAACGGTGAGAGCCTGGCGATCCTATGGTCCTGATATTCTCCCCCTGCCCCATCCGTCTTGGCGCAATACCGCTTGGCTCAAGCGCAATCCCTGGTTCGAGGCCGAGATCCTGCCATGGCTGAGGCAGCGGGTCCGCGATCTCATCGCATGAGGGCGGCTCTGACGCTTGTCATGGTCTGGTCCTTGGCCTGGTCCTTGGCGGCCTGTGCGGCAGGCGGGCCTATGGTGGCGCCAAACCCGGATGGCCGTCCCGGCAGCGATGCAACGCCTGCAGCGCCGCCCGGAGAGACCACAGAGCTGACGGCCAGCGATGGCTCACCCGTCACGGCATCCGCCTGGGGACCGGAGAGGCCCGAAGCCGTCATCCTCGCCCTGCACGGTTACGGCGATCACGGGACCAGCACCTTTTCCGCCGCGGCTGCGCACTGGGCCGAACGGGGCATTCGCACCTACGCCCCGGATCAGCGGGGCTTCGGGCGCAATCCGTCCCGCGCACAGTGGCCGGGGGCCGATGCGCTGATCGAGGATGCCCGTGCGCTCGCGCGACAGATCCGCACCCGGCATCCCTGCGCGCCCCTGGTGGTGCTCGGTCACTCCATGGGCGGCGGGATCACGCTGGCCGCCGCGGGCCGCGGCCTTGATGCCGACGGGACCGTCCTTGCCGCGCCCGCTATCTGGGGCGGTGATGCGCTCAACCCGCTACACCGGGCGCTGGCCTGGACGGCCGCCTTCTTCGTGCCGGAGAAACGCTTCACCGGCGAGGGGGTCGTGCGCATCCAGGCAAGCGACAACATCGACGCTCTGCGCGCGCTCGGGCGCGATCCACTGTATCTCTCGCCCCCCTCGGCCCGCGAAATCCTTGGCCTTGTCCGCATCACGGACCGCGCGGCGGAGGCAGCGCCCGAGGCGCCCCACCCGGCCCTGATGCTGCTGGGGGCCAAGGACCAGATCGTGCCGAATGACACCGTGCGTCGCATCTTCGACCGGCTGCCCGGTGAGACCCAGGTGATCACCTACGACGAGGGCTGGCATCTGCTGTTCCGCGACTTACAGGCCGAAACCGTGTGGCGTGACGTCGCCAAGTGGGTTACGGGAAGAGAGCGGCCCGTCGCCTGTGCCCCGCCTGCGAAAGGATCCTGACATGGCCAAGCCCACGGCGAAGCCTGCATCCAAACGCCCGGCCACGTCGCTCGGCCAGCTCTATCAGGCTGCGGCGACGACCGACCGGCAGGAGGACTGGCTGACCCTGTACCGTGCTGTCGCGGGCACGCTGATGGTGGTTCCGTTGTCGGACCAGACCGGCGAGACCGCGCGCCCCCGGCTTGTCAGCCATGACGGGCTGAGCGCGGTGCAGGCTTTCGACCGGATGGACACGTTCGCCGCCTCGCTGAAGGAGCCAAGCGATTATGCCGAACTGTCCGGCGCCCATCTCGCGCAATTGCTGGATGGGCAGGACACGGCGCTGCTGGTCCAGACCTCGACCGGAGAGATGCCGATCCTGATCGATCAGGCGGCGCTGGCCTGGATCGCCATGACCTTTGGCGCCGATGTCGAGCAAGAGGCCGCCGAGGGCGTGACCGTCGGCGCGCCGCCCGCCCCGGATCTCGCGCTCATGCAGGCGCTGGGCGAGGCCGTGGGAGCGTTGGGCACGGATTGCCCCGAGGCCTGGCTGGTCGAGATGACGGATACGGACGGAAACTCGGAACTGGTGCTGGTGCTGGGTCTGTCTGATGCCGCACGCCGGATGGAGAGCGAGATCGCCGAGACGGTCACCCGCGCTGTGCAACCCGCCACCGATCAGCACTTCGCGGTGGCCTGCCCGGACCGCGGCTCGGCCCTGATGGACACCGCCCGCCGGAACGGCATCGGCATCGGCGGGGGATGAGGCGAAAACAACCGGCGAACGCGGATCCCGCAGCGCGGTGCGCCCCCCCGAAACAGGGTTCGCAGCGGGTCTCTTATCCCAAAGCATGCGATGTCCGGTTCCGGCCCGTTCTGACGGATGCCGCGCGGTGACCGAAGGCTCGGCTTCAGTCACCAGAGCAGGGTGTTC
>JBCBOR010000020.1:0-57556 GCA_039821125.1 Pseudomonadota bacterium
AGCGCGGTGGGCGGCGGGGCGTAATTCACGCTCCTTTTTGGTTCTTTTCACCTCTCGCCCTGTGGGTGCGTCACGGACGCACCCTACGGGGTGTAGCGCAACATGGCGTAGGGTGCGTCCGTGACGCACCCGCGTGTCAGGTCACGGGATCGGCGCCGCCCTGTTCGGTGCGGCGCGCCACAAAGGCATCCGTCGCCTCGATGATCGCGGGATCGCACGCGGGTGGCTCGAACCGGTCCAGCACCTCTTTCCAGCGGGCGTTCGCCCGGCGATCCGCAGTTAGAGACCCAGCCTCCTGCCACTGACCGTAATTCGACCAGTCCGAAATGTAGGGCGCATAGAACGCCGACTGATACCGCTCCATCGTGTGGGCGGTACCAAAGAAATGCCCGCCCGAGCCGACCTCGCGCAGGGCATCCAGTGCCAACTCACCCGCATCGAAGGCGGGTGGCTGGAACAGCTCGGCCATCATCTGGAGGTGCTCGATATCGAGGATGAACTTCTCGTAGGACGCGCTCAATCCGCCCTCGAGCCAGCCCGCCGAATGGATCACCATGTTCGCACTGCCCAGCACCGCGCCCCACAGCGCCATCTGCGTCTCGTGCGCCGCCTGGGCATCCGGCGCGTTCGACACGCAGGACGCCGAGGACCGCCATGGCAAGCCCACCAGCCGCGCCAATTGCCCCGTACCCCAGCACGCGCGCACATATTCGGGCGTGCCGAACGCGGGCGCCCCGGACTTCATGTCCACGTTCGAGGTGAAGCCGCCATAGACAACCGGCGCGCCCTTGCGCACGGCCTGCGTCAGCACAAGGCCCGACAACATCTCGGCATGCTGTTGCACCAGCGCGCCGGGGATCGTCACAGGCGCCATGGCGCCTGACAGGGTAAACGGCGTGATGATGTTGATCTGTCCAGCCGCGGCGAAGTCGATCAGCCCCTGACACATCGGCACATCGAGGATCAGCGGCGAGTTCGTGTTGATGACCGTATAGACATGCGGACGCGCCTCGAACGCGGCCTCGTCCAGACCATTGCGGATCTTGACCATCTCGAACCCGTCCGCGACCTGCCCGGCCCCGCGCGAGTACAGGAATGTCGGTTTGTCCGAATCCAGCATCTGGCTGCGCATCATCCGCAGGTGCCGGATGTTGGGCGCTATGTCCTGGGGTTCGACCGACGGACCGGTCATGTGGATCACGTCGAACGACTGATCCAGGCAGATGAAGTTCCGGAAATCGTCATAAGTGCCCGGCCGTTTCCCGCGATCCAGATCCATCGCGTGCGGCGGGCCGCCCACCGGGATGAACTGGATGTTGCGCCCACCGATCTCAATCGTTCCGCGCGGGCTGGTCAGGGTGAACGTCTCGGGCGAGGAAGCGATCGCCGCCGCAACCAGGCCCCGGTCGAAACGGACCTGCTCGCCATCGACCGTCGCGCCCGCGGCGCGCAACCGCTCGCGCGCTCCAGGGTGCAGCACCTTGACACCCAACTCCTGCAGAACCTGTAAGGCCGTGTCGTGGATCTGCTGGATCTGGTCGTCCGAGTAGCCCTGCATCGGCGTCAGCGTATTGACGAGCCGGTTGTAATCCGTCCGGGCCGGGGGCGCAGTCTCGCTCCGTGAGCGGCGCGAGCGACGCTCAGCGCGGGCCATGGTGATCGACCCCGTGTTTGGCCCGGAAGGCGTCAGCCTCGGCACCGTCGAGCGACCGGCCCGTGAAGCACTCGAAATAGGTCTCCAGATATGGTGCCCGCTCGGACAGGGGCGCATGGCTTGCCAGCGCGTAGAACCCGATCTGCGCGAAATAAAGCACCCGCGCCCGGATTAGCGCATCGGTTTCGCTGTATCCGAACCGGGCAAACATCGCCGCAACCAGCACGATCCGGGCGTCATCCGCGGCATCGACCGCAGCCCGGATCTCTGGCTCCGCCGTCGCCCAGGCACGCATCGCGTGATCGAGCGGGGCATCGAACCTGTCCGGCACCAGCCACGCATCGAAAAACGCCAGCACAGCGGCATCCAACGTCTCGGCGCCCGCCACGGCCGCTTCGACGGCAGGGGTATTCTGCGCCTCCCACCGGGTCCGCAAGGCACGCAAAAGATCCTCGCGATCCGTGAAATGCCAGTAGAAGCTGCCCCGCGTGACCGACATCCGCTCGGCCAGCCGGGTGATCCGCACCGCGTCCACGCCCTCGGCGATCAGCACGCGCATGGCGACATCGATCCAGTCGGTGCGGCTGACGCGAGGCTCGGGCACGGGGGCGGGGTGATGCGCCGGATGGGCCATGGCGGCTCCTTTCCAAACAGGGTTGTACGGAACCATACACCAGTGTACGGTTCACGCAAGGGAAAGAGACGCCAACAGAGATGTCCGAGCAAGGGAGGGTCCCGATGACCGAGAGCCAAGCCGTCGCCATCCCCTTCGATCAGGTTGCCTTCCGCGCCCGCAAGGAGGGCGGCGATGTTGCAGCGCTGGGGATGGTCACCGGCGCAGATCAGGGAACCGAGCTTGGCACCGGGTTCGGGCGTCTGAAGGGCGCCAGGCTCGACTTCACGGTGCCCTATGACGAGGTGCTGCTGGTCATCGACGGCGCTCTGCGTGTGACCACGCCCGCAGGCGTCTTCGATCTTGGTCCGCGCGACTCGGTCTGGCTGCCCAATGGGACGGACGTGACCTACGAGACAACCGGGCCGGGCGGCGGAGAGGCGCTGATCTTCTTCGCTCTGCATCCTGCCAGCGCGATCATCACGTGACCGGCGCGAGGGCACAATGACCAAGCACGAGATCACCCACTTTCCCAGCCACGACACCACCAATGGCTGGGCCGCGTTCCTGCCGCCGCGCACCCCGCGTCCACCGCTGGAGGGTGAGATCCGCGCCGACTGGATCGTGGCAGGCGCCGGGCTGGCCGGGCTGGCCGCAGCAAGACGCCTGGCCGAAAACCGGCCCGATGACAAGATCGTCGTCATCGACGCGGCGGCGGCGGGGGATGGCGCATCCGGGCGCAATTCGGGCTTCGGGATCGATCTGCCGCACACGGTCGGCACGAACAACGACGAGAACGAGGGCGCCCATGGCTACATGCGCCTCGCCCGCGCGGCGCTGGCGTACCTGGAAGACATCGTCACCACGCACGGCATCGACTGCGACTGGCGCACGAAGGGCAAGTACCAGACGGTTGTCACCCCCAAGGTCTCGGCCGAGATGTTGGAGCCCTTCGGGCGCGCGCTGGAAGCGCTGGGCGAGCCGTTCGAGTGGCTCGACAAGGATGCGCTGGCGGCGAAACTCGGCACCACGCACAATCACGCGGCCATCTACACGCCCGGCTGTATCCTGTTGAACCCCGTCGCCCTGATGCGCGGGCTTGCCGACACCCTGCCAGAGAACGTCACCCTCTACGAGCACACGCCTGCGAAGGCGGTCGAGTACCGCAACGGCACCGAGATCACGACGCCGAACGGCGCCATCCGGGCGCCGAAGATGATCCTCGGTGTCAACGCCTTCGCCGAGCAGTTCGGGCAGATGAAGGACAAGATCCTGCCGATGCTGGCGCATGCCAGCCTCACGCGCCCTCTGACCGAAGACGAACGTGCCAGATATGGCGTGGCCGAAGACTGGGGCGTGACCCCGTGCAATTCCTTCGTCGGGATCACCATGCGGTACACATCGGACTACCGCATCCTGATCCGCGAGTGCATCCGATATCGGCCGTCCCAGCATGTCGGCGCCGCGCTTCAGGCCCGCATCAAGGCCCGGCACCAGCGCCTTTTCGATGCCCGGTTCCCGCAGATTGCCGGGATCCCGCTGACCCACACATGGACCGGGTTCGTCGGCCTCTCGCGCAATGGCTCACCGGGCTGGGGCGAGGCGGCACCGGGTGTCTGGACAGCGGTCTGCCAGAACGCGATCGGCATCACAAAGGGGACGATTTCGGGCCTTCTGGCCGCCGACCTGGCCTGCGAGCGCGAAAACCCGCTGCTCGGCGACATGGCCGCCCTTGGCACACCGTCGAACCTGCCGCCCGAGCCAATCCGCGCCCTCGGCGTGCGCGGACGTCTCCTCTGGGATCTCTGGACCGCCCGCCACGAGGCCTGACATCGCCGTCGGCGCGCGCGGGTGGGTGGGCAAAGTGCACCGCCGCATCCCGCGCAACGGCGCAGGGGAGCGCGCGCCGACCCGCCCTACCGGGTCTCGGCTGAAATCACCCCCTCCAGCGCATCGCGGTACCGCGAGTGGAAGAACCGCACGCCTTCCTCGGTGAAGGTCTCTTCCTCGGGGTCGATCATGTAGAGCCCCTGGTTGAACCCCATCTGCCGCATGCCGCGCTGAACGCTTTCGACCAAAGCCCGGTCCTCCGCCCCGACTTTCTCGGCTCCAAACGCATCGCGCGCCTTCAGATGCGCGGGGTCTGCATCCGGGGCCACATAGACCTCCGTCTCGCGCAAGCACGTCTCCGCCCCCGTCGGAACAATCCGGGAAATCGACAGCGACGGCGCGCCGGGGATGTACCCCAGCAGGGTCGAGGGGAACAGGAACCAGAAGTTCCCGTCCAGCACGTGATGATCGAGATCCAGCGCATAGGCCGCGTTCTCGGCCTTGTGCGCCGACGGCAGATGCTGGCGCATGTGATTGGCCGCGAAATCGTGACGGATCCCGGTGCAATCGAACATGTCGCAAAAGGTCGGATGCGCCGTCTCGCAGTGATAGCACTCGAGGTAGTTGTCGACCAAAGCCTTCCAGTTGCACGCAAACGGCGCCCCAAACGCGCGCCAGTTGTCCGTCACGACGAAATCTTGCCAGCCCGGGGTTGCGGCAGCGATCTCCGCCTCCAACCCCGGCGCGTACGCGGCCAGCGGCTGAGCATCCGGATCAAGATTGATGAAATAGAAATCCAGCAACCGGTCGACCCGGATCTCGCTGAGACAGATCTCGGATTTCGCGACCTTCGTCGTGTGCTCCCCGCCGCGCACACCAACCAATCGCCCGTCCAGAGCATAGGTCCAAGCATGATAGGGACAGGTCAGCCGGGTCTTCTGTCCGGATCCCGCGACCAGTTGATGCCCGCGATGGGCGCAGACATTGTAGAACGCCCGCACGACCCCATCCTGCCCATGCACCAGCATGATGTCCTGATCGAAGATCGAAAACGTCGTGTAACAGCCCGGCTCGGCCAGAACCGAGGCGTGGCAAGCATACTGCCAGGTGCGAAAGAACAGCTCACGCCGCTCGATCTCGAGCACAGCCGGGTCGGTGTAGTAATAGGCGGGCAGGGTGCGGGACGCGGCGATATCGACAATGCGTGCCTTGTCGGCAGTGCGGCGGCGGTCGAGGTCCGAGGGCATCGTAATCCTCCCATAACGCTTCTGCTGCAGACAGCGTTGCGGAAAACCGCACGGCATGTCTCGCCAGCCAACGACCGGATCAGTCGCTTTCCGGCAGGATCGCCGCCCGAGCCACCGCCCGAAGGCAGGGACCGCTTTGTCATGTTGCGTTCTGCACTACTTCTCAGGCACCGCGAACCGGAGGCACTTTGATGCTCGACCAGAACAGCCCCACCATTGGCCGGTTCGACAAATCCTTCCTGATCCACATGATCCGGGACTTTTTCCTTGTTCTGGTGATCGTCACGCTGGTCGAGTTTTCGATCAAGGCGGCGCTGGTCTACTATTCCTATGTCACGGATGGTCAGGAGGATGCGCAGGTCGTCGCCGATGATCTGGCCGAAAACGTCCGGTCGATCATGCGCAACGAAGGCGGTCCTGTGGCCGCCCGCACCATGTATCCAATCCTCGAGTCGAACTGGTCGGATCTGGGCTATGTCATCGCGATCGAGCCTGCGCCCGTGACCATCCGGTCAATCGAAGAGGGGTTCGGCTTCACGCCGGTGGGGATCACGGTTAGCGACTGGCCGGACGGCAGCTACAAGAGCGCCGAGATCCAGATTGCGGCCGAGGAGTTCTGCCTCGCCTGCCATACCGAGGCGAAGATCGGCGAGACCCTAGGCACCGTCACCGTGCGCAATTACCTCTCGCGCGATTTTGCCCTCTGGCTCGAGGATGTGCGGCTGACCGCGGTTCTGTCGGCGGGCAAGATCGTGCTGCACTCGCTGCTTCTGTTCCTGATCCTGCGCGCGCGGATGGAACCGCTGCTCGAACTGCGCTCGGTCGTCAGTAACCTGGCTCGGGCCTACGGGCGGCTCGACCACCGGGCCGAGATCCGCTCGTCTGACGAATTCGGCGTGCTGGCCCGCGATCTCAACCTGTTCCTCGACCGGATCACCCGGATCGTTGGCGAGCTGGACGGCGTTCTCGCGAAGGTCGTGGCGGCAAACGATGACATCATCGATGTTCAGGGGGATCTGCGCCAATCGGTGGACAAGGTCGTCGCCGATGTCCGGCAGCTGGAACGCGAAGCGATGCTGAGCGCCAAGCGCGAGCCACGCCTGTCGAACGAGTGGTTCGATGCGGTGCGCAGCGCGATCGCCGATCTCGACCGGGCGCTGGACGAGGCAGGGAACGCCGAGCCTGCGGCCGATCTGCTCGAGACCCTGCGCCAGGTCGTTGCCAATGCCGAAGCGCAGATCGAAACCAGCGAGGCGGTGTTTGCCAAACTTGCCACCCTTGGCGATCAGAGCGAGACGCTGAAGGACTCGATCATGGAGATGACCCGGCTCGAGGAACGTTTGAAAGGCATCATCGAGAGTTGCGGCACGCTCGTGCGGCGGTTGCGCCCGGAGACGGCGCGACCCGACGCGTCCGAGCCATCCACAACCCCGGCGCAGTGATGCGGCGCTGCGGATAGACTTCCGGCGGCCCGCCCGATAATCAGCGCTCAGAGCATATCGAGGAGAGCGCCATGCAGGGTCTGACCGTCATCGACCACCCGCTGATCGAGCACAAACTGACGCTGATGCGCGACAAGGACGCCTCGACGGTCAAGTTCCGTACGCTGCTGCGCGAGATCTCGATGCTGCTGGCCTATGAGGTTCTGCGCGATCTCGAGCTGGAGGTGGTCGACATCGAGACCCCCGTGGCCCCGATGAAGGCGCGCAAGCTGGCAGGCAAAAAGCTCTGTTTCATCTCGGTCCTCCGCGCGGGCGATGGTCTGTTGCAGGGCCTGTTGGACCTGATCCCCGGCGCCCGTGTCGGGCATCTCGGCATGTACCGGGACCCAGCGACGCTACAGCCGGTCGCCTATTACAACAAGTTGCCCGAACGGATGGACGAGCGTGTCGCCATTGTCGTTGACCCGATGCTTGCGACGGGCGGGTCCGGCGCCGCCGCGGTGACCGAGGTCAAGAAGACCGGCGCTACCGACATCCGGTTCCTCGCACTCGTCGCCGCGCCCGAAGGGGTCGAGACCTTCCACGCCGTCCATCCCGACGTCCCGGTCTACACCGCGGCGCTCGACAGCCACCTGAATGAGAAGGGCTACATCGTGCCCGGCCTCGGGGATGCGGGGGATCGGATGTTCGGCACGAAATGAGCCGGAACAGTGCTCTGCATCGCCTTGCACACCGCGCCAGCATCACCGATTGTGCGCAGAGGAGGGAGAGATCCAGATGCGCCTGATTGACCGAATTTGCGATGGTCTCGCCATCCTTGCCGGGGTGTATCTGGTGCTGATCATGTTCGGCATCGTCTTCAATGCGCTGGCACGGACGGCGGGCTTCTCGGGCTCCAGCCACATCTTCACCTTCGCCGAGTTCGGGCTTTTGTACATTGTCATGGCGGCCTCGCCCTGGCTGGTGCGCCACAAGGGCCATGTCTATATCGAGCTTGTCACCGCAGCGGTCCCGAAACGCATCCAGCGCCCGCTCAGCCGCTGCGTCTCGGCGCTCTGCGTGATCATTTGCCTCGTTCTGGTCTGGTACACTTGGGGCGCCACGGCCAAGGCCTACAAGTTTGGCGATGCTGAAATGCGGTCGCTGGACATGCCCAAATTTCTCCTTCTTGGGGCAATGCCTGTCTGTTTTGCCCTAATGGCGTCGCAATTCTCTCGTTTCGTGTGGGGATCTGACACACTTCACTCGGGCGAAGCGGGGGTGCACGAATGATCAACTACGATTTCGAGAGCGCGCTGGCGAATGCGACAATCCTTGAAAGCGCCGGATTTGCCGCTTTGGCCGCCGTCATCCTGCGCTTTCTCTACAGCATTCTCACCGGCCAGATCCCGGGTGACGGGATCATTCCGGCCATTGTGGTTGGCGGATTGATGGGTGCGATGCTGCATATCTTCAAATCCGGCATTCTCGGCTAGCAGGTCCGCACCCGGGATGGAGTGGTTTCAAGCGCTATTCTTCCTCCTGGGGATGATCCTGGTTTTCATGGCGCTCGGCGTCCCGGTCGCCCTGTCCTTTCTGGCCGCCAACATGATCGGCGCCGCGTATTTCATGGGCGGCAACGGCTCGTTGGCGGTGCAGATGTCTCGCGGCATCGGTCAGCTTGCCAACAACGCGATCCCGACCGTGACCAGCTTCAATCTGATGCCGGTCCCGATGTTCCTGCTGATGGGCGAGATCTTCTTCTTCACAGGCCTGGCGAACCGCATGTTCGGCGCCGTGGACAAGCTGATGGGCCGGCTGCCGGCGCGGCTGAGTTTCGTGACTGTCGCGGGTGGGACCGCTTTTGCCACTCTGTCCGGCTCGTCGATGGGATCGACGGCGCTGCTCGGCAGTCTGATGGTGCCGGAGATGCAGAAGCGCGGCTACAAGAAACACATGGCCATCGGGCCTATTCTCGGCACCGGAGGGCTGGCCATGCTGATCCCGCCCTCGGCGTTGGCCGTGCTGCTGGCGACGCTGGCCGAGCTGGACATCGGGGCCTTGCTGGTCGCGGGTGTGGTGCCGGGGCTGCTGTTGGCGGGGCTCTACGTTCTGTTGATCCTCGCCATGGCGATGCTCGATCCGAGTGCTGCGCCTTCGTACGAGGTTGACAGCATCGGGTGGGGCGAGCGGGCGCGCCTGTTCCTGGTCGACATCCTGCCGATGGTCTCGATCGTGATCGGCGTGATTCTGGTGATCATGTACGGTGTTGCGACCCCGTCCGAGAGCGCGGCCTTCGGGTGCCTTGGCGTTGTGATCCTGGCCGGGCTCTACCGATCGCTGACCTGGGACGGGATCGTGAAATCGGTGATGGGAGCCCTGAAGGTCACGACCATGGCGCTGCTGATCATCTTCGGCTCGGCCACGTTCTCGGCACTGCTGGCCTTCTCCGGCGCCTCCTCGGGTCTGATCCGCTGGGCGACCGGGTTCGAGCTGGATCCCATCACCATGCTGCTGATCATGTTCGCGATCCTGCTGGTGCTGGGCATGTTCATGGACCAGCTCTCGATGATGCTGCTCACGGTGCCAATCTTCTTTCCGCTGGCGCAAACGCTGGGCTTCGATCTGATCTGGTTCGGCATCATCGTCTTGCTCGCGCTCGAGATCAGCTTCACGACACCGCCCTTCGGGCTGCTGCTGTTCGTGATGAAAGGGGTCTCGGCCCCCGGGACGAAGATGCGCGACATTTACATGGCCGCGCTGCCGTTCATCGGCTGTTCGATGCTGTTGGTGGCACTGCTGATCCTGTTCCCCGGCATCGCGCTCTGGCTGCCGGGTCTCGGCGGATAGCGCGCGCATCTGGGCGTCCTCCGACGATCGGGCGCGGCGACTTTCTGTCCATACGCCTGCCATACCCGTGCCATACGCCTGCGGGACGCAAGCCATACAGGTGCCATACGCCTGCCATACGGGGTGTTTTCCGGCCTTGATCGGTCCCGTCAGTCGTCCACCGAGGTCCTGGTGAGCGCGGCGCGGATGTCCTCCGGGATCTCCAGCGCCTTGAGCGAGCCATCGCCCTGAACCTGAGCATAGATCCGGATCGCCCGCCCGTTGGTCACCGGAGCGCCGCTCTCGGCCAGCACCGCATCACAGTCCCAGTGCAGGGTCGCGCCACCGATCTTGGCAAGCCGCATGGTCGTCAGGACCCGCTCGCCGTAAGAGGCCGGACCGACAAAGCGGAACTGCACATCACCCATCACAAAGGCGGTGCGGTGCTGTTCGATCAGCTCCCGGGTGCCGAACCCGATCCGACGCAGCAGCTCGTGTTCCGTCTCGTTGAACCAAGTGAACATGGCCGGGTAGTATACCAGGCCAAAGGGATCGGTCTCTCCCCAAGCCACTGTTAATTCGCGAGAAAATGAGATCATGGTACAGCCGTCTCACCGACGAAAGACCGGATGGTGGCCAGCGCACCATCCAGCGCTTCGCCCTTCTCATCGGCCAGCGCCGCCTCGCGCAGACGTCGCAGCCAATCCGCCGCATCATCGCGCCCTGCCAGCATATCCAGCGCCCCGAGCACCCTGTCATATTTCGACAGGCCCCGTGTGTGTGTGTCGGAGTAGCCCTTGATCAGGCGGCGCATCGCAAGGATCTCGATGGCCAGTGCCGGATCGCGCGGCGCCGTCTCACAGGCCAGATCCAGCCACTCCGCCATATGCGTCCTCTCGATCCGATGCCTCAGGGTCCCGCGCCGGTGACGCCGCCGCCCGGCAATCAGCCAAAGCATCGCGAACCCGCGGATCGTATCGGTCCGGACGTGCCGCGCCCCGCCGATGCGCCGGTCGAGCCAGCCCATCAGACGGGGCCGGGCCTCGACCCACGCACCCCAGCGCGCGGGCATCAGGCCGCAGATCTCGGCGATCCCGGGATGCATGAATTCGGTGATCTGCATCGCACGATCGCCCCGCACCATCTCGGCATCGATCCGGCGAGAGCGCGCGGAGCGGGTCTTCAGATCCGCCACCCGGATCACGTCGTCATAGGCCATGGCGTTGGCGATGTACTTGGCTGCGGTCTCGGTCAACTGCCCGGCGCCGGGGTCCAGCGCCGCGATCCGATCCACATGGTCCAGATAGTCTGCACCATAGGCAACATCCTGAAAATCAACGACCTTCCGAAGCCCAGCCCTGGCCATCTCCTGCGCCGCATCCGGCAAAGCCGAGATGCGCTGTCCCAGCTCAGCCCAAGTCGCGATCTCGTCGGCGGGTCCTGCCGGACCCGGTGCGGCGACTGCGGGCGCCTCATCGCTGCCACCCTCGGCGGGGCCGGCACGCCCGGCTTCGAAGGCAGCCAGACTGGCGTCCACCCCGCGCCCGCCGGAGCGGATCACATCGGCATAGCTCTCGCCCGGAAAGGGCAAGGCGCCCGACCCGGCAAGCGCTCCGAACAGGGTCGCCGAGATCACACTGCCCGCCCGCACCGCCGGGTCTTGCATGTCAAAGGCGATCACCCGATGCGCGGCGAGGTCGACCGCGGCGTGGACCTCTTCCACGGATGCGCTTCCGTCGCCCGGCACGATCTTCTCGCTCACGGCCAGGGCCCGATGGGTCGATGCGATCAATGTGGTCCGGTCCGGCGTGACGAAGCCGCGCATCACAGCGCGCCCCGCTTCCATCCACTCGGCGGCGATCAGAATGTCGATGTCACCCGGCGACGGCGCCAGCGAGAACACGGGTGCCCGCCCGGTATCCGGTGCCATTTCGATATAGTAAATCGTGGCGCCCGTGCGCTGCGCCACACCAGCGACAGCGGTTGCCTGCACCTGCCAGCCATGGGCCAGCGCCAACGCCTCGATCCAGCTGGTCAGCACGCCGCCGCCTTGCCCCCCGACCGCCATGATGGCGAGCTTGATGATCTCTCCGTCCGTGACCCGCGAGCCGTCCATCACAGGCACCCCCGCCGGTCCGCCGCGCGCGGGTGGGTGGGCAAAGTGCGCCTTCTCGACCGGCGCGGCAGCGACAGGGAGCGCGTGGCGGACAGGCGCATCACAGACCGCCCTGATCAAAGGTCAGGCGAGCCGCCTCACGCCGGGTCTGCAGCCAGCCGATCACACCGCGGCGCATACGCGTCAGAACACGATCGAGCCAGGTCGGGTTATCGATCACATCGGCCCGGTAGAAGGACGGGCAGAGCACGGCCGCCGTTGCCACCTCGCCGCAATTGCCGCATCCGACACAGGTCTCGTCGATGCGCGCCACCGGATCATCCCGCAGCGGATCATCGAGATGTTTCAGACCCAGCGAGGGGCAGCCCGACAGGCGCATGCAGGCGTGATCGCCGGTGCAGATATCCTCGTCGACACCGAAACGCGGCGTCACCACCCGCTCCCTGCGCGAGCGCGCCGCAGCGCGTTGGGGCCGCTCGCGCCGCTGCCGGTTGAGCATGCATTCGGAGGAGGCGACAATGACCTTCGGCCCGATCTCCTCGGTTGTCAGCGCCTCGTGCAGAACATCGCGCATCGCGCTCACATCGTAGGTGCGGTCAATCTGGCGAACCCATTGTACGCCCATGCCTTTCACAGCCTTGGCGATCGGGTGCTTGGTGGATTTCGACGTATTCGCAGCCCGCGATGACAGGATGTCCTGTCCCCCGGTCGCTGCCGAGTAGTAGTTGTCGACGATCACGATCACGCCGTCCTGCTGGTTGAAGACCGCGTTTCCGATCGAAGACGTCAGCCCGTTGTGCCAGAACCCGCCATCGCCGAGGAACGAGATCGACCGCCGCGCGCCATCCGCCTTCAGCGCCGAGGCCGAGGCCGGGCCAAGGCCATAGCCCATCGTCGACCCGCCGATCTCGAACGGCGGAAAGATCGAGAACAGGTGACAGCCGATGTCCCCGGCGATGTGATGCTCGCCCAGTTCCTGCTGCACCAGTTTTGTGGCGGCAAAGATCGGCCGTTCCGGGCATCCGGTACAAAAGCCCGGTGGGCGGATCGGGACGGTGTCTTTCAGATTAGGGATGGCGGGCGCCGTCTCGGCATTCGGTGCACGGGCGGCATCGCCAAGCAGGCCGGGCGCATGATCCTGCACGAACTGGCGCAGACCATCGAGCATGACCTGCCCGGTATACTCGCCCGCCATCGGCAGCGGCCCCTTGCCGATCAGACGACACGTCGCCCCTGCACGATAGAGGATCGCCGCCATGGCGTCTTCCAGATAGGCGGGCTGTCCCTCCTCGACCACCAGAACCGCGTCCTTGCCTGCGCAGAACCCGGTGATCTCATCGTCGAGCAGGGGATAGGTCACGTTCAGCACATGCAGCGGCACCTGCGTGTCACCATAGAGATCGGCCAAACCCAATCGCTGCAGGGCGCGCACGACGCCATTGTACATTCCACCCTGGCAGATGATCCCGATCCGGCCATCCGCCGGGCCGAACCGCTCGTTCAGGCCATGATCGCGGATGAAGTCCTGGGCAGCGGGACGGCGTTTTTCGATCTTCTCATTCTCGTGCAGATAGGATTGCGGCGGCAGCACGACCCGGTCGGTCCGGCGGCGCGGCGTCTCGAGCGCATCCCGAACGGTCGTCGCGGGGCGCACATTGTCCGCAGTTTCAAATTCGCCCGTCACATGGCAGGCGCGGATGCGGACCTCCAACAGCACGGGCGTGTTCGACGCCTCACTCAGCGCAAACCCCTGTTTCACCGCCCGCACGATCGAGGGCAGGTTCGGGCGCGGATCGAGCAGCCAGACCTGGGACTTGGTCGCAAATGCGTGGCTGCGTTCCTGCATGATGCTGGACCCCTCGCCGTAGTCTTCGCCAACGATGATCAGCGTCCCGCCGGTCACACCACCCGACGCAAGATTGGCCAAAGCATCAGAAGCGACGTTCAGACCCACCGGTCCCTTGAACGTCGCGGCCCCGCGGATCGGATAGTGCACGGACGCACCCAACATCGCAGTCGCCGCCGCCTCGGAGGCAGATGCCTCGAAATGCACGCCCAATTCACCAAGGATGTCCTGGGCGTCGGCCAACACGTCCATCAGGTGGCTGATCGGTGCACCCTGATAGCCGCCGACATACCCGACACCCGATTCGAGCAGCGCCTTGGTAATCGCCAAGATCCCCTCGCCGCGGAAGGTCTCGCCCGCGCCGAGACGCAAATGTTGCACTTCTTTGGCAAAGGATCTCTCGGCCATCGCCCCCATCCCGCATGCTCTTTCTGGAATGCACGCTACCAACTCCCGTCATTCGTGCAAGGCGTGGAAAACCCGCAGCACGATGGGGGATCCCCCTAGCGCGGCCCGACATGACGTTCTATTCTCGACGGCAGTATTCGTCCGTAGAAGCCGCTGCCCCAGTCATTTCCGAGCGAGCCCCGCATTGCCTCCGCCCCCGTCCGACGATCAACCCGCAGTGACACCGGAACCCGCGATGAAACCGCGCGTCGATCCGGCTGGGCGCCCGACCGAGAACCGGGGCAAACAGGCGCTTGTCGCGGTCGGGATCATTGTCGGGTGGACGATCATCGTCTCGCTGATCTTCCGGGCAGCGCGGGTTGGCGGCAACGACGATCTCGCGACATTCTCGATGATGGGCATCGCCGTTGCGTGCTGGCTGATCATCGAGGCAATCGGCGGCAAGAACGGCCCGATCTGGCCCGCGAGCGCCCTTGCCATTGTCGGATCGATCTCGCTTGGCTTCACCACCTCGATGTCCCTGCCCGAAGTGCGGATGGAAGCGAAGTATTTCGGGATTGCGCTGATCGCGGGGATGTCGGCGCTCAGCATGGCGGCCTTTCTGTTCCGCTTCCGTCTGCCGGGGCTGGTCTCGCCCGTGATCACCTTCGCGATCATCGCGCTTTTCCTGTTCATGTACGGCTCGGACCCGCAGAGCCTCGCGAAGATCGAGGGGATCAGCGCGCGCGGGATCCTCGCCGTTCTTCTGGAATCGTCGTTCGCCATCGCCTCCTTCGGTGTGTTGTCGGCCTTTGCGATGATCCTTGCGCGGTATCTCGACCTGTCGGGAGACGACTTTGGCATCGCCGCCGCACGGCCCCTGCACGTGATCGGCGGCGGGGTGGCCGCCCTGATCGCTGGACGGGCGATGGCAACACTGCCCCTGCCGTTCGATCTGATCGCCCTTGCGCTCTATTGGGTGGGCGCGTGGATCTGGGCGCTTCGGCTGAACCGGATCGCGGTCCTGGGGGCCATGCACCTTGCCATCGCCCGGCCGGTGTTTCTGAGCATCGCAACACCGCTGGGGATCGAGATCGACATCACCGGATGGATCATCATAACCGCGCTGATTATCCTGATAGATATTGCCATGTGGCCCTGGCTGCACCAAATGTCGCTGCAGCGCGGGTGGACACTCGGCCCCGGGGGCCGTGTCCCGAAAGAGCGTGACGGCTGGATGTGGCGCTATTGGCCCTATGCCTGACCGCGCCGCGACCGGCATTGGCTGACCCAAGGACCTCATGACAGACCTGACCCCCCGCGAGATCGTCTCGGAACTCGACCGTTTCATCATCGGACAGGCGGACGCCAAGCGCGCCGTCGCCGTGGCCCTGCGCAACCGCTGGCGGCGCCAGCAGCTTGACGCCGACATGCAGGCCGAGATCTATCCCAAGAACATCCTGATGATCGGCCCGACCGGGGTCGGCAAGACCGAGATCTCGCGCCGACTGGCCAAGCTGGCGAATGCGCCGTTCCTGAAGGTCGAGGCGACCAAGTTCACCGAGGTCGGCTATGTCGGGCGGGACGTCGAACAGATCATCCGCGACCTGGTCGAAAGCGCGATCATCATGATCCGCGAGCAGAAACGCGAGACCTTGCGCACGCAGGCCCACGACGCCGCCGAGGACCGGGTGATCGATGCGCTGGTCAAGGGCGACAGTTCGGACGCGACGCGGCGGTTCTTCCGCCAGAAGCTTCGCGCGAACGAGTTGGACGATACCGAGATCGAACTGGAGATCTCGGACACATCGAACCCCATGCCGATGCTCGACCTGCCGGGTGGGAACAGCCAGATGGGGATTGCCAATCTCGGCGATCTTTTTGGAAAGGCGTTTTCCGGGCGCACGAAGCGGATCAAGACCACTGTGTCCGAAAGTTACAAGATCCTGATCGACGAGGAAGCCGACAAGCTGATCGATCAGGAACAGATTACCCGCGAGGCGATCACCGCGGTCGAACAAAACGGCATCGTCTTTCTCGACGAGATCGACAAGGTCTGCGCCCGGGCCGAGGCGCGCGGCGCCGATGTCAGCCGCGAGGGCGTCCAGCGCGACCTGCTTCCGCTGATCGAGGGCACAACCGTCTCGACCAAGCATGGCGCGGTGGCAACGGACCATATCCTCTTTATCGCCTCGGGCGCGTTCCACATCGCCAAGCCGTCCGACCTGCTGCCGGAACTCCAGGGCCGTCTGCCGATCCGGGTCGAGCTGCGCGCCCTGACCGAGGACGACTTCCGCCGGATCCTCAGCGAAACCGACAACGCCCTGACCCGACAGTACACAGCCCTGATGGGGACCGAGGACGTGGTGGTCAGCTTTTCCGACGACGGCATCGACGCGCTGGCCCGCATCGCGGCCGAGGTCAATGCTCAGGTCGAGAATATCGGCGCCCGCCGCCTGCACACGGTGCTGGAGCGGGTGTTCGAGGACCTCAGCTTCACCGCACCCGACCGTGCGGGCGAGGCGGTCACCGTCGATGCCGCCATGGTCGAGAAACACCTCGGCGATCTGGCGAAATCAACCGATGTCAGCCGGTACGTGCTCTAGGATTTCAAAAGGGCCGGGGCCCATCGCGCGGACCGTTACGCGCTAAAGCGCGCACCGGCCCTTCCGACCAGGCCCCGCCCACCCGCCCTCCGTCAGCCGCCTTCGGCGTCTGCCGGCGCGCGGGTGGCCGGTGTTATTCGCAAGACCCCAGCCGAGTGCCGCGTTGGATTTCCTTCAGGGTCATGTTCTTGCCGCCCATGTTCATCTCGACCGTCGCCTTGAACCCGGTTGGTGTGATCTTGTAGGTGCCTGAGCCCCACCCCGCGTTCGGGCCAAGACATGTGGTCTCAACCGCGATGCCATCCTTGATCGCAGCAACTTTCGATGGGCAGCGCTTCAGCGGACCGGGCCCCAACGGTCCCAATGGCGGATCGCGATCCTCGATCCCGCGCCAGCAGATCTCGGTCTCGAAATTGTAATCCCGCGTCTGGATGTTCGGCAGCACGATTGCCACCTCGACGAGATAACGCCCAGGGGCGAGATCCTGCGGCGAAACCGTCGGGGCCCATCCAAGGGCGGCTACGAGAATCCATAAACGCGACATGACACAAGCTTGCGCACCCGTTGGCCATCGCGCAAGAGAGAGTGCCATGACTGCGATTTTCATAGATGCCGACGCCTGTCCGGTCAGAAGCGAAGCGCTGCGGGTTGCGGACCGGCACGGGCTCCAAGTCTACATCGTCTCGAACGGCGGGATCCGGCCCGATCCGCATCCGCTGGTCGAGACCGTCATTGTCCCGGACGGCCCCGATGTCGCCGACATGTGGATCGCCGAGCGCACAGGGCCGGGCGATATCTGCGTGACCGGCGACATCCCGCTTGCAGCGAAGTGCATCGAGGCGGGCGCGCGCGCCATCCGCCACAATGGCGAGGCGTTCACCCCGGCCAATATCGGCCACGCCCTGGCGATGCGCGACCTGATGACCGATCTTCGCGCCGCCAACCCACTGAACCAGGGTGGTGGGAACAAGGCGTTCACGAAACAGGACCGCTCGCGGTTTCTCGATGCGCTCGACCGCATGGTCCGTTCCGCTCTGAAGGACACGCCCTGACCCCGCCCGCCGCGGGACGCGCCAGCGTCCGGCGGTGATTGGGGGCGGGGGCGGGGCCACCGCGCCAAAGCGGGGGCGTGCCGCAGGCACGATCCCGTGCGGTGCAACAGCCCGCGATCCACTAGCGGCGCTTCTTCAGATAGACATAGAACGCGCCGGATCCGCCATGCTTCTGATGTGCCTGGTAGATCCCAACAACACTGGGCGCCAACGGAGACGCTCGAAGCCAGCCTGGCAGGGATTCCCGCAGAACCCCGCCCCCCCGACCGGGAAAGCCATCCCGATCCCGCGCCGCACCCTTCCCGGTGATCACCAGAACCACGCGGTGCCCGCGCGCGAGCGCTTCGCCGAGAAACCGCAGGCACGCCTGATGCGCCCGGTCCGCCGTCATGCCATGGAGATCGATCCGCGCATCCGGCTCCCGCGCGCCCTTGCGCAGCCGGTCCGCCGTGCGCCGGTCGAGACCGGCCTGTGGTTTGCCCACAGGACCCGCTTCCTCCGGAGCGAAGGTGACGGAGACAGACGGCGCCGTCGGACGCCGCATGGCCAGGGGACGACGGGGCAGCGAGGGACCCTTCAGGGCATCGCGTTGCCCGGGAAGGTCCACGGGCAGCGTCGCGCCATTTTTCGGCCGGTCGCTGGGCCCTGAACCATCTGGGTCACTGACACGGGAGAGGCCGCCACCGGGCCGTGCCACGACGCTCCGTGCCACGGAGTCCCAAAGCCGGCGTTCATCCGGGCTCAGGCCGCGACCACGGCCTTTGCTGCGCCGCCCGGACATCTCGACACACCGCCGTGGGCTTCAGTCGCCCGTGCCGGTCAACAGCCAGTTTGGATCGGACGCCCCCATCTCGCGGCTGAAGGTCCAGAGATCCGACTGGCGCCGGATCTCGTTCGGATCGCCTTCGACCACACGGTTCTCCGCATCGCGCACCGCCGTGATCAGCTCACCGGTGAACCGGATCGAGACATCGGCAATGTTGCTGTCCGGATCAAACTCGATCTCCTCGACCTTGGCCTCGCGCACCCCGATGAAGCGCGCCTCGACCCTCAGAGCCGCAGCCTCGCGCGCGTCGATCCCGCCCTCGAAGGCCTGATATACATCCGGCGCCAGTAACGACCGGAGCGTATCGCGATCGCCTTCTTCATAGGCCATCAGGATCATCTCGTATGCGCCGCGCGCGCCGCCCAGGAACTCGTCAATGTCAAAGCCCGGCTCGACCGCGCGAATCGCGGACATCTGATCGGCAAAGGGTCCGGTCTCGCCCTCGTACTCCGTGGCGGTCTCGCTGTAATCGGCATCCTGCGCGTCCGGAGTGCTGCCTTGCGCGGCGTCCTGAGCGGCATCCTGCTCGCGGCGCAGATACTCCGGCGGCGCTTCGTGCCCCGTGCGGGTCCCGATCACCATTTTCAACCGATACAGAACGACTGCCGCCACAGCGAACAGCAGCACCAGTTCCAACATATCGCTGCTCATCGGCGGCGCCCTTTATTGTCGACTGTAGCGGCATCGCAGCCGCATCCATTGTCATCCAGCCCGTTCCGTCCCTATGTAAGGGCAGAATGCGGACAAGTCTATTAATCCGCCCCGTTCCTGCGACCAGAGGTCTCTCGAAACCATCATGCGCCTGTTTTTGCTGCTCGTCGCCATCCCGATCATCGAGATCGCCCTGTTCATCGAAGTCGGTGGCTGGATTGGAACCTGGCCAATGGTCGGGATTGTCATCCTGACCGCGATCGTCGGCTCGGCCATGCTGCGCCAACAGGGGCTTGGTGTGCTGCACTCGATGCAGGAACGGCTGGCAGGCGGCGAGAACCCGGGCCGGTTGCTGGCCGATGGCGCGATGATCCTGTTCGCAGGGGCCTTGTTGCTGACCCCTGGCTTCTTCACAGACGCCGTTGGCTTTCTTCTGCTGTTGCCACCGGTGCGAACGGCGGTCTGGAACTGGGCCGCCCCGCGGTTCAAGACCGTGCATGTGCAGACCGGGTTCACGATGGGCGCGGGCGGGCCGCGCCGCCCGATGGGGCCGGACGGCCAGACGGTCGATGGCACCTACGAGGAGGTGCACCCCGGTTCCGGCCCCGGCCCTGACCAGAGCGACGACGATACGCCGCCCAACGGGCCGGGCCCCGCGCTGCCACCGCGACGCTCGTAACACCGATGCGATTGCGACCCGCCAGGTGATCTGCTAGGCCCCGGCGCAATCCTTCGATCCAGGGAAAACAGCCATGTCAGACGAAACCACGAACGCCGGCAACGGCGCGGCGGCAGAGGCCGCCACGCAAACCCCGCCCAGCCTGAAGATCCTTGCGCACTACATCCGCGATCTGTCGTTCGAGAACGTCGCCGCGACCGAAGGAACCCCGTCCCAAGGCACGCCCGAGATCAACGTGACCGTCAATCTCGACGCGGCAGGCGCTGGGGATGACCGCTATCAGGTCGCCATGAAGGTCAACGCATCGGCGAAGACCGGAGAATCCACCCGGTTCCTGGTCGAGCTTGACTATGTCGGCGTGTTCGAGATCCAGAACGTCCCGAAGGAGCACATCCACCCGTTCCTGTTCATCGAATGCCCGCGCCAGATCCTGCCCTATGCGCGCCGGGTCGTCTCGGACGTCACCCGCGATGGCGGCTATCCGCCGCTGATGCTGGACAATGTCGATTTCGCCTCGCTCTACCGGCAGAAGCTTGCGGACCTGCAGGCGCAACAGGCCGAGGACAAGCCGAACTGAAGGTCAAAAAGTGAAGCCGCCCATAAGGCGACTTCGTTCTCATTGACGTAGCTATTTTGTTCTTGGTACGTCTGTCGTGTGCGTTTCGCACATCACTTGCACTTTGACGGGGTCGAACGCTTGTGCGGTTTTACCGGCACGGTTTTCGGCCCCGGTTTTTTTCCAGGACGCACGGTTCGATTTACCTTCTTACACGGCTTGCTCACTACTGATCACCTCCTTTCTACATTATGATGTATACAACCGTAGAAACACAGATTGTGGTGTCCTACACCACATATCGTAGCTTTCGACGATGTCGGAGTCGAATACTAAGATTCTGAAAAGATTCAGTATTTTAGGCTGACCAGAGCGCCGACTCGCCCAATTCCTCGACAAAGGCCGCATGTGCGGCCTTTTCCGCGTCGGTCAGACGCGGCGGCAGGGGCGTGGGCCGCGGCGGCGGGGTCCATTCCGCACCATCTGTGACAGCGGCGGTCGCGGCCCCGGCGCCGGACCGCTCCAGGGTCAGGCCCTGTTGCCGGCCACCGAGCAATTCCAGATACACCTCGGCCAACAATTCGCTGTCGAGCAGCGCGCCGTGTTTCTCACGCCCTGAATTGTCGACACCGAACCGTTTGCAGAGCGCGTCGAGCGAGGCCTGCGCCCCGGGAAACTTGCGCCGCGCGATGTCCAGCGTGTCGATCGCCTGGGTCATGGGCAAGGCGGGCCGGCCAAGCCAGCCAAGCTCGGCATTGATGAAGGCCATGTCGAAGCTGGCATTGTGGATCACCAGCTTGGCGTCTCCGACAAAATCCAGAAACTCCTGAGCGATGCGCGAGAACACCGGCTTGTCCCGCAGAAAATCATCGCCGAGGCCGTGCACCTCGAACGCCTCCTTCGGCATGGATCGCTCGGGGTTGATGTACTGGTGATAAACGCGCCCGGTCGGCAGATGATTGACCAGCTCGACCCCGCCGATTTCGACAATCCGGTCACCCTGTTGCGGATCGAGGCCGGTGGTTTCCGTATCCATCACGATTTCACGCATCTGTTTCCTCCGTCAGGGTCTGGATGATTTCGGCCACGCGGGCCCGGGCCGCGTCCAGTCCAGCGCTGGTATCGATCAGAAAATCCGCGCGGGCGCGTTTGTCGGCATCGGGCACCTGCTTGGCCAGGATCGCCTCGAAGGCTTCCTCGGTCATACCGGGACGGGCGAGCACCCGTTCGCGCTGGACCTGTGCCGGGGCGGTCACGACAAGGACCTTGTCGAGCCATGTCTCGGCCCTGGTTTCATAGAGCAGAGGGATATCGCAAAGCGCGATGGCAGCGCCCTTTTCCCGTGCAGCAGCCAGAAAGCGGTTTCGGTCCCCAGCGACGAGCGGATGGATGGCCGCTTCGACATCTTTCAGCAATCCGGGATTGGCCAGGATCGCGTTGCGCAGCTTGGTCCGGTCGACGCCATCCGCGGTGACAGCCTCGGGCGCGATCGCGTGCAATGCGGTGGCTCCGGAGCCATCGGGACCATAGAGGCGATGCACCACGGCATCGGCATCCCAGACCGGAACGCCTGCTTCGGCGAACATCGTCGCCGTTGTGGATTTGCCCATGCCGATGGACCCGGTGAGACCAACAACAATCATGGTGGGCCCCCAAGACACGCGGCCCGCAGCGCATCGGTGACCTGAGGATCGCGACCGAACCAGCGGTGGAACCCGGGCCGCGCCTGGTGAAGCAGCATCCCGAGGCCATCGACCGTTGGCATCCCGCGTGCTTGAGCCGCGGCCAGCAACGGCGTGGTCAAAGGATTGTAGACCATATCAGTGACCAACGCGGTCCTTGGCGCGGCGTCAAGGCTGATGTCGAGCGGCGGGTTGCCCACCATCCCCAAGCTGGTGGAATTCGCAATCGTTGCGGCCCCGTCCAAAGCATCCGCCCGATCCGCCCAGTCGACCACGACGATCAGGCCCTTCCCTGCGAAGTGGCGGGCGAGCATCTCGGCCTTTTCCCCGGTGCGATTGGTGATGCGGATCTCGGGCGCACCGGCCTCGATCAACGCAAAAACACCGGCCCGCGCAGCACCTCCGGCGCCGATCATCACGGCTGGGCCAGTGGCGGCATCCCAATGCGGCGCCCCCGCGCGCATGTTCTCGATGAACCCGAACGCATCGGTGTTGTCGGCGTGGATCCGCCCATCCGGCAGAAAGGTCAGCGTATTGGCCGCGCCGATATCCCGTGCTGCGTCCGAGACCTCGTCAGCGGTGGCCAAAGCGGCCTCCTTGTGCGGCAGGGTGCAGTTCACACCACGATAGCCTGCGGCCTGCACTCCGCGGATCGCCGTATCGAAGCCGGATGGCTCGACCAGCAACGGTGCGTAGTGCCCTTCGATCCCAAACACGTCGAGCCAATGACGAAACAGGCGCGGAGACTTTGATTGCGCGATGGGATGGCCGCAGACGCCAGCGGTCAGGGGGCGGGGGTCCTCGTGATCTGTTTCGGTGCTCATTCCGTCAGATAGCCCCGGGCGCGGAGAAATCCCAACACTTCCAGCAGCGGCAGGCCCAGAACGGTGAAGTAATCTCCTTCGACGCGCGCGAACAGCTGCGCACCCAGCCCTTCCAGATGATAGCACCCGACCGAGGAGGTGAGCGCCTCACCCGCCTCGGCCAGATACCGCTCGAGGAATGCATCCGAAAACGGCCGCATGGTCAGCACTGCCCTGCCGATATGGCGCCAGACCGGGCGGTTGCCGTCCACAATCACTGCAGCCGACAGCAGTTCGTGCCGCGCTCCGCGCAGCGCAGTCAGCCTGGCGCGGGCATCGGCCACGGTGTCGGCCTTGCTGAGCAACGCCCCGTCATGGATCAGCACCTGATCTGCGCCAAGGGTCAACCGACCGGGATGTTTCGCGCCGGTGCGCAACGCTTTCTTCTCGGCCAGCATGTCGGCGACATCACGGGGCGGCGCCCCTTCGGCCAACATGCCAGCCTTGATCGCGTCCTCATCGACGCGGCCCGGAATGACCTCGATCTCGACACCGGCGGCGCGCAGCATGTCAGCCCGCACGGCACTGCCGCTTGCCAAGATCAACGCAGGCACGCTCATACTGTCGCCGGATCGCGGCCGCGCAGGAAGACCTGGATCTCCGCCGCCGTCTCCTCGATCGACCGGCGGGTCACGTCAATCACGTGGATCCCATGCCGATCGAAGAACAGCCGGGCCTCGGCCACCTCCTGCCGGATCTGGTCAATCTCGGCGTAGTCGGCACTGCGCGCCGCGCCGAGCACTTCCAACCGCTGGGTTCGAACCTGCGTGAGGCGCGAGGGGCTGGCCGTCAGCCCGATCACGGGAACGCCGCGCTTGATGGCATCGAAGAACGCCTGATCCGGCTCGGTCTTGGGCACCAGAGGCACGTTCGCCGCCTTGATCCCGCGATGCGCGAGATAGATACATGTCGGCGTTTTCGAGGTCCGTGAGACACCGGTCAGAATCACATCGGCCTGCATCAAGCGCTCACCCAAGGCGCCATCGTCATGGGCGATCGCATAGTCCAACGCAGCAATACGATCGAAATACTCGTTGGTCACCTTGTGCTGCTGGCCCGGCTTCCAATTCGGCGCAACGCCGAGAAAGCCCGACAGGGCCGTCACCACCGGCTCGAGCGGGGCGATGATCGGCACCTTCAACTCGGCACATCGATCGACCAGAATTTGTCGGAGCGACATATCGGCCAGCGTATAGATCACAAGTCCCGGCACGAACGAGACGGTGTCCAACGCCTCGGTCAGATTGCGCTCGGACCGGACAAAGACCGAGATATGAATCTCGGGCGCCGTGTCGTGGAAGGCAGCCAGAACGGCACGGAGCACAGCATGCAGCGTCTCCCCGGTAGAATCGGAGATCAGATGGATATGCGCGGGTTGGGCATCGGTCATGAACGGTGGGTCCGGTGCAGAGCAGTCACCCTACCTTGGCAAGACCGGCTCTGTCTGGGAAGGGCGTTGTCACGTTGTGAAAACCGGGGAAGACGGGGGCAACTGTCACCAAACTGTCCGACCCTGTGAATTCTGCCAAGGTTGCAAACATGTGAATGGGATGAACGATGCATCCGGGGAGAATGTGGACAAATGAGGGCTGTGAAAATCATGACCTGGAAGTTTACCGGCCCAAGCTACGTTAACTTTTCATTAGTCTTTCGTAAAGCACTGTTTTTGCTTATAAAAAACAATACCATTTCCGTCCACAATCTGCCGGCAAGCCGTTCATAACTTCGTGGGATGGAATTTTGCCCTGCATAACTCTGTGCATATCTCGCGCGGTGCGATAATCCCCATAACCCACAGCACCACAACAACAGCTACACATATATAAAGAAGACAGAGGGGAAGACCGAGGGATGCCGAGCGACAAGACGCTGCTGAAGGTATTGGCTGGGGAAGATCTGGACGTGCCTCCCGTCTGGCTCATGCGACAGGCCGGTCGCTATTTGCCAGAGTATCGCGAGACACGCAAACAAGCTGGGAGCTTTCTGGACCTTTGCTACACGCCGGAACTGGCCGAGGAAGTGACCCTGCAGCCGATCCGGCGATATGGCTTTGATGCGGCCATCCTGTTTGCCGATATCCTGCTGGTGCCGCAGGCCATGGGCATGAAGCTGTGGTTCGTCGAGGGTGAGGGGCCGAAACTGGCCTGGCCGGGCGAAGGCGTCGATCTTGGTGCACTGAAGCCGGTTGACGAGGTTGATGAGGTCCTCTCGCCGGTCTACGAGACCGTAGGGCGGCTCTCGGGCTCTCTGCCTGCCGAGACAACGCTGATCGGGTTTGCCGGGGCGCCATGGACCGTGGCGACTTACATGATCGCGGGACATGGAACCACGGATCAGGCCCCGGCGCGGCGATTGATGTATCAGCAGCCCGAGGTGTTCTCGGCCCTGATCGACCGGATCACGGATGCAACGATCCACTACCTGTCCAAACAGATCGAAGCCGGAGCCGAGGTCGTGAAGGTCTTCGACAGTTGGGCGAGCACGCTGATCCCGGACATGTTTCAGGCGTATTCGATCGCCCCGGCAAAGCGGATCGTGGACACGTTGGCGGTGAGGCATCCCGGCGTTCCGGTTATCGGATTCCCCCGCGGTGCAGGCGCAAAGTATCCAAGCTATGCGCAGCAGGTCGGGGCGCAGGCGGTGGCGCTGGATCAGGCGACACCGCTGGACTGGGCACGGCACGCAATGCCGAACGTGGCGCTGCAGGGCAATCTCGACCCGCTGATGATGGTGCTGGGCGGTGATCCCCTGGGGGATGCAGCCCGCAAGATCTGCCGCGCCATGCACGGCCACCCGCATATCTTCAACCTTGGCCACGGGATCACGCCGGATGCGGATCCCGGAAATGTCGATGTGCTGCTGAAGGCGATCCGGGGATGATCGGCGACTGGCTGGCGCTGGGCTATCCGTGGATCAAGGCGCTGCACATCATGGCCGTGATCAGTTGGATGGCGGGGATCTTCTATCTGCCGCGGCTCTACGTCTATCATGCCGAGCGGGCCGAGCCGGGAGATCAGCTTTCTGAGACCTTGAAGATCATGGAGCTGAAGCTGCTCCGCGTCATCATGAACCCCGCGATGATCGTAACCTGGATCTGCGGGATCCTCCTGGCCGCCACGCCGGGGATCATCGACTGGAGTGCGGTCTGGCCCTGGGTCAAGCTTGTGCTGATCCTGGCGATGACCTGGTTCCACATGGCGCTGGCCGGATGGCGCAAGGTGTTCGAGGCGGATCAGAACACCCGCCCGGGCCGGTACTATCGCCTGATGAACGAGGTCCCGACGCTGGCCATGATCGGCATCGTCATCTTCATCGTTGTGAAACCTTTCTGAACGACGTTTTACGTATGGCTGAGATCAAGCGCGTTGCGCAGCGCGACGGATCTGCGCGCGCTGGCCGTGTAGCCGTTGACAAATGACACACTAAAACCATATATGGCTGCCAAGACGACGGCTCGCTCGCATTGCCTTCCCTACTCGAGCCGGTTGGCACCCCTTCCTAGACCAACGAATACGCGGCTTTGGACCGTATCATGACAGAACAGAAACTTTCCGACCTCAAGGCGAAATCGCCTGCCGAACTGCTTGCTCTGGCTGAAGAGCTGGAAATCGAGGCCGCGGCTTCGATGCGCAAGCAGGACCAGATGTTTGCCATCCTGAAGGAACTCGCCGAGGAGGGGACTGAAATCATCGGCTCCGGCGTCCTCGAGGTTCTGCAGGACGGGTTCGGATTCCTGCGCTCGCCGGATGTGAACTATCTGCCCGGGCCAGATGATATCTATCTCAGCCCAAGCCAGATCCGCCGGTTTGCCCTGCGCACGGGCGACACGGTCGAAGGGCCGATCCGTGCGCCGAAGGATGGCGAGCGGTACTTCGCGCTTCTGAAGGTCAACACGATCAACTTCGAGGATCCGGAGAAGGCGCGCCACAAGGTGCACTTCGACAACCTGACGCCGCTTTATCCCGATGAGCGGCTGAAGATGGAGATCGAGGATCCGACCATCAAGGACAAGTCGGCCCGTGTCATTGACCTGGTCGCGCCAATCGGGAAAGGCCAGCGCTGCCTGATCGTCGCGCCGCCGCGCACGGGTAAGACAGTGCTGCTGCAGAACATCGCACACTCGATCGAGGCGAACCACCCCGAGTGTTATCTGATCGTGCTGTTGATCGATGAGCGGCCGGAAGAGGTCACGGACATGCAGCGCTCGGTGAAGGGTGAGGTTGTGTCCTCGACCTTTGACGAGCCGGCAACGCGCCACGTGGCGGTCAGCGACATGGTGATCGAGAAGGCCAAGCGTCTGGTCGAGCATGGACGAGATGTTGTGATCCTGCTCGATTCGATCACAAGACTTGGTAGGGCCTTCAACACGGTCGTGCCATCCTCGGGTAAGGTTCTGACGGGCGGTGTCGATGCGAACGCGCTACAACGTCCGAAGCGGTTCTTCGGTGCTGCACGGAATATCGAGGAGGGCGGTTCGCTCTCGATCATCTCGACGGCGCTGATCGATACCGGCTCGCGGATGGACGAGGTCATCTTCGAGGAGTTCAAGGGCACCGGTAACTCGGAGATCGTGCTCGACCGCAAGGTGGCCGACAAGCGGGTCTATCCGGCAATGGACATCCTGAAATCTGGAACGCGGAAAGAAGACTTGCTGGTCTCGAAAGCCGACCTGACCAAAATGTTCGTGCTGCGCCGGATCCTGAACCCGATGGGCACAACCGATGCCATCGAATTCCTGCTCGGGAAACTGAAGCAGACCAAGACGAACAGCGAGTTCTTCGATTCGATGAACGCCTGAGGCCCGCATCCGGGCCCGGTTGGGGCCGGGGTCTCACATGTCCAATGACACGATCTATGCGCTGGCAACCGGGCGGGTCTGTTCGGCCATCGCGGTCGTGCGCGTGTCTGGGCCGGCCTCTGCTGACGTGATCACGCGCCTGACGGGCGGGCGGGTTCCAGAAATGCGCCGCTTGGTGCGACGGGATCTTTTCGGGCCAGATGGCGACGTGATCGACGACGCCATGGTCGTGACGTTCGCTGAAGGCGCAAGCTATACCGGCGAAGCCGCGGCCGAGATCCACTGTCATGGTGGACCGGCGGTGATCTCCGCTGTTCTGGATGCCATTGCTGCATGTCCGGGCGCGCGTGTTGCAGAGCCTGGTGAGTTCACGCGCCGTGCGGTGATGAACGGGCTGATCGATCTGACTGAAGCAGAAGGGATCGGCGATCTCATCGCGGCGGAGACGGATCTGCAAAGACGGCAGGCGCTTCAGATAATGTCAGGGGCGGTTTCGGATCAGGCGGACCGGTGGCGCGAGGTTCTGCTGCAAGCGCGTGCATTGGTGGAGTTGACCATCGACTGGGCAGATGAGGAGGTGCCCGAAGATGTCTCCGATGATGTTCGGGCACTGCTGGAGACGCTTTTGTCGGAACTGCAGACAGAACTGAGGCGATCGGCAAAGGCGGAGCGGCTTAGAACAGGATTTGAGGTGGCTCTGGTCGGAGCACCAAATGTTGGGAAATCCTCGCTCCTGAACGCAATTCTTGGACGCGAGGCGGCGATCACCTCGGACATTCCCGGGACGACGCGGGATGTGATCGAGGCGCGGTTCGACCTGGATGGCATCCCGGTGACGTTTCTGGATCTGGCAGGGTTGCGGGAGACATCGGACACGGTTGAGCAAATCGGTGTGGCGCGAGCCCGGGCCCGGGCTGAGGCGGCGGACATCCGGCTGTTTTTGTCGGCCCCGGATGTCGAGGCCGTTGACCTGGGTGTCGAGCGCGGCGCCGGGGATCTTGTGGTATCGACCAAAGGAGATATTGCTGTGGGGGCTGGCGACCTTTCGGTCTCGGCGACCAGCGGAGCAGGCGTTGACGCTTTGTTAGGTAAGATTGCCAAAGCGTTACCGTCGTCGTTGGGCGATGTGGGGCTGCTTTCGCATCATCGCCATACAGTCGCGGTTGAAGAGTGTAGCGTGTTGGTTCAGAAATGCGCCGCATCGATTGGCGAGTCGGACCTTGAGGTTCTCGCCGAAGATCTACGTCTCGCGTCGACGCATCTCGAGCGGGTGATCGGCAGGGTCGGTGTCGAAGATGTCCTGGGGGCTGTGTTTTCGTCGTTCTGTCTTGGGAAGTGAGTGTTTCACGTGAAACATCCGGTTGACGTCGTTGTTGTGGGAGGTGGGCACGCTGGCGCTGAGGCGGCGCATGCGGCGGCGCGGTGCGGTGCGCGGACGGTTCTTGTCACGCATCGCAAGGACCGAATTGGTGAAATGTCCTGCAATCCGGCCATCGGGGGTCTTGGTAAGGGTCATTTGGTTGCCGAGATCGATGCGCTCGACGGCGTGATGGGTCGCGTCGCGGACTGTTCCGGTATCCAGTTTCGACTGTTGAACCGGCGGAAAGGTCCCGCGGTGCGGGGTCCCCGTGCTCAGAGCGATCGGGAGGCCTACAAGACTGCGATGCAGGCAGCGCTGTTTGATCAGCCTGGGCTCGACATCGTGGAAGGCGAGGTGGTCGACCTGCTGCTTCAGCGAAGTGTTGCGCGCGGCGTCGTTCTCGCTGACGGCACGGAGATCGCGGCACGGGCGGTTGTCCTCACAACGGGAACCTTCCTGCGCGGCGTGATTCATCGCGGAGAGGAAACGATCGAAGCAGGTCGCCGCGGCGACACGGCATCGATCCGTCTCGCGCAGCGGATGGACGACCTTGGGGTGAGCCTTGGCCGACTCAAGACCGGAACACCGCCACGGCTTGACGCCCGCACCATCGCATTCGATCATCTCGAGCCACAGCCGGGCGATGAGAAACCCCAGCTTTTCTCGACGATGAGCTTCCGTCCCCCGATGCGTCAGGTGCCGTGCCACATCACGCACACAAATGCGCAGACCCAGGAAATCGTTGCGGAAAATCTGACGCGATCAGCGATGTACTCCGGGAAAATCTCTGGCACCGGTCCGCGCTACTGCCCCTCGCTTGAAGACAAGATCCATCGCTTTCCCGACAAGGCGTCGCATCAGATCTTTCTGGAGCCGGAAGGGCTGACCTCGCATCTGATTTATCCGAATGGTCTCTCGACATCGCTGCCGGTTACCGTGCAGGAGGCGTTCCTTAAAACCGTCCCGGGGCTTCAGGCAGCGCAGATCGTCCATCCCGGCTATGCGATCGAGTACGACTATGTCGATCCGCGATCGCTTGATGCAACTCTGCAGCTCAAAGCGTTACCGGGTCTATATCTTGCGGGTCAGATCAACGGAACCACAGGATATGAGGAAGCTGCAGCCCAAGGTTTGATGGCTGGGATCAATGCTGCGCGGGCGTGCCAGAACGAGGACCCGTTCCTCCTTGACCGGGCTGACGGGTATATCGGCGTCATGATTGACGATCTGATCACCCGCGGCGTGACGGAACCGTACCGCATGTTTACCTCTCGCGCCGAATATCGGCTGTCGCTTCGGGTCGACAATGCGGATCGCCGGTTAACGCCGAAGGGCATTGCAATCGGGTGCGTGAGCGCCGCTCGGCGCGCGCATTTCGAACACCGGACGGCCGCGTTCAACGCTGTAAGCGATACGTTGGCCGATCACTCGGTCTCGCCAGACAAGGCAGCGGCCCACGGCATCCATGTGAACAAAGATGGCGTTCGTCGCACGGCGCTTGATCTTTTGTCGATGACCGGGCGGGATTTCGACGATCTCACGCGCATCTGGCCGGATCTCGCATCCCTCGACCCGGGAACCGTAGACCGTGTCGCGGCCGAGGCGCACTACGCGCCCTATCTTGAAAAGCAGCAGCGCGATGTCGACGGGATGCGCGCGGATGAAGCGGTGGCGTTGCCGGCTGATGCTGACTACAGCGCGATATCCGGCCTCTCGAACGAGATGTCGGCAAAGCTGACGGCGATTCGCCCGCGGACCATCGGCCAAGCGTCCCGCATTGAAGGCATGACGCCCGCGGCGCTGACCTTGCTGGCGATCTATGCCAAGCGCGGTGCCACGCGCAAGGCGTCCTAGGTGGCCGATCCGCTCGATGTCTTAACAAATGTTTCACGTGAAACGCAGGACACACTCCAGGCGTTCGCGGCGTTTACGCTCAAGTGGAACGCCAGGATCAACCTGATCTCGCGCAGGGACGAAGCCTCGATTCACCAGAGGCATATCGCCGACAGCGCGCAGCTGTTCGAACATGTGCCGCAAACCGCCAATACCTGGACAGACCTTGGCTCCGGCGGCGGCTTTCCCGGTCTTGTCTGTGCGATCCTTGCACGCGACAGACGCCCGGATCTGACCATCACACTGATCGAATCCGACACGCGCAAATGCGTCTTCCTTCGAGAGGCCGCGCGGACGTTCGATCTTTCGGTGACCGTTGAAAACACCCGGATCGAGGCCGCCACTGACCACAAGGCCGACATCATTTCGGCCCGCGCCCTCGCGCCCTTGTCGAGGCTCCTCACCCTTGCGCACAGGTTTTGCCATCCCGGCACAGTCCTGCTCTTTCCCAAGGGCAAAACGGCCAGATCCGAATTGACCGCGGCGCGCGAGACTTGGCATATTTCGATCGAGGCCCTGCCGAGTCGCACTGATCCAGAGGGCACGATTCTTAAACTCTCAGAGGTTGCTCCCAGATCATGACGGCACAGCCATCAGCACAGCGGCGCGCGAGGATTCTGGCCATTGCCAACCAGAAGGGCGGCGTCGGCAAAACGACGACCGCGATCAACCTCGCCACGGGTCTCGCCGATGCAGGCAAGCGGTGCCTGATCATTGATCTTGATCCGCAGGGCAACGCCTCGACGGGGCTTGGCTTCCCGGCGAATGCGCGAGAGATCACCAGTTACAACGCAATCGCGGGCGAGACGGACCTGACCGCGGCGTTGACCGAGACCGGTTATGACAATCTCCACCTTGTCCCGGCCTCGGTCGATCTGTCGGGTCTGGATGCCGAGTTGATCGACGATCCGGATCGCGCCACGCGGCTTCAATCCCTAATCGAAGACACACATGTTGTGGATATAAGATCTGCTTACGACTATATATTGATCGATTGTCCGCCATCGCTTAACCTTCTGACCGTCAACGCCATGGTTGCGGCGGATTCGGTGATCGTGCCGCTGCAATGCGAGTTTTTCGCGCTCGAAGGTCTGACCCAGCTTCTCGAAACCGTGCGGATCGTCCAGGGCAACCTGAACCCGGGCCTGAAGATCCGCGGGATCGTCCTGACCATGTTCGATCAGCGCAACCGCCTGTCTTTCCAGGTGGCCGAGGATGTCCGGGAAAACCTCGGCGACATCGTGTTCGACACGATCATTCCGCGCAATGTCCGGCTGTCCGAAGCACCCAGCTATGCGATGCCCGCCCTGAAATACGATGCCAGTTGTGCGGGCAGCAAAGCCTATGTCGCACTGACGGCCGAGCTTCTGGCCGGCGATGGCCATTCACACGCCGCCTGAAGGGAGACCCGCCATGGCAAAGAAAGCAGAACGCCGCGCGCTGGGTCGCGGTCTGTCGGCACTTCTCGGTGATCAGGATCGGCCGGCCGGTGCCCCGGCGCCGGAGGTTGCTGCGCCCGATGGCCGGGCGCCGTCGATGCTGCCGATCGACAAGATCCGCGCCAACCCCGATCAGCCGCGTCAGATGTTCAACCCCGAAAGCATCCACGAGCTCGCCGCCTCGCTGAAGGCGCATGGCGTGATCCAGCCGATCATCGTCCGGCCTGATCCGGGGCACGAGGGTGCGTACCAGATCGTCGCGGGCGAACGGCGCTGGCGGGCGGCGCAGAAGGCGGGTCTGCATGAACTGCCCGCGGTCATCCGCGAGTTCGATGACAAGCAACTGCTCGAGATTGCGATCATCGAGAATGTCCAGCGTGTCGATCTCGACCCGGTCGAAGAGGCCCGCGGTTATGCCCAGCTGATTGAAAACTTCGATTACACGCAGGAGGAGCTGGCCAAGACCATTGGAAAAAGCCGCAGTCATCTTGCCAACACCATGCGCCTGTTGTCCTTGCCGCCGACCGTTCTGACGCTGTTGCGGGCGGGCAAGCTCAGCGCGGGTCATGCCCGGGCGTTGATCGGCGCCGCAGATGCCGGACAGTTGGCGAACGAGGTGATCACCAAGGGCCTGAATGTCCGGCAGACAGAAGCTCTGGCCAAACAGCTGCCGGCCGCTGACCGTGCCAAGGCCCCGCGCAGGGCAGCCGAGAAAGATGCGGACACCCGTGCGATCGAGGGCGATCTCAGCTCGACGCTCGGAATGAAAGTCTCGATTGATCATCTCGATGCCGATGGTGGCGGTGAGGTGAAGATCCGCTACAAGTCGCTCGATCAGCTCGACGAGCTGTGCCGCAAGCTCTCGGAGTGAGGCATTTGCGAGACCAACCCTAGCGCCCGGCCATCATCGCCAGTCGCAAGAAACAGCGCTCGACGAGGGCCTCGCCAGGCACCGGCGCCGCGCTGCGCACCTTGCCGTCGGTTTCGAACAGCAGCCGGTTGGCTTGCTCCAGCCGGTCCTGCCGCCACTTTCTGAGTTGCCCTGAAAACGCCGACCGGCGCGGGCCCCATAGCGGCGGCTTGATCAGGGCAATTCCCGCCTCGGCGCCGCCCGGGGCGCTCGCCGCCAACATCAGCTGCCGGAAATGCCGGGCCATCGCGATCAGCAGGGTTGTTGGCGCCGCGCCTGAGGCTCCGAGACGCCGCATCAGACCGCCGATCTCACCGGGTCTCCCATCCGCCACCGCCTGCACAAGACGGTCGACCTCGGTGTCCAGACCTTGCGGTGCCATGGCCAGCACCTGCTCGGCGGAGACCTGCTCGGTCTGGCCCGTCACGTAGACCGCGATCTTGGTCAGCAGTTGCGCAAAGCTGCCGTGATCCATATCTGCACCGAGCCCGACGAGAACCTCGACGGCGTCTCGCGACACCGGCGCGGCAACACCCGCCAGGCGCAACCGCTCCTCGACATCGCGCGGATCCGGCGCATCGGCAAACATCTGTACAGCGGCCAGCCGACCATCGGTCTCGAACAGTTTGCGCAGAGCGGACCGGGCGGTCAGCGTTCCGGCCGCAACCACCAGGAACGCATCCGCGTCGGTCACGCCGTCCAGCGCTGCGGCGAGCGGTTTGCCAAGCCCGTCCGTTCCGTCCTCGATCACCACCACGCGCCGACCGGGGAAAAAGCCCTGTGCGCGCAACTCATCGGCCACAAGCGCTGCATCCTTGCGGGCATCCGCGGCGGCCAGGCGCGTGAGACGCATGTCGGTGTCGTCACCGCCCAGAAGAGCCGCAACCAGATCGCGCCGCCGCTCGGCGATCAGTCCGTCATCTGGGCCGAACAGCAGCGCTCCGATCAGCGACGTATCTGGCGCCCGGCAGAAACCCGGCGCGGACCGGGCGGCGATCTTCATGTGGTCAGGAGATCCGCGCGCGCCAGCAGCGCCCGGGCGATCCGCTCGCCGATATCGCGGGCCAGCCGCCGTTCGATGTCCAGCCGTGCCTGCCGGGTCGCGAACAGCGACGTGGTGGCATTGAACCCCGACTGAACCGTGATGTCATCGCGCAGAACAGGTGAAGCCTGGCCGAGGCGGAACAGCCGCCACGTCGTCTGCGCAATCACCGTCTTGCGTGTCACATCGTTGTTCTGAGCGATCGCCAGATCCCGGTCGCGCAGACGGGTGCTGACCTCGAGCCGGAATTGCGGGTCAACGGGCGTGCCCAGCCGATCCTCAAGGCTTTGGCTGAGGAAATATCCGAAACGTCCATCGACCGCGGGCAGGCCAATCTTGCCCTGCACGCGCTGCGCATCGCCGCCTTCCGCGAGCAGAGGCCGAAAGCAGCCAGCCAAGCCAATCGGCAAAACGCCGAGGCCACCAAGCACGGCCCGCCGATGGACCCGGCGGCTAGACGACGACATTGACGATCCGGCCCGGCACGACGATGACCTTCTTCGGCTCCTTGCCCTCGAGAAACCGTAGCACGGCCGGATCGTCCAGAGCCATCGCCGAGATCGCGTCCTTTGCGGCATCCTTGGCGACTTCGATCTCGCTGCGCTTCTTGCCGTTCACCTGGATCGGCAGGGTGACCGTATCGCGCGTCAGCAGCGCCGGATCCGCTTCGGGCCAGGGCGCATCGACGACCATCGTCTCGTGCCCCAGCTTGGCCCAGATCTCCTCGGCGAAGTGCGGCACCATCGGCGCCATCAGCCGCGCGAGCGCCTCGCAGGCTTCACGGCGGGCCGCGGCGAGCCCGGCATCATCGCCACCGGCTTTGCCGATGGCGTTGGTCAGCTCATAGATCCGGGCGACCGCCTTGTTGAAACTGAAGCCTTCAATCCCGTCCGTGACGCCCTGGATCGCACTGTGTGTCGCGCGGCGCAGGTCCGTTGCCGCAGCGCTTTCGCCCGCGGCCCCTTCCAGATCAGCCTCATCCACAATCCGCCACAGCCGTTGCAGGAACCGGTGCGCGCCTTCCACGCCTGCGGCAGTCCACTCGACGTCACGCTCTGGCGGGCTGTCCGACAGCATGAACCACCGGGCGGTATCGGCGCCGTACTCGGCGATGATCTGTTCGGGATCGACCACGTTCTTCTTCGACTTCGACATCTTGGTCGTCGCGCCGATGCGGATCGGTTTGCCCGTCTGTTTGTGCACCGGAGCGTCCCCCGAGAAGTCGATATCCTCGGGCGCTGTCCAGCAGGCCGGCTCCGGCATGCCCTCGACCGCATAGGTCTCGTGCGTCACCATCCCTTGGGTGAAGAGCGCGTTGAACGGCTCGCCAGCGCTTTGCGGCAAGTGACCGGTCCCGGCCATGGCCCGGCAGAAGAACCGGGAATACAAAAGGTGCAGGATCGCGTGCTCGACTCCGCCGATATACTGATCGACATTCATCCAGTAGTTGATGTCGTCCAGATCCGTCGGCGTCTCGGCCCGGGGCGAGCAGAAGCGGGCGAAATACCATGAACTGTCCACGAACGTATCCATCGTGTCGGTCTCGCGCCGCGCGGCCTCGCCGCATTTGGGGCAGGGGACCTGACGCCAGCTGTCATGCCGGTCGAGCGGGTTGCCGGGGATGTCGAAACTCACATCCTCGGGCAGGCGCACGGGCAGGTCTTCTTTCGGCACCGGCACGACGCCGCAGGCATTGCAGTGGATGATCGGGATCGGGCAGCCCCAATAGCGCTGGCGCGAGATCCCCCAGTCACGCAGGCGGAACTGATCGACGCCCTGGCCCCAGCCATGCTCCTCGGCATAGGCGATGGTGGCGTCGATTGCCTCCTGTCCGGTCGCCTCGGTGATCCCGGTGAAGTGATCGACCCACCGGACCGTCTCGGTCTTCGCCGGTACAAAGGCGTCTTTCGTCACGGGCGCGGGGTCATCCAGCGCAAAGAATGTATCGATCACCGGCAGATCATACTTCCGGCAGAAGTCGAGGTCCCGTTGGTCATGGGCCGGACAGCCGAAGATCGCGCCGGTGCCATAATCCATCAGGATGAAGTTCGCGATCCAGACCGGCAGCTCCCAATCGGGGTTCAGCGGGTGACGCACGCGCAGCCCGGTATCAAAGCCCAGCTTCTCCGCTTTCTCGATCGCCTCCTCGGACGTCCCGCTCTTGCGCATCTCGGCCACCACCGCGGCCGCATCGGGGTTGGCTTCGACAACCGCCTTGGCCAGGGGGTGATCGGGCGAGATACCCACGAATGACGCGCCCAGCAGCGTATCAGGCCGGGTTGTATAGACGTCCACCGTTTCGGCCCCGCCGAAGGGCTCGGTTAGCGCAAAGCCAAAGTTCAGGCCGCGGGACTTGCCGATCCAGTTGGCCTGCATGGTGCGGACCTTGTCGGGCCAAGCGCACAGCCTGTCCAGTGCCGACAAAAGCTCATCCGCCATGTCCGAGATGCGGAACACCCACTGCACACGTTCCTGTCGTTCCACCGGAACGCCCGAGCGCCAGCCTTTGCCATCGATCACCTGCTCGTTGGCCAGCACGGTCTGGTCTACCGGATCCCAATTGACCATCGAGGAGCGCCGGTCGATGAATCCGGCCTCCAGCATGTCGATGAACATCGCCTGCTGATGGCGCGAGTATTCCGGGTGGCAGGTCGCGATCTCCCGCGACCAGTCGAGGCTGAGCCCCATCGACTTGAGCTGTCCGCGCATCGTGTCGATGTTGTCATAGGTCCAGGACCCGGGATGGATCTTGCGCTCCATCGCGGCGTTCTCGGCAGCCAGACCGAACGCGTCCCAGCCCATCGGGTGCAGCACGTTGAAGCCGCGCGCTTTCTTGTAACGGGCGATCACATCTCCCATCGCATAATTGCGCACGTGGCCCATGTGGATCCGGCCCGAGGGATAGGGAAACATCTCGAGCACGTAGTACTTCGGGCGGCTCTCGTCGCGCACCGCCGTGAACGATCCTGCCGTCTCCCAGGCCGCCTGCCATTTCGGCTCGACCTTGCGCGCGTCGTACCGCGACATCTTCCGTCTCCTCCGGACCGTCCGGCGCCATGGGCCGGACAAACGAAAACCGGCGCTCGTGATAGAACGGGCGCCGGTCTAATTCAATCGCATGCGCACGCGGTGATGGCCGCGCGGGCGGGAACGATCACCCCGTGGTGTTGCCCTCGACCTCGGCAATGCGGATCTGGCGCGCGCGGGTCAGGATCGCATCCTCGATCTTGCGCGGCGTGTCCGGGCTGACCGTCGCCGGGACCCAGACGCCCTGCTCGCCATCGCGCACCTCACGGTAGACCGCCACCTTCAGGGACGACGCCGACAGTGCGGGGCTCAGCATGTAAGCGGTGACCTTGAAGCGTTCGCCCGGCTGGTTCGGCGCGGCCCCCCAATCGGTAGCGATCACGCCGGTATAAGGGTCGGTCGATGACAGCGGCAGGAAGCTGAGCGTATCCAGCGACGCCTGCCAGAGGAACCGGTTCACCGGGAGCGAGCCTGCCTGGCCCTCTTCGCCATCGAAGGCATCGCCGCTCAGGACGCGGGTCAGCGACAGGCCGCCCTCGCCGAACAGGCTCTCATCGAAGCGTTCGTTGTATTCGCGTGCCGGGCCGGACCGGGGTCCGACCTCTTCCTCCGCGGCGTAGTTTCCGTCACCGCATGCCGCGACCAGCGCACCGGCGCATCCCAGCACCGTCCAGCGCACAAGGCTCATCTGCCGCATAGTATCCACTCCTTCACCCACGAATTGCTGCCCGATCCGTCGACGCTCTTACGGCGTCTGCCCGCCAACTCCGGCGCGAAAATCCCGATCTGCCCTGTTATTACGGCGTGGCGCGGCAAGGCGCAACGGCACATCTTGGCCATATTGTTGCAAAACTGCACCGTAGTGATCACGCTTGCTCGCACATTCCTTATTTCGAGATTGACGGATTCCGCGGCGCGATTAACAACGTGCCGGTCAGGAAACGTACGCCCTGACGCTCAAGGCCTTCCCAAAATGGCCTGAGGAAACTGAAACACACGTGTGACAACTTATGAGGGACAACATGAAAAAAGTGCTTTTGGGCACCAGCGCTATCGCGCTCGCCAGTGCCTTTGCCACGTCGGCCAACTCGGCTGAGTGGGACGTCAAGGTCGGCGGCTTCATGGAGCAGCACGTCGCATTCGCATCGTCGGATGTTGATGGCCTGGCAAACACCGACTTCGATGGTATCGATGCCAAGCAAGACGCCGAGATCATCTTCAAGCCGACGATCACGCTCGACAACGGCCTGAAAATCGGTGCTGACGTTCAGCTCGAAGCCAACACCAACGGTGACCAGATCGACGAATCGTTCCTGTTCATCGACGGCTCGTTCGGTCGTGTGCAACTTGGCTCGGAAAACTCGGCCGGCTACACCATGACCTTCTCTGCCCCGGACGTTTCGTTCGTCGGCGTCAACTCGAACTCGCTGGGCGCGTTCGTTCCGTACAGCGGCACCGTTGGTGGGCTGAACGTCGGTGACGACCTGTTCCGCGGCACGCTCGGCTCGACCTTCCTCGAGAACGATCTGAACAACGACGCACAGCGCATCACCTACTTCACCCCGCGCTTTGCTGGCTTCCAGGTTGGTCTGTCGTACGCTCGCGACGCGAACCAGGACTCCAACGATCAGATCGATTGTAACAACATCACCTGTAACTACTTCGACATCGGTGCCAACTACGTGAACTCGTTTGGCCCGGTTGACGTTGCAGTTTCGGGTCGTTGGGGCATCGGCGTGAACGACGCTGTTGGCGCAGAAAACCCGCAGGTCTGGGCAACCGGCCTGAACATCGGCTTCGGCGGCATCACCGTTGGTGGTTCGTTTGGTGAGCAGAACAACTCGTCGAACGGCCTCGAAGACGGTATCGCCTACGACGCTGGTATCTCCTACGAGACCGGCCCGTGGGGCTTCTCGTTCACCTACTTCCACGGCGAGAACGTGGATGACGAGATCGGCTCGGGCGCAACCGCAGCGGCCTTCGCAAACGACGAAGAAACCGACTTCTTCCTGCTGGCTGGTACTTACGATCTGGCCAAAGGCGTCAAGCTGCAGGCCTTCGGTGCCTATGTTGACTTCGACGAAGACACCGGCGACGCCGGTGGTCCGAATGCCGCAAACGGCGACGATGTCGATGGCTTCATCGTTGGCACGGGCATCAAGATCAGCTTCTGATCTCAGCCTAAGCGAACCAAGATCGAGAGGGGGCTTTCGCCCCCTCTTTTTCTTTTGTATCACCCCGGACAGACGCGAACGCGGCGGGGTCTTCAGCACACATGAAATCGATTGTCTGGCTGGCGTCCTACCCGAAATCCGGGAATACGTGGTTCCGGATTTTTCTCGCGAACTACATCTTCAACCAGCCACAGCCCGTGCCCATCAACCAGGTCCACCGCCTCGGCATCGGGGATGGTGTGGCCAAGACCTACCGCATGGTCTCGAAAGGTCAGTTCGACGCGGGCGATCCCCGGTCAACCATGGCCTGGCGGGACAAGGTTCTGCGCGGCATCATCAGCAACGGCGCGAACATCAACTTTGTGAAGACCCACAACGAGAACGGCTCGGCCTTCGGCGCCCGGCTGATCCCGAAACAGTTCACTCGCTCGGCGGTCTATATTCTGCGCGATCCGCGTGACATGGTGATCTCCTATGCCAGCCATTACGGGGTTACCGTCGATCAGGCGATCGAGGCATCGACCCGCGCCGACAATGTGCTGCCGGGACGGGGCGAAAACGCGTTCCAGTTCCTCGGCAACTGGTCGAACCATGTTCTTGGCTGGGGCCGGTCGAAGGATTTCCCGGTTTTGACCCTGCGCTATGAAGATCTGAAGGCCGACCCTCACGCCGCATTCACAAAAGCGATCAAGCATATCGGCCTGACGCTGGACGACGAACTGCTTGACCGGTCGATCCGGTTTTCCAGCTTTGACGAGGTGCGCAAGCAGGAAGATCAGAACGGGTTCGTCGAGAATTCCGAGAACCAGCAACGCTTCTTCCGTTCTGGTGAAAGCGGCCAGTGGCAATCCACGCTCAGCGAGGCGCAGGTTGACACGATCCGCAAGGCTCATGGCAAGGTCATGAAACGCTACGACTATCTTTGAGGGTCCGGTAACAGCATGTCGCGCATCGCCCAATCCATCGTCTGGCTCGCCTCGTACCCGAAATCGGGCAACACCTGGCTGCGCGCGTTCATGGCAAATTACCTGGTCGGGGGCGATGTGCCGATCCCGCTGAACGATCTTGGCCGGATCGGGTTTGGCGACAGCTCGCTTCAGGCCTATCGGGACATCGCGGGGCGGGATCCCAATCTGATGCCGATCCCCGAGCTTCTCGGCGTGCGCCGCAAGGTGCTCGAGGAAATCGCGGACAACGGCGCCGATATCAACCTGGTCAAGACGCACCATGCCAAGAGCCGGATCCGCGGCCACTGGCTGATCCCGGCGGATCTGACGCGCACCGCGATCTATCTGGTGCGCAATCCGCTCGACATGGTGGTGTCTTATGCCGACCACTGGGGCACGACACAGGAGTTCGCTGCGCGCCACATTGCGCTGCCGACCAACGGTGTTCCGGCCTCGAAAAAGACGGTTTCCCAATATCTTGGCAATTGGTCCGAGCACGTTCGCTCCTGGGCGAAGTCCGAGAATTTCCGCACCCTGATCCTGCGCTACGAGGACCTGCTGGCAGACCCGGAGGGCAGCTTCACCAAGGCGGTGCGCCATATCGGAGCGCCCGTCGAGGAGGCGACCATTCGTCAGGCCATCGCGTTCTCCAGCTTCGATGCTCTCTCGGAGCAGGAAAGCACGACGGGCTTCTCCGAGCGCGGTCCAAAGCAGGAACGTTTCTTCCGCCGCGGCCAGTCGGGATCCTGGCAGGACGAGCTCGCCCCGGAGCTCGCCGACAAGATCCGCAAGGACCACGGCGCTGTGATGGAAGAATACGGATACCTCTGATGCGCCCGTCACAGAACCTGATCTGGCTCGCCTCGTTCCCAAAGTCGGGCAACACATGGACGCGGGCGTTTCTGGCGAATTTCTTTGCTCCCAAGGGTCGGAAGATCTCGATCAACGAGCTGCGGGCAATCACCACGACCGACACGCGGCAGGACTGGTATGACAAGGCGGCGGGCAAGCCCTTTGTCGGCAGGACGTTCGACGACGCGATCCTGCTCAGGCCCAAGATCCAGCGTATGATCTCGGCCGCGGCGGCACCCAACAACCAGTTCGTCAAGACCCATTCAAAGCTGGACCGGATCGGACCGGTCGATCTGATCCTGCCCGAGGTGACGGCTGCTGCCATCTGCATCATCCGCAATCCGTTTGATGTGGCGCAGTCCTATGCGCGGCACATGGGCCTGACTCTGGACGAGACGATCGGTAAAATGTGCGACGCCAAGGCGGTCACCACGTCCGAGACCAATATCTTCGAAGTGCTGGGCCGATGGGATCATCATATCGACAGCTGGCTGTCTGCGCCGGGTCTCACCCGTCATGTGATGCGGTACGAAGACATGATCGCCGATCCTGAAAAGGCGTTCCGGGGGATGCTCGGCTTTCTCAAGGTGCCGATGAATGACGGCAAACTGCGCCGTGCCATCAGGGAATCGAGCTTCAAGGCGCTCCAGAAACAGGAGCAGGAGCTTGGCTTTCGCGAGCGTCCAAACGTGATGGAGCGGTTCTTTGCGTCCGGCACCTCCGGAACATGGCGAGACGCTTTGACCCCGGCGCAGGTTGCACGCATCCGGTCGGAGTTCCTGCCGACCCTGGAGAAACACTGGCCCGAGATGTTGGAGGATACGGCAGAGATGGCTGCGAAGGCATGAGCGGATTGGGTGATGTCACGGCCCGCATTGCGGCGGCGGCAGAGAAGGCCGGGCGCAGCCCGGCGGATGTGACGCTGATCGCCGTGTCGAAGGTCCAGCCGCTGGACCGGGTCGATGCTGTGCTGGCCGAGGGACACCGTGTCTTCGGCGAGAACCGTGTTCAGGAGGCTGCGGGCAAGTGGCCCGATTTTCGCGCGCGCTATCCGGATGTGGACTTGCACCTGATCGGGCCGCTGCAAACGAACAAGGTGCGCCAGGCGCTGGATCTGTTCGATGCGATCCACTCGGTCGATCGGGAGAAGCTGGCCCGCAGGCTGGCCGATGGCTTTGCTGAGACCGGGCGCCCGCTGCCATGCTTTGTGCAGGTCAACACGGGCGAGGAGCCGCAAAAGGCCGGATGCCTGCCCGCCGATGCGGACCGGTTCATTGCCATGTGCCGGGATGATCTGGACCTGCCGGTCGCCGGGGTCATGTGCATCCCGCCGGCCGAGGAAGAACCCTCGCTGCACTTTGCCCTGCTGAAAAAGATCGCAGAGCGCAATGGGTTGACGGGTCTCTCGATGGGCATGTCCGGCGATTTCGAAAGCGCGATCGCGTTGGGAGCGACCCATGTGCGGGTCGGCTCAGCCCTCTTTGGCGCGCGCGACTACGGCTGACGGTTGGGTGTCCGAGGGTTCCGTGGCGGACGCCACGGGGATGATCTCATACGTGACACCCGCACGGTCCAAGGCAGCGCTGGCGTTGACGGCATTGCCGATCCAGACCACCTGGTGACCGTCTTCAACCGCTGCGGCGGCCCGCCGTGCATCGCGGTCGGCCTGCCACTGCGCCGGGCCGGGTTCGGTTGAGAGGATCTCGCGCTCCGCATCGCGCCGGGCAAGCTCGAGGATATCGGATGAGCAGTCCGCGCCATGCAGAATAAGATCGGCTCTTTGAAGTCGCCCAACCGCGCGCAGGGACAGAAGGTCCGGCTCGGCGGCGGCGTCGATCACACTGACGGCGCGCTGGCGCGGCGCTGGCACGTGGCCGGACGACAACACCTGGTCAAGGTGCGCGATGGCTTCCGCTTCGCGCCCCGAGGTCGCCAGACGCCGTGGCAGATCCATCGCCCATTCCCAGAACCGTCGCCGGTCCGAGGGCGCGATCCGGTGCGCAACGCGATCTCGAAGACGCCCGGCCAGCGCTGCGAACCGCCCGAGGCCGGGTTCGAGCATTGACTCAAGCGCCGTCTTTATCTGCCGCGCGAGGACAGGCGCCGTCCCCTCGGTCCCGATCGCAACAACGACCGGATCCCGGTCAACGATCGCAGGGGTTATGAAATCCGAAATCGCAGGCCGATCGACAACGTTCACGACAGCGCCTTGCTGACGCGCGAGGTCCGCTGCGGCGGCGTCCAGCGCGGCGCAACCCGTCGCAATAATGACCAGCCGGGCCCCCGCCAGGAGGCTCGCGTCCAGAATGGCGGGATGATGGATGATGCGTCCCTGTGCGACTGCGCTCTCCAGCTCGCCGCACATTGCCTCGGCCATCACCGTTATTGCTGCGGTTGTCCGCCCGATCAGCCGCAGCTTTTGCGCTGCCTGCTCGCCGCCGCCGATGATTACAACGCGCGCGCCGTCCATGTTCAGGAAGATCGGAAAGTTCCGCATTCGGCACCATAGCTCGTTCCGGATGAACAATATAGTGCAGCGCAGCAGATCTCAAATCATGCGGAAATCCTGAGATCCTGCACAGACCGGCGACGACACGCGGCACCGCACCGCGTATGTGTTGGCCGTGCGAGATGGCAAATTCTCCTGAATTGGAGGTGATGGTGGTATATTGCCCCGGACAGCGGAGCGCTTGACGTGGGGAAAGACCTCCGACCCACTATGGAAGATTGGGACCGGCCCGATGGGCGAAGAGAAAAAGAAAGCCCGCCGGGACCGTGCAGGGCCCGCTGAACCCGGCCTGATCGGCCGCGCCGTAAGGGCGTTGGTGCGTTCGATCTGGGGGTTTTGCTGGCGGCTCGGGATGGTGTTTGGCCTGATCCTCGCGGTGGCGACCGGCATCTTCTATGCGCAACTGCCCGACTATAATGATCTCTTCGATGGACGGGCCACAGGTTCGGTCATCATGTACGACCGCAACGGCGATGTGTTCGCATGGCGCGGTGAGCAATATGGCGGCGAGCTGCATCTGAGGGACGTCTCGAAGCACCTCGTGAACGCGGTGATCGCCGCTGAAGACAAGCGCTATTACAGCCATTTCGGCCTCGATCCGCGCGGGATCGCCCGGGCGCTCTATGCCAACTATCGGGCCGGGCGGCTGGTGCAGGGTGGCTCGACCCTGACGCAGCAGGTCGCCAAGAACGTCTTTCTCGATGCCAGCCGCAGTCTCGAGCGCAAGATCAAGGAAGTGCCGATGGCGCTGGCCTTGGAACTGAAATACTCGAAGGAAGAGATCCTCTCGGTCTACCTGAACCGGGTCTACCTGGGCGCGGGAACCAACGGGTTCGAGGCCGCAGCCCAGCGGTATTTCGGGAAGTCGGCCCGTGTGGTGACCCCGGCCGAGGCGGCAATGCTGGCAGGGCTGCTGAGGGCGCCATCGCGTTATGCGCCGACCAACAATCTGGCGCGTGCACAGGGGCGGGCCAGTGTCATCCTGCGCCTGATGCAGGAGCAAGGCCATCTGACCGAGCGCGAGACGATCGATGCGCTGATCCGCCCCGCGGTCCTGTCCGAAGCAGCAGCAGCGCGGGCGGGCGGGGCCTTCGCCGACTGGATCATGGATGAGGGGACGCCGGACAACTTCCTCGACCTTCTCAAGGCCACGGATGTCGAGATCAAGACGACCTTCGATCCGGTGATCCAGCGACATGCCGAAGATGCGCTGGCACAGGTCTTCGAAGAGAAGGTCCGCGAAGGGTCCGAAGCGCAGGCCGCCATCGTGGTCATGTCCCATGACGGCTCGGTCCGGGCGATGGTCGGCGGGCGCGAGAAGGGTGTCGCGCAATTCAACCGCGCGACACAGGCACTGCGCCAGACCGGGAGTGCGTTCAAGACGATTGTCTATGCGGCAGGCCTCGAGGCCGGGATGAGCCCGCTTGATATCGTCGAGGATGCTCCGATCCGCATCGGCAACTGGGCGCCCTCGAACTACACGAACCGCTTTCTCGGACCGGTCACGCTGCGCGAGGCATTGGCCAAGTCGATCAACACGGTTGCGGTGCGTGTCTCGGAACGCGCCGGGCGCGATGTGGTCCGCGATCTGGCGCAGGAGATGGGGCTCACGACCAAGCTGGCGCCGGGGCCGGCCATTGCGCTGGGCACGTCCGAGGCGAAGCTGATCGACATGGCAGGGGTCTTTGCCACCGTGGCCAACGGTGGCCAACGGGTCGAGCCGCACGGGGTGCGGACGATCTTGCTGCGCGGTGACGATCTTCCGATCGGACGCGGCCCGGATGGTCTGGGCGAGCAGGTCATCAGCGAGGAGACCGCGGGGCTGCTGACGTACATGATGGCAGAGGTGGTCTCCGACGGTACCGGCAAGCGTGCGCGGCTGGACGGCTGGGAGGTTGCGGGCAAGACCGGCACGACCCAGAAGGCGCGGGACGCCTGGTTCATCGGGTATACGGCGGATTTCGTGACGGCGGTCTGGATGGGATATGACGACAACCGTCCGCTGACGGGTGTGACGGGCGGTGGCCTGCCTGCCGAGATCTGGCGCGAGGTGATGACGCGTGTGCAGGACGGGCGGACGCCGCGGGCGCTGAACCTGATCCGCCCGGTTGCGCCGGTCAGACCAGTCGACCCTGTGCCCCAGATTGTTCTTGGACAGGGAGAGACACAGACCGGTTCCGTCCAAAGGCAATCCTCGGACACGCTGGTCGAGCGGATTTTCCGCGATGTCGTTGACGGTCTTGGTGGAAGCAGCGAGCGCAACGACGACTGGCAGCCGGTCTCGGGCAACGACCGCTAGAACCGATAGGCGTGCAGTCGCCGTCCCTCGCGTTTCAGCCAGTTGCGATGGGTCGCATAGTCCGGCATCAGCCGTTCGACCAGCGACCAGAAGCGGTCGGAGTGGTTCATCTCGACCAGATGCGCGGCCTCATGCGCGGCGACATAATCCAGTACCTCGGGCGGAGCCATCGCCAGCCGCCACGAGAAACTGAGCGTTCCCTTTGACGAGCATGAACCCCAGCGCGAGGTTGTGTCCCTGAGTGCGATCCGCGCAATCGGTCGGCCCAGCTCCCGGGCATAACCGCGAGCCGCAGGCATTAGCGCGTCGCGCGCACGCATCCGCAGCCACGCCGCGATCCGCGCGCCCTCGGCCCCTGTGCCCTGCAAAACGAGATCGTCGTCCTTCAGCACGGGCGCGCGGCGTGGACCTTCGCGCACGATGATCCGGACATCGCGCCCGTCAATGGGGATCTCGACACCATCGCCAACCGTGACCATCGGTGGGCGCTTGGCGAGCGCTTTGTCCAGCCATCCGATATGCCGGTCGAGAAAGGCGCGCATCTCGGCCTCGGGCACCGAGGGCGGCGCTGTCAGCACCGCACCCTCACCCGCGCTGTCCAGCCGCAATGTGAACCGGCGCGCGCGGGGGTTGTGCACCAGCCGAACGTCACATGGTGGATCTGTCAGACGGATCACCGTCATCGTGCGAGGACCCTGCGTCTGCGCTGCTCAGGATCCCTGCGCTCAGAAAGAAACCGATGTGCGCCGCGCGCGGATGAAGTCGCGGATCTTCGGTTGGATATGCTGCCGGAAGCGAGAGCCATTGAAGACACCATAGTGCCCGACCCGCTCCTGCACATAGTGGAACTTCTTCTCTTCTGGCAGGTTCACACACAGGTCCTGCGCCGCCTTGGTCTGGCCGCGGCCTGTGATGTCGTCCTTCTCGCCCTCGACGGTCATCAGGCCAATATCCCGGATCGCACCGGGATCGACCAGTTCGCCGCGATGGCAATACTGTCCGTTCGGGATCAGGTGCTTCTGGAACACCGCCTCGACCGTTTGCAGATAGAACTCAGCCGTCAGGTCCATCACCGCGAGGTATTCGTCGTAGAACGCCCGGTGTGCCGCGACCGAATCGCCATCGCCTTCGACCAGATGCTGGAAGTGGTCGAAATGCGCGTCCATGTGCCGGTCCATGTTCATGGACATGAAGCCCGAGAGCTGTAGGAACCCGGGATAGACGCGCCGCATGAATCCCTGGTTCGGGAATGGCACCATGACGACGACGTTCTTTTCGAACCAGCTGAGCGGGCGGCTCTGCGCCAGGCGGTTTGGCTCGGTCTGATTGATCCGCGTATCGATCGGGCTGCCCATCAGCGTGATCGACGATGGGCGCGACGGGTCAGAGTACTCGGCCATGACCGAGGCTGCGACCAGCACCGGCACACCCGGCTGACACACCGCCATCACGGAGCAGCGCTCGCCATCCTTGGCCAGGTACTGGCAGAACTCGATGATGTAGTCGGTGTAGTCCTGCAGATCGAAGGCGCCGTCGGCCAGCGGCACGTTGCGCGCATCGGTCCAGTCTGTGATGTAGACATCATGTTCGGGCAGCATTGCCTCGACCGTGCCGCGCAGAAGAGTCGCGAAATGCCCGGACATCGGCGCGACGATCAGCACCTTCGGGTCGTTGCGGGCCTCGGCCAGCATCCCGACACGGCGAAAGCGCACCAGATTGCAGAAGGGTTTCGACAGAACGACATCTTCGATGACATCGACCCGTTCGCCCATCACCTCGGTTTCAGAAATCTCGAATTCCGGCTTGCCATAGCGCTTGGTGGCGCTGACGAACATCTCGCACATCGCAGCAGTCGCGCGCGCAGGATAGCTGGACGAGAACGGATTGAACGGACTTTGCAGGGTCTGGCTGCTCATTTGCGCCATCGTCCGCATTGGTCCTATGGCAGCATGCGTCAACTCATAGGCGTGGTACAGCACTGAAATTCCCCAAATTTTCCGTTCTCACGAGACGAAAGGCTAGTCAACCCGCCCCTCCGGAGCAAGGCAGACTTTCGCACGTGCACAATTTTCCATCCACACACGTGATTTTTCAGTGTCATTACCCTTTGACAACCCGCGCATGCTTATGGCATGGGCCGATGCTTCGCGAGATCAGCCAAGGACAAGACCATGCCAAAGCCAGAGTGGGGCGTAAAACGGACGTGCCCGGCCACAGGTCGGCGATTCTACGATCTCAACAAAACCCCGATCATCAGCCCCTATACAGGCGATGTGGTCGAGCTTGACCGGACCAAGGCGTCGGTTGCCAAGGCTGCCGAGAAAGCTGCTCCCAAGGCCGAAGAGGAGGAGGATCTCCTGGTCGATGAGGAGGACATCGAGGACACCGATGAGTCCACCGATGCCGCGCTGCTCGATGACGATGATGACGACGATGATGACGATACGACGAAGAGCCCGGCACTGAGCGACGAGGACAGCGATGACGAGCCGGTCGAGTTTCAGGACGACGTGCTGCTCGACGACGATGACGAAGATGACGACGACGACATCGGCGATATAGACGATGTGGCCAAACGCGACGAGGAAAGCTGAGGCTCGAGGTTGGACGTCGAATAGACCTTGCGTATCGCTGCGGCTCTGCCTAGGTTGCGCCGCACAGGATTGGGGCCATAGCTCAGTTGGGAGAGCGCTTGAATGGCATTCAAGAGGTCAGGGGTTCGACTCCCCTTGGCTCCACCAAGACCTGGAACAAGCCCTGAGCGCGCGGTGATCCGCTGACGCTCAGGGCTTTTTCTTTGCTTATAGCCAAGATGCCAGCCTGTTGGCGTCTGACGGTCCCCAAAAAGGCCTGTCGTCAGGGCACCCCTCCCAGATCGATCGACACGAAGACAAGCGCTGTACCGGCAGACAGCAGCGCCAGCCTCCGGGGCAGGCTGAACTGCCCGATCACCCCGTAGGACAGAGCGGCAAGCCCCAACCCGATCTTTCCCGCGGCAAACAGCGCGAGTGCGGTTCGGTCCTGCAGCGCAATCAGATCCGGGTTGGCGATCATTCCCAATGGGATCACGTATAGCCCGACCCCAAGCGCCATGGCGTAGAGGGCGACGCGCAGCCAGTTCTCGCCAACCATCCCCGCCGCGATAAAGACGGCTCCGCAGACCGGCGGCGTGATCGTGCTGAGCAGTGCAAACCAGAAAACGAACAGATGCGCCTGAAGCGGCTCCAGCCCAAGTTTGGTCAGCGCAGGCCCGGCGACTGAAACGCAGATCACATAGGCGGCGGTCGTCGGTACCTCCATCCCGAGGATCAGGCAGGCCAAGGCCGTGAGCAAAAGCGACGGCCAGAGCAGCCCGCCGGATCCGGACAGGATCAGCGAGGTGATCTTGACCCCGAGCCCGGTGATCGACAGCACGCCGATGATGATCGAGGCGCAGAGGATGATCGACGCGATCATCGCGATCTGGCGCCCGGCGGTCAGGCAGGCCTGTTCGATCCGATCAAGCGTGCGGCGCCAGTCGACGCTGAGGCGCCCATCGACCACCAGCATCAACGCTCCGGTCAGGATCGCCATGGCGGCTGCATATTGCGGCGTTAGCCGGGCGCCGAACATTCCCCACATCAACACTGTGAACGGGACCAGAAAGAAGGCGGCGGTGATGGCGACATCGCACCCACTGGGACGGTCCTCGACCGCGACGGGTGGCAGGTGGTGCCGCCCGGCAAAGGCGTTGATCCCGATCCAGACGGCGAAGAAGTAGAGGATCGCGGGCAGGAGCGCCGCCGCCATGATCTCGACGTAAGGAACCCCCGTCAGCTCGACCATCACGAAGGCACCGGCCCCCATCAGCGGCGGCATGATCTGCCCGCCTGAGGATGCGACAGCCTCGACCGCACCAGCCATCCGCTTGGGATATCCCAGCCGCGTCATGGCGGGCAGTGTGATGGCGCCTGTCGAGGCGACGTTGGCGGAGGCAGACCCCGAGATCGATCCGAACAGCGCCGAGGACAAGACCGAGACCTTGGCCGCGCCGCCTTTCAGGCGTCCCGCCGCGGCCATGGCGATGTTCATGAAACCTTGCCCCGCCTCGCCCGCGTTCAGCACGGCGCCGAAGATCACGAAGACAGCGACGACGCCCACCGAAACGCCGGTCAGGCTGCCCCAAAGCCCGCCCTCGGCGATCGTCAATGTCCCGAGGAAGGAGGCCAGCGGCGTGCCGGAATGGCCGAACTCACCGGGGATGTATTGGCCGAACAGGCCATAGGCCAGTGTCAGGGCTGCGATCACGGGCAGCGGCCAGCCGATGGCACGGCGAGCGGCTTCCAGCACGATGACAATCAGGACAATCGCAATCCCGATCTGAAATCCGCCCTCGAGAAATCCGTATTGATCGCTCAGCGCATCCTGATTCAAGGCGATCCAAATACAGGCGCCGATCCCGATGACCGAAAGCATCCAGCCGGTGATTGTCGCAATCCGGCCCTCGGCCGCGTAGATCAGTACCCATGGCAGCGCCAGTGCCAGATGCACCGGACGGGCGATCAGGTTCGGCACCAGACCATAGAAGATCAGCCCGATATGGAAGGTGATGGCGGCCAGCCCAAGGCCCGCCCAGATGTACCGTGCCATGCGGTTCGGGGCCGGGACGTATGCCCGGCCCGCTCAGGTCACATCTGCGCGTCGGTCAAAGCGATGCCCGCTTCTTTATAGTACCGGATCGCACCGGGATGGATCTTGCCGGTGATGTTCTCCATCAGTCCTGCATCCACGCCGTTCCACCAGGCCGCGTCATCGCCCATGGCGGCCTTCTGGTCCCAGTATGTCTTTGTCAGCGCGTATGCGGTGTCGTCATCCATCGCCGTGGTCGTATAGGCCACCACAGGCAGCGAGGTCGTGGTGATCGGTGCATCCTGCCCGGCATAGGTTCCCGCCGGGATCACCAGCTTGGTTCGCTTGGTCTGAGCGATCTGCTCGTCCGACAGCGACAGGACCGTCACGCCGGTGGACGCCGCCGCCTCGATCACGTTGGGCGCCGGGAAGGACCCTGCGGTGACGAACCCGTCGATCTGGCCGTTCTTGAGGGCGGGCACGGCGTTCGACAACTCGACATCCGCCAGTTCGACCTTCCCCTCCAACCCGAACAGCTTGAGGTATTTCTCGCCCTCACGTGCCCCGAAGGAGCCTTTGCCGATCAGGATTTTCTTCCCCTCGAGGCCGGAAAAATCGCTGACCCCGCTATCCGAGGAAAGGACGAAGTGCATGGTCAGCGAGGGGATCGGGAAGAGCGCGCGGATCTCGTCGAACTTCGGATCGCCTTTGCCCTCGAACATGGCCTTGCCACCTTGGGCGAGCTTGACCAGGACGGGCGGGGTTGTGAAGACGTAGTCGCCGCCCCGAACCCGCGCTTCCATCACGTTTTGGACCGAGCCCTGGCTCTCCTCGACCGTGACGATGATATCGCCGTTTGTGCCGGCCTTCGTCGCCTCGGAGATCTGCACCGCCATTTGGTAATAGGACGATGTCGATTTGGCCGATTTGTAGGTGACCCGGCTCTCGGCCTGAGCCGCTCCGGTGGCCAATACGGCGCCAAGCGCGCCAAAAGCCAGAGTACGCAGGAATGCGTGCATCTTATCCTCCCGTTCGGATGCGTCTTTTCTGGCCGTGATAATGACGGGTCTGCGCGCGCTGGCAAGATGATTAGAGCTATGGCACCACCGTCTGCCGCTGCCGGGCAAGATTTGCCCGCAGCACCAGATCATGGTTTGTCCCGGCGGGCCCAAGGGTAGCGTGGGCCGGATCTGTCTCGCTCAAAGGCGTGGACGCTCATCTTCCATCGGCCCGATGAGGCCAGAGTTCAGGCCTATCGCGATGGTGTGTGTAAGCATGCAGCCGCTCTAGCCGCAGGTCACCTGAAATGCCGAGATTTCGCCCGGTAGCGTTTCCATCGTGTCAGGTGTGTGGACCTGAAAGTCGCGCCGCTTGCTGAGGGCTTGCCAGCCCGCCGTGCTCGTCGGCAGATCGAAGCTCTTCAGTGAACCGCGAGGGGCGTAGAACGTCAGGAGCATCGGGTCCTCATAGTCGATGACACCGCCGAGATCGCCCACGACGTCCTTTGCATCGAACGACGCGTAGTCTGCGAAATGCGGTGTGCGCACCAGATGGATCGCCCGCAAGGCAGCCTCGATGCGGGTGCCGTCCTTGGCGGTGACGATCATGGATCCGTTCGAGAGATAGGACATTGTTTCGCTGCCCATCTTCATGGACCGCCCCTCGGCATAGGTCATCTCTCCCGTCAGGACGGTGCCCGCTGGCAAGGTGCCGTGCACGTCGTTGGTGACGATCTCGAACTCAGCGCGGCATGTCTGGGAGGTGTCCGATCGCACCCCGCCAGGGACCAGCAGAACCGCAGCGCCGATCGCTGCCATGGTCATGTGTTTCATATCCTTACCTCAGCAGGAACGTGAAGTCTGATGGGGCACCCTCGGACGTGCGCGCATTGGCATGACATCCCAGACACGTGCCTTGCGGATCGGTCTGGATATACGTCTCCATCGCGACATTGCTGAGGTATCGAGGCAGCTCGCCATTCGGGAAGATCGGGTCGGGATTCGCCCCGCGCCATTGAGACGAGATCAGCATGTAGTGCTCGAGCGGCGTGCCGGTGAGTTGCTTCTGCCACGCCAGGTTCGTCTGTTGCGTTGGGCCGAACACCTTCCAGCATCGGACGATCTGCGACGGTTCTGCGGGCGCGCCCGTGGCCGTTGCGGCATAGGGAGGTTCTTCGGCCCAATACAGCGTGTCACTCGGTGGCATGTTGCGCGCACAGTCGGGACAAGACGGATCAAACAGCCGGTACGCCTGTTCAATCCCGTCTTTCGGGCCGGCACATCCATCGGGGAACAAGGCGTTCGCATAGAGCGAGTTGATCTCGCGCGCATTTGCCGCCGTTGGCGCGTTCTCACGATGTTCAAACGTTGCCCAGATCCACTTGTCACCGTGACCGCTCTCGACCTTGGTCACGATGTGCATCCCTATCAGACCCAGATCGACTGCGAGACATCGCCCGGCCGCGTCCAGATCCTGGTTCGCCTGAATGGGAATGAGACCCCGCGCTCGGATCATGTCGCTCGTCGGCTCGGGCATGATCTGCCAGGCAAACTTCAACAGCGCGGGCGCGGCCTGACCGTTCAGATTGCCTTGAGGAAAACTGATCGGCCGTCCGAAGGCAGCACGCCCAGCGGTCGTGACCAGATTGTGCTCCCGCAGATAGGTTTCGGCTGTTGTGTTCAGCCGCGTCTCATAGACGATGAAGTTGCCGCTCTGATCGATCAGTTGTGTGCCATCGGACTGAAACGGTGTGGCGACGACGCTTTCTTGCGCATCCGCATGGTTGGCACAGAGGCCAAGACCCGATCCCAGCACATCCTGCTTGCGCGCATAGTGCCGCCAGTTCTCGGAGGCGGTACTGCGCTCCAGATCGGCCCAATTCAACGCGACGAAAGCCTGCCAGGCGTAAGTGTCAAACGGCGCCTGAGCGGTGTCGTTCACAACGCGGTATTCGAAGAACCGGCTGAAATCGGTCTGATCCTCGGGGAAGACCGGGCACAGCCGATCGTGCGGCGGGTCAATGCAGAAACTCTGCTCGAGCGGTTGGGCAGTCGCGTCAGACTGTGCGACCAGCAGCGCGAGACTGGCCAGAAACAGCGTACGGATGACTCGGTGTGTATCCATTATCAATAATTGGATACAATTATTTTCTTCTGTCAACACGCCAAGCCGCTAGACTGAGCAAATGCCTGCCGTGATCCGAGACACAGCAACCTACCCGCCGATCCGCTCGACCAGCGTGCACGTGGCCGAAATCGTCACGGCGCTTCGCAATGAAATCGTCTCGGGCGCAATTCCGCCGGGATCAGCACTTGGCCAGGAATCGCTCGCAGAACGGTTCGGCGTCAGTCGCATGCCCATCCGGGAAGCAATCCGGCATCTCGAGTCCATGGGTTTCGTGACGATAGAAGGGAACAAGCGGACCCGCGTGGCGGACCTCAGCCTCGACGATCTGATCGACATCTACGAGATGCGCAGCGCGTTGGAAGCCGTGGCGATCACCGCCGCGATGCCGAATCTGACCAACGCCCAGATCGAATATGCGCGGCAGATCCAGAGCACGTTGACGCATGCCGATCCCGTCGAATTTGGCCTCTACAATCAGGCGTTTCACATGACGCTCTATCGGCCATGCAACAGGCCGCGCCTGCTGGCGCAGATCGACACGTTGTTCAACGCCGCCGACCGGTATCTTTGCATTGCCAAAGGGCCTGCGGGTCAGCGGGACAAGTCCGATGCGGAACATCTCGAGCTGCTCGAGATATGTCTTCGACGCGATGCAGAGGCCGCCCGGGCATGCCTGCTGCGCCATATCGGCGATGCGCAATCGGTGTTCGAGCGGCTGCCATAGACAGGGGCGGCGTGTCGCTTGCCCGGTGCAGCGACGCTGAGCTATCCGAGACCTGAGCCGCCCGGAAAATCGATATCCAGAAAAGGCCACGCCATGACCGTGCTTGCTGAAAGACAATCGCGAGCCACCGCCCTGATGAAGAGGGCGGGACTGGGTGCCTTGGCCTTCGTGCCGGGTGCGAACTTTGCCTATCTCACCGGGGTCCATCTGCATCTGATGGAGCGCCCGACCCTCTTTGTCCTGACGCGCGACGGGGACGCTTGTGCGGTGATGCCAGCGCTTGAGCGACAGAAGTGGTCCACGGCGATGCCGCAGGCCGAGACATTTTACTGGGATGATGCAGACGGACCGGCCGAGGCCTTCGCGGGACTTGCTCAGGCCGTTGGCACCGACAGTGCCCTTGGTGTCGAGGGGCTTCGGATGCGGGCCGCAGAGTACATCGCGCTCTCAAAGCACTGGCCGTCGCAGGCGCTCGTCGACTCAGACGCCGTGATGACAGATCTCCGCCTGCTGAAAGATGCCGATGAAATCGCAGATCTGAGGCGCGCGATCGCGATCAGCGAAGCTGCGCTGGGCGAGGTTTTCGATGCGGGCATCCTTGGTCAGAGCGAATTGCAGCTGGCGGCACGCCTCAAGGCAGCCATGCTCTCTCACGGTGCGAGCGGCTTTGCCTTTGACCCGATTGTTCTGACAGGCGGCGAGGCAGCGAACCCACATGGCGACCCCGGTGAGCGCAGTATCGAAGCCGGACAGCCCCTGCTGATCGATTTTGGCGCGAGCTATGGTGACATGCACGCCGACATCACCAGAACGGTGTTCTGTGATCATGCCAGCGACGCGCATGCCGCGATCTATCAGACCGTGCTGGACGCCAACACAGCAGGGCGCGCTGCCGTCGAAACCGGCACGCCTGTGGGTGCGATCGATGCAGCGGCCACGGATGTGCTTGCGGCCTCGCCCTTTGCCGACATGATCCTGCACAAAACAGGTCACGGTCTTGGCCGTGAAGTTCACGAGGCCCCTCAGGTGATGCGCAGCAACGCGGTTGCTCAACAGGCGGGGATGGTCATCACCATCGAGCCAGGCCTCTACCGCCCCGGCGAGATCGGCGTTCGCATTGAGGACGATGTCTTGATCACCGAAGCTGGCGCAGAGTGCCAGACCAGTTTTGACCGCGATCTGCTCACCATCGGCTGAGGCCGTGACGCCATCGACCGGGCGTAGCTTGGACGCTGACATGGCGACCACATCAAGGCACAGAGAACCTGTTGGCGCTTTACGACTTTGGATCAACGGATGAACCGCTGCTGTTCAAGCCAACCTTGTCGGATGTCATTCGCCTCGACCGTGCCGGGGCTCGGTCGTAGTTTGTCGGGGGCTACCCGAACTATCCCGATGATCAGAGCTTTCTGACCCGTCGCTGCGCTCGCGTGGGCATTCAAAGCGCTGCTGGACCAGTCCTGAAAGCGGGGGGCTCGGCTACAAGGATATGGGTCACTACACCTCCATCGATGCCGAGGACAACGCGACCCGGGCGGACTGCACGTTTGCTGATCACAAGATCGAGGGCGCGTCCTGATCTTGCTGCACCACTCGTCGCTGCCATGGATGCCGCCCGTCGAAAACCAAGACACCGCCGCGAGTGCGTCATTTGATCTTAACCTGCTCTAAAGAAGCGATAAATACAGGTTTGCCGATATGCACCCGTTGTCGGCCTTTGCCGTAATCTGAAGGCTGACCAAACGCTGAAGCTGAGGTGCGCGGGCGCGCTCTCCGCCGGTCTTTCGTCTCGCATCCGTTGGATGCTGTGAACTGCAGGCAAAGCATGCGCCCTTGTCGCGTGCGTGCAATCGCCTACCTCTCTGCGCGAGACGATGTTGCTGCACGCCTTAACGGAAGGCCCTCAGATGTGCCCGATCGAAAATCGCCCGTGCGGGTGCCGAAGGCTCCAACGCTCTCTGTGACCGTGAGAGATCGTTTCCCAATCCTATGCAGCCTACCTCGCGACTGACCGGAGAACCGCAATGAACATGATCGCCACAAACGTGACCGCGGATGCGTCGAACCCACAACGCTCTGTGCTGGCACCTTCGACTGAGGAGACGCAGCAGGCGATCGATGTGCTGCGCCGGCTTGCGGAACACGACCCGGCGGAAGCCGCGTCGCTTGGCCTGTCGTCTTTGCCCGTTGCCGGGGAAGGCATCCTGCACCGCGACTATCCGGAAGAATTTGTCGCAGACGCAGAGTACAAGGCGACGCTGCCTGACCTGCAGAACGGGCCGGAGAGCCTGATCAAGGGGGCGCATGCCCTGATCCAGCATGTCGGGATCTCGAACTTCCACGTGCCTCTCGACTATCGCAAGCGCGATGGTGGCCGGATCAGCCTCGAGACATCGGTCACGGGATCTGTCTCGCTCGATGCTGCGAAGAAGGGCATCAACATGAGCCGCATCATGCGGTCCTTCTACGGTCATGCAGATAAGGCTTTTGACTTTGCCCGGATCGAAGCGATCCTGGAGAGCTATCTCAAGGATCTCGAGAGTGCCGATGCCCGGCTGCAACTCTCGTTCCGCTATCCGATGATGCGACCATCCCTTCGCAGCGGTCTGGAAGGATATCAGTACTACGATGTCTCGTTCGAGAGCGTTCTGCACGGCGGTCAGAGCGTTCGGGTGCTGCATCTCGACTATGTCTATTCCTCGACCTGTCCGTGCTCGCTCGAGTTGTCCGAGCATGCCCGCGTTACCCGTGGGCAGATTGCGACCCCGCACTCGCAACGGTCCGTGGCGCGGATTTCGGTCGTTCTGGAAGGGGAGCGTCCGCTCTGGATCGAGGATCTGGTCGGTCTCTGCAACACGGCGATACCGACCGAAACGCAGGTCATGGTCAAACGCGAGGATGAGCAGGCCTTTGCTGAACTCAACGCCTCGAACCCGATCTTCGTCGAGGATGCTGTGCGTCTGCTGTGCGAAGCTCTGGAGGGCGATGAT
>JBCBOR010000021.1:0-57339 GCA_039821125.1 Pseudomonadota bacterium
ATGGCTAAGGAAAAGTTTGAGCGCAACAAGCCGCACTGCAACATCGGCACGATCGGTCACGTTGACCACGGCAAGACGACGCTGACGGCGGCGATCACGAAGCAGTTCGGCGAGTTCAAGGCCTATGACGAGATCGACGGTGCGCCGGAGGAGAAGGCGCGCGGCATCACGATCTCGACGGCGCATGTCGAGTACGAGACGGAAAACCGCCACTACGCCCATGTCGACTGCCCGGGCCACGCGGACTACGTCAAGAACATGATCACGGGTGCCGCCCAGATGGACGGCGCGATCCTGGTGGTGAACGCTGCCGACGGCCCGATGCCGCAGACCCGCGAGCACATCCTTCTGGCCCGCCAGGTCGGCGTTCCGGCGCTGGTCGTGTTCCTCAACAAGGTCGACCAGGTCGATGACGAGGAACTGCTGGAGCTGGTCGACATGGAGGTGCGCGAGCTCCTCTCGGATTACGAGTTCCCCGGCGACGATATCCCGATCGTGGCAGGCTCGGCGCTGGCCGCGCTGGAAGACCGCGACGACAATATCGGCAAGGAGAAGATCGCCGAGCTGATGGCAGCTGTCGATGACTACATCCCGCAGCCGGACCGCCCGGTTGACCAGCCGTTCCTGATGCCGATCGAGGACGTGTTCTCGATTTCGGGCCGCGGCACGGTTGTCACCGGCCGTGTCGAGCGCGGTGTTGTCACCGTGGGCGAGGAGATCGAGATCGTCGGCATCCGCGACACGCAGAAAACCACCTGCACCGGCGTCGAGATGTTCCGCAAACTGCTCGATCGCGGCGAGGCCGGCGACAATATCGGCGCGCTGCTGCGCGGCATCGACCGTGAAGGCGTCGAGCGCGGCCAGGTTCTCTGCAAGCCCGGCTCGGTCACGCCGCACACCAAGTTCGAGGCCGAGGCCTATATCCTCACCAAGGAAGAGGGCGGGCGCCACACCCCGTTCTTCACCAACTACCGCCCGCAGTTCTACTTCCGCACGACCGACGTGACGGGCAACGTGGAACTGCCGAGCGGCACCGAAATGGTGATGCCGGGCGACAACGTGAGCTTCACGGTGCAGCTGATCCAGCCGATCGCGATGGAGGAGAAACTCCGCTTCGCCATCCGCGAAGGCGGCCGCACTGTCGGCGCCGGCGTCGTCTCGAAAATTCTCGAGTGATCAATCCCGGCCGGGGCGACACTGCCCCGGCCGGATCTGTTCTGAGGGCCATGAGGCAGGACAATGCAAGGTCAAAACATACGAATCCGGCTCAAGGCCTTCGATCACCGTGTGCTGGATGCCAGCACGCAGGAGATCGTGAACACGGCCAAACGGACGGGCGCCGAAGTACGCGGCCCCATTCCGCTGCCGAACAAGATTGAAAAATTCACGGTCCTGCGTGGGCCGCACATCGACAAGAAAAGCCGGGAACAGTTCGAGATCCGCACGCACAAGCGCCTGCTGGATATCGTCGACCCGACGCCGCAGACCGTGGACGCGCTGATGAAGCTCGATCTCGCTGCGGGTGTCGATGTGGAGATCAAACTCTGAGGAGGGCGTGATGCGCTCTGGTATCATCGCCAAGAAGCTGGGCATGACCCGGTTGTTCTTGGAGGACGGACGGCAGGTGCCGGTGACCGTCCTGCAGATGGAGAACTGTCAGGTTGTCGCCCAGCGGACAGGCGAGAAGGACGGCTATACCGCTGTTCAGCTCGGCGTCGGCGCGGCGAAGGCCAAGAACACGACGCAGCCGATGCGTGGCCACTTTGCGAAAGCGAACGTGGCGCCCAAACGCAAGGTTGCCGAGTTCCGTGTCTCGCCTGACAACATGATTGATGTGGGTGCCGAGATTTCGGCGGATCACTTCCTGGCTGGCCAGAAAGTGGACGTTGCCGGGACATCGATCGGTAAAGGATTTGCTGGTGCCATGAAGCGGCACAATTTCGGCGGCCTGCGCGCGTCGCACGGGGTATCGATTAGCCACCGCTCGCATGGTTCGACCGGTCAGTGCCAAGATCCGGGCCGCGTCTTCAAGGGCAAGAAGATGGCCGGTCACATGGGCGCCGCCCGCGTGACGGTGCAGAACCTTGAGGTCGTCAAAACCGATGCGGACCGCGGTCTGATCATGATCAAGGGCGCGGTTCCGGGCTCGAAAGGTGGCTGGGTCACCGTGCGCGATGCGGTCAAGACCAAGGCGCCTGAGGGTTTGCCGATGCCGGCTGCCATCCGCGCAGCGGTTGCGGAAGCTGCTGCGCAAGCACCGGCTGAGGCTCCTGCTGAAGAGGCGCCCGCCGAAGGAGGCGAGGAATGAAAACCGACGTCATCAATCTCGACGCGGGTGAAGCCGGATCGGTAGAGCTTGCCGATGAGATCTTCGGTGTCGAGCCGCGCAAGGACATCCTGCACCGGGTCGTGCGCTGGCAGTTGGCAAAGCGCCAGGCCGGTACGCACAAGACCAAGAGCCGGGGTGAAACCGCCTACTCGACGAAGAAGATCTATCGTCAGAAGGGTACTGGTGGTGCGCGCCACGGCGATCGCGGTGTTGCGCAGTTCCGCAAGGGTGGCACGGCCAAGGGCCCGGTTCCGCGCAGTCATGCGCACGATCTGCCCAAAAAGGTCCGCGCACTCGGTCTGAAGATGGCGCTGAGCGCCAAGGCCAAGGGCGGCGACCTGATCGTTGTCGAGACCGCGACACTGGATGCGCCGAAGACCAAAACGCTGGCCGAGAAGGTTCAGAAACTGGGCTGGTCCAAGGCTCTGGTTATCGACGGGGCAGAGTTGAACGAGAACTTCGCTCGTGCGGCTCGCAATCTGGACGCCGTGCAGGTGATCCCGGGGGCCGGTGCGAATGTCTATGACATCCTCAAGCACAAGCAGCTTGTGCTGACCAAGGCTGGTGTCGAAGCGCTGGAGGCGCGGCTGAAATGACCGACAAGGCAGCTCTTTACGACGTGATCCGCAAGCCGGTGATCACCGAGAAAGCGACCATGGCTTCCGAGAACAATGCTCTGGTGTTCGAGGTCGCGATGGATAGCAACAAGCCCCTGATCAAGGAGGCGGTCGAGACCCTGTTCAATGTCAAGGTCAAGGCCGTGAATACCACGATCACCAAGGGCAAGACCAAGCGTTTCCGGGGACGTCCCGGCACGCGCAAGGACGTCAAGAAGGCGTATGTGACCCTCGAGGAGGGGAATATGATCGACGTCACGACGGGACTCTGAGATAGAAAGCGGAAGACAGCAAGATGGCGTTGAAAAGCTATAATCCAACGACGCCGGGCCAGCGTGGGCTGGTTCTGATCGACCGTTCGGAATTGTACAAAGGCCGCCCGGTCAAGTCCCTCACCGAGGGTCTGACCAAGAAGGGCGGACGCAACAACACCGGACGGATCACCGCGCGCCGGATTGGCGGCGGGGCAAAACGGCTCTACCGGATCGTGGACTTCAAACGGCGCAAGTTCGATGTGCCGGCCAAGGTCGAGCGGATCGAGTATGACCCGAACCGGACGGCGTTCATTGCGCTGATCCAGTACGAGGATGGCGAGCAGGCATATATCCTGGCGCCGCAGCGCATGGCGGTTGGCGATACGATCGTCTCGTCCAAGCGCGCGGACATCAAGCCGGGCAATGCGATGCCGTTCACGGGCATGCCGATCGGGACGATTGTCCACAACATCGAGATGAAGGCGGGCAAGGGCGGTCAGATCGCGCGCGCCGCGGGCACCTACGCCCAGTTCGTGGGCCGTGATGGTGGCTACGCGCAGCTTCGGCTCAGCTCGGGCGAGATGCGTCTGGTCCGTCAGGAATGCATGGCGACGATTGGCGCGGTCTCGAACCCCGACAACTCGAACCAGAACTACGGTAAGGCTGGACGGATCCGTCACAAGGGCAAGCGGCCGTCGGTCCGCGGTGTCGTGATGAACCCGATCGATCACCCGCATGGTGGTGGTGAGGGCCGGACCTCGGGCGGGCGTCACCCGGTGACCCCGTGGGGCAAGCCGACCAAAGGCCACCGCACCCGGTCGAACAAGACGACCGACAAATACATTGTCCGCTCGCGTCACGCGCGGAAGAAGAAATAGGGAGCGACTGAAGCATGTCACGTTCAGTCTGGAAAGGCCCCTTCGTCGACTCCTACGTCCTGAAAAAGGCGGAGAAAGTGCGCGAGTCGGGCCGCAACGAAGTCATCAAGATCTGGTCGCGCCGCTCGACCATCCTGCCGCAGTTCGTCGGCCTGACCTTCGGGGTGCACAACGGCAAGAAGCACATCCCGGTCAGCGTGTCGGAAGACATGATCGGTCACAAGTTCGGCGAATTCGCGCCGACCCGCACCTATTACGGCCATGCGGCCGATAAAAAAGCGAAACGGAAATAAGCGATGGGCAAGGAAAAGAACCCAAGACGCGCCGCGGACAACGAGGCGATCGCGACGAACAAGATGCTGAAGACCAGCCCGCAGAAGCTGAACCTTGTCGCGGGCATGATCCGCGGCAAGCCGGTGGACAAGGCATTGGCGGCGTTGACGTTCTCGAAGCGCCGTGTCGCGGCAGACGTCAAGAAAACGCTGCAGTCGGCCATCGCGAATGCCGAGAACAACCACGGTCTGGACGTCGACGAACTGGTCGTCGCCGAGGCCTATGTGGGCAAGAACATGACACTCAAACGCGGTCGACCGCGGGCGCGCGGTCGGTTCGGGCGGATCATGAAGCCGTTCGCTCAGATCACGATCAAGGTGCGCCAGGTAGAGGAGCAGGCCTGATGGGACAGAAGATCAATCCGGTCGGCCTGCGTTTGCAGATCAACCGCACCTGGGACAGCCGCTGGTACGCCAACACCAAGGAGTATGGCGATCTGCTGCATGAGGATCTCAAGATCCGCGCCTTCATCAAGGACGAGTGCAAACAGGCCGGTGTCTCCCGCGTTGTCATCGAGCGACCGCACCGTAAGTGCCGCGTGACGATCTACACCGCGCGTCCGGGCGTGATCATCGGTAAAAAAGGCGCCGATATCGAAAGCCTGCGCCGCAAGGTCGCCAAGCTGACGGACTCGGAACTGCACCTGAACATCGTCGAGATCCGTCGCCCGGAGATCGATGCGCAACTGGTGGCCGAGAACATCTGCCAGCAGCTCGAGCGCCGCGTCAGTTTCCGCCGTGCCATGAAGCGGGCTGTGCAGAACGCCATGCGCATGGGTGCTCAGGGTGTCCGGATCAACTGCGGTGGGCGTCTTGGCGGCGCCGAGATTGCACGGGTCGAGTGGTACCGCGAGGGACGCGTGCCGCTGCACACGCTGCGCGCCGACATCGACTACGCCACGTCCGAAGCGCTGACCGCCTATGGCATTATCGGCGTGAAGGTCTGGATCTTTAAAGGAGAGATCCTGGAGCATGATCCCGCGGCCCGTGACCGGCGCCAGCAGGAGCTTCAGGAAGGCGGCGCTCGCCCGTCCGGCGGTCGCGACCGCATGGGCGCGCGCTGAGCCGCCGACGAGGAGGATTGAGACATGCTGTCTCCGAAACGTACGAAATTCCGCAAGCTCCACAAGGGCCGGATCAAGGGTGAGGCCAAGGGCGGCTTTGACCTGAACTTCGGCACGTACGGGCTGAAGGCGATCGAACCTGAGCGGATCACTGCCCGTCAGATCGAAAGCGCCCGCCGGGCCATGACGCGTCACATGAAACGTCAGGGCCGTGTGTGGATCCGGATTTTCCCTGATACCCCGGTCACGCAAAAGCCGACCGAGGTGCGCATGGGTAAGGGTAAAGGCTCGGTCGAATACTGGGCCGCCAAGGTAAAACCCGGCCGCGTCATGTTTGAGATTGACGGGGTCAGCGAACCTGTGGCAAGGGAGGCGCTCCGACTCGCGGCAATGAAGCTGCCGATCAAGAGCCGGATTGTCGTCCGAGAGGACTGGTAAGTTTTCGGCCTGTGCCAGAGGGTGCGGGCCGCACGTTTCTTTTGAGACGTGGATTTGATGAATGATGCAACGGCACCGGCCCGCGCATATCTGTCAAAGAAAGGATGCAGCCGATGAATGCTGCTGAACTGCGCGAGAAAACGCCGGACCAGCTGCGCGAGCAGCTTGAGACTCTGAAAAAGGAGTCGTTCAACCTGCGTTTCCAGGCCGCCACCGGCCAACTTGAGAACACCGCTCAGATGCGCAAGGCCCGCCGCGAGGCCGCCCGCGTCAAGACGATCCTGAACGAGAAGGCCCGCGCGGCCGCGTCGGAGACTGAATAATGCCGAAGAGAATTCTGCAGGGCACCGTCGTCAGCGACAAGAACGACAAAACGGTCACCGTCCTGGTCGAGCGCCGCTTCACGCACCCGATGATGAAGAAAACGGTGCGCTCGTCTAAGAAGTATCGTGCCCATGACGAGAGCAACGCCTGCAAGGCGGGCGAGACAGTGCGCATTATCGAGTGCGCGCCGAAGTCGAAAAACAAACGCTGGGAGGTCATGGCCGAGGCGTAAGCCAGAGGACCATACCCCCGGTTCATCGAAACCCCGGGCCCAACAACAGAACAGGGTCCGCAGGTCGGGAGAACTGCCATGATCCAGATGCAGTCCAACCTGGACGTCGCCGACAATTCGGGCGCGCGCCGGGTCCAGTGCATCAAGGTGCTGGGCGGATCGAAGCGCAAGTACGCTTCGGTGGGCGACATCATCGTCGTCTCGGTCAAGGAAGCCATTCCGCGTGGCCGCGTCAAGAAGGGCGATGTGCGCCGCGCCGTCGTTGTTCGCACCGCAAAAGAAATCAAGCGTGAAGATGGTACCGCGATCCGGTTCGACCGGAATGCCGCGGTGATGCTGAACAACTCGAATGAGCCGATCGGCACCCGTATCTTTGGACCTGTCGTGCGCGAGCTGCGCGGCAAGAACTTCATGAAGATCATCTCGCTGGCGCCGGAGGTGCTGTGATGGCGGCGAAACTGAAAAAGGGCGACCGCGTGATCGTGCTCGCCGGTCGTGACAAGGGCAAGGAAGGCGACATCCTGTCGGTCAAACCGGCTGAAGGTCGTGCGCTCGTGTCGGGCATCAACATGGTGACGCGCCACCAGCGCCAGACGCAGACCGCTCAGGGCGGCCGTCTGAGCAAGGAAGCGCCGATCCAGCTTTCGAACCTGGCGCTGGTGGACCCGAAAGAAGGCGGTCCGACCCGTGTCGGCTTCCGCATGGAAGACGGCAAGAAGGTTCGCTTCGCCAAGAAATCCGGGGAGACGATCAATGGCTGACGGTGCTCCTTATGTCCCGCGTCTGAAGACGCATTATCGCGAGACCGTGCGCGGCGCGATGAAGGAAGAGTTCGAGTACAAGAACGACATGATGATCCCCAAGCTCGAGAAGATCGTGCTGAACATGGGGGTTGGCGAAGCGGTCGGCGACTCGAAGCAGGTCAAGGCCGCCCATGATGAGATGATGCAGATCGCGGGCCAGAAACCGGTGATCACCCATGCGCGCAAGTCCATCGCGGGCTTCAAGGTGCGTGAGGGAATGCCGCTCGGCGTCAAAGTGACCCTGCGTGGCGATCGGATGTTCGATTTTCTCGATCGTCTCGTGACCGTGGCGATGCCTCGCATCCGAGACTTCCGCGGTATTTCCGCAAAGAGCTTCGACGGTCGTGGCAACTATGCCATGGGCATTAAGGAACACATCGTCTTCCCCGAGATCGACTACGACAAGGTCGATAACATCCGGGGTATGGACATCATCATCTGCACCACGGCATCGAACGATGCCGAAGCCAAGGCGCTGTTGAAGCATTTCAACATGCCCTTCAGCAGCTAACGGCGAGGGAGATCGACATGGCAAAATCATCGATGATCGAACGCGACAAAAAGCGGGCCCGTCTGGTTGCGAAGTACGCCGCCAAACGCGCCGCGCTGAAAGAAATCGCGAACGACGAGAACAACTCGATGGAAGAGCGGTTCAAGGCAAGGTTGAAACTGGCCAAGCTGCCGCGGAACTCGTCGCCCGTGCGGATGCGGAACCGCTGCGAAGTCAGCGGGCGCCCGCGCGCCTACTATCGCAAGCTCAAGATGAGCCGTATCGCGCTGCGCGATCTGGCCTCGTCCGGTCAGGTGCCGGGCATGGTCAAGTCGAGCTGGTGAGGAGGGCAGACGTATGAACGATCCTCTCGGAGATATGCTGACCCGGATCCGCAACGCCTCGATGCGATCGAAGTCGACCGTGCGCTCGCCGTCGTCGAAGCTGCGTCAGCGTGTGCTCGATGTGCTGCAGGACGAGGGCTACATCCGCGGCTACGAGGTCATCGACAGCGGTGACCATAAGCCTGAGATTGAGATCAGCCTCAAGTACTTCGATGGCGAACCGGTGATCCGCGAACTCAAGCGCGTGTCCAAGCCGGGCCGCCGGGCGTACTCGGGCGTCACCGCCATGCCGCAGGTTCGCAACGGTCTGGGTGTTTCAATCGTGTCGACGTCGAAAGGCGTCATGTCCGATGCCCGCGCCCGCGCCGAGAATGTCGGCGGCGAAGTGCTCTGCACGGTCTTCTAAGGGAGCCTCGGATGTCACGTATTGGAAAACGACCTGTCGAGGCGCCGAACGGCGTTGAGTTCAAGGTCTCGGGCCAGACGGTGGAAGCCAAGGGCCCGAAGGGTGTACGCTCGTTCACCGCGACCGACGATGTCGATATCGCGCTCGACGGCGCGTCGATCACGGTCAAGCCGCGCGGCATGTCCAAACGGGCCCGCCAGCAATGGGGCATGACCCGCACGATGATCCAGAACCTAGCGACCGGCGTGTCGGAGGGCTTCAAGAAAGAGCTCGAGATCAACGGTGTTGGCTACCGTGCGCAGGTCCAGGGCAAGACCCTGAAGCTGGCGCTTGGCTACTCCCACGATGTCGAGTTTGCGATCCCGGACGGGGTCGAGATCAAGTGCGCCAAGCCGACCGAGATCGAAGTCACCGGCATCGACCAGCAGCTGGTTGGTGAGACGGCGGCCAAGATCCGCGAGTGGCGCAAGCCTGAGCCGTTCAAGGGCAAGGGCGTGAAATACAAAGACGAGTACATCTTCCGCAAGGAAGGGAAGAAGAAGTAAGGACACGAGAGATGGCGAACAACAAGCGAGCCTTGTTCCAGCGGCGCCGCCTGCGCGTCCGCAACAAGCTGAAGAAAATGTCCCGTGGGCGTCTGCGCATGTCGGTGCACCGCTCGTCCAAGAACATTTCGGTGCAGATCATCGACGATGTGCAGGGGACCACATTGGCCTCGGCGTCCTCGATGGAGACGGCACTGGGTGTGGTCGGCAAGAACAATGTCGAGGCAGCGACGAAGGTCGGCGCCGCGATTGCCGAACGGGCCAAGGCGAAAGAAATCGACGAGGTTTATCTCGACCGCGGCGGTTTTCTCTACCATGGCAAGATCAAGGCCCTGGCCGATGCCGCCCGTGAGGGCGGATTGAAATTCTAAGGAGGCTGACATGGCAGAACGTGACGAACGTGGTGGCCGCGGTCGCCGCCGGGACCGGGAAGACGACACCCCGGAATTTGCAGACCGTCTGGTTGCGATCAACCGCGTGTCGAAAACCGTGAAGGGCGGGAAGCGCTTCGGGTTTGCGGCGCTGGTGGTTGTCGGTGATCAGAAGGGTCGTGTTGGCTTTGGGTCGGGCAAGGCGAAAGAGGTGCCCGAGGCGATCCGCAAGGCAACCGAAGAAGCCAAGCGCGGCATGATCCGCGTGCCGCTCCGCGAAGGCCGGACCCTCCACCACGATGTGGCCGGGCGCTGGGGCGCGGGCAAGGTCATGATGCGCACGGCACCTGCTGGTACCGGCATCATCGCTGGTGGTCCGATGCGTGCCGTCTTCGAGATGCTCGGCGTGCAGGACGTGGTCGCCAAGTCAATCGGCTCGCAGAACCCGTACAACATGGTTCGTGCGACGTTCGATGGCCTGAAGCGGGAAAACTCTCCGCGCATGGTTGCAGCGCGCCGCGGCAAGAAGGTCTCGGACATTCTGCCCGCGCGTGAACCGGTCGCCGAAGCTGCGACCGAGGAGGCCTGATCATGGCCAAGACAATCGTCGTCAAGCAGATCGGCAGTCCGATCCGCCGCCCGAAGATCCAGCGCGATACGCTGAAGGGTCTAGGGCTGAACAAGATGCACCGGACCCGCGAGCTTGAGGACACCCCCTCGGTGCGCGGTATGGTCGAGAGCATTCCCCACCTCGTTACCATCGTCGAGGAGAGGGGCTGACACCCCGTAGGATGCGTCCGTGACGCACCCTTGTCGTTGAAAGCCGTGGTTGCCGGGACGGACGCACGCCCGGCGCATCCGGCAGAGGAGATGCGTCATGAAACTGAATGAACTCAGCGACAATCCAGGCGCTGCAAAGAAGAAAAAACGGGTTGGCCGCGGGCCGGGTTCGGGCATCGGTAAAACAGGTGGCCGCGGCATCAAGGGTCAGAAATCGCGCTCGGGCGTAGCCATCAAGGGCTTCGAGGGCGGCCAGATGCCGATCCACATGCGCCTGCCGAAGCGCGGGTTCAACAATCCGAACGCCAAGCGCTATGCGGTGGTCAACCTCGCGAACATCCAGGCCTTCATCGATGCGGGCAAGATCGACGCCTCGCAGGAAATCGACGAAGCGGCATTGGTTGCATCCGGCCTTGTGCGCCGGATCCGCGACGGCGTTCGCGTGCTTGGTCGCGGTGAGGTCACGTCGGACGGCCTGAAGATCTCTGTCACTGGCGCGTCGAAATCGGCGATTGCAGCGGTCGAAGCCAAGGGCGGAGCGCTGAGCGTGAAAGCGCCTGCTGAAGAGGCTCCGGCCGAGAGCTAATCGCACGGGTGGCATTCGCCACTCAGACGGACTACATGGCCTAGATGCGCTGAACGGAGGAGCCCGCCCGGCGCACCAAGCCACGAGGAGAGATGAATGGCATCAGCTGCCGAACAGATGGCCGCCAACATGTCGTGGGGTGCCTTTGGCAAGGCCAAGGATCTCCAGAACCGCATCCTCTTCGCGATCGGACTTCTCATCGTCTATCGCCTTGGCACCTACATTCCGTTGCCCGGGATCGACACCGAGCAGCTGCGCATCTTCATCGAACAGACCCAAAGCGGGATCGTCGGGATCTTCTCGATGTTCACAGGCGGCGCGGTCAGCCGGATGGCGATCTTCACGCTGGGGATCATGCCGTACATCTCGGCCTCGATCATTATGCAACTCGCGACCTCCATGGTGCCGTCGCTCGAGCAGTTGAAGAAAGAAGGCGAGAGCGGGCGCAAGAAGATCAACCAGTACACGCGCTATGGCACCGTGCTTCTGGCGACCGTCCAGGCCTATGGCATCTCGATCGGGCTCGAAGGGCAGGGCATGGCCCTCAACCCGGGACCGTTCTTCAAGGCGACGACCGTCATCACGCTGGTTGGCGGTACGATGTTCCTGATGTGGTTGGGTGAGCAGATCACCGCGCGCGGCATCGGCAACGGGATCTCCCTGATCATTTTTGTCGGAATCGTCGCCGAGTTGCCGGGCGCACTGGCGCAGTTCTTCGAGCTTGGACGGACCGGTCAGCTTCAGACCCTCGCGATCATCGGCATCATGATCATGGCGGTCGCGGTGATCTATGCCGTTGTCTACATCGAGAGGGCGCAGCGACGGATCCTGATCCAGTATCCAAAGCGGCAGGTCGGCAACAAGATGTATGGCGGGGAGAACTCGCACCTGCCGCTCAAGCTGAACACGGCAGGCGTTATCCCGCCGATCTTCGCATCCTCGCTGCTGCTGCTGCCGACCACCGTGGCAAGTTTCTCGGCCGCGTCCGGCGACACCGGCTGGCTCGGCGCGATTGCGGCCTTCCTCGGCCGTGGGCAGCCGATGTATCTGGTCACGTTTGCGGCGCTGATCGCGTTTTTCGTGTTCTTCTACACCGCGGTTGTGTTCAACCCGGATGATGTCGCGGACAATCTCAAGAAGCAGGGCGGCTATGTGCCCGGGATCAAGCCCGGCAAACGGACGGCGGAGTATCTGGACTTCGTTCTCACGCGCTTGTCGGTTGTCGGTGCGATCTATCTGGTGCTCGTCTGTCTGTTGCCTGAGATCCTGATTTCAGAGCTTGCGGTACCCTTCTACTTTGGTGGCACTTCGCTCCTGATCGTCGTGTCTGTCACGATGGACACCATAACGCAGGTCCAGAGCCACATGCTGGCGCACCAGTACCAGGGCCTGATCGAAAAATCGAAGATCCGCGGAAAACGGCGGTAAACGTTGCCCTGGGGAGGGGACGCCATGAATATCATTCTGCTTGGCCCGCCGGGGGCGGGAAAGGGGACGCAGGCCGGAATTCTCGTGGAAGAACACGGCATGGTGCAACTCTCGACCGGCGACATGCTGCGTGCAGCGGTCAAGGCCGGAACCGAGATCGGGCAGAAGGCCAAGGCCGTGATGGACGCGGGCCAACTCGTCTCAGACGCGATCGTGATCGGTGTCGTGTCGGAAAGGCTTGACCAGCCGGACACGAAGAATGGCGTCATCTTCGACGGCTTCCCGCGGACAACGGCACAGGCCGAAGCGCTGGATGGCCTCTTGTCCGAGAAAGGCATGACCCTGGATGCGGTTGTCGAGATGCAGGTCCGGGATGAACTGCTGGTCGACCGGATCAAGACCCGGGCTGCAGAATCCGGTGGTACGCGCGCTGACGATAACGAGGAGACGCTGAAAGAGCGCCTCGCCGTCTATCATTCCGAAACGGCGCCGCTGATCGACTATTATCGGAACACCGGAAAGCTCAAGACGGTCGATGGAATGGCCGATATTGGGACGGTGACATCCGCCATCGCGGCAGCCCTTGGCAAAGGATCTTGACAAAAGGGAAATCACGACCCGCCAAAGGCTTGACGGCGGGGTGCGTGCGACTATAGTGCGCGCTTCCCGATGAAACGACTCGTTTCTCTGACAGCGGAAAATACGCTCCGGTGAGACGATTTAGACCGAGACACTTTCGATCACGAGGATCGACCGAACAGACCCCGGTCGGACCGGCAATGGCGCCAGTCCAGCCGATTGACCCGAGACACACCGCCAGTGGGCGGATTTGAAACGGAGAGACCTGTGGCTCGCATAGCAGGCGTTAACATTCCGACAAACAAACGTGTGCACATCGCGCTCACGTACATCCATGGCATTGGCCAGACCTCGGCGCAGGAGATCTGCGACAAGGTCGGCATCGCGCGGGAGCGCCGCGTGAACGAGCTTTCGGACGCAGAGGTTCTGTCGGTCCGTGAGCATATCGACGCGAATTTCATTGTCGAAGGCGACCTGCGCCGCGAGCGCGCCGTGAACATCAAGCGTCTGATGGACCTTGGCTGCTATCGGGGCCTGCGCCATCGTCGCGGGTTGCCTGTGCGCGGTCAGCGGACTCACACCAATGCCCGGACCCGCAAAGGCCCGGCGAAGCCGATCGCCGGCAAGAAGAAGTAAGGGGCATCCAGCATGGCGCGTGACAGATCACGGGTGAAGCGCAAGGAGCGCAAGAACATCACGGCGGGCGTTGCTCACGTGAATTCGTCCTTCAACAACACGATCATTACGATTGCGGATGCCCAGGGCAACGCGATTTCATGGTCGTCGGCTGGGCATATGGGCTTCAAGGGGTCGCGCAAGTCGACGCCTTATGCAGCACAGGTTGCCGCTGAAGATGCCGGCAAGAAGGCACAGGAACACGGCGTGAAGACGCTGGAGGTGATGGTGCAGGGCCCCGGGTCGGGCCGCGAGTCCGCCCTGCGTGCGCTTCAGGCCATCGGTTTTCAGATTTCCGCGATCAAGGATGTGACGCCCATTGCACACAACGGGTGCCGGCCGCCCAAACGCCGCCGCGTCTGATCGTGTGACATACGGGACGATGGCTCACCCCCGTTCGGGGCTGGGCCATCTTTTCGTTTCCTCGGGTGCGGCCCAGAACCGGATCGTCCGGGCCGCGAGCATGGAGGGACCAGAATGATCCATAAGAACTGGCAAGAGCTTATCAAACCGACCTCGCTTGAGGTGACTGCAAGCGCCAACCCGCACAAGGCAACGGCGGTCGCGGAACCGCTGGAGCGCGGCTTTGGCTTGACCCTTGGCAATGCGCTGCGCCGCGTGTTGTTGTCGTCGCTTCAGGGCGCGGCGGTGACGGCGGTGCAAATCGACGGAGTGCTGCACGAGTTTTCATCGGTCTCTGGTGTCCGGGAGGATGTCACCGACATCGTTCTGAACCTCAAAGGCTTGGCCGTTGCAATGGACAACGAAGGCTCCAAGCGCCTGACCCTGAACGCAACGGGTCCCGGTGTGGTGACGGCGGCGGCGATCACCGAGATCGCGGGCGTCGATATCATCAACAAGGATCACGTGATCTGCCACCTGGATGATGGCGCCTCGGTACACATGGAACTGACGGTTGCTACCGGCAAGGGCTATGTGGCGGCGGACAAGAACCGGCCGGAAGACGCACCGATCGGCTTTGTGCCGGTAGATGCGCTCTACTCGCCGGTGAAGCGCGTCAGCTACAAGGTCGAGCCGACCCGTGAGGGACAGGTCCTGGACTATGACAAGCTCTCGATCACGGTCGAGACGAACGGCACGATCACGCCGGACGATGCGCTCGCCTTCGCGGCGCGGATCCTGCAGGATCAGCTCCAGACCTTCATCAACTTCGAAGAGCCGAAGGACGATGGGCGCGCAGACGATGATGATGGGCTCGAGTTCAACCCGCTTCTGCTGAAGAAGGTCGATGAACTCGAACTGTCGGTCCGCTCGGCGAACTGCCTGAAGAACGACAACATTGTCTATATCGGCGATCTCATTCAGAAAACCGAAGCAGAGATGCTGCGCACGCCGAACTTCGGGCGCAAGTCGCTGAACGAGATCAAGGAAGTGCTGACGACCATGGGCCTGCACCTCGGTATGGATGTGCCGGATTGGCCGCCTGAGAACATCGAAGATCTGGCCAAGAAGTTCGAAGACCAGTTCTGAAAACGAGGGTGCGTGGATCACGCACCCGACAAGACGACCCGGGCAGACCTGCCCCAAGGAGGCCGCCGCTAGATGCGGCCAGACAAAGTATAAACAAAATGGAGAAAACCGATGCGTCATGGTAATGGACCGCGCAAACTGAACCGCACAGCAGAGCACCGCAAGGCGCTGTTTGCGAACATGGCCTGCTCGCTGATCGAGCATGAGCAGATCAAGACGACCCTGCCCAAGGCCAAGGAACTCAAGCCCTATATCGAGAAGCTGATCACGCTGGCCAAGCGCGGCGACCTGCATGCGCGGCGTCAAGCACTGTCGACGATCCGGCAGGAACCTGCGGTCAAGAAGCTGTTCGACACGCTGGGCGCGCGCTACCAGGACCGTCAGGGCGGCTACTCCCGCGTCCTCAAGGCCGGATTTCGCTATGGCGATATGGCGCCGATGGCGATCATCGAGTTAGTCGACCGCGATATCGATGCGAAGGGGGCCGGTGACCGCGCCCGCGTCGAGGCCGAAGAAGCAGCAGCAGACGAAGACTGATCACCGCTCGGACGGGCTTGGCGGCGCCCCACTGTCACCATAGACTTGGCAGGTGTGAGACTGCTGAGAGGTGACGGAATGATTGCGAAACACGCGCTTTTCGCCTGCGTGATGGGGCTGACGGCTTGCGCCGCTTCGGCGGCGCCGGTCGCACCGAACGGGGACACGGGCGTTGGCGTCATCCGCGTGAACGCGGAGCGCGTTGTTCCGGAAACCCGCGCCGAGATCACCCTCAGCTTCGCACCTGTTGTGAAGCAGGCCGCACCGGCGGTCGTGAACATCTACACGAAGAAGGTTGTTGAGCGCCGGGCCAGCCCGTTCGCAGGCGACCCGTTCTTCGAGCGTTTCTTCAGCGACATGTTCCCGGCGCAGCGCTCGCGCAGAAGGATCGAGAACTCGCTGGGGTCCGGCGTGATCCTCGACTCGGGCGGTATCGTTGTCTCGAACCACCACGTGGTTGCGGGGGCCGATGAGATTACCGTGGTCTTGCAGGACCGGCGCGAGTTCCAGGGGCGGGTCATTTTCGCGGATGAGGATTCGGATCTTGCCGTTGTTCAGCTCGACGAAGCCGCAGACCTGCCGACACTGTCGCTGCGCGATAGCGATACGCTGGAGGTGGGCGATCTGGTGCTGGCGATCGGTAACCCGTTCGGCGTCGGTCAGACCGTGACCAGTGGGATCGTGTCGGGCCTTGCACGGAGCGGCGGCGCGCGCCGGGGCGGTTCGGGACTGTTCATCCAGACCGACGCTGCGATCAACCCGGGCAACTCGGGCGGAGCGCTTGTCGACATGGAGGGCCGTTTGGTTGGCGTGAACACGGCGATCCTCAGTCGCTCCGGTGGATCGAACGGCATTGGTTTCGCGGTCCCTGCCAATCTGGTCGCGCGCGTGGTGAACTCGGCGGGGCAGGGGCAGACCGAACTGGTGCGACCGTGGCTGGGGCTCGATGGTCAGACGGTCGACGGGGAACTTGCTTCCGCGCTCGGACTTCTTGCGCCCATGGGGATCCTGATCAAAGATCTGCATCCTGAAAGTCCCCTGGCTGCGGCGGGGTTGAAGCGCGGCGATGTGATCACCGACATCGATGGCGCTGCGGTGAACACGCTGCAGGAGCTGGATTTTCGCGCCTCGACCAAACCGCTCGGCAACCGGGCCGAAATTGGATACCTGCGTGATGACACAGAGCGCGCCGGATCGATCGCCCTTTCCGCCGCTCCCGATACGCCACCACCCGACCGACGCACGCTTGGCCGTGATGAAGGGTTGCCGGGATTGACGCTGGTCAATGTGAACCCCGCTTTGATTGACGAGCTGGACCTGCCGGTTTCGATGTCCGGGGTGCTGGTCCTCGGGAGCAAGGGGCCCGCGCGCCGCGTTGGCGTTCGCTCCGGCGATCTGTTGCGCCGCGTGGACGGGTCACCGGTCCGTTCGGTGGCCGAGGCTGCTGCGGCTCTGACCGAGACACGCGGAGATGTTGTTCTCGATATCGAGCGCAATGGCCGAACCGGTCAGGTAAGATATCGTCGCTGAGGATGGCGGATCTTTTTGACTCCGCGCCATCTGCGGCCGCTGCTGATGTGGCCGGGCCTCAGCCTCTTGCGGACCAGTTGCGCCCTGCACGTTTGGAGGATGTGGTCGGACAGTCGCATCTTCTCGGGCCAGAAGGTCCGCTCGGCTCGATGATCGCGGCCGGCGAGCTTGGATCGATCATTCTTTGGGGACCGCCGGGTGTTGGCAAGACCACGATTGCGCGCCTGCTCGCAGACGCAACGGATCTGGCGTTTGAGCAGATCAGCGCGATCTTTACCGGCGTCGCGGACCTCAAGAAGGTGTTCGAGGCGGCCCGGCTGCGCCATGCCAATGGGCGCGGAACCCTTCTGTTCGTGGATGAGATCCACCGGTTCAACAAGGCGCAACAGGACGGTTTTCTACCGCACATGGAACGCGGTACGATCGTGCTGGTCGGGGCGACGACGGAAAACCCATCCTTTGAACTGAACGCCGCGGTTCTCAGCCGTTCGCAGGTTTTGCAGCTCAAGCGGCTCGAGGCAGAGGATCTGGCCAGCATTCTGGCGCGCGCCGAAGCCGTGCGCGGCACCCTGCCATTGACCGAGGCGGCACGGTCCACGCTGGTCGAGATGGCTGACGGCGACGGACGCACGCTGTTGAACCTCGCAGAACAGGTCTACCAGTTTGGCGAAGGTCCGGTGACCCCCGAGGATCTCTCGCGCCGTTTGAACCGCCGCGCGCCAGTCTATGACAAATCCGGGGATGGCCACTACAATCTGATTTCTGCACTGCACAAATCGGTGCGGGGCTCGGATCCGGATGCCTCTCTGTACTGGCTCGCGCGCATGTTGGAGGCTGGGGAGGATCCGCGTTTCCTCGCCCGGCGTATCACACGGATGGCGGTCGAGGATATCGGGCTTGCGGATCCCGCCGCCATGGGGCAGTGCGTCTCGGCATGGGAGACGTATGAGCGGCTCGGCTCGCCCGAAGGCGAATTGGCGTTGGCGCAGGCGGTGATCTATCTTGCTCTCGCACCGAAATCGAACGCGGCCTATCGCGCTTACAAGGCGTCGCGCGCCACCGCGCGGGAGACCGGATCGGTCCCGCCGCCGATGCACATTCTGAATGCGCCGACGCGGATGATGAAAGAGCACGGGTATGGCGCGGGCTACGCCTACGATCACGATGCTGAGGATGGGTTCTCCGGGCAACATTACTTTCCGGACGATATGGACCGCGCAGCGTTCTACGAACCGGTCGAGCGCGGGTTTGAACGCGACCTTGCGAAACGGATGGCGTATTTTGCAAACCTCCGGGCCAAACGGACGGGCGCTGATGGATAAGGTGATCATGGTTGCGGTCGGCGGTGCGCTCGGTGCCGTGCTGCGCTTCGCGGGCGTCGGCTGGATTGCGCGATTGTCCGGAGCCAGCTACGTGGGCACGCTTTTCGTCAACGTTATCGGGTCTTTTGCCATGGGCATCCTGGCCGTTCTGCTGATCGAACGCTTTCCCGAAACCTGGGGGCGCGCGGCCCCGTTTTTGATGACCGGCGTCCTGGGCGGGTTCACGACGTTCTCCGCTTATTCGCTCGACGTCTTGGCCTTGATCGAGCGCGGCCGTTGGACACTGGCCGCCGGGTATGCGGGGGGGTCTGTTCTGCTCTCGGTCCTGGGTCTCTTCGCCGGGTTGGTGTTGGCGCGGAGCATGCTGGCATGAGCAAGGTTGCGATGATCACGGTTGGTGCGGATGAGGCCGAGCAGCGGGTCGATCGATGGTTTCGGCGACGGTATCCGCATATCGGTCAGGGACGGATCGAGAAGATGTGCCGCAAAGGCGAGATCCGCGTGGACGGAGGCCGGGTCAAGGCGTCGAGCCGGATCAACCCGGGACAGGTCGTCCGTGTGCCGCCTTTGCCCGACGAGGCCGCCGTTGCGCCGATGACCGGTGAGAGCCGTTCAGAGGTGCCGGACGAGGCTCGTGAACGCATTCTGCGGGCTGTGGTGCATCGAGACGAGCACATCCTCGTACTGAACAAACCAGCCGGGCTTGCGGTGCAAGGTGGTACCGGGCAATCGCTGCATCTTGGTGCGCTGCTGCCGACATTGCGCTTCGACCGGGACGATGATCCTCGGTTGGTCCATCGTTTGGACCGAGATACATCGGGGGTTCTAGTGCTGGCGCGAACCGGGCGGGCAGCGGAACGGCTTGGTCGCCAGTTTGCGGGCCGCGATGTGACGAAGCTTTATTTCGCGGCCGTTGCCGGGCGGCCTGAACCATCTGCAGGGACCATTAGATACGGACTGGTCAAGTCCAGGCGGTCGGGAGCCGAGCGGGTCGAGACCGTTCATCCGGGCGCGGTTTCTGATACCGATGGGGCACGGCATGCTGTGACCGACTATCGTGTGATCGAACAGGCCGGATCGCGCGCCGCCTGGGTCGCGCTCTGGCCGAGAACCGGGCGTACACATCAGCTTCGCGCGCACATGGCGGCGCTTGGCTGCCCGATCGCCGGAGACGGGAAGTATGGCGGGCGCGGGCAGACGAACGAAGGCGACGGGTGGGGCGCGGGTCTCGGTGGCGGGATCAGCCGGAAACTGCATTTGCATGCCGCACGGCTGACCTTATCTCATCCGAGCGATGGCCGGAACGTCACCTATCGCGCTGACTTGCCGGAGCACATGGAGCGGACCTGGGAAATGTTTGGCTGGAGGTTTGAGGATGTACCTGAGGACATGCTCGTGCCGGAATAGGCGCGCTCCAGGCGGTCCGTCTACTGAACAATCAGTTCGGCATGCAGTGCACCAGCAGCCTTGATCGACTTTAGAATATCGATCATGTCGCGCGGCCCGACCCCAAGGGCATTCAGGCCATCAACCAGATCGGCAAGGGTCACGTTGTCATCAACGATTGCGAGTTTCTGATCGCCGCCCTCATCAATATCGATGCCGGTGCGCGGCAGAACCAGCGACTCGCCCTCGGCAAACGGGTTGGGTTGCACGGCGATCGGTGTCTCCGTGACGCGGATCGTCAGGTTGCCTTGGGATATGGCGACCTTGCTGATCTTGACGTCAGCGCCCAGGACGATGGTGCCTGACCGCTGATCGACGATGACCCGCGCCTTGTGCGATGGCAGAACCTCGATGTTTTCGATCCGCGCGATCAGGCGGGCCGGTTGCGAGTCGGCCGCGGCCAGGTCCAGCGTCACGGTTCCCGAATCGTCCATGGTCGCAACGGTCCGGTCGAAAAGCTGGTTGATGGCGCTTTCGATCCGCGCGGCGGTCGTGAAATCCGGCTCCCGAAGCGCCAATCGAACGCGCGGCAGGTCATTCAGGACAAATGGGATTTCACGCTCGATGCGCGCTCCGCCGGGGATAGAGCCGGATGTCGGCACGCCGATCTGTTCATTTGCGCCATCACCGGCGACACCGATGCCACCAGCCAGAATTGGCCCCTGGGCGACAGCGTAGATCTCACCATCAGCGGCATTGAGCGGCGTCATGATCAAGGTGCCGCCGATCAGGTTCTTGGCATCACCGATCGCCGACACGGTGACGTCGATCCGACTGCCCGCGCGCGAAAAAGGTGGAAGCGTCGCTGTGACGATGACTGCAGCGACGTTCTTGGGCCGGAACTGCTCACCCTGAACATTGATGCCGAGGCGCTCGAGCAGGTTGGCAAGCGCTTCTTCGGTGAACGGCGAATTGCGAATACCATCCCCTGAGCCGTTCAGCCCGACGACGAGCCCGTAGCCCACCAGGTCGTTGCCGCGCACGCCTTCGAATTCGACGAGATCCTTGATCCGTGGGGCTGCGGAAAGCGGAACTGTCGAAACCACGAACAGGCAAGCCGCGACGACCCCGAAAACGACAGCTTGTATCACGCGCGCCAAATGGCCACCCTAGAGGAAGTTCGCGAGGCTGAGGTTGGTCAGCCGCGAAGTTGTCAGAAACGCCGTCTCGAGTTGATTGTCCAATTCGGTCAGCGTGAGCGCTGCCTCGAACTGATCGGCACCGGCAAGTTCGTTAAAGCTGATGGTCAAAGACGCCTCGGAAGCGATGTTTCGTGCCTTGGCCGTTGCCACCCGTGCTTCGGCTGTACCGACACGGCCCTGAACGTTCGCCAGTTCGGACACGGCTGAGCGCAGACCAGCGGATGCGAGGGCCGCCAGTTCTTCCCTGGCTTCGGACGGGATCGCGTTGCCCAGGTCGTGTGAAGCGCTGAGTACGGTTATGTTGAACAGCACTTCGCGGACCGCTGCGTCATCGGCCTTGACGCCATATTCGACACGCTCGCCCGGGGCGACCTCGGTCACCGGGGCATCCCCCGCGCCGCCCTGATAGAACGTCGTGTCGAACAGACCACCAGCGGCAAAGAACTCGATCCTGAGATCAGTATAGCTCGATGCAGCGCTGGCACCGGCCTCGAGGGTCGGGACCGACGCCGTGCGGATGGTTTCACCGTCTACAAGAGGCGCTGTTCCGGTCTCGTCTCCACCAAACAAGCGACGTCCGGCGACATCGGCGTTCAACGCCGCGATAACACTGTCGAGCGCACCGACCGCATCTGCGGACACGACCGAAAAGTTCTTGGCGGTACCGTTCGTGCGCAGCACATCGACTGTGTCCGCAAGCGATTGGGCCTCGCCCGTGAGTTTGCTCAGCGACGCCTGGATCGTCGTTGTCCGCACCTCAGTTAGGGCAATGATCTCGGAGTAAGTTCTGAAATCGTTGAGAGATTTCTCGATCTGCATCAGTTCATTGACGCGGCCGTTGCGCTCGGCGGTAACGTCAGCGAAGCGGCCTGAAACCGATGCAACGCGGGCATCATCGGAGCGCGATCTGAGATTGGCGATCAGCGAGGACAGGGTCGCGTTGCGGGGCTGGGCGGGAAATCCAAATTCGGGCATTATCTGAGCTCCACAACTTCTTGGAACATGCGCGAGGTCGCCTGGATCACTTGTGCGTTCGCAGCAAAGGCCTGCTCGACCTGGATCAGGAACGCAAGTTCCTCATCGGTGTTGACGCCGATCTCCTGCGCCTCGGTTGTGGCCAGCGTCTCGCGTGTCGCGTTGCGTGTTGCGGCGTCCGTCTCCGCACTCGTGCGCAGCACGCCGAGCGCCTCTGTAATTGCGGACACCATGCCGGCCGCACCAAGAGTGCCGTCGATTCCCGGAATGGTAGCGGCCGAGCGCGGCGCGGTGAGCGCGTCGAGGTAGTTCCTGACTGTGGTGTCGTTGGCGAGTGGGCCAGCGGCGACCGATTGCAGCCCGTCGCGCAGACGCGATGAGATGCCACCCTGCGCAGGATCAACGGCGACATTGATCGTAATTCGTCCCGCCAAACCATCGATTGTCAGCGGATCCAGGGCGCCTCCGCCATCTGTGAAGAGACCGGGGTCACCCGCCGCAAGTGTTGGATCGACGGCGGGATCCTCGAACCGTGCGATCAGGTCCGCGGAGAACTGGTCGATTTGTGCCAGAACCTCTGGCGCGCTTTCGTCTCGCACCGAGAAGTGCCCGGCCAGCGATCCACCGATAATTGATTGTGGGTGCCCGCTGCTGGGCGTGATGTCGATACCATGCAGGGTTAGGCCGGACAGCGCGCCACCACCTGCCGGATCGTAAATCATCGGCGTTGTGATCACCGGCGTCCGGGTGAACTCCAGGGTCGAGGCGGTTTCCGCGACCACCGAGAGACCCTGTGCCGTTGTCAGGTGCACGACGTTACCGTCGCGTTGATGAACCCTGACGGGAATGCTGGCCGAAACCTCGTCGATCAGCAACTCGCGGGCATCGATGAGACTCGAAACGTCGCGTCGACCGGCATTGAAACGCAGGATCTTAGCGTTCATGTCCGCGATTTGCTGCAGATTGCTGTTGATCCTGTCGACTTCGTCCGCAATCGAGGCATCCGCATTCTGACGCACAATCGCGACCTCATTCGATGCCGCATTTAGATCGGCCGCAAGATCCCGCGCGGCTTCCACGGCCTGGGTCTGGCGCGGTTCAGACTCCGGCGTCTCCGCCAGGGTGCGCAAGGCCGTTTCAAGATCCTCGACCCGGCGAAACAGACTGTCATCATCCGTTGCTTCGCCGAGGATCTGCCCCAGCCGTCCGAGCCCGTCGGCGGAGACTGTCGCGACCGCAGCCTCCCCATCCAATTGGCGCCGTGTGGCCGTAAGCTCGGGCACAGCGGCGCGACTGATGCCGAGAACGGCAACGCCGGTCCCGTTTCCGTCGAGGACCAGTGCTCCGGCCTCGACGGATTTCTTGCCGTAGCCGTCGGTCAAGGCGTTGGCGAGGTTCGTTGATGTCACTTCGAGACGCTTGCCGTTCGCAGTGAGTCCCGAAAGTGCGTTGTTCAGAGAAAGTGCAAGTGACATCGTTCAATCCCCCGCGTCGCCCAGATCATCGTTTCAGGTTGGTTGTTTCCTGAAGCATCTCGTCGACCGTGCGGATCACCGTCGCGTTCGATGAAAAAGCGCGCTGGGTGACGATCATGTCGGTCAGTTCCTCGGCGACATCGACGGTACTTTGCTGGAGAGCGAAGCCGACGATCTCGCCCGCCGGACCGGCGCCGGCATCGAAGAAGAACACGTCGCCGCTGGTCGAGGAGATTTCGAATGCCTGATTGTCGAGCGCGGCCAGACCGTTTGGATTTGGAACCGTCGCCAGCGGAATCTGGAAGAGTGCGCGACGCTGGCCGGTGTCGTAGACACCGCTCAGAATACCATCGGGGCTGAACTCGAGCGATGCAAGGTTGCCTGCCGGAGCGCCATTCTTGCTCAAACCGTTCGGTGTGAACTCTGCTGCGAGCTGGCTCAGCCCGGCGCGCAAGCTGCTTGAGATGAGTTGGACCGACAATGGCCCATCTGGAACATTCAGCGTCACGTCGCCATCGGCGGCACTGAAGGCTGCGGTTGTACCTGGTCCCTGCGGGTCAACCGGGTTCGTCGCCGCGGCAGTGACGGATGTGACGGCACCCGCGCCATTGCCAACACCATCAAATGTGACATCAAATTCGCCGACAAGCCCCGTGCCGCCTGTGGCTTCAGCCGTTGCGCTATCGAAGAAGGAAACCAACCATTGGTTTGAAGAGCCAGTTGCCGGCACCACGGGGGTGTAGACGATACGAAGCTGGTGGTTCAGACCAAGCGCATCGAAGTATTCAATCGGCGACTCAACAGGGTTACCAAGACCCGTTGAAAGTGTCTCGATCGCTGGAAGATTGACGCCGAGATCGATCTGAGTTGTCCGGTCAGATGCCGTCAGGAACGCCGACAACCGTACTGGTTCCAGCGAACTCGGGCTGTCGCGTGATACGCTCGTTGCCAGCGTTCCGTCCGACAACGTCGGCCATCCTGTCAGTGCAAGGCCACCGGGCGTCACGAGGAACCCATCCTCGTTTTGCCGGAACGATCCTGTCGCCGTCATCTGAAAGGAGCGCTGCGTTGACGGTTGATCAATCTCACTGATCGGTGAGACGGGGAGAAGGCCACTACCTGCAACAGCAATATCGGTGCCGCTGCTCGATGTGATGATCGGGCCTGCTTGGGCGACGTTGCGGAAGGTCGAGACCGTCACACCGCCCGCCGTGAAACTGCCGCCGGATGAGGCGGTGACAAGGGACGAGAAGTCCACATCGGTCTTGCGGTAGCCGTTGGTGTTCGAGTTTGCGATGTTATCTGAGATGGCAGCCAGCCGTGTTGCGTTTACACTCAGTCCAGCAACGCCGGCGTTCAGGCCAGAAGACAAGCTCATTAGGTCAACCCCGTTCTGATGGTCGTCGAAAACTTGAAGCCATCCTTGGCAGGTTCAGCTTAAGCGTCCCCTAATGCTGCCGGTCAGTTCTTGAGAAGAGTGATTGCAATTCGACGATTTTGCGGTGCATTCGGATCCCCTGCGATGGGATCGGTGGCGGCCTTGCCGCTGACACGCACGATCCTGTTTTCAGGAAGACCGCGATCGGCCAGCACCCGCCGTGCGGCATTGGCGCGGTCGGAACTCAGCTCCCAGTTGGAGTAGTCCTGACGTCCGGTGAAGGGGCGCGCATCGGTGTGGCCGACAACCGCGATATCATTCGTGGTGCGGTTCAGAACCGGGACGAGAATGTCTGAGAGCACGTCGAGAATCGGCTCCGGTTGCGAGGCGCCTGACGGAAAGAGCGGGCTGTCCTGGATGTCGACGATCTCGATCACCAGCCCCTCGGGGGTCATGCGCATCGAGAAATGCTCGAGCAGCCCGTCGCCACCGGCGGCGTTGACCTGTGCCAGCAGATCGACCGCGATATCCTTCGCCTCGCCGAGCCCTGCCTGATCGGTGTCGAACCCGGGCGGCGCTTGTGCAAGCGCGGCGCTGTCCGGATCGTCCTGGGCGTCATCCGGCGCTCCCTCCGGACGCGCAGCCATTTGCGTCCCGTCCCCGTCAAGACCGCCGGGCAGGGTGTTGGGCGCCGTCTCCGCTTCTGGCAAATCGGGTGAGGCCTCCTTGTCGCCCAGATCCTCACCCTCTTCCTCATGGGTTGGGCGGGCGCGAATGCCCTCCGTGCGCGAGCCGGCGGCCGGTTCAGGTGTGAACATCGTGTCGCCGTTCAGCATGCCGGCGCCACCCGCCGAGGCCCGGCTGATCGGCAACGCAGGGTCAAAGAAGTCCGCAAGGCCCTTGCGCTGTTCCTCACTGGTTGCATTCAGCAGCCACATCAGCAGAAAGAACGCCATCATGGCGGTCACGAAGTCGGCATAGGCCACCTTCCATGCGCCACCATGGTGACCGTCACCACCGCCTTTTACGACTTTCTTGATAATGATCGGCCGCTCGTCCACCCCGATCCCTCCGCACCAGAGAATCCCGTTAACCAAAAGTCCTAGAGCGATTTGATTAGCGGCGCGTTACGACGCGCCCCGGAAAACGCGGCGAGTTAACATCACCGCAACCATGTCGGCGTAGACAAGCTCCGAGACGCCCGCCTGTTGGCTGGCGATGGGATCATCTGGGGCACTTCAGAATGTCGGGACCCGAGACTTCAATCCTCGCACGCAAGGTGCATGGACCCAAGATGCGGGTGTCCGGGTTCCCAGCCATGGACCCGCTCTGCAAGGCGTTTGCATCCATCTCGGCCACGACCTGCCGGAGGGAGCTGAGCTCCGGCATCGACGTTGGTGTGTATGGGTTCGAGGTTGTGCGCAACGCGGAGTACCTCAAGAATCTGAAATCTCCCTCGGCGATCTACATCCTCAATTTTCCTGCAACGGGCGGGACCGGGCTGATCAAGGCGCACCCGCGTCTGCTGGGAAAGGTGCTCGACATCTCCCTCGGCGGTGACGGATCGTTTGAGGAGCCGAATTCCGAACGCGCGCTGACGAATATCGATCTGTCGATCTACGGGCGCTTTGTCGATCTGATCAGCCAGGCCTTCCACGAGTCGGTGCTGGAGCTTTGCGGGCGCTCGCAGATCGGCATTCCGGTCCGCTCGAAATTCGAGGAACAGCCGGGAATGGTTCGTATCACGCCGGACCGCTCCGAGGTTTTCGTGATCAAGCTGAACTTCTATATCGCCGATGACAAGGTCGGCGCTGGCCTCGATCTTGTCATCCCGCTGACCACGCTTGAGCCGTTGAAGAGCGATCTGAACTCGACCACCGCAACAAACGATCACACCGCAGGGCTTTGGGCGACGCACATGTATGATGAGGTGTTGAACGTCCAACTGCCCCTCTCCGCCGTGATCGATCTTGGACAGTTCAGTGTCGGGGATGTGAGCCGGTTGGAACAGGGCATGCTGCTCGAGATCCCGGCAAACGCGATCGATGATGTCCGTCTGAGGATCGAAACGGCGGATGGCAACACCACCCTCAGCCATGGCCGTCTGGGCACAAAGGGGCGCCACAAGGCGCTCAGGCTTGCAGTGGACCCGGATCAGAGCTTCATCATGCCACTGATCGAGATGCCGCGCCCGAACGGTTAGGGCCTCCTGAGCTGCGCTTCCGGCCTTTCGAGCGCGTTGGGACTTTGGCATACTCGGCCCGTCAATCAGGCGAGGATCCTTATGCGCGCGTTGTCCCTTTTTCTCGGTGCTTTGCTGGCGATATCTGCCGCAGGCGATGGCGTTGCGGAACCAGCGAAGTTTCTGTTCAGCTCGAAGAGTCAGCCCGCAGCGCTCCAACCATCGGCGCATGGGGAGTATGCCCGGGGCTGCCTCGCCGGCGGCGTTGAACTGGCGGAAACCGGTCCAAGCTGGCAGGCCATGCGACTCAGCCGCAATCGCAACTGGGGTCACCCGTCGACGATCGCCTTTATCGAACGGTTCTCGGTCGAGGTGCAGCAGATCGGTTGGCCGCGCCTCTACATCGGGGACATCTCGCAACCGCGCGGCGGACCGATGCGGTCAGGGCACCGCTCGCACCAGCTGGGTCTCGATGTTGATATCTGGCTGCGCCGCCCGTCCGAGAAGCTTCTCAGCCGCAAAAAGCGGGAGAAGATCGGCAGCCCGCGCGTTGTCCGCAAGAATAGCCGCTCGGTGAACAAGAACTGGACGCCCTCGCACCATCGGGTTTTGCGCGCTGCCGCCCGCGACGATCAGGTTGCGCGGATTTTCGTGAACGCCGCCATCAAGCAGGAGATGTGCAATGCCGAGCCCGCGGGCGCCGATCGGTCCTGGCTGCGCAAGATCCGCCCCTGGTGGGGGCATGACGCCCACTTCCATGTGCGGCTGAACTGCCCGCTTGACTCTCCTGGCTGCGTGGCTCAGGCGCCGATCCCGCCGGGCGATGGCTGCGATGAAACGCTCGCCTGGTGGTTCTCGCAGGAGGCGCTCAACCCAAAGCCAAAGCCGGGTGAAAAACCAAAGCGTCGCCGCGAGTTGACCATGGCCGATCTGCCGCAGGCGTGCACAACTGTCCTGACGCAGTGACGCGCTGCGCAATCACAGGGCTCGGCCTCGCCGTTGCCTTTGCAATTCCTGCCATGGGTTTTGCCGACACAGGCCCGGCGGGGACCCCGCTTATCGAGATCGGCGTCCGATCGATCACCCTCAAACCCGCGGAACTCAGCGGGCTCAGGCTCAGCAGCGCGGTTGTTCTGACATCGGAGAACGCGGACTTCGGCGGGTTCTCGGGCCTCTCGATCGAAGCGGGCCACATGGTCGCGATCAGCGATCGCGGTCATTGGCTGCTGGCGGATCTCGAAGACGGGCCGCGCGGGCTTGTCCCGGTGCGGGCGGGCTATGCGGCCATAACCGACGCCGATGGAGCGCGAATCGAGCGTTCCGGCGCAGACGCCGAGGGGCTGACGATCCGCGACGGTGCCTTCGTCGTCTCGTTCGAGCAGGATCACCGGATCATGTTCCACCTCGAACAAGGCCGGCTGGGTGACACGTTCCGGACACGTGCGTTTGAACGGCTCAGCGGCAATGCGGGTCTGGAAGGACTGGCAACCCTGCCGGATGGCTGGCTGATTGCCTTCGCCGAGGAACCGGTGGACGGCGCCGCCCCGTTCTGGACGATCTCGCACGCTGGCACGGTCGAAGGTGGAGCGCTTCCCCTGACCGGGCCAGAGCGTGTGACCGGCGCTGATGTCGGGCCGGACGGGCGGCTCTATCTCGTGCTTCGCGACTACAGGCCGATCTTTGGTCTCTCGATCCGGATCGAGCGCTACGATCTGACGGAGGAAGGGTTCCCCCTGCCGGGCACGCGGTACAGGATGGCACACTTTCTCAGCGGAAGCGGGATCGACAATATGGAGGGGATCTCGGTCTGGACAGACGCGGAGGGAGCAACTCATCTCACGCTGATCTCGGATGACAATTTCAGCATCCTACAGAATACGTTGCTGGTGGATTTTGAAGTGTTGCCCGACGCGGTTGACGATCCGGTCCCACAGGGTGACAGCGCGGCAACTACGCCTTCGGGCGGATAATCTCCCACGCCTGATCCGCGGTTTCAACGAACTGGAACAGATTTAGATCGTCGGCCGCGATGGTGCCCGCATCGGCCAGCGCCTCCCAGTTGACGATACTGCGCCAGAACGCTTCGCCGAACAGCAGGACGGGCACGCGTTCCATCCGTTCTGTCTGAATCAGAGTGAGTGTCTCAAAAAGCTCGTCTAACGTCCCGAAACCGCCGGGAAAAACCGCGATTGCCGCGGCGCGCATCAGGAAGTGCATCTTACGGATCGCGAAGTAGTGGAAGTTGAAGCAGAGCTCCGGTGTGACGTAGCCGTTCGGCGCCTGCTCATGGGGCAGGACGATGTTCAGACCGACCGAGGGCGCGCCGACCTCTGCTGCGCCGCGGTTGCCAGCCTCCATGACGCCGGGCCCGCCCCCGGTCACCACCACGAACTCCTTGCTGTCGCGAGACAGGCACTCCCGTCCGACCAGACCCGCGAACTTGCGCGCCTCGTCATAGTAGTCCGCGAGATCCGCCAGCGTCTGCGTTCGCGCCTCGTTCCGCCGAACGGGGTCGGGGATGCGGGATCCCCCGAACAGGACGATGGTCGAGGTGATCCCGGCATCGCCCATCGCCATCTCGGGCTTCAGCAGCTCCAACTGCAACCTGACAGGGCGCAGCCGCTCGCGCCGCATGAATTCGTTATCCTCGAAGGCCAACCGATATGCGGGCGCTCGTGTCTGAGGGGTGTCCGGCACATGCTCGACCTCGTGCGCGTCCTGGTCGGCGGAGCGGAAAATCGAGGTACGCTTCTCGGTCATCGTCAGGTCCTTTGGTCGATCCGCACGTCTGCGTGGCCGCGCACAATTGCGCGCCCGGGCAGTTGTGTCTATAGCGACCGTCGACTGCAGTGACAGACGGGGAGACACCGCCATGGCCCATGCCGATCTTGAAGCCGCCATTGAAGCCGCATGGGACGATCGTGACGCGATCACCGCCGCCACATCCGGTGAACGGCGCGACGCTGTCGAGGAGGCGCTGGGCCTGATGGACAGCGGCAGCTTGCGCGTCGCCGAAAAGGGCGCGGACGGTGTCTGGTCCGTGAACCAGTGGGCCAAGAAGGCCGTGCTGCTGTCGTTCCGGCTGAACGACATGACACCGATCGCGGGCGGCCCGGGCACGGCCACATGGTGGGACAAGGTGCCGTCGAAGTTTGACGGATGGGGCGAGAACCAGTGGTCTTCGGCCGGGTTTCGTGCCGTCCCGAACTGCGTCGTGCGCAAATCTGCCTACATTGCGCCGGGCGTGGTGCTGATGCCGTCCTTTGTGAACCTCGGCGCCTATGTCGATTCGGGGACAATGGTGGACACCTGGGCGACGGTCGGCTCGTGTGCGCAGATCGGCAAGAACGTGCACATCTCGGGCGGTGCCGGGATTGGCGGCGTGCTGGAGCCGCTGCAAGCCGGTCCTGTCATCATCGAGGACAATTGCTTTGTCGGCGCCCGCTCGGAAGTGGCCGAAGGCGTGATCGTGCGCGAAGGCTCGGTCCTCTCGATGGGGGTTTTCATCGGGGCCTCGACCAAGATCATTGACCGGGCAACCGGTGAGACATTCGTCGGCGAGGTGCCGCCATACTCGGTGGTCGTCCCGGGGACACTGCCGGGCAAGGCCATGGCCGACGGCTCGCCGGGTCCGGGTCTTTACTGCGCCGTGATCGTGAAGACGGTTGATGAGCGGACACGCTCGAAAACGTCGATCAACGAGTTGCTTCGCGATTGACCGGCACGGGTGCGTCTGCAACGCACCTGACGCGCGATGACGGATGTCTTCACATTGCTGGTGCAGGTCGGGCGCGGGCCCGATGACGATCTGCCCGATGACGCGACCGGGGCGGCGCTGCTTTGCTATGCCTCGGGCAAGACCGAGAAGATCGCTGTGGACGAAACGATCCAGGTGCTCAAGCAGGCCGGGCTCTCGCCCATCGAGGTCGAGAGCTATGGCAGCCGGGCCGAGCGCCTGTCGGATGGCCAGGAGATCGACGCCCAGGAAGCCGAAATGATGGAGCGTGCGCTTAACGACAACGCGGTTGTCGTGGCGCAGATCACCACGTTCACCGACTGAGCGGTCAGGCGGCGCGCGCCCTTTGGCTGATCGAAGTGCGGCTTTCGAGCGGGCCGGGATCCGCCATCCACCACCGCGCAAAGCGCAGGCAGATGATCCAGAGCACCCAGGCACCGATGATCCCGCCGATCCCGTCCACCGCGTAATGCCAGCCGAGATGGACCGATCCGACCAGGATCAGCCCGGCGAACACGATCAGAACCCAGCCGAGCCACCGCGCAACGCTGTAGCAGAAGCAGGCGATCAAGGCCGAGATCCACAAATGCATGGATGGAAAGGCCGAGATTCCAAGCGCTGGCACCTCTGGATCGACTTGCCCCTGCCAGAGGTGTTCAATGGTCTTCAGGAAGGGGAAATTGTAAATCGCATCCTGCGCGGCCAACCGGTCGGTCAACGGCACAAACGTTGCATCGCCGAACAGGCGCTCGACATAGACCGGTCCGGCGGAGGAGAAGACAGCCGCCAGAATCGTGCCGCCGATGACCCACGAGAGCGCGAAGGACAGCAGAAACGCCAGACGCTCTACGCTGTCATGACGCATGACCACAGCAAAGAACGCGACCGCGTACATCGCAAAGAACCAGATCTGGTAGATCTGATCGAAGAACAGCGTCGCACCGCCCGTGGGCAGTAGCGCATGGGTCAGCTCCCAAGGATCGGTGCCGAAGAACAGCGCACGATCGAGGTCGATGAAAAAATGGTCCCACGCAAACGGGTTCAGGTTCGGGATCTGCGGTTTCACGGCGATGAAGATCCGTTGCAGCGCAAAGATCACCGCAAAGCCAAGCGGGATGCGCAGGACAAGCAGCTCGAACCATGGGGTGCCGGCGATCCAGTGGCGCACAGACTCCAGCGCCGTTCGCTCCCCCCTCAGGACGAACAGGCGAACATAGAGCAGCCCAAGCATCAGAAACAGAAAGGGCGGCAGCGTCATTGTGAGCCCCGGCAGCGCGCTCGCCATATCGAAGGTGATCTCGGTCTGAAAGGGCCCCAGCACCTGCAACACCGCAAGATAGTACACCAGCAGCACCAGATAGACCGGCAGGTAGGCGCGGATCAGCATGCGCAGCGTGATCTTGGTCAGGGGAACAGGCCGATCCAACATCGATAACGTGCCTCTGGCAAAGCGGTTGCTTCCAAAACGCGACGCAGATACGCGTCTAGGATGGGACAGATCGCAAAAAAATAGGTCAATATTATGGTTCAAACGCCTGACCCGGTTCAACTAACGATTGAGCTGATCCGCTGTCCGTCCGTCACGCCCGAACATGGCGGTGCGTTCGACATGCTCGCGGCGATGCTGGAGATGGCTGGCTTTGTCTGCACGCGCATCGATCGTGGCGAGGTCAAGAACCTGTATGCACGCTGGGGCGCGACTGCGCCGGTCATGGCCTTTGCCGGGCATGTCGATGTGGTCCCTGTTGGCGATATCACCGCGTGGACCCATCCGCCGTTCAGCGGGGATCAGCAGGATGGCATCATCTGGGGTCGCGGCGCGGTTGACATGAAATCCGGGGTCGCCGCCTTTGTCTCGGCGGCGATTGCCTTTGCGGCGACGCACCACGGCGATGGCTCGGTCGCATTGCTGATCACCGGTGACGAGGAGGGCCCGTCAACGGACGGAACCCTCGCCATTCTCGACTGGATGGCCAAGACCGGAGAGCAGGTGGACTTCTGCATCGTTGGCGAGCCGACATCGCTGGAGCGGTTCGGAGACACGATCAAGATCGGGCGGCGTGGCTCGATGACCGGGACGTTGACCGTGACGGGACGGCAAGGGCACGCGGCCTATCCCGAGCGGGCCGAGAATCCGCTGCCGGTGCTGACGCGGATCTGCACGGCGCTGGCGGAGACACCGCTCGATCTTGGCAGCACGCATTTTCAGCCCTCGACCCTTGCGCTCAGCAGCATCGATGTCGGGAATCCCGCATCGAACGTGATCCCCGCAGAGGGCAGGGCGGTCTTCAACATCCGGTTCAACGATACCCATAGTTCCGAGAGCCTGAAGGTCTGGGCGCAGCAATTGGTTGCCGAACACCTCGCCGGAACGGAGTGCACGGCCGAGATCGAATGGCGCGTGTCGGGCGAGAGCTTCCTGACCGAGCCCGGTCCGCTGACCGAGTTTGTGACGCAGGCGGTGACCGATCACGTCCTCGAGATGCCGGCGCTGACAACGGGGGGCGGGACCTCGGACGCACGGTTCATCAAAGACCTTTGCCCTGTGGTCGAATTCGGTCTTGTCGGCGATACGATGCACCAAGTCGACGAGCGCGTTCCAGAGCGGGATGTCCGGGCGCTCTCAGAGGTTTATCTGGATATCCTGAAGCGGTTTTTCGGGTAGACCCGTCTCGCTCCGGGTCGCACAACGAACACGCCACTCGGTCCATTTGCGCAAAGAAAAAGCCCGCGACCGAAACGGTCGCGGGCCTGGGTTGGCTGTCGAAGGGGGGATCAGGCCGCTTTTGCGACCAGGACCGATCCAACCTTCTTGGCAGCATTCGATTCGTCGAGGCGCTCCACCGCGGCAACCTCGCGGGTCAGACGCTCCAGCGCAGCTTCGTAGAGCTGGCGCTCGGAATAGCTCTGTTCCGGCTGGTCTTCGGCCCGGTAGAGATCGCGCACCACCTCGGCGATCGAGATCAGATCGCCGGAGTTGATTTTTTGCTCGTATTCCTGAGCGCGGCGCGACCACATGGCCCGCTTGACCTTGGCTTTGCCTTTCAGCGTTTTCAGCGCCTGATCGACCAGATCCGGGCTCGACAGCGACCGCATGCCAACCGACGAGGCCTTCGCCGTCGGGACGCGCAGGGTCATCTTGTCCTTCTCGAAAGAAATGACGAACAGTTCGAGCTTCATGCCCGCGACTTCCTGCTCTTCAATCGACACGATCTTGCCGACACCGTGCGCGGGGTACACGACATAGTCGTTCGCACGGAAATCCAGGTTCTGATTAGACTTCTTCGACATATTCTCTCCTGGTAGTTCGCCATTTCGCCACATTCACACGCGCAGCGCTTGGGGCAAAAAAAACCGCCTACGCCGATGAGCGCTTGGCAGCTATGCATGTTTCTCTCTACTCAGCGTCGTGAGACCGGCGCCCCCAGGCGGGTCTTGGACGCGACGCTTTTCATCTGATGACAGATCTATAACAGATTCTCTGGCGAAATACCAGAGCTGCGACAATCTGTCAGTCGCAGATCATGACTAGACACAACCTGTGAGCGTCTTTCCTTAAATGTTTCTTTACCAAAGCGCTCGCGGGACGCGGATCAGTCACCCTCGCCCGGCGCTTCCGAGAAGTACTTCTCCAGCTTGTTTTCCTCGCCGTCAAACTTCTCGGCATCCGGTGGCTGGTCGCGCTTGGTCGTGATGTTGGGCCAGACCTCGGCGTATTTCTGGTTCAGCGTGACCCAGCTTTCCAGGCCGTTCTCGGTGTCGGGCCGGATTGCATCGGCGGGGCACTCCGGCTCGCACACGCCGCAATCGATGCACTCATCCGGATGGATGACGAGCATGTTTTCGCCTTCGTAGAAGCAGTCCACAGGGCAGACTTCCACGCAGTCCGTGTACTTACATTTGATGCAATTGTCGGTGACAACATAGGTCATTCGAGGTGCTCCCGAGCATACTGCCTGCTGTCACCAGGCCGGTCGTTCCACTAAGACGGTTTATTAGGGTGCAGCCGAGCGCGCTTCAAGTGTCGCGGCGCCTGAGTGCGTCGATTTCGCGCCGGTCCCGTTTGGTCGGGCGGCCCTGGCCGGGCTCGCGCTCGGCAGGGGCTTTGGGCCGATCATCTCCGCGCGGCTTGGCCTCGGGCGGGGCAAGATCGGTGTAGAGGGTCTGCGCCTCGATCGCCGGGCCGCGCCGTGTCCCGATGGCATCGATCTGGATCACGCGGATGTCCCTCAGCTTCGGGAACGTGACCACATCGCCGGGCCGCACCGCATGCGACGGTTTGCTGACCCGGTCGCCGTTCACGCGGACATGACCGCCACCGACGATGTCAGCCGCCAAGCCCCGAGATTTGAAAAACCGCGCATACCAGAGCCATTTGTCCAGCCGGATCTTGCCGCCTGCGGGCTCGGTCATGCGTCAGCGGTCTTTCAACTGCTGGAGAATCGCGAAGGGGCTGTCTGCGTCGACGGGTTTGTCCTTTTTGGGCTTGGGACCGGCCTGATACTGCGCAGGTTTGCCCTGCCCATCGCGCCCGCCTTTCTTGCCGCCCTGGCGCGACTTCTTGCCGGGCTTGCCACCGAAATCCTTCTGGCCCTGTCGCCCCTTGCCGCCCTGACGCTCTCCGCCGCCCGAGCGCTCACGCCCACGCGGCGTGCCCTGTGTCTCCTGGCCTTGTCGGTTCGGTCGGCGCCGCGGTTGTTGCCGGAAGATGTAGAAGGTCTCCATCTCCGGCTCGCCGGGTGTGGCTTCGGTTGCCGCGTCGTCGTCCTTGGTATCGGTCGCGGCTTCCTCGGTTTCGGCTGCATCGCTAGCCTGCTCCGTGACCGGCGGGGTCTCTTCAGGGGCAGCCTCGGATTGCGTCGCTTCGGCCGTGGCCTCGGATGGCTCGGCTTCGCTGGCGGTCTCAGGCGCCGGTTCAGCGGCAGGAGCCTCGGCGACAGATGCTTCTTCGGGCGCTGCTTCACGCGCCGCAGGCGGCGCGTCCACCGGTTCGGTCACCTCAGCAGCGGCGGGTGTCGCATCCGCCGCATCCTCGGCAACGGCGCTGGCCGTCGCCGTATCAGAGGAGGCCGCCGATCCGGCGTCAGCATCAGCCCCGGGCTTTGGCGCAGGCGCGCGGATCTGCTTCTCCCGCGCGCCGGTCTCGACCGCGAACCCGAGCCCCGTCATGATGTCGGCGAACTGCTCCGGCGTGCACCCGGTGATCGAGAGCATGTCGGGCGTAGCCTCGAAGCCAGCGCGGGCATCCATCGGGCGGAGCATATCGGTCAGCCGCTCGAGCATATCCACGCGGACCGCGCGCTGACCCGCCAGCCGGTACCCGGCCTTTTCGTAGAACCAGCCCGGCGCGCCCTCGACCGCGGGGATCGTCACATGGCCCGGCGGCGGCGCGTCGGGCACCACATCGACATCCTGTGCCAGAGACCAGAGCAGCAGGCGCATCCGCGTCGGCGCAGGTTTCAAGAGCGCAGGCATGAAGATGAAGTGCTGGCCAAACCGGACGCCATGTTTACGCAGCAGGGCCCGCTCTTCCTGGGCCAGCGCCTTGATGTCCTGCGCAATCTCGCGCCGGGCGATGATCCCGAAATTCTCGATCAGCTGGAACGCCACGCCGCGCGCGAGCCCAGTGATCGTCTCGTCATCGCGCATGGCGATCAGCGGCTCGAACAGGGCGTTGATCTTGCGGGTCAGCCAGTGGCCGAGCCGCCGCTCGATCTTCTCCGAAACCGCGGGTTCGGCCATGTCATCGACAAAGGCCACCACCTTGGGCGCCAGCACGTCGTCGCCCTTGACCATCTTGCCAACAGCATCCGAGCCCCACATCAGCCCGCCCTGATCGGTCGCGTCGATCTCGGTATCGGGGCTGAGATAAAACTTGTCGGCCCGCCGTGCGAACTCGGACTGCAACGCCGCCAGCGAGGCCGAGCGCAACGTCTTTAGCTCGTCGCCCGAGGCCTTCTCATCGATCGAAAACCGGAACCCGTCGAGACGGCCGAGGTACTGGCCCTCCGCTGTGACGTCACCCGAATTGCTCACCTCAGCCACAAGGTGCTCCTTCTGCTTCAACCGGCGCATCAGTATCGACGTGCGCCGGTCGACAAATCTCTGTGTCAGCCGCGCGTGCAGCGCATCCGACAGGCGGTCCTCGACGGCCCGGGTCTCCCCGCGCCAATGCTCCGCGTCCTCGACCCAGATCGGTCGGTTGGCGGCATAGGTCCAGGTGCGGATGAAGGCCAGGCGCTTCGACAGCGCATCGATGTCGCCGTCCACACGGTCCAGCCTCCGGATCTGCCCCGAAAACCAGTCCGAGGGTATACAGTGGCTGTCTCCCAGCAAAAAGCGGTAAATCGTAGCCAGAAGCGAGGCGTGCTCCGCCGGTGACACCTTGCGAAAGTCGGGCACCTGACAGACATCCCACAGGAGACGCACCCGGTCGCCGGATGTGGCGAGATCCTGGATCTCCGGCATCGACCAGAGCGTTTTGAGCGCGACCTGATCCTCGGCCTCGCGGGCACGCACCAGATCCTGCTGGTCCGGGCTTTCCTCGAGCGAGGCAATCAGCGCGGGCACCGTCGCATAGCGCAGCCGTGTGTTGCGCCACATCAGCTTGGTCAGCGGTTTGAAGCGGTGGTTCTCGATGGCATCGACGACTTCGGGGTCCAGCGGGCTCGCCTCGCCGGTGACTGAGAACGTGCCGTCCTTGGTGTAGCGCCCCGCGCGGCCTGCGATCTGAGCCAATTCGTTCGCCATCAGGTGCCGGTGGCGCTGGCCGTCGAACTTCGATGTTCCGGCGAAGGCGACGTGATCGACGTCCATGTTCAGGCCCATCCCGATGGCGTCGGTCGCGACCATGTAGTCAACCTCGCCCTCCTGATAGAGCGCGACCTGCGCGTTCCGCGTCCGGGGGGAGAGCGCGCCCATCACCACGGCGGCTCCGCCGCGCTGGCGCCGGATCAGTTCGGCGATGGCGTAGACCTGATCGACCGAGAACGCGACGACGGCTGTGCGCGGCTTCAGGCGTGAGATCTTGCGCGTGCCCGTCCAGGTCAGGGTCGAGAACCGCTCCCGCGTCATGAACGTCGCTTCCGGCACCAGATTGGCGATGCGGGGGCGGGCAACGTCTGATCCCAGAAGCAGCGTCTCGTAACGCCCACGCGCATTCAGCAGCCGGTCGGTGAAGACATGGCCCCGGTCCGGATCGGCGCAGAGCTGGATCTCGTCGATGGCCACGAAATCCGCCATCCCGTCGGTCGGCATCGCCTCGACCGTGCACACATGGTACTTCGCCGTGGGCGGCGCGATCTTCTCCTCACCCGTGATCAGGGCAACCGCGTTCGGCCCGCGCAGCGCGACGATGCGGTCATAGATCTCGCGGGCCAGCAGGCGCAGCGGCAGACCGATCACGCCCGAGCCACGCGCCAGCATCCGCTCGAGCGCATAGTGAGTCTTGCCGGTGTTGGTGGGCCCCAGGACCGCAGCAATGGTCCGATCGGCATGTCCGCTCAAGCTCAGGGCACTCCGGTGAGACGCGGCGAGGGATCAAAGGCGCTGGCCTTCGACCTCCTTCGTCAGTTTCTTGATGCCTTCCTGAGCGCCAGGCAGGTTCGGATGGATTTCGACCGCGCGGCGATAGGCTTCGAGCGCGCCCTTCTTGTCGCCGAGACGGTCTAGGATTATCCCCAAACCTGAAAGCGCCCCGAAATGGCGCGGCTCGAGTGCCAGCGTCCGGGCGATATCGTCGATCGAGTCCCCATAGCTGCCCTGCAGAAAGTAGACCGTCGCGCGCTTGTTCCAGCCCTCGGCAAAGTCGGGCGCCAGGCGTGTCAGGTCATTCAGGAACAAGAGCGCATCGTCATGGCGCTCCTCCTCCATGGCCTTGTCGGCCCGGGTGGCGAGAAGATCCATCGATGGCGAGCCGCTCTGGTTCCAGGCAACCCGGATCTGCGCCTGCACCTGTTGCCAGTCCGGCGATTGGGGATTGGCGAGCCGTGCGAACAATCCGTCGAGATGGCCGCGCAGTGCCGCCTCCCTGTCATCAACCGGGCCTGTGCCGGTTTCAGGCAACGCGTCCTGTTGTTCCGGCACAACCGGCGCGGCGTCTTCGGTTGGTGCCTGCGGTCCTGAAGGCGCTGTTTCATCGCCTTGCTGTGCCACAACAGGTCCCGCCGCAATCGCGGCAAAGATTAACGCAGCGGAAGCGGCAATTTTACTTGGCTGGTCCATTGCCTGAACATAGTGCTCTGCGTTAGCCCTGCAAAGGAAAGAGTCATCACGAGAGATTGGAGAATACCATGAGCGATGCGCTGAATGCTGCCGCCGATGCCCTGCGCGAGAAAATGGGCAGCAGCGGTTTCGACGGCTCGATCAAGTTCGAGATGCCGGGCGAGGGTGTGATTCGGATCGCCGATGGCGAAGTGTCGACCGAGGACGGCGATGCCGATTGCACGATCACGGCGGAGCTTGAGACCTTTCAGGAGATGTTCGAGGGCGAGCTTGATCCGACCGCGGCCTACATGACGGGCAAGATCAAGATCGACGGTGACATGGGCGTCGCCATGAAGATCGGCCAGGTTCTGGCCTGAGAGCACGGCAGGCTCGGGGCCAAGCCCCGGACCGCCAGTCGCATGATGGTGTCCACATGACCGCAGCCCCGGTTCTTCCGCTGCCGCCCGGTGGGGTCGAGCCGGATATTTGCCAATGGCTCACGACGCCCGATGGCGTCCGGCTGCGGGCGGCGCGATGGACAGCCCCCGGCGCCCGGGCGCACGTGGTCTTCAACGCGGGCCGGACCGAGTTTTTGGAAAAGCTCGCGCTGCCGGTGGCCGAACTGGTCGGGCTCGGCCTATCGGTGATCGCGGTTGACTGGCGGGGGCAGGGCCTCTCGGATCGTCTGACCGAGCCGGATCTGAAAGGCCATATCGGCGATTTTGCCGAGTATCAGATCGATCTCGATACGCTGCTTGCCAGCGATCTGGCCCAGGACCTGCCCGGGCCGCGGGTCTTGTTCGCGCATTCGATGGGCGGCGCGATCACGGCGCGTGCGCTGACGCGTCTTGATCAGATCGGTCCGGTGCAGGCCACCGTCATGTGTGCGCCGATGTTCGGCATCGCCATGACGCGCGTGATGCGGGCCTTTGCCTGGGCGACCGTCCGGATTTCGCGCACGTTCGGGTTGGAGGAGCGGTGGCCGCCGCTTGGCGATCCCGCCACGCCCTATGTGATGAACGGGTTCGACGACAATGTCCTGACCGGCGATCGCGAGATCTGGGAATGGATGGCCGATGTGACGGCGGCGCATCCCGCGGTCGGGCTGGGCATGCCGACGCTGGGCTGGTTCAGTGCGGCCGAGGCCGAATGTGCCCGTCTGCGCCAGTCCGTACCGCCCGGTCATCCCGTGCTCTGTCTGCTCGGCTCGAACGAACGGGTCGTCGATGCGGCCGCGGTGCGCCATGGCGCCGGTCTGTTGGGCGCGGATCTGGCCGAGTTTTCGGGCGGCGAGCACGAGTTGTTCCTGGAGACCGAGGATATCCGTCTGGCCGTCTGGGACCGGATCGAGCGGTTCCTCGAGCAGGCCGGGGTGCCGACCGCCGACGGATAGCGACCGGTGCGCTGGGCGCGGTCCGGTCAGATGGTCGACAGGATTTCCAGTGCCTCGGCATGCAACGCGGCGGAACCCGCGGCGACTGCACGCCCGCCCCACCGGCAGTCGCCGCCGCTCCAATCTGTCACGATACCGCCAGCCGCGGTGATCAACGGCACATGCGAGGCAATGTCATAGGCGGCCAGATCGGTCTCGACCACCAGATCGACCTGACCCATGGCGAGCAGGGCATAGGCATAGCAGTCAACGCCGTATCGCGTCAGCCGCGCACGCCCGCGGATCGTGTCGAAAAGTGCGGACTCCCGGGCGTTGAAAAGGTAGGGATCGGTCGTGAACACCGTCGCGTCGGCCAGGCGGACGCCCTGCCGTGTCGTGATCGGGGTCTCGTTGCCGTTGTGCGTCAGCGACGCCCGCGCGGTGTCCGCGCCCAGAACGCCCATGAACCGCTCACCGATATGGGGCTGATCAATGACACCGATCCGGCCGCGCGCGCCATCGTCAAGTGCGATCAGCGTGCCCCAGACCGGTAGACCCGAGATGAAGGCGCGGGTGCCGTCGATCGGATCGAGGATCCAGGTCAGGCCCGAGGTGCCGAATGTCCGGGCCTCCTCCTCGCCGAACACGCCATCATCAGGGCGTTCCTTGCGCAGGACGGCGCGCATCGCCGCCTCTGCCTCGCGGTCCCCGGCTGTGACCGGGTCGAAACCGCCGGTCTGATCCTTGTCATCGGTGGCAAGATTTGCCGCGCGAAAGTGGGGCAGGGCCGCTGCACCGGCAGCGTCGGCAAGACGCCCTGCCAAGGATGCCAAAGCCGCCAGATCAAAGGTGTCAGACAAAAAAGCGGCCTCCCAAAGCGCCGACAGATGCCTGTCTTCTGCTTTGGAAGGCCACCTTCGTCAACAGGCGCCAGCCGCAAGGCCGGCACCGTGACTGCAAGCGTTCTTTGTCAGGCGGCGTCGCTGAGGACGCGGGCCAGATCGAACAGGCGACGGCGCTGGGTCTCGGGGATCGTGTAGTATGCCCGGACCAGATCCAGCGCTTCCTTGTCGGTGAGCATGTCACCATCGGTGCCCATCGCGCTCATCTCGTGGCCGTCAAGGCCCTCGAAGAAGAAGGAGACCGGCACATCCAGAGCATGTGCAATGTCCCAGAGACGGGATGCCGAGACGCGGTTCGTGCCGGTCTCGTATTTCTGGATCTGCTGAAACTTGATGCCAACCTTGTTACCAAGCTGCTGCTGGGTCATGCCCACCATCCAACGGCGTTGCCGCACGCGCTGCCCGACATGGACGTCAACGGGATGTTTCATTTTCTGCCTCTCATGCTTTTTGGAACCCAAAACGTACTCGCGTGAATAAAGAGCAAGGACCGGGCCACAATCGTGCCAACCGAGAGGAATTTTTTGTGCCGCCACTTTGTCGCCGGAATCTCCAAGCGATATCAAAGGATTAGAATTCTCCTTGCGGGGGATTTCAGATTTTAACCTTACCGGCGCGCGTGTGAAAGTTATGGATGATTGCGAAATGCAATCTGCAACCTTTGCGCGATTGTTTGCATTTTGCTTTGCATTTTGCGAATCTTCAGCCTGCGCGGGGGCGATCATTCACCGAAAAAGCGCAGGCCGAACGACCATACACGCAGCTCGCTAGCGCTAGGCTGCCACCGCGATTTCGCTGTACGCGCGCCGCAGCATGTCCGACATCGCGTCGATCGGCTCTCCCGTTGCGCTGGGCGAGCGGTACATGTTGATCCGGCTCGACGGCAGTTCCGGAAGCTGGCCGCCATGGGCGATCACCTCCATGGGCGTGTCGATCGCGCTTTCCAGCAGTGCGTTGATGGCCAGATCAGCCGCGATGGTGGCCTCGACCGTGCGAGTCGACGAGGTGTCCACGGCCATCTCCCACGGAATGTTGGCCCGATCCAGAGCCTCCAATGCCCAAGGGCGGAACAGACATTTCCGCTCAAAGGCGAGCCGCAACGGGCGGTTGCGCCACGCGGTCCCGTCGGTGACACCCGCCCACAGCAGACGCTGCGTGGCGAGGCATTCGGCGCCGGGCGGCGTGCCATCCTCGGTGGTGAGGATCAGATCCGCATCGCCAGTGTCCAGCAGCTCGCGCAGCTTCAGCGTGTATGAGGAGATCAGCTTGACCCGCATCCGCGGAAACTCGCGGTCGATCCGGCGCAGGATGCTCGGGATATGCGGATAGACAATGTCCGCCGGAACGCCGAGCCGGATCTCGCCCTCATAGGCCTGATCGGTCATGCGCGACCAGACCTCGTCGTTCAACGCGAGCATCCGCCGCCCGTAGGCCAGCAGTTGCTCGCCCTGCGAGGTCGGAGAGACGCCGCGCCCCGCCCGATCGAGCAGGGGCTGCCCCAAGGCCTCCTCCAACCGTTTGAGTTGCATCGACACGGCCGATTGCGTCAGGTGAAGCTGGTGCGCCGCGCGGGTCACACCCCCGGCTTCGACGACGGTGACAAAGCTTCTCAGAGCGGTCAGATCCAGGTTCCGGGGCATCGCATCACTCCTTGTGATGGGTTAACTCAGAAACATTCATTTTACTTATGTCGGAGCCTACACCATATCCATCACCACGGGAGATGCCAAATAGCTTGGCATCACAAAATGTGATGGAGTTCATCATGAACATTTCGGCTCTGAAACTCGGAACCAGCTTTGCTCGCATGCCTGTGAAGCCGCAGGGTGTGCTGAGCCGTATTGCCAACTGGATCGCCATCTCGCAAGAGCGCACGCAACTGGCTGATCTTGACCGGCGCATGCTGGATGACATCGGTATGACCGAGGCGGAAGCGATGCGGGAATCCGCACGTCCGTTCTGGGACACGACGCTGCGCTGAGGCGCTACCGATCGGCCGGTGCCGCGGCACTTAACGGGTATTCGGCCAGAACATCATAGGTCGGCGCATGCTTGCCAAGCGTCGACCGGAAAAGCGCAAAGTCGGCGACCTCGAACGGGCCCGCCGTCAGACGCGACTGGGCCGCCACGGCCTGCTCGAGGCGCAGGATATCCTCGGGCGCGATATCCCGGTCATACCGGGCCAGCGTCACGTGCGGCACATATTTCTCACCCGGAACAGCGATCCCCGCATCACGCGCCGCCCGCAGCACCTTTTTGCGGAGATGGCTCAGCGCCGGCTGAGGCCGGACGGCGGCATAGACCGACCGCGGCGGCGTGCGGCCAAAAGCGTCCATCCCCGCGATTTCGATCTCGAACGATGGCGCGTCGATGATCTCAAGCAGCCCGTGCGCGTCCTCGATCAGATTGTCCGGGTGCTCGCCCAGATAGGCGAGCGTGATGTGAAAGTTCTCCTCGGGCACCATGCGGCCGAACGGGAGATGCCCTTGAGCCACCACCAAGGCTGCCGCCGCGTCGCGGGGAATGGTCACGCCGACAAACGCACGGATCATTGCGTGGCTTTCGGCTGTGCTTGCGCAATCAGGTCAAGAACCAGCGGGCCGATCCCCTCGACGATCCGGGCGACGCCGTCCTTGTTCGGATGAATGCCATCCGACTGCATCAGGTCAGGCTGCCCCACCAGCCCATCGACGAAGGACGGATAGAGCAGCGTGCCAAACTCTGCCGACAACTCGGCATACATCCCGTCAAAGGCCGCCTTGAACTCGGGGCCGTAGTTCAACGGCGCTTCCAGCCCGGCCAGCAGCACCGGAATGTCGCGTGCCGCAAGGTCCTGCAGCATGGCACGCAGGTTCTCGCGGCTCACCGCCGGGTCGACCCCGCGCAGCATGTCGTTGCCGCCAAGCTCGAGGATCAGCGCATCGGCGCCATCGGCCAGCGCCCATCCCAGCCGCGCCTTGCCCCCGGCTGTCGTGTCGCCGGAGACGCCCATGTTGATCACCTCGACCTGCGGATGACCCTGTCCGGCCAGCCAGGCATCCAGCTGCGGCACGAACCCGTCGCCCTGATCCAGCCCGAACCCGTGTGTCAGGCTGTCCCCGAACGCGATCAGACGCAGCGGCGCCTCGGCTGCGGCGGCACCGGTCGCTGCGACCATCGTTGCGGCGCACAACAAGACGGTCGCGGCACCCTTGCAGATCGCGCGGGCGAGGGCATATCTCTCGGCAGCGACGTTGCGGGCGAAGGGCATGGCGGAACCACTGGTCAAGCTAGAGGATGTTGGGCTGACCCTGCCAAGCCAGGCGGGCGATGTCGAGATCCTGAAAAACATATCGCTCGACATAGGCGCGGGTGAGCAGATCGCAATCGTCGGTCCGTCCGGATCGGGCAAATCCTCGCTGCTGATGCTGCTCGGTGGGCTCGAGCCCGCGACGAACGGCGCCATCTCGGTTCTGGGGCAGGATCTGCGCAATGCGGATGAAGACACGCTGGCCCGGCTGCGCCGTGGCCGGATGGGCGTGATCTTCCAGTCCTTTCAGCTTATCCCGACCATGACGGCGCTAGAGAACGTGCTGGTTCCCCTTGAGATCACGGGCGCGCCTGACGCCAAGGCCGCGGCGACCCGCGCGCTGGAGGAGGTCGAGCTTGGCCACAGGATCGACCACTACCCCGCGCAGATGTCGGGCGGCGAGCAACAGCGCGTGGCGCTCGCCCGCGCCCTGGCGCCCGGTCCAGTGCTGCTGCTGGCGGATGAGCCGACCGGCAATCTCGACGGCGAGACCGGCGCCCATGTCACCGATCTGATTTTCCGCCTGGCCGAGCAACACGGCACGACGCTTGTACTGGTCACCCACTCCGAAGCGCTGGCGACGCGGTGTGCCCGGCAGATCCGGCTGAGCGATGGGCGGATCGCCGCGTGACGGGTGCGATGAGGGGTCCGGCATGATCGCCTTCGCCTGGAAAATTGCCCTGCGCGAGTTGCGCGGCGGGCTTGCCGGGTTTCGCGTCTTCCTCGCCTGCCTGATCCTCGGCGTCGGCGGGATCGCCGCGGTCGGATCGGTCACCTCTGCAATCAGCGAGGGCATGGCGGCCGAGGGCCAGACCATCCTCGGCGGGGATGTCGAACTCAGGTTTGCCTATCGGCCCGCGAATGAGGATGAGCTTGCGTGGATGAATGCGCAGGGCGATGTGTCCCGGATCGTCTCGATGCGGTCGATGCTGTCCAAGGGCGAGGAACGCGCGCTGGCCGAGGTCAAGGGCGTTGACGACGCCTATCCGCTCTACGGAGAGGTCGCGATGTCGGGCGGCGCATCGCTCAACGACGCGCTTGCGCCGGTCAACGATGTGCCCGGACTGCTGGTCGAGCCTGTCCTCGCGGCCCGTCTTGGGTTGGAACCGGGACACGAAGTCCGTCTCGGGGCGGGCACATTCATCTATCGCGGCACGATCGAGGCTGAACCAGATCGGGCCTCTGCCGGGTTCGCCATGGGACCGCGGGTCATGACCACGGTCGAGGGGCTGGATCGCGCCGGCATGCTTACAACCGGCGTGATCTATCGCACCGGCTACCGTATCCGCGTGCCCGAGGGCACGGACGTCGCGGCCATGAAAACCGCGTTCGACGCGGCGTTCCCTGAGGCTGGTGCGCGGTGGCGCGACCGGGCCAATGCAGCGCCGGGGATCGCACGGTTCGTACAGCGGTTCGGAGCGTTCCTAATCCTGGTCGGCATCGCCGCCCTTGCGGTCGGCGGGGTCGGCATCGCCTCCGCCGTGCAGGGCTACCTCACGCGCAAGCTCCCGGCCATCGCGGCGCTGCGCACGCTGGGCGCGACCGGGGCGACGGTGTTCCTGGCCTATGCGATGCAGATCGCGCTGATCGCGGGGCTTGGCATCATCGCCGGTGTGGCCTTGGGCGCTGGGCTTGTCGCGCTGTTCGGCCCCTTGCTCTCGGCATCCCTGCCGGTCCCTGCCGATTTCACCATCCATGCCGAACCGCTGATCAAGGCGGCCGTGTTCGGCGCTGCCGCGGCGGCGCTGTTCACGGCGTGGCCGCTGTCGTGGTTGCGCCGGGTGCGCCCTGCCGAATTGCTGCGCCGCGAGACAACGGGGCAGGTCCGCTGGCCTGGCTGGCCGACCGTCGCAGTGCTGGTCGCGCTCGCCGCGCTCTTTGCTGTGCTGGTGATCTTCTGGTCCCCGGCGCCGTGGCTTGTTGCGATCTGCCTTGGCGGGATCATCGGCGCAGTCGTCGTGCTACGTTGCCTCGGCTGGGTCACAGCGTGGGCGGTAAGGCGCGCCTCGACATCGGGTGTTGCGGCACGCTTGCCGACCCTGCGCATGGCTCTGTCCGCTGTCGGAGCCTCGGGTGCGGGAACCCCCAGTACGGTTGTGGCGCTGGGCCTCGGCCTTGGCGTGCTGACGGCAATCGGCCAGATCGACGCCAACATGCAGCGGATGCTGAACGATCAGTTGCCCGAGGGCAGCCCGGCCTTCTTCTTTGTCGACATCCAGAACGAGCAGCTCGACCCCTTCCGCGACAAGATCGCCTCGATCGACGGGACCGGCGATCTCGGGTCCGCACCGATGCTGCGCGGGATCCTGACCCATCTCGACGGCGTGCCTGCCAAGGAAGCCGAGATCGACCCGGCCGCGGCATGGGTTCTGCGCGGCGACCGCGGGGTCAGCTATGCCACCGCACCGCCCGCCGGGTCCGTCCTGACCGAAGGCACCTGGTGGGAGGCTGGCTACGACGGCCCGCCGCTGGTCAGCTTTGCCGAGGAGGAAGGGCGTGAGCTGGGCCTTGCCGTTGGCGAGACCATAACGATCAACATCCTCGGCCGCCCGATCACGGCGGAGGTTGCGAATTTTCGCTCCGTGGAATGGCGCTCGATGGGGATCAACTTCATCATGATCCTCAGCCCGAACGCGCTGGCCGGCGCGCCGCACACCCACATTGCGACCCTGCATGCCGATGAGGCAGCGGAGGGCGAAATCCTGCGCACCATCGGGCGCGAGATGCCGAATGTCACGCCGGTACGGGTCCGCGATCAGATCACACGGGTCTCCGACGGGCTGGGCAAGCTGGGCGCCGCGACACGCTGGGGTGCGCTGGCGGTGCTGCTGACCGGGCTTGCCGTCCTGATCGGCACCGCCGCGGCGGGCGAGGATCGTCGCCGGGCGGAAGCGGCCATCCTGAAGGTGCTGGGTGCAAGCCGGGGCCAGATCCTTGTCAACTTTGCTCTGCGCTCGGCTTTGTCCGGGCTGATCGCAGGCTTGATCGCCCTGCTGTGGGGCGGGCTGGCAGCCTGGGCGGTCATGACGTTCGTCTTCGATACGACCTTCACGCTGGAGCCGCTCTCGGCCATTGCCATCGTGCTGGGCGGGACCGCCGCGACACTGATCATCGGGCTGTTCTTCGCCCGCGGCCCGCTTGGCATCCACCCTGCGAAAGTGCTGCGTATGGCTGCAGGGTGAAGCTGATTGCACCTTGAAATCCGACCGGCTTGCTCCGATATTCCTATCCGAGTGCGGCAGCGAAATGCTGCACCGCACTAAGTGACGCAACGTCAACAGGGCAATACAGGGTCTAAAATGGCACAGAGAGAGTACATGCAGAACCCCGCCGCCACGCGTGGCGCCGCTATTGATGCGGGTCTGCAAACCTACATGAGCAAGGTCTACGCGCTGATGGCAGGCGCGATGATCATCACCGGGCTGGTCGCCTATGTGGTGGGCATGGACTTCAAGGCCGCGGTCAACGGCCAAGCAACCACGCTGATCCCCGCAAGCGTTCTGGCGACAATGTTCTCTTCGCCGGTCAAGTGGATCATCATGTTCGCACCGCTGGCGTTCATCTTCGGCTTCGGCGCCATGATCAACCGGATGTCGGCCTCGACCGCACAGATGGTCTTCTGGGCTTTTGCTGCGGTGATGGGCCTGTCGATATCGTGGATCTTCGCGGTCTTCACCGGCGTCTCGATCGCGAAGACGTTCTTCGTGACGGCCATCGCCTTCGGCGGCCTGTCGATCTGGGGCTACACCACGAAGAAAGACCTCAGCGGCATGGGCACGTTCCTGATGATGGGCCTGATCGGCCTGATCGTCGCGTCGATCGTGAACATCTTCCTCGGCTCCGAGCCGCTGGGCTGGGCGATCTCGATCATCGGCGTTCTGATCTTTGCGGGTCTGACCGCGTATGACACGCAGAACATCAAGAACACCTACCTCGCGATGCGCACCAGCCCGGGCGGCGAAGCGTATCTCGAGAAGGGCGCGATCATGGGTGCGTTGAGCCTCTACATCAACTTCATCAACATGTTCATGTTCCTGCTGCAGTTCCTGGGCGACCGCGAGTAAGCCGCGCACGGCGAACACGTCGAACAACACAGACCCCCGTCCGGGCAACCGGGCGGGGGTTTTCTTTTTGGCATCGGCGCAGGGCGCCCGCAGCCCCGGCCTTGAGCCAGCGCGCGCTGGTGGTGTTTATCGAATTTTAGTCAAGTTCGTGCATCTACGGAAACGCGCAGCGGAGCCGCCGTAAAGAAGGCCGCCCCGCCTCTCGAGAGAAAGCGCCGGTCGTGGACGGCGCTGTTGTTCGGTACCACCCGTGACCGGTCACACTCGGTTCAGTCTATCGGGGCAGAGGCCTCGACAGACCGAAACACCCGCCAAACCCCAAGCGGTGCGGCCTCCATCCCGAGCACGCAACGATACGCCCCGCATCATGGCTGCGTGCGGCATTTGTGCTGCGCGGGACTGGTCGGATGGCGCCCCAAAAAGAAAAGGGCGGCCCGAAAGCCGCCCCCTGTCCCCCGGTTCTCACATCCGGTTTATTTGATCTTGCCTTCCTTGTACTCGACATGCTTGCGCGCGACGGGATCGTATTTGCGCACGCTCATCTTGTCGGTCATGGTCCGCGAGTTCTTTTTGGTCACATAGAAGTGGCCGGTGCCTGCGGTCGAGTTCAGGCGGATTTTCACGGTCGTTGGCTTGGCCATCGAACTTGTCTCCTGCAGTCCGGGGCGATGCCCGGCGGAGCGGTGTTGCGCGCTCCGGAATGTTCCGAGAGCCGTTACCTACCGATCTGGCCCCCCGAGTCAAGGGGTCTTTCGGCGTGCCCCGGCCAGCCGGACCACCGCGAGTGTGCAATACGCAACAGCGGCCAGCATCGCCGCCCAGAGCACGCCGTCCGGCGGGATCACGTCCATGGCCGCGCCCAGAAGCACCGGCGCGAACAGGGCGCCAAGCCCGTAGCCGAGCACGACCGCGGCGTTCGCATCGGCCAGCGCGGTGCCCTGATAGCGGGCGCCAAGCTCGGTCAGCGCGATGGTGTAGAGACCAACGGCCACCCCGCCCCAGACGAAGATGGTGGCGGCGATCCATGAGAAGCTGTCGGACCACGCGATCACCAACAGCGGTGCCGCGACGGCGACCACGCCGCAAAGCGCCAGCAACCGGCGCCGGTCCATCCGATCCGCGGCCCAGCCCACGGGCAGCTGGAACACCATCGACCCGAAGGCGAGCCAGAACACCAGATCGACCGCCGAGACCTGGTCGAGGCCCGAGCGGACGCCCCAGACCGCAATCAGCCCCATGGCGCCGAACTCGATCACGCCGAACAGGATCACGCCCCACATGACCATGGGGTCGGTGCGAAAGAACCTGAGCAGCGCGAGCGGTGGGCGGGCCTCCTCGGCCTTGGTGCTGGGTGCGTGGCCATGGCCGAGCAGGACCGGCAACGCGCCTGCCAGAACGACGGCGGTGATGGCGATGTAGATCTCCGGCCCGTCGATCCCGAAGAAATTCACCAGCTTTGGGCCAACCATGTAACTGCCCGAGAGGATCACGGCATAGATCCCGACGACGCGCCCGCGGATGGCGTCCGGCACAACCGAGATCATCCAGAACTCGGAGGCAAAGAACATCGCCGTGATCGCAAAGCCCAGCCCGATGCGCAGCAAGGCGTACCACCAGTAGTTGCCCGAGACAGGGATCACCGCCATGCAGAGCGCGATGATCACGATCGACCAGAGCATCAGCGGCATCAGCCCCGTGCGGCCCAGGATCGCCGGCAGAACAAGCGCCGCGATCACCATGGCCAATGCCGAGATCGCGTGGTTGATCCCGATGGCCGACCCGCTGGCGCCGGAGCGCTCGAGCAACAGCGCGAACAGCGGATGCGAGGTCGAGATCGCGATCGACAGAACTGCCATGGCCGCGATCGGTGCGATCCATCCCATCACCGAGATACGCGATGGGCTGGCCTCCATGGCTCAGAGCCGGTCGATAAAGGACTGTCCGTCCCGGTGATAGAAGAACGGGATCGGGCGCCTGGCGACGGTGTCTTCCTGCAGCCGGGCTTCGACCTCGGCCAGCACGACCTCGGTGATGAACGGCAGATCGAGGCCGCGCGCTTCGCCAAGGGTCAGCCAGCTCAGATGGCTCAGCTCGTCCGAGGCCAGCGAGAAGTCATCGGGATCGCCGCTGAGACCGGCGGCATCGGTCAGGAAAAACCGCGCATCGAAGCGCCGGGGGCGGCCCGGCGGCGTGATCGCGCGAAAGATGAAGTCGAGCGCGCCCGCATCCGGCGCATGTCCGGCGGCGGCAAAGCTCTGCCACTCGCTCGGCAAGCCGTCCGATGTGCCGTTGCCCGGCTGGGCGAGGGCAAGCCCGGTCTCCTCCCACAACTCGCGCACGGCGGTCATGGCAAGCGCCGGGCCCAGCCCCGCATCGGACCGATCCGAAAGCCGGGTCAGAACATCCTCGCGCAGTGGGCGGGCGGGGGCAATCTCGTGGTCCTGCGGGTCGATCGCCCCGCCGGGGAAGACGAACTTGGACGGCATGAAGGCTGCCTTCTTGCCGCGCTGTCCCATCAGAACCCGGACCTCGCTGTCATCGCGCCGCACCAGCACGATGGTCGCGGCATTCCTGATCGCATCCTTTGGCGGTGGACTGTCTGTCATGTCCCGGATCCCTCACTCCCGCGCCGGACTGAGCACCGTGCGCGTCTTGCGCCGGACTATGGAGACGCGGGGCCATGCTGTCCAGAGACGCCGACCCGGCGTGCAGACAGAAGACGCTCAGCGCTTCTTCTTGGGATCGGCCTTGGGATCGAAGCCGTGCATCTTCATGGCCCATTGCAGCGCAACGATGCCGCCCTTGAGCCGCGGCAGCAACCAGAGCGTCAGCAGCACCGTCAGCGCGGGCCAGATCGCCCAGTGCAGCCAGATCGGCGGGGCGAAATTCAGCTCGATCGCGACGAGCAGTGGCACAAGCAGATGCCCCACGACCAGGATCGTCAGCCAGGCCGGCATGTCGTCCGCGCGGTGGTGGTGCAGTGGCTGACCGCAAGCCGCGCAGGTATCGCGCACCTTGAGATACCCGACCATCATCGGACCGCCGCCGCAGCGCGGACAGCGCCGTCGCCAGCCCCGCAGTAGCGCCCGAGCGAGGGGGCGCTTGTCCACCTCTGCATCGGCGTCGCCGAGCTGTGCCGTGATATCTGCTTCGTACTTCATCTACCGAAAGTACGGATGACCGTCGCCCCTGCGCACTTACGCATTCTGTCTTGCGGCACCATGTCGCGAACGGGTGCGGGACCCGCCGCGAAGAAAAAATGCTGACAAATACACAACAGTGCGACGGATTGGTAACGGGGGTGCGTTTGCCTGTCATATCGGGGGACTGATGAACACGAGCGGTGGAGCAAAGATGTCGATGAACAAGATTTTTGGGGCAGTGGCGCTCGCGGTGCTTGCCGGGTTGGGCGGTGCGGCTCTGGCGGATGGCAAGGATCGCGCGCAGCGCGTCTTCGACCGGATGGACGCCAATGGCGATGGTATGATCTCCGCCGCCGAGGCCACCGAGGCACGGGCCGCACGGTTTTCCCGGATGGACGCGAACAGCGACGGGGCCGTGACCGAGGCAGAAATGGTGGCCGGTCACAAGAAAGCGCGCGCCGAGCGTGTCGCAAAAAGGTTGGAAAGGCTGGACGCCAATGGCAATGGTACCGTCGAACGATCGGAGTTCGATCAGCAGGCGGACCGGCGCTTCCGAAGGATGGACGCGAACGGCGACGGAGTGCTGACGCTGGACGAGATCAAAAACGGCAAGGAACGCCGCGGCGGCTGACAGACCGCCGGGCGTGGAGGGGAGCAGGGCCCACGATGACGGCCAAGCCTGATTCAGGCGGCATGGATGGTGACGCGGTTCTGCTCGCCCGGTTCGCCGGAGGTGATCAGAGTGCGGCGCGTGCATTGACCGACCAGTTGCTGCCGGGCGCCTTGCGCCAGGCATGGCGGATGCTGGGCGATCAGGCCGAGGCCGAGGATGTGGCGCAGGAGGCAATGTTGCGGTTGTGGAAACAGGCGGCGGATTGGCGGGCGGGCGAGGCGAAGGTCTCGACGTGGCTCTACCGCGTCGTCCACAATCTCTGCATCGACCGGATCCGCAAGCGCCGCCCGCAGGTCCCTGTCGAGGACGCGCCGGAACCGGTGGATCCCGATCCCTCGGTGCTGGAGCGGATGGCCGAGACGGAGACGAGCCGCGCCATCGCCGACGCGATCAAGACCTTGCCGGAACGCCAGCGTCAGGCGCTGATCCTGCGTCATTTCGAGGGGCTCTCGAACCCCGAGATCGGCGATGCGCTGGAATGCTCGGTCGAGGCGGTGGAGAGCCTGCTGGCCCGCGCGCGGCGGCAGTTGGCAAGACTGATGGAAGATAAAAAAGAAGCCCTGGGGTACGGATGAGATGAGTGAGATGGACATGAAACGGTTTGATATGGATGCAGCGCTGGATGCGCTGGGGCGGGAGGTGCAGACCGGCTCGCCCCGTCCGGGTCCCGATCTGGTGGCCCGGGTTCTGGCCGACGCCGCGGCTGTGGCGCCGGCGCCCGAGGTGCAATTGCACCCCGGCGAGGTCAGGTCCGCGGCGAGCGAAAGCTGGCTCGACCGGATGTTTGGCTGGACCGGCGGCGTGGTCGCGACGATGGCACTTTGCTTTGCCATCGGGATCGGCGTCGGCCTTGGCATGGAAGATGGCGACATGCCCATGGCCGGGGCGGCACAGGAAGAGCTTATGTTTGCGGAAAGCGATTTCCTCCAGGACGAAATCCTTTAGACTTCCTGGGGAGCAAGGGGCGTACGATGACGGGTGAGACGACTGACAAGATCGCGACCGGGTGCCCACGCTGGCTGAAGATTGCGTTCGTCGCCTCGCTCGCGGTGAACGTGATCGTTGTCGGTATGTTCGCCGGTCATGCCATCCGGGATGACCGGACCGGCGCCGGGGCCAACCGTCAGGTTGAATGGATCATCAAGCTGATGCCTGAGGATCGTCGCGCCTTCGCCAAGACCGAGTTCGAACCGCTGCGTGAGGTGCTGGCGCTGGAGCAGCGCAAACAGCGCAAGCACCTCGAAGAGATCGTCGATGCGATCCGCTCAGATCCGTTCGTGCCCGAGACCCTGTCGGCGGTGCTCGAGACCCGGCGCCTGTCCTCGGTCAAGCGGCGCGAGATCGTGCAGGAACAACTCGTGACAACCCTTGCCGGGTTCTCGACCTCCGAGCGCAAGGAATTCGCCGACAATATCGAAGACCAGATCCGCAAGTGGCAGAAGCTCCGGGCGGAACAACGCGCGAGCAACTGATCGCCTCGCGGCCCTGGTGGGCCGCGGTCTTCGGGATCATGCCGCGGCGGCGATGCTGACCCGGTTCCGGCCGTCGCGCTTGGACGTATAGAGCGCGAGATCGGCGCGATTGATCAGGTCCGATGCGCTCTCGTCCGATGTCAGAACACCATAGCCGATCGACACGGTGATGCGTGAGCCGTCAATCTCCGGCACGTCGAACAGCGGCGCCTCGATCGAGCTGCGTACCCGTTCGGCGATTTCGGCGACGAGCATGTCGTTGACCTCGGGCATCACCACCATGAATTCCTCACCGCCCATCCGGGCGACGAGATCCATCTCGCGCACATTGGTCTGAAGACGCGTGGCGAACTCGCGCAGGACGTCATCGCCTGCGGTGTGGCCGTACTGGTCGTTGATGCGCTTGAAGTGATCGATGTCCAGCATCATCACGGCCAGTTCAGACCCGCTGGCGCGGCTGCGCTCGATCAGCGTGTCCAGATGGTTGTTGGCATAGCGACGGTTATACGTGCCGGTCAGCGGATCGGTCACGGCGTGAACCATGGTGGCGCGCATCCGCTCGCGCAGCTTGTCGGCGAAATGCTTGCGCCGCAGCGAGCAGCGGGTTCGGGCGATCAGCTCGACCATGTCGACCGGGCTGGCGATGTAGTCATTGAAGCCGAGATCCAGCGCTTGCGTTGCCGTGTCGAGGTCATGCTCGTCCAGCAGCAGCAGGGTTGCGGCCTGCCGTGTCTCCGGCCGGGCCCGGACCATCGAGCCGAGCCGCAGCGGATCGCCTCCGCCCAGCATGGTGCCAACGATGATCGCATCGAACGGCATGAACTCGAGCAGGGTCAGCGCTTCGTCCATGGTCTCGGCGATCTCGACCGTGCACTCGAGCGCGCCGACGAGGCTGCCGCGCAGCTCGGCGGTCTGGGCGCTGTCACCGCTCACGATCAGCATGTCGCTGCCCTTGAAGGTCGTGGCGCGGGCGATATCCAGCATTTCCTTGTCGTCGTAATCGTGCCCGGACTGACCGCGAAGGGTCAGCTCATCCACGAGCATTTTCATGCGCGTGAGCGAGGCGACCCGGCTCATCAGCGCGACATCTTCGAACGGTTTCGAGAGGAAATCGTCCGCGCCTGCCTCGAGCCCCTTGACCCGGTCGTCCAGCTTGTCGAGCGCAGTGAGCATGACAACCGGGATGTGCAGCGTCTTGGGGTCCGATTTCAGCCGACGGCACACTTCGAACCCGTCGATACCGGGCATCATGACGTCGAGAAGAATGATGTCGGGTGTGGTCGCATGGACGAGCTCGAGCGCTTCCTCGCCCGAGGCCGCCTCGACGACATCGTAGTAGGATTGGGTCAGCCGCGACCGGAGAATCAACCGGTTGGTGGCAACGTCTTCGACAATCATCACGCGTCCGGGCATCGGAGCCTCACCAAGCCCGTTTGCGCAACAATTGCGTCAGGTACGCGTTCAGAATAGACAGAACGCTGATATTGCGGCCGCTTGCGGTCACGATGCCTCCAACCACTGGACATAAATATGTCGAGCACCGCCACCCCGCGGTTCATTGTGTTCAGTTTCCTTCACAAAGGTTAACGAAGCGTTTCCGGCTGTTGGAAAACCTGCCCCTGTCGGGCCCGAAATGCGCGAGGAGTGCACAATGAGCGATGCTTTCGGAACGCAGCAGCCCTTGTCGTTGGCGCAGGCGGAAACACTGGCGCTCGGCGCGCTTGGCTGGATCGCGGCGCAGCCCGAGGTGGCGGGGCAGTTCCTTGGTGCGACAGGCGGCAGTGCCGAAGATCTGCGCGCGCGTGCGGGCGATCCCGAGTTCCTCGGCTTCGTGCTCGATTTCCTGCTGAGCGACGAGGCAATGCTGCTGGCGTTCTGCACCGATGAGGGGGTAAAGCCGGATCGCCCCATGCGGGCGCGCGCGGCCTTGCCGGGCGGAGATCTGCCGAACTGGACGTAAAGACCTATGAAGATCGAAGACCTTGAAGCCGGGATTGCGCCGGAGACGCTGGCGGATCTGCGCCGCACTGACATCCAGCCGGGCCGCCCGGTCATCGCCGTCGATGTCGACGAGGTGCTCGTGGTCTTCACGGATCACCTCGCGCGGTACATCGAAACGCTGGGCTACGAGATGCGGATCACAACCTACGAACTGGAAGGCTCGATGTTTCCCGCAGGTTCGGACAAGCCGATCCCGTTCGACGAGTGTATCGCGTTGATCAACAGCTTCTTCGCCGAGGAAGTGACCCGGCAGGAGGCGATCCCCGGCGGGGCGGAGGCCCTGTCCGCCCTGGCGATGTCGGCGCAGGTCGTGATCCTGACGAACGCCCCGCGGCACGGGCGCGACGGGCGGCGGCAGAACCTCGACGCGCTGGGCGTGCCGTATCCGCTCGTTGTGAACAGCGGCGGGAAGGGGCAGGCCATGAAGTGGTTGGCGATGAAGGCGGGCGCCCCTGCGGCGTTTATCGACGACTCGGTCATGCAGATCGGCTCGGTTGCCCGCCACGCGCCCGAGGTGATGCGGATCCATTTCGCCTGGGCGCCGCTGATCGCGCGCCTGTTCCCCGAGTGCGCTGATGCGACCTGTCAGGTGCGTGATTGGGCGGCAGCCGAGGCTGCGCTGAGCACCTGGCTCACCAACGCCTGAGGGCTGCGAGGAACACCCGGAACGCTCCCCACGCCCCGCGGCGGGATCGGATCGCCCAGGCCGGGCGCCAGGCCAGGCGGGTCGCCTTGTCCCAATCGAGCGCGCCATCTGTGTCCGCGGGCGAGGCAAAGGGGCGCCGCCGCTCCGGCGGATCCTGAACGAGCCAGCGTGTCGATTGCAGCGGTTCATCGGACATGTCGCGATCTTAAACGGCGGCCCCGGCGCTGCCCAGCGGGGCCCGATCACAAGTGCTTGCGCAGCGCGAGGCCGCAGCGCCCGACCTCTCCACTTTTTTCGATCTCACTTTGAACCTTTCCCCGGCCGACAGCGACCAATCCTCAGAGACACCGAGATGCCGGAGCAGCCCCAGCCAGCAACCGGCAAACACAAGAAACGCGTCCCATGCAGGCGCCTCTGACGGAGAGAGACAATGTCGGGATTCTGGAAATCAAAAGACCGCAGCAACATGCTGAAATTCGGGCCGTTCTACTATTCGAAGGATTTTTACGAGTTGGCCGACAGCCATGTGACCGGCCCGGCGCTGAAACGGCACTTCGAGTTCAACAAGTCCATGGAGAATTACAATTATCTCATGGCGGTTCGCACCGTGACCAAGCGCAATGCCGTCGCCCTTTGCCAGAGGTTTATCAATGCAGGCGGGCCTGAAGCCGTCAACATCGGTTTCGATGTCCGCGAGTCGGTGATCGAAGAGGTGGGCAATCTCTTTCCGCATGAAGGACAACGCGCGCGGATGGAGCAGCGCATGATGCGCCACGCCCTTGCGACGCCCGCAGCCGGTCAGGCCGGGGCCCAGCCCTTCGTGCACAAACCGACGGTATCGGGAGATGCCGTGAAGGATGCGTTCGACGATGCAACGCGGGCG
>JBCBOR010000022.1:0-54898 GCA_039821125.1 Pseudomonadota bacterium
ACGGCAACGGTGGTAAACTCGGTCAAGAAGACCAACCGGTGCGTGACCGTGGAAGAAGGCTGGCCGGTCTGCTCCATCGGCAACCACATCTCGGCGGTGCTGATGCAGGAGGCGTTCGACTGGCTCGATGCGCCTGTGCTGAACATGACCGGCAAGGACGTGCCCATGCCCTATGCCGCCAACCTCGAAAAGCTGGCGCTGGTCACCACCCCCGAAGTCATCGAGGCGGCCAAGGCCGTCTGCTACCGCTGAGGGGGCCGAACCATGCCAATCAACGTGACCATGCCCGCGCTTTCCCCGACGATGGAGGAAGGCAATCTCGCGAAGTGGCTTGTGAAGGAAGGCGATACCGTCTCCTCCGGCGACGTTATCGCGGAAATCGAGACCGACAAGGCGACGATGGAGGTCGAAGCCGTCGACGAGGGGACCGTCGGCAAGATCGTTGTTCCGGAAGGGACCGAGGCCGTGAAGGTCAACGCCGTCATCGCGGTCCTTCTGGAGGATGGCGAGAGCGCCGATGATATCGGCGATGTCGCCTCGGCGCCTGCTGCTGCAGCGCCGGCAGCGCAAGCAGATGAAACAGCTCCGACAAAGGCGGAGGCTGCCGCCCAAGCGCCAGCAGCAGAGCCTGCGCCTGCCGCTTCTGCGGGCGGGCGGATCTTCGCCTCGCCGCTCGCGCGGCGCATTGCCAAGGACAAAGGCATCGACCTCAGCCAAGTCAAAGGCACCGGGCCGAAAGGCCGGATCGTAAAGGCCGATGTCGAGGGCTACACGCCAAGCGCTGCCAAGCCCGCGCCGGGTGCCGCTGCCGCACCGTCGGCGCCGACCCCGCTGGCAAGCGGACCCTCTGCAGATGCGGTCGCGAAAATGTACGCCGACCGGCCCTACCAGGAGATCGCGCTCGACGGCATGCGCAAGACCATCGCCGCACGCCTGACCGAGGCGAAACAGTCGATCCCGCACTTCTATCTGCGGCGGGACATCGAACTCGATACCGTTCTGGCCGTGCGCAAGAAGATCAATGCCGAGGGCGAAAAGTCCGGCATCAAGATCTCGGTCAACGATTTCATCATCAAGGCCTGTGCCGCCGCCCTGCAACGGGTCCCTGCCGCCAATGCGGTCTGGGCGGGCGACAGGGTGCTGCAGTTCGAAGCCTCGGATGTTGCGGTCGCCGTCGCGATCGAGGGGGGGCTGTTCACGCCGGTGATCCGCGATGCCCATGCCAAGGGGCTCAGCCAGCTTTCAACCGAGATGAAAGACCTCGCGGGGCGCGCCCGGGATCGTAAGCTGGCACCGCACGAGTATCAGGGCGGGTCGTTCGCGATTTCGAACCTGGGCATGTTTGGCATCGATAACTTCGATGCGGTGATCAACCCGCCGCATGCCTCGATCCTGGCGGTTGGCGCAGGGGTCCAGAAACCGGTGGTGACAGGGGGCGAGGTCAGGGTGGCGACGGTGATGTCGGTCACACTCTCGGTGGACCACAGGGTGATCGACGGCGCGCTTGGCGCCGAGTTCCTGGCCGCGATCAAGGCCAACCTCGAAGACCCGATGATGATGCTGGTCTGACCTGCCACGGCGGTGCGTCACGGACGCACCCTACATTGTGAAGCGCTACGTGTCGTAGGGTGCGTCCGTGACGCACCCGCGCTTCAGGTTACCCGGCGAGCACAGCCTTGGCGGCATCGATGGCAGCACCGGCGCCCGACGGATCCGGTCCACCGCCCTGCGCCATGTCCGGCCGACCGCCGCCGCCTTTGCCGCCGAGTTTCTCGACCGCGGCCTTCACCAGATCGACGGCAGACAGGCGCGCTGTCAGGTCCTCGGTGACACCGGCCGCTACGGCCGCCTTGCCATCCGTATCCGCGATCAGCAACACAACGCCTGACCCAAGCGCGCTTTTCTGCTCGTCGATCAGACCACGCAGATCCTTCGGGCTGATGCCGGGCAGCACCTGGGCAAGGAACGAGACACCGCCGATCTGCTCGGCGTCTGGCCCTGTAGCCTGTCCGCCACCGCCAAGGGCAATCTGCTTTCGCAGGTCCGCGATCTCGGTTTCCATCTTGCGCCGCTCGTCCAGCAGCGCCTGCGCCCGGGACGCGGCCTCTTCCGGGCGCACCCTCAGCACGCCGGCGACCTCGGCCATCCGATGATCCTGCTCCGAGAGGTAGTTGTAGGCCTCGGCACCGGTCAGCGCCTCGACCCGGCGGATCCCGGACGACGACGCGCCTTCACCGGTCACCACCATGAGGCCGATCTCGCCAGTGCGGTCGACGTGGATCCCGCCGCAAAGCTCCAGCGAATAGGTCGCCCCGGCAGGACCGGTCTCGCCATCGGGGCGCTGTCCCATCGAAACGACCCGCACCTCGTCGCCATACTTCTCGCCGAACAAGGCCCGCGCACCGATCTCCTGCGCCTCATCCGGCGTCATCAGGCGGGTCGTCACCTGACCGTTCTGGCGGATATAGCCGTTCACCTCGCGCTCGACGGTCCGGATCTCCTCCAGCGTCATGCCCTTCTGGTTGGTGAAATCAAAACGCAGCCGGTCCGGCGCCACCAGCGAGCCGCGCTGCGCCACGTGGTCCCCGAGCGTGCCGCGCAGCGCCTCATGCAGCAGGTGCGTCGCCGAGTGGTTCGCCCGGATCGCGGCGCGCCGCATCGCGTCAACGGTCAGAACCGCAGCCTGCCCGGTCTCGATATGCCCCTCCTCGACGGTCGCGATGTGAACGAAGACCCCGGCTTTCTTCTGGGTGTCCGAGACCCGGGCACGCCCGGTTTCCGTCCGGATCGTTCCCGTGTCACCGACCTGCCCGCCGGATTCCCCATAGAACGGCGTCTGGTTCAGCGTGATCGAAACCGTGCCATCCGCGCACGTCGCTGTTGCGCCATCCACAACAAGCCCCGTGATCTGCCCCTCGGCCTGCTCGGTCCCATAGCCCAGAAACTCCGTCTCGCCATGGGCCTCCGCGATCTCGAACCAGACGGCCTCATCCGCCGCTTCGCCCGTGCCCTTCCAGGCCGCGCTGGCGGCGGCCTTCTGGGCCGCCATCGCCGCGTCGAACCCGTCCGTATCCACCGTCAGATCGCGCTCGCGCAGGGCATCCTGTGTGAGATCGAGCGGAAACCCGTAGGTGTCATAAAGCTTGAACGCCGTCTCGCCGGGCAGAGCAACCCCGTCGGCGAGATCGGCAAGCTCGGCATCGAGCAGCTTCAGACCCCGGTCGAGGGTCTTGCGAAAGCGGGTCTCCTCGGTCTCAAGCGTCTCGGTGATCAGCGCCTGTGCCGCACCAAGCTCCGGAAACGCCTGGCCCATCTGCGCGACCAGCGCGGGCACGAGCCGGTGCATGACCGGGTCCACAGCGCCCAGCAGATGCGCATGGCGCATCGCCCGGCGCATGATGCGGCGCAGCACATACCCGCGTCCGGCATTCGACGGCAGTACGCCGTCGGCGATGAGGAACGATGTCGCCCGGATGTGATCGGCGATCACCCGGTGGTGCATCTTGCCGGACCCGTCGGGGTCGCCATCGGTGAGGTTGGCCGAGGCCTCGATCAGCGCGCGCATCAGGTCGGTGTCGTAGTTATCGTGCTTGCCCTGCAGAAGCGCGCCAATCCGCTCCAACCCCATGCCGGTGTCGACCGAGGGCTTGGGAAGCGGCTTGGACTCTCCCCCGGCAAAGGTCTCGAACTGCATGAAGACGAGGTTCCAGATCTCGATGAACCGGTCGCCATCCTCCTCGGCGCTGCCCGGCGGGCCGCCCCAGATGTGATCACCGTGATCATAGAAAATCTCGGTGCACGGGCCGTTCGGGCCGGTATCCCCCATGCGCCACCAGTTGTCGTCGCTGTCGATGCGGATGATCCGGTCGTCCGAGATCCCGGCGATCTTGCGCCAGAGCGCGGCGGCCTCCTCATCGGTCTTGTGGACCGTGACCAGCAGCTTGTCGACGGCGAGGCCAAAATCCTTGGTGACCAGATCCCAGGCAAGCTCGATGGCCCGATCCTTGAAATAGTCGCCGAACGAGAAATTCCCCAGCATCTCGAAGAAGGTGTGATGCCGCGCGGTATAGCCGACATTGTCGAGATCGTTGTGCTTGCCGCCGGCGCGCACGCATTTCTGGCTTGTGGCAGCACGGCTGTAGGGCCGTGTCTCGAGCCCGGTGAAGACGTTCTTGAACTGGACCATGCCCGCCGCCGTGAACATCAGCGTCGGATCGTTGCGCGGCACCAGGGGGGAGCTTGCCACCGGTTCGTGCCCGTTCTTCGCGAAGTAGTCGAGGAACGTGGTTCTGATGTCGTTGAGAGAGGCCATGCGTGCGCCCACCTGTTGGTCCCGTCAGGGGGCGTGTCTTATCCCGGTGCCCGATCCCTGTCCAGCAAGGGTGCGTCACGGACGCACCCTACGGGGCGTTGTGCCATTCTGCGTAGGGTGCGTTATGAACGAACCGGTCTGTCAGGTCATGGCCTGCTTCGGTGTGCAGTGTGTTACCTAGCATCCTCTGCCGGGCCCTGCGCCAGCATCGCATCACGCAATGCATCTGCGCGTGTGATCCAGTCAGGCGCATTGACCTTTTCAACCAAGATCGTCGCTACGGCGTCATTCATGATCTGACTATACCGGCCCGGGAGGGAGCCCTTTCCCGGAGACCATGCCCAAAGCTGCACGCCAGGCACCGAATGATGGGTCACATTGATCCAGACACCATCCCGACCGATCCACTCCATCTCTGCTGCAGCGGTAGTAAGAACAGTGCTCGTCATCTCGTCAAGACTGGCCATGAGAGCCGCGTCCACATCGACATAGTTTGCCTGCTGCCCAGCATCGCGCCCGATCTTTTTTTCCACCGTGGCAAAGATCCGTCCGGTTCCAGATGCGGCACGCATCACGGTCAGAGTTTTCGTCTCAAAATACGGGTAGGGTGCAGCGGAGACATATCTTAGGACAGGGGCAAGCTGGGCATCGACAGCCCCATATGGAAACGTCTCTGCGAGCGACGCCTGCGCCACTGATCGCTCCAGCGCAGGTTGCAACGCGAACCGTTGCGGCAATGCCGCGCGCTCTTCTCGCAAATCACTCATCGCGCTCCTCTTCAAGACAGGAGCGCATCAGAGCACTTCATTGCCCGCAACTACATGGAAACCGGCCACAGCGGCAGTCACTCAGTGCGGTAGGCCGTAGGGTGCGTCCGTGACGCACCCTCGCTTGAGGTCAGGCCTCGACGGCCTCGCCCTCATCGCGGTCTTCGACTGTGGGCGCAAAGTCGAAGTCCAGCCCGTGCGCCGCACGGATCTTGTCCTCGAGTTCCAGCGCAACGTCCTTGTTGTCCTTGAGGAACTGCTTGGCGTTCTCGCGGCCCTGGCCAATGCGCTGATCGCCGTACGAGAACCAGGAGCCGGACTTCTCGACCACGCCGGCCTTGACGCCGAGATCGATCAGCTCGCCGGTCTTCGAGATGCCCTCGCCATACATGATGTCGAACTCGACCTGCTTGAAGGGCGGGGCCACCTTGTTCTTCACGACCTTGACCCGGGTCTGGTTGCCGACCACCTCGTCGCGGTCCTTGATCGAGCCGATCCGCCGGATATCCAGCCGCACCGAGGAGTAGAACTTGAGCGCGTTCCCGCCGGTCGTCGTCTCGGGCGAGCCGAACATGACGCCGATCTTCATGCGGATCTGGTTGATGAAGATGACCATGCACTTGGACCGCGAGATCGATCCGGTCAGCTTGCGCATCGCCTGGCTCATCAGCCGGGCCTGCAGGCCAACCTGGGCATCGCCCATATCGCCTTCCAGCTCGGCCCGCGGGGTCAGGGCGGCCACCGAGTCGACCACCACGACCGACACCGCGCCTGAACGCACCAGCGTGTCGGTGATCTCGAGCGCCTGCTCGCCCGCATCGGGCTGCGAGATCAGGAGATCGTCGATGTTCACGCCAAGCTTGGCCGCGTAGACCGGATCGAGCGCGTGTTCGGCATCGACGAAGGCGCAGATGCCGCCGTTCTTCTGCTCTTCGGCGACCGTGTGAAGCGCCAGCGTCGTCTTGCCCGAGCTCTCCGGGCCGTAAATCTCGATGATGCGCCCCTTGGGCAGACCACCGATGCCGAGCCCGATATCAAGCCCCAGCGACCCCGTGGACACCGCCTCGATATCCATCGCAGCACCCTGCTGGCCGAGCTTCATGATCGAGCCCTTGCCGAAATTGCGTTCGATCTGCGCGAGGGCGGAATCGAGGGCTTTCTGCTTGTCCATTGTGCGCCTTTCGTCGAGCTTCAGAAGATTATCAGCCATGGTTCCTGCTCCTTATTTCATATCCCATGGGGGCGCGCAAACGCCTGTATGTTCTATGGATGTTCTCACATCATTTGGGACAAATAAAGAACAAATTCGATCTTTCTGCCTCTGAGTTGAACCGCCCTTTGGTTTACGGGGCGTTAATGCCCGCCTATAAAAATGACGCTTCACAATGGCCCAGAGAGCCCGCCCCATGCTCGTGTCGCTCAGGCACCGCCTTGTCATCTTTGCCATGCCGAAATGCGCCTCGACAGCGCTCGAGCACGTGCTGGCCACCGATATGGATCTGGTGATCCAGGGCCATCCCGGCGCGAAGCATACGAACTATCGCAAATACGACCGGCACCTGCGTCGATACCTCGAGAGCTTCACCAAGGAACCGCTGGAGACCGTTTGTCTGTTCCGGGACCCCCTCGACTGGCTGGGCAGTTGGTGGCGGTATCGCGGTCGTCCAGGGATGCCGGACCCGCGGAAGTCGACGGCGGGCATGAGCTTTGATGCGTTCGTCACCGCGCATCTCGACGGAGCGCCGGGGGCGGCGGACATCGGCCGTCAGTCGCGTTTTGTTGCGGACAAGGACGGGGGGATCGGGATCGACGGGATCTTTCGCTACGAGGACAGCGGCGCCTTTGTGGCGTACCTGGCCGAACGGCTCGGGCGTGAGATCGCACTGCCGCGCACGAACGTCTCGCCGGTGCGCGCGGGCATGGAGCTCTCCCCGGAGACCGATGCACGCCTGCGCGCCGAGGTTGCCCGCGATTTCGAGATCCACGCCGCGCTGGGGTGAACACTGCCAGCGATCCGGCTAGTGCATCTGCTCCATCGCCAGTTTCACCTTGGCGGTGAGCTCGTTCAGCGAGAACGGCTTGGGCAGGAACAGGAACTCCTCGTCTTTCAGATTGCGACGGAACGAGTCCTCGGCATAGCCCGAGATGAAAATGACCCGCATCTCGGGCCGGACCTTGCGGGCCTCCGACGCGAAGGTCGGGCCGTCCATGCCCGGCATCATCACATCCGAGACCAGCACATCGATGGACTCGCTGGTGCCGAGCAGGAAGTCCATCGCATCCTCGGCGGATTCGGCCTCGATCACCCGGTACCCGCGCAGTTTCAGCGCACGCGAGGCAAAGGAGCGGACCGGCGCCTCATCCTCGACCAGCATGACGGCGCCCTGCCCGGTCTGATCGCCAGCCGATTTGACCTCATCGGGCTCCGGCGGCGGCACATCGGCGCCGAAGACATCGGCCCGCGGCAGCAGGATCGTGAAGCTCGCCCCGCCCGAGGCGATGTTCTCGACATAGATATAGCCGCCCGACTGCTTGACGATGCCGTAGACCGTCGAGAGGCCAAGGCCCGTTCCCTCCCCCTGCGGTTTGGTCGTGTAGAACGGATCGAACACCTTATCGATATGCTTGTCATCGATCCCGGTGCCGTTGTCCGAGACGCAGATCTCGACATACTCGCCCGGCGGGATGACGATGCCGCGGCGTTGCTCCTCGACCGAGACCAGCCGCGAGCGGGTCGCGATCGTGATCAGCCCGCCATCCGGCATCGCGTCGCGCGCATTCACCACAAGGTTCATCAGCGCCTGTTCGAGCTGCTGGTGGTCGGCCTGGACCGAGCCGATGTCCCGCCCGAGATCGAGCGACAGGGTCGTGCGCTCGCCGATCAGCCGGTCCAGCAGATAGAGCGTGTCGGTGACCACATCCTGCACCGACAGGGTGCGCGGCTGCAGCGTCTGCTTGCGCGAGAACGCCAGAAGCTGGCGCACCAGTGTCGCGGCCCGGTTCGAGTTCTGCCGGATTTGCGTGAGATCCGAGAAATCGGGGTGGCTTGCGTCCTTGCGCAGCAGCAGAAGATCGCAGTGGCCGCTGATCGCTGTCAGGACGTTGTTGAAGTCATGCGCAACCCCGCCCGCGAGCTTGCCGACCGCTTCCATCTTCTGGGACTGGGCGAACTTGTCCTCGAGCAGCCGCAGTTCCGAGGCATCGGTCAGCACCGCGATCAGGCTCGGCTGCCCCATCAGCGTCATGCGCGTCAGCGTCACCTGCGCGAAGCGATCGTCACCCTCGAGCAGGCGCACCATCTCGCCCGTCGCGTTGTCCTCGCCCGAGCGGATTTCCTCGAGCAGGCCATCGAGCGAGCGTCCGAGCGGTTTCACGATATCGCTGAGCAGCAGACCGACTTCGAACGAGCCTCCGAGCATCTGCCGCGCCTGATAGTTGGCCCAGATCACCCGGCCTTCGACATCAAGCTGCAGCAGCGAGACCGGGACCGCGTCCAGCGTCTCGGCCGCGCTGACCTGATTGGCGGTCTCGGCATCGGGCACGAACAGAAAGATCTCGCACTGCTCACCCAGTGGGGTCTTGTCGACGCGGACGGCACTCAGCGCCAACCGATCGGCGCCGCGGGCGCCCGGCAGGATCACGCGGCCCGCCGTGAAAATGCCCTGGTCGACCTGCTCGCGCAGAATGTCGACGGCGAAATCCGAGAAGACGTCGCGGAACAGCTCGTTCGTGCGCGCGCCCTCGATCGGATCGATGCGGATATACGCAACCGGCAGGCCGTCAAAGCTGGCCTCCTCGGTCTCCGGCAGCACCTGTGCCAGATGCTCCCCCGGCATCACCTGCCAGAGCAGCCGGTCCGCCCCGGCGGGTTGAACAACCAGACCGCCCCGCGCCCGGACATCGCATTCGGCAAAGGTGGTGATCGCCAGTCCATCGCGGATCGCAGCGCGCGACAGGCGGTAGATCTCGGTCTCGGTCACGCCGATCTGGGGGGCCACCTCATCACCAATCCGTCCCGGACCGATCCCCGCATCGATCGCGGCTTCGTTCAGGGTTGCAATGGTGCCATCGAATTTCGAGGTGAACGCGATCCAGCCGCGCCCATTGGTCAGCGCGCTGTCATGGCTGGTCACGATCCACTTCGCCCGGCCCCAGACGAACAGCAGTGCCCCGCCGCTGACGGTCAGCAGCAGGATCACCATCGCGGCAAAGAGCTCGCCCGAGACGCATCCGAGAATCCCGCACGCGTCAACGACCGCCTGAGCGGCCATGGCCGTCGGCTCCGCGGTTGCTGCTGCACCGTCGGTCGGCACTGCGGTCATGCTTCACTCCAAATTGGCACTGCACTACTTGCCCAACAGTCCGCTTTGTACTGTGGGGTGTTCTGATCCGGACATGAAATCCACGCACGAGAACGTTAACGAATGATCAACCCTGATTTATTCGCGTCAGAATTACACAAAAAAAGCCATCTCCGCCATCCAAAGGCGTGATCTGACGCTTCTGCAGCACGCTCCAGTTGTGGCGGCGGCTTTGAAACGCAGCGATCCGTGCATCGTTTTCCACCGGCAACAGAGAACAGGTCATGTAGGCAATCCGTCCGTCTGGCGCCGCCAGCGCGGCGGCCTGATCCAGAACCGCGTCCTGCGTTTGGACCAGGCGTTGAAGACCCTCCGGCGTCAGACGCCATTTCGCATCGGGATTGCGTCGCCACGCCCCGGACCCGGAGCATGGGGCGTCTACCAGCACCAAATCGACCCGGCCCGCCAGGCTTTGCAGCTCATCGGTCGCAATGGTCTCGGCGGAGACCCCTGCACGTGCCGAACGCGGGGCCAGTTCAGTCATCCGGTCGGGCGCAATGTCGTGCGCCAGGAACTGTCCCGTGCCACCCATGCGTGCCGCCATCGCAAGGGTCTTGCCGCCCGCCCCGGCACAGAGATCCAGAACCGTTTCCCCCGGAACGGGCGTGATCATGTCGATCACAGCCTGCGAGGCGGCGTCCTGGATCTCGACGAGGCCATCGTCATAGGCGGCGCTGCGCGCAACCTTGCGCGCGCCCTCGCCGACTCGCAACGCCGTGTCGGAGAGAGGAGCGGACACGACCGCGATACCGTCTTGGGCCAAGGCCGCCTCGGCGCTCGCCCGATCCGCTTTCAGAAGGTTCACCCGCAAATCCACCGGGGCACGCTCGCGCAGTGCCAGCGCAACCTCATCGGGATAACCCGCGAACATCTCCAGCAGCCAATCCGGCAGATCTCGTTGCACGGCGGCGGGCGCATCCTCGAGCGGCCGCCCCCCTCTCTCCAGTTCCGTCAGGGCGGCGGGGGCGTGGTGCACGCCTGTGAACACCGCATCGAGATCCGTGCCGGAGAGCATGAGCGTTCCGCGCAGCAGATCCCGGCCCGCGGCGTCCTCGCCTGCACCAGCCACCCAGGCCGCAGAGCGCTTGCGTCGAAGCGTATCGTAGCAAAGATCAGCAATCGCCCGGCGGTCGCCGGACCCGGCATAGCGGTTCTCGCGCCCCCACCGGGCCAGAATGCGGTCGAGCCCTGCATCGCCCGCCCGCCAGATGTCGAGAATGTCGATGGCCGCCTGGACCCGGGCTGCTGGGGTCAAGGCGTGGCCATGCTCAGCCGATCAGGGTCGGCAGCACCACGTCCGCCTCGGTCATTGCGGTGCCCACGCAGTCGCTTGCGCTGACGGCGCTGGTCAGGACGGCAGCAAGCCCGATTGTGATCGTTGCGGCCATCAGGATGCCGACGACGCGGCCAGCGTCGACCGGCGGCAGATCGAAACTCGTCTTGGAGGCGCTCAGGACATGGGACATGGTCAATCTTCTCGACTTTGCACCGTATATTAGCTCGATCGGCCACCGGGACCAGCCTCAGCGCCCCCGATAGTTCGGAGCTTCCCGCGTGATGGTGACATCGTGCACATGGCTTTCGGTCAGGCCTGCGTTGGTGATGCGCACAAAACTGCACTCCGAGCGCATGGCCTCGACCGTCCGGTTCCCGGTATAGCCCATCGCCGCACGCAGACCGCCCAGCAACTGGTGGATCACCGCGCCCGCCGGGCCCTTGTAGGGCACCTGACCCTCGATCCCCTCGGGCACCAGCTTGTGGCTTTCGCTGACCTCCTTCTGGAAGTAGCGATCCGCCGAGCCGCGCGCCATGGCCCCGACCGAGCCCATGCCGCGATAGCTCTTGTAGGACCGGCCCTGGAACAGGAAAACCTCGCCCGGCGCCTCGTCCGTGCCTGCCAGCATCGAGCCGACCATGGCGCAGTGCGCCCCTGCCGCGATGGCCTTCGCAAGATCGCCCGAGAACTTGATGCCGCCATCGGCAATCACGGGCTTGCCGGATTTCGCAGCTTCCTCGGCGCAGTCCGAGATCGCCGTCAGCTGCGGCACGCCAACACCTGCGACCATGCGGGTCGTGCAGATCGAGCCTGGCCCGATCCCGACCTTCACCGCATCGGCGCCTGCATCGATCAGCGCCCGGGTCGCGGACGCCGTTGCCACGTTCCCGGCCACCACCTGCACGGCGTTCGAGAGCGCCTTCACCCGTTCGACGGCCACGGCGACCGAGGCGGAATGCCCATGCGCCGTGTCGATCACGATCAGGTCGACGCCTGCGTCGATCAACGCCTCGGACCGCTCAAACCCCGCATCGCCCACGGTGGTGGCGGCGGCCACGCGCAGGCGCCCCAGATCGTCCTTGCAGGCCGCCGGGTTCAGAACCGCCTTCTGGATATCCTTGACCGTCAGCAGCCCGGTGCACTCTCCGGCTTCGTTGACCACCAGCAGTTTCTCGATCCGCCGCGCCTGGAGCAGCTTGCGCGCCGCTTCCAGATCGACGGGCTCGCGGACGGTGGCGAGTTTCTCTGCCGTCATCAGCGCATGGACGGGCGTGTTGGGGTCGTCGGCAAAGCGGATGTCCCGGTTGGTCAGGATCCCCACCAGCCGCTTTTCCCGGTCGACCACCGGAAAGCCGGTGATCTTGTACTGCTCCTGCAGTCTCTGTGCATCGCCCAGCGTCTGATCCGGTCCCAGCGTGATCGGATTGTAGACAATCCCGCTCTCGAACCGTTTGACGCGGCGCACCTGCCGGGCCTGTTCGCGGATATCGAGATTGCGGTGGATCACACCCATCCCGCCGGCCTGCGCCATGCAGATCGCCATATCCGCCTCGGTCACCGTGTCCATCGCCGAGGACAGCAACGGGATATTCAGGTCGATCCCGGGGGTCACCTGTGTGCGTGTATCGGCATCGGCGGGCAGCACCTCGGACGCTCCGGGCACCAGCAGCACATCATCGAACGTGAGGGCCTCACGAATCTCCATGGTTCTCTCCCGGGAGTTATCGCTATTGGCGCCCCCCTATCTCACGTTGCCGGGCAAAAGGGAAGGCTGATAGAGTGCCTGCGACGGGGTGCACAGCGGAGTTGCAGCATGCGCATAGCGGCGCTGGGTCTGGCAGGGGCGCTGGCCTTTGGTCCAGCCGGGGCGGACGTGCTGGTCTCGCCCGGCGAGGTGCTGGCCGTCGTCACGCATGAATGGACCGGCGATGGCGGCGCGGACCGGGCGGTTCTGGTCGCTCACGAGGATGCGGTGGATCTCTACATTTACGTCTCGGGCGAGGGGCCCGACGAGCGTGTTCTGGCGGTCGAGGCCAGGGCCATCGGCTGGCGCGGCGCGATGTGGGGAACACAGCCCACGCTAGAGGTCACGGAGCGCGGGGCACTGCGCCTGACCTCTGGCAATGACGCCATCGGACGGGGACGCTGGACCGAGACACTGACGATCCTCTATCGTGGGTCCGAGTTCGTGATCGGCGGTTACACCTATATCGGACGCGACACGCTGGACCCGGACGACACGTATGACTGCGATGTGAACCTCTTCACCGGCAAAGGGACCTTCAACGGCGATGCGCTGTCCGTTGATATCGGCGGTGCCGTCCCGGTCGCCATCTGGGGCACGGATGCCGCCCCGCCCGATTCCATGATCTGCCCACAGGAATAACTCCCGGAGACCAATCCATGTCAGGCCACGGCTATGAAAGCGGGCGGTTGAACCTGCCCTTTGTCGGCATCTCGACCTTCGCGAAGAAGCCGTATGTCGAGGATTGGAGCGCAATCGACGCCGATGTCTGTGTGCTGGGCGCCCCCTTCGACTTCGGCACCCAGTGGCGCTCGGGCGCCCGGTTCGGACCACGCGCCATTCGCGAGGCATCCACGCTGTTCTCCTTCGGCCATGCCGGAGCCTATGACCACGAGGACGACGCGACCTATCTGGGATCGGATGTGCGGATCGTCGATCTTGGCGACGCGGACATCGTGCATACGGATACACTGAGCTCGCACCGGAACATCGCGTCCGGGGTCTCCCGCATCCTCGATACGGGCGCCCTGCCCGTCGTGCTGGGCGGCGATCACTCCGTCAACATTCCATGCATCGACGCGTTCGAGGGACGCGGTCCGATCCACATCCTGCAGATCGATGCGCATCTGGATTTCGTCGATGAGCGCCACGGGGTGAGGTACGGCCACGGCAACCCGATGCGTCGCGCGGCGGAGAAGGACTACGTGACCGGGCTGACCCAGGTCGGTATCCGAAATGTGTCCTCCACGGCCAAGGAAGGCTATGCCGACGCCCGCGCCATGGGCTCGGATATCCTGAGCGTGCGGCAGGCGCGCGCCTTGGGACCGGAAGGCGTGCTGGCCCGTATTCCCGAGGGCGCACGGCTCTACGTGACCATCGACATCGACGCCTTCTGCCCCTCGATCGCGCCGGGCACGGGCACGCCCAGCCATGGCGGGTTTCTCTATTACGATGTGCTCGAGATCCTGCAGGGCGCGGCCAAGCGACACGAGATTGTCGGCATGGATCTGGTCGAGGTTGCGCCCGACTACGATCCGACCGGGTCGACCGCGATCCTGGCCGCACAAGTGCTGCTGAACTTCCTCGGGTTCATCTTCCATGCCCGGAACGCATGATCCCGGCCGACCCGAAATTTGGGCGACGCGCACGTCTGGTGTGGGCATGACGCATTTCACATCAGCCCGCCCCGCGTGCCTTCATCAGCCGTTAACCAGAACCATCACCAAGATGACGGGAGGATGGGAGGGGACTACGCTCGCTCGCAAAATCGTGGCAGGCGAGGGCCTTGGCGTGACCCGCGAACACCGCGCATGAGCCGGCCAGCGCTCTCGAACACCCTCGCACGCCGATTGTTTCTCGACCGGCACGGGCTGGGGCGCACGCCGCCGCGCGCCCTGCCCGAGGTCATCGACCAGATCGGCTTTGTCCAGGTCGACAGCATCGCCACGGTCGAGCGGGCGCATCACATGATCCTCTCCGCCCGGTCGAAGCCGTATCGCCCGAAGCATCTGGCACCGCTGCTCGAGCGCCACCGCGCGCTGTTCGAGCACTGGACCCACGACGCCTCGGTCATCCCGACGCGGTTCTTTCCGTACTGGCGGCTGCGGTTCGCGCGCGACGCCCAGGATCTGATGGCGAAATGGCGGCTCTGGCGCCGGGACGGGTTCGAGGAGAAGTTCGATGCGGTCCTCGACCGGATCCGCGAACACGGCCCCTGCGGCTCGCGCGAGGTCGGCGCCGACGAGGCCCGCTCCTCCGGCGGCTGGTGGGACTGGCATCCTTCGAAGACAGCTCTGGAGTTTCTCTGGCGCACGGGGCGGCTCTCGGTCTGCCATCGCCAGAACTTCCAGAAGGTCTACGACCTGACCGAACGCGTGATTCCGGCCGAGCATCTCGACGCAGAGCCGACCGAAGCCGAGACGATCAATTGGGCGTGCGCTTCCGCCCTGGCCCGGCTTGGCTTCGCGACCTCGGGCGAGATTGCCAAGTTCTGGGACCTGATCACCCCGGACGAGGCGAAGACCTGGTGTGCCGAGGCCGCTGACCTGATCGAAATCGACATCGAAGGCGCCGACGGCACGCCGCGCCGTGTCTATGCCCGGCCCGATGTGATGGCCGAGGCTGAAGCCGCCCCGCCGCCACCGTCCGGTATTCGCGTCCTTTCGCCCTTTGATCCCGCACTCCGAGACCGCAATCGAGCCGAGCGTCTGTTCGGCTTCCACTACCGCATCGAGATCTTCGTACCCGAGGCGAAGCGGCGCTATGGGTACTATGTCTTCCCGGTGCTCGAAGGCGACCGCCTCATCGGACGCATCGACATGAAACGAGACAGACCGGACGGCGCGCTCATCGTCACGGCCTTCTGGCCAGAGGCGCGGACCAAGATGGGTGCAGGGCGTCTCGACCGGCTGGACGGCGAATTGCACCGGGTCGCCCGCTTCTCCGGTTGCGATTGCGTGACCTATCTCGACGGCTGGCAACGCTGGTGAACAGCGCGCGCTCATCGGCGGAAAAGTGCAATTTAACCATGCGTTAGCGAAACTTGCTCATACCTTTTCACGCATGCCGGGCCGATCGAAGCAAAGACCGGCACACCGGTGCCCCAGACGGTTGGCTCAGGCGTTCGCGCAAGCTGCGCCCTCACCCTCCCAGGTCCCGGGGATCCCTGCGTGGGGTCCGAAGCAGGCGACGGCGCTGTCACTGCATATGCCGACCAAAACGGACGGACTGACCCAGACACCAGTCCCCGCGTCCCCGGCCCCAGCGGGCCACCCCCAGAACGAGTTCCTAATCTTCGGTATCCGGGCCATCCTCGCCCGGCGCGCCGCGAAAACCCGTGGCAACCACGAACATCTCGGCCGAGTCCTTGCGGCTGGCCGGCGGCTTGATGTGTTTGACCTTGGTGAAGCGCTGCTTCAACAGGGTCAGCAACGCGCCCTCGGTCCCGCCCTGCAACACCTTGGCCACGAACGCCCCATCGGGCGCCAGCACGTCAAAGGCGAAATACGCCGCCGTCTCGGCAAGGGCGATGATCCGCAGGTGGTCGGTCTGGCGATGGCCGGACGCAAAGGCCGCCATGTCGGACATCACCACATCGGCCTGCCCGCCCAGCGCCGCCTTCACGGCATCATCCGCCCCGTCATCGAGAAAATCGAATTGCAGGATCTCGGCGCCCGCCACCGGCTCGACCTCCTGAAAGTCGACGCCCAGCACCGATCCCTGCGCCTTGCCCGGGCGATCGCCCAACGCATTGACCCGGCGCACGGCAACTTGTGTCCAGCCGCCCGGCGCACAGCCAAGATCGACCACGCGCTTGCCCGGCACCAGCAGGCGCAACTCGTCATCGATCTCGATGATCTTGTAGGCCGCGCGGGATCGCCAGCCGTCGCGCTTGGCCGCCACGACGTAAGGGTCGTTCAACTGGCGTTGCAGCCAGCGGGTCGACGACAGCTTGCGCCCCTTGGCGGTCTTCACCCGCACCTTCAGATCCCGCTGCCCACGCCCGGAGGTTTTCTTCACGCCGCCTTTGCCCGGTCCCTTCGACTTGGTCATGACGCGCGGTCCCGCCGTGCCTGAATAAGACCGTAGAGGATGCCTTCGCGCAGACCCCGGTCGGCGATGCGCAGCCGGTCCACGGGCCAGAGGCGCAGGATCGTCATCAGGATTGCCGAGCCGGAGATCACCAACTCGGACCGCCCGCGTCCGATCCCGGGATGAAGCGCACGATCGGCAGCGCCCATCTGCACGAGGCTGTCGGCGACCTCCGCCGCCGCGCCAGCAGGCAGCCACAGCCCATCGACCTGCGCGCGATCATAGGACTGAAGACCCAGATGCATCGCCCCGAAGGTGGTTGCCGTGCCGGAGACACCGATGATCTGCAAGCGATCGGTCAACCCGGTCCGGTCAAACGCATCGTACGGCCCAAAGGGCGCGAGCCTTTCCTCGAAATGCAGCGACATCATCGCATAGCGCTCGGCATCGTTGGCAATATCCGAGAACCGCTCGTGCAGGGTCGAGACGCCCATCGGCACCGAGATCCAGTCCGAGATGTGCGCCGCCGCCGCCCGCGCCGTCGCCGTGACATCCTGCCCCCGGCCCAGCGGCGCAAGCGCACGCACAAGGTTCTGGCGCCGCCCGACGGGGGTGCCGGACATGTCGATCCAGATCAGCTCGGTCGAGCCGCCGCCAATGTCGAAGACCAGCAACTGCTCGGCCTCGGGATCGGTCAGAGGCGCGCATCCGGCAACCGCCAGCCGCGCCTCCTCCTCCGCCGTGATGATGTCCATGGAAAGGCCTGTCTCGCGCACCACACGGCGCACGAAATCGCGGCCATTGCGGGCACGCCGGCATGCCTCGGTCGCGACGACACGGCTGTCGCGCACCCGGTGGCGGCGGATTTTGCCCGCACAGATGCGCAGCGCTTTGAGGGCGCGGTCCTGGGCCTCCTCGCTCAGCCAGTTCGTACTCTCGACCCCCTCGCCCAGCCGCACGGCCCGCGAGAACGCATCGAGTACCGCAAACCCGTCCCCCTCGGGGTTGGCCACGAGCAGACGACAGTTGTTGGTCCCGAGATCGAGCGCCGCAATCGCACCGTCGCCGCGCCCGCGCGCGCGCCGACCGCCGCGCCGGGGCCGCTCACCCCCGGCACGTCTGTTGTCCTGTGAGTGTCCATTCGAATCCGGCACGTCTGTCTCGCCCGGCCACAACATGTGACGCTTTGACCTAGCTCTAGGCCCAAGCACGGGGCGCGGCAAGGAAAAGCCCCGCACGGCGGCACCGGGCGGGGCGGGGTGGCGGAACGACGGATCTGCGGGTCAGCTGCAGGTTGCCGCAATCGAGAGCGCTTGCGGCTCGACCCCGATGGCACGGCAGACCTGGTACGGCAGGTCCGGCTTGTTCATGGTGTAGAAATGCAGGTGCTCGACGCCCTGTTCGATCAGGTCATCGCATTGCGCGCAGCAGATCGCGATCGAGAGGAGGTCGTGCTCCTCCTCGGTCTTGGCGTTGCGGTAGGCGCGGGCCATCTGCGGCTTGATGGTCGTCTGGCATCTCTCGGCAAACCGGCGCATGCGGTCGAAGTTCTCGATCGGCAGGATGCCCGGCACGATCGGCGCATTGATCCCGGCAGCGGCGGCGGCATCGCGGAAGCGGTAGAACGCCTCGTTCTGGAAGAAGAACTGCGTGATTGCGCCGGTCGCGCCCGCGTCGATCTTGCGTTTGAGGTGGTCGATATCGGCCTGCATGTCCGCCGCATCGGGGTGCGTTTCGGGATAGGCCCCGACCCAGATGTCGAACTGACCCATCCCGGCCAGACCAGAGATCAGATCAACCGAGCCGGAGAAGCCGTCCGGATGCGGAGCAAACGCCTCGCCATCCTCGGCATCGCCGCGCAGTGCCACGATCTGGCGGCAGCCAAGCTTTGCATAAGCCCGCGCAACGCCCAACACATCGTCCTTGCTTGCACCGACGCAGGTCAGGTGACCGGCCACGTCCAGCCGCGCGCGTTCCCGGATTGCGAGGATTGCCGCAAGCGTTCGATCCCGGGTCGATCCACCCGCGCCATAGGTCACCGAGACGAACTTCGGCCCGAGCGGCGCAAGGCGCTCGACCGCTGTCCAAAGGGCGAAGGACGATTTCGGGCCTTTCGTGGGGAAAAACTCGAAGCTGATCGACGGGGTGCGCGAGGGCGCGGAAGCCATAGGACAATGCCTTTCGGTGTGCCAGAGGTCTATCTGGTATCGGTCAGTCTGTGGTCAGTGTGACGGGCGCCGTGGCCCGATCCTGCTCCGCCGCAAGTCCCGGGACCCTGAACCCCATCGCTTGCGTTTCTCGGGGCACGTTATAGCGGATCGAAAACCGACACATCAACCTCCAAATCCGACCAGATTGTCACGGCATTGCCCAAGGCGCGATTCGAGACGAGCCGAGGGGCAACAGGCTCGCATTGCGGGCGCGAAACCGCGGTCGGACCGCCCCTCCGGGACGTGGACTGGAAAACGCGTTCACATGCCACCACATCTGATTGAGCTGCCCTTTTCTGCTCGGCGTCGTATCTGGTGCACTGCGAGTCGAAAATGGAACGTGATTCGCACGGCGATCTCGGTAACGCGGATGAAGTGGCGGGAGGATAAGCGGCAATGGCGACGATGACGATTGTCTACTGGCGGGATATTCCGGCTCAGGTGATCGTGGGCAAGGGCCGGCGTGCCGCCAAAGCGCCGCTGCCTGAGCGGTTCGAGCAAGCCATCGACCGCTGCGCCATGAAAGTGGGCGCAAGAGACGACGAGGCCTATCTCGCCGAATGGCGCAAGATCGAAGCGGGCGATGTGACAGGCGATCCGGTACAGGCCGCCGCCGAGACCGCCGCCCGGCTGGACGCAGAATTTGACACCGACCGCATCAAGGGTCTGATCGCAAACGACGGCTGGGCGACGCCCACCAGCGCCGCACTCTGAAAAGGGACGACACGGATGTCCAAGATCATCGATCTGTTTTCCTCCCGGAAGGCCCCTGAGGGCGACCAGGACATTGCCGCCTTCATCGAGGGCTTCTCGATCGAGGTGATGCCGCGCACCGCCGAAAAGATCGACGATTTCCGCGAGATCCTGCCAGCAGGCACCCGGGTCTACGTCGCGCATATCGAAGGCACGCCGATCGACGACATGGTCGCGACCGCCGCCCGGATCGCCGGTGAGGGCTTCGATGTCATGCCGCACTTCTCGGCGCGGGGCATTCCATCCAAGGCGGCGCTTGGCGAGTGGATCAAGCGCTATCAGGGCGAGGCAGGGATCGACCAGGCGCTGCTGCTGGCAGGCGGGTACGATCAGCCGACCGGCGAGTTCGACAACTCGATGGAGCTCATGGAGAGCGGTCTCTTCGATGGCTTCCGCCGCCTGCATGTCGCAGGCCACCCCGAGGGTAACAAGGATATCGATCCCGACGGCTCTGACCGCGCGGTGATGGATGCAATCCGCTGGAAGCAGGCCTTCGCCGAGCGCACCGATGCCGAGATGTCGATTGCGACGCAGTTCTGTTTCGAGGCCGAGCCTGTGATCGAATGGGCCAACCGCCTGAAGGCCGAGGGCGTGACCCTGCCGATCCATATCGGCATCGCGGGTCCGGCCAAGCTTCAGACCATGATCAAGTTCGCCATGGCCTGCGGCGTCGGCCCTTCCTTGCGCGTGCTGCAACGGCGCGCTGCCGATGTCGCGAAACTGCTGCTGCCGTTCGAGCCGACGGACATTCTGCGCGATCTGGCCAAGCACAAGGCGGCGCATCCTGACTTCAACATCGAACAGGTGCACTTCTTCCCGCTCGGCGGGATCAAGAAGACGGCCGAATTCTGTGATCAGTACGGCCGTCCGGCGGGCTCGACCCGCGCTGCGATCGCCTGACCACATCACCTGATACCCGGGTAAATTTGCAATCACGGAAAGGGTGGGGTTTAACCCCGCCCTGTTCTGACCCCATGCCTTGAGAGGATCCTCCATGACCCGCACCGTGATCGAGTCGAAGTCCAAGACCGTTATCATCGGCTTCGACCGGCCCTTCTGCGTGATCGGCGAGCGGATCAACCCGACCGGGCGCAAGAAGCTGGCCGCAGAGCTGGAAGTCGGTGATTTCACCACGGTCGAGAAGGACACGATGGAGCAGGTCGCCTGCGGCGCCGATGTGCTGGACGTGAACTCGGGCGCAGTGTTCTCGAACAAGATGGCCGAGGACCCGCGTTATGCCGACAACAACTTCGTCGAGCCGCCGCTGATGAAGGAACTGGTCGAGCGTATCCAGAAGCTGACCGATGTGCCGCTCTGCATCGACAGCTCGGTCCCCGGCGCGCTCGAGAACGGGCTCGAGGCGGCCGAGGGACGCCCTCTGCTGAACTCGGTCACTGGAGAGGAGGAGCGGCTGGAAATCGTCCTGCCACTGGTCAAGAAATACAACGTGCCCGTGGTGGCGATCTCGAACGACGATACCGGGATCTCGGAAGACCCCGATGTGCGTTTTGCGGTGGCCAAGAAGATCGTCGAGCGCGCCGCAGATCACGGCATCCCGGCCCATGACATCGTGGTCGACCCGCTGGTCATGCCCATCGGCGCCATGGCAAGCGCGGGCAATCAGGTCTTCACTCTGGTGCGCAAGCTGCGCGACGAGCTCGGCGTGAACACGACCTGCGGCGCGTCGAACATCTCGTTCGGCCTGCCGAACCGGCATGGGATCAACAACGCGTTCTTGCCGATGGCGGCCTCGCACGGGATGACCTCGGCGATCATGAACCCGGTGACCCTTGGCGCATCGGACAAGAAGATGGCCGAGCGGATCGCGGAGTTGGCCGCGCTGGGGATCGCGATCCCTGAGGGGATAGACCCCGCAGCCTTGGCGCCGCTGATCGGGCTCGGGTCCAGATCCGCGACCCCCTCCAAGGAGATCGAGGCGATCAAGGCTGCCGACTTCCTGCTCGACCACGACCCATCAGGCGGCTCCTGGATCAAGTTCAACAAAACGCCCGCAGCTGCGGGCGAAGGCGGTGGTGGCCGCCGCGAGGGACGCCGCCGCCGCCGCGGCTGAGCCACCCCGCACTTGGGTCTCGGCAATCCGTGCCCGATCTCGCGCTGTGACGTTCCTGCCCCGCGGGGTCAGCAGAAACCGGGTACCGGTCGTCCGGGTCGTCCGGTGCTGCTCCGGCCGGGTACCCTGGATGTCAGCGGCGGTTGGCCGGGGCTTTTGTGTTGCTGGCGCTCATCGCGAGCCGAGTCGCAGGGATGCACGGCTTCGATGCCTTCATCGGCCTGACAGCCGGTCCTGAACTCCCTCAGCCAAGCTGACAGCGATACGCGGAAGGCGTGCCCATTGGCGTCGTGACCAACTGATACGCCTCGTGCAATGCGATCTGACGGTGATCTTCGTAACGGTAGCTCTCGATCCCCGACAGCCATGCACCGATCCGGTCATCCGGGATCTCGCAGCCCAGCGCCTTTTCGACCCGAGCCAGCGTCAGCTTCACGGTCGGCAGTATGATGCCGGAGGCTTTGCCGCTTGCGACCGCGCGTTCGGTGAGGTCCAGCGTACGGGCAATCGCAGCACCGGGGGCCTGCCCGCCCTTTGCCGAGACGACAAGCTCGATCATGTCCTGCAGCTGCTGCTGATCGGTGCAACAGATCTTGAACGGCGGATCGAAGCTGGCCAGGAAGAATTCGAGCTCGGCGGCCGCGCTCTCGGCCTCGGCCGCATAGCGCTGGCGATAGAACATCATCTCCGCCATCTCCTCGGCCATGGCGGGAGCCCACTTCTCGCGCAGCGCATCCTGATCGCCAAAGGCCTCCTCTGCCTCCGGCGAGCCGATATCAGCCACGGTCAGGGTCCGCCCATCGGCGGTAACGCCGATTGCCCGGCGATGGCCGTTGGCGCGGATATAGAACTCGAGCGCGGTGTCCTGATCCCCGAGATCCATGTAATGCTCGACCAGCGGCCAGAAGACCTCGTCCGACATCTGGTCGGCCCGCCAGCGATCAACGCTGAACTTGATGCCACGATGCTCCAGGATCCCGCCTTTCGGCAGCGCCTCGACAGCTGTCTCGATCTCGGCCATCCGGGCCAGTGCAGCCTCCTCGCCATCGCAGGCCAGAACGGCGCGGAAGGTCTGGGAAAGCGGCAAAAACCCAAGCTTCGGCTCGTAGACTTGCGTCCCGGCGAGGTCCGCATGCAGCGCGCGGATGCGGGTCGCCAGATCGCTGTCGCCTGTCCGGCACGCATCTTCGGCGGCATAGATCAGCGTGCTCAGCCCTGCGGACAGAGTGCGGCGCCCATCCGGCGTCTCGGCAAGACGCGCGGCATCGTCGAACCGGTTCAGGATGATCCAATCGCGGATCGCGCGCGCCGGCGCCTTGGCGTATTCGTCGAAGAACGCCTGCTCCGCGAGCCAGAGATCGGCCAGCTTGCCCGCATCCGGGCCGGACAGCGTGGCGGTAACCGCCTCGCGAATAAACGGCTTCCAGTCCCACTGTTTTGGCCAGGTCCGGTCGAAGACCGCGGTCCGGATCCCCTCATAATTCAGACTGTCGGACACCGCGCGCTCGGCATCATCAGCTTTGATGGGATCCAAGAACCGGTCGCCATGTGCCCCGGCGTCCTCCATCTGCACAAGAGCCGCTGCCCACTCGTCCGCGCTCAGATGCGGACGCCATCTCAACAACCGGTTTGCATGGTTGCCCATGCGCTGCGGATCATCCTCGGCGAAGATGCCATCGGCGATGCGCTTCAGCGCGGCGGTCTTGAGGCACTCGGCAGTCGGCGGTTGGCACGGCCCGCCGCCCCCTGCCGAGGGCAGAAAGCACACCACCAGTGCCGCTATCAGCCCGGCCCCTGCCAGCAACCCAATCGGTCTCAACACCGCCGCGACCCCGCTCCATGAAGACACCCGAGCGCAGATCGCTCCGGCCGCGACTGTATCCGCGCCGCGCGCCTGGACAAGCCTGCACACAAAAAAAGGGCGGCGCCGCAGCACCGCCCAAGTCAAGGGACCCGCATCCCGGAAATCTGATCAGGCGGCCAGAAAATCGACCATGAGCTGCAGCTCGATCGTGTCCGTTGCCTCGCCATCGGTGACCTCGACCACGACCGTGTACTCCGTGTCGCCATCGGCGCTGGCCCGGTGGACGCCATCAGCACCGACGGTCACGACACCGGTCGCCGGGTCGATCTCGAAGATGTCGCCATCCTCATCGAGCGACGGATCGTCCACGATCGAGAAGACAAGCGTATCGCCATCGGCATCGACCGCATCGACATCGGCGGCAAAGGTGCCTGCGCTGAAGCCGTGCACCGTGATGTTCGTGTCGCCCGGCGCGGTGATCTCCGGGGCGGTGTTCGCCTCCTCGATCTCCTCCTCTGGCGTCACGATGGGGCCGCAGCCCTTCTTCCAATCGTGCTGCTTTTCCCACTGCTTTTTCTTCCAGCCCTTGTGCCCGCCGCGGTCGTCGTCATCGCGGCAGCCCCACGTGATCGGCTTGCACGTGCCGAAGTCGAACTTGAAATCCTTCTTGTCGCAGCTCTTCTGCGTCCAGGATGCCTTGATCGGCGCATCATCGCGATCATCGCACCAGGACTTTTTCTTCGCCCATTTCTTGTGGCCCCAACCCTTGTCGGCCCAGCCGTTGTCGCCCCAGCTTTTCTCACCCCACTTGCTTTTCGACCAGCCGCCTTTGTTCCAGCCACCGAATTTGTATCCGCCGAAGGACGAGAACCCGAAAAACATGTTGTCACTCCACGCTGTGTTTGCATCTGAACTGCGGACAATTTTATGGAAATTCGCGCTGAATTAGAGATGGGCGCCTGTGCCGAATGAGGAGAAACGCGGCGAAAGTCTGCGCCAGTTTGGCCGGGATGTTCCGTTTCGGGAAATCCAAGGTTAACAGATGGTTAATCGCTGGACACGGGTCGTTAACGACGGCCAGACCGCGACTCGGATAGCCCTGCTGGATGCAGAGACCGGCTCGCCCATAGGGTGCGCTCGACCGGCCCCGCCCTGCACGTTGCTTGACCCTGTTCAATGCTCGGCGCAGGGTGCCCGGCAACACGCCCAAGGAGCAGGACATGGACGCCCCCTACAGCCCGATGTCGCGCCTTTGCCAGACGTTCGCGGCTGCCTTCGCCATCGCGACGGCAGCGCTGATGGCAATCGATTTTGCGCTCAACGCCCTGTTCGAGTTTGTCCTGCCCTCCGGCGTCGCCATCGGCGCGCAGATCGCGGCGGCATGGTACGCAGGCCATCGCTATGGCGAGGCAACGCCCGGCCTGCCCGACAACGGATGGTTCTGGCGCGCCGGGCTCTACACTGCGCTGATCTCCATCGCGGTCAGCATCGTGTTCGCCGTTCTGGCGTTCTTCCTGTTGGTCAGCGCCGAGGAACGCGAACTGGTCTACCTGCTGTGGTCCAACAACGACGCGGCCGACACGCTCGGGATGAGCCTTGCGACATTAATCGGGATCGTCGTGGCGGTCATCATCATCTGGGCCGGCATCAGTTGGCTGGTGCACCGGTTCGTCATCGCACACGCCGCGCGCAAGATCTTCGATCCGGCCAAGGAATTCTAACGGCGGGCCCGTCACAGTCCATGCGTGGCACGCGCCGCGCTAGCAGTCCGGGACGATGTTCCCAGGATCACGCGGGATGTGCACGTCGTGGTTCATGCTGAAGGACGGGCGCTCGCAACCGGCTTCACCGACGATCTTTGCCGGGATACCCGCCACGGTCACGCAGTCCGGCACCGGTTTCAGCACAACCGAACCCGCTGCAATGCGCGAGCATTTGCCGACCGTGATGTTGCCCAGCACCTTGGCGCCCGCGCCGATCAGCACACCGTCGCCGATCTTGGGATGGCGGTCGCCGCCTTCCTTGCCGGTGCCGCCGAGCGTGACGCCATGCAGCATCGAGACATCGTCGCCGACCACAGCGGTCTCGCCGATCACCATCGAGTGTGCATGGTCGATCATCAGCCCGCGCCCGATCCGGGCCGCCGGGTTGATGTCCATCGAGAAAAGCTGGCTGACCCGCATCTGGATGAACATGGCCAGATCGCGCCGCCCGCGCGTCCAGAGCCAATGCGCAACACGGTAGGCCTGGATGCCGATGAAGCCCTTGAAGTACAGAAGCGGCTGGATCATCCGGTCACAGAACGGATCGCGCTCGAAGACCGCCACGATATCCGCGCGCACGGCATCGCCGATCTCGGGCTGATCCGCATAGGCCTGATCGCACATCTCGCGTAGCAGGAGCGAGGGCATGTCCTCGGACGAGAGCTTTTGCGCAATGCGATAGCCCAGCGCATCCTCGAGGGTGCGGTGGTTCAGCACGGTCGCGTGGACGATCGAGGCCATCAGCGGTTCGTCCGCCGCGATCTGTTCGGCCTCCTGACGCATCCGCGTCCAGACCGGATCAACGCGTCCGTCGCCCCAATGGGGTTTGAGATCGGTGGGCATGGCATCTTTCCTCCTGCGGCTCGACTTGAGAGGTAGGGCCGCTTGGGGATAAATACCACAGATGGATGTGGAACTGATCATCAAATTCCGTGAACGGCTTCATCGCGAGGCGGAAGAACTGCGGGCGGCCGAGGCCGATACCGCGGAGAACCGGGCCCCGGTCGAGCTGGACCAGACCTCGGTCGGGCGGCTCTCGCGGATGGATGCGCTGCAGAACCAGGCCATGGCCTCGGCGCAGTCCCGGCGGCGGTCAGGGCGCTTGAAGGCAATCGCCGCAGCGCTCAAACGCATGGAAGAGGATGAGTTCGGCTGGTGCCAGGAGTGCGGCGAGGCGATCCCTCTGGCCCGTCTCGAGCTTGATCCGTGTTCCCCGCGCTGCGTGGGCTGCGCATCGGGATAGGGGAGACGGTGCGGCGGAGCGCTCAGCCCAGTTCGACCTTCTCGCCGTCCCAGACAAGCTTGCCGCCTTTCTTGCCGTTCTTGTCCGCAACCTCGGCCGATCCGGTGTCGAAGAGCGCGCGCCGTTCTTTCTTCAGGATCTTGGCGAAGGTCTTGTTCTTTTCAGTGAAGGCGCGGAGGATCTTCGCCTCGTTCGTGCCGCGGGCACGGGAGGCGGCGAGCCGCTTCTGTTCGGCGGCGGCGGCCCGTGCCTTCTCGTCCTCGGCGGCCTTCGCAGCGGCGGCCTCTTGCGCGGCCTTCTCCAGCGCGGCTTTGTCGGCCGCGATCTTCTCGGCCAGCGCTGCCTTCTGCGCCGCCTCCTTCTCCTCTAGCGCGGCGAGCCGGTCGTTGTGCGTGGCAAGCGAGATCGAGTTCCGGCGCCGGCGCGACGTGTTCCCATAGCCAGGGCCGAACGTGTTCTTCTTCAACTGCGGATCAGCCGCCTCGGGCCAGCAATGGTGCTTTTGCGAGTCGACATATGTGAACTTCACCGGCTGCCAGATGAAGGCCTCGGGCTCCTCGGCGCCCAGCTTGGACTTGACGAGGCTCGCCGCGACATCGAGGTGGAACTTGCGGCCCTTGTCAATCTTGCCCGCCTCGTGCAGCGTCAGTTGCAGGTGCGGGTTCGTGAGGGGCTGATGGATACCCTTGGTGATCGTCAGCTTGAACTTGGTGGTCGAGCTTTCGAAGCACTGCTTCAGATGATCGAAGGCGACGATACACTCGAGATCGCCCTTGCCGGTGCCCCATTTCGCCGCAGCGCCCTGCGAGAAGCTGGCCAGCAGGCCGCGCGCATCACAGACAATCCGCTGGTGTTCGGCAAAGTCCATCGCGGACTCGAGATTGTCGACCTCGCCGACACCATCAACGTGGCTTTTGCCGTCCCAGTCGCCACCCTTTTCGACATCGCCCGGAACCGTGATCATCGCGCCCCTCCCCATGATTTTCAGCCGACCCGAGAAGAGTCTCCCACAGTCCCGGGGGATTGCAAAGAGCATCGCCCACAAGCTCTGGTTGCCACCCCTGCAGAAGCTGAGTAACGCACTGATAACACTTGATTAACTATCCTCATCATTCCGCGAGGAGATGTGAGAAAGCGTTTGGTGCGCCGGTCATAGTCTCGCCCTAAAGCCACTCCCCGTAAGTTCAAAACCTTGGGAGTACTCACATGACAGACGTACGGATCACAGTGCGCAACACGTCCGAGACCGGCGGCACCTTTCTGACGCCGTTCTATGCCGGGTTCCACAACGGCTCTTTCGATTTGTTTACCGTCGGCGAGCAAGCCTCGGCCGGGCTCGAATCGATCGCCGAGGACGGCGCCTTCGCAGCAGCGACTGCCGAGCGGCTGGCCGTTGATCCTGACAGCCAGGGCGTTGTCGTGGCCGGAGAAGCCGGCCCGATCGCAACCGGCGAGGTGACGAGCCAGGTCGTCACGCTGTCATCGACGCAGACCCATCTGACGCTGGCCGCGATGATCCTGCCCTCGAACGATGCCTTTGTCGGCACCGACGAGGCGCTGGAGTTGTTCGACGCCTATGGCCGTTTCAACGGTGCGCAGACCGTCGTCTTCGAAGGCACGGATGTCTACGACGCGGGCACCGAGGTGAACACCGAACTGGATGCCGCCTTCATCAACCAGACCGCGCCCAACACCGGCATCGACGAGAACGGCGTGATCCGCCAGCACGACGGGTTCAATGGCTCGGCCGGCAACCCCGAGGGCGAGGGCGATCAGATCATCCTCGGCGGCACGAACGCGTTCGGGGTCGAGATCGATCCGGTCGCGGCGGACTTCACGCTGCCCGGTGCCCAGATCGCCGAGGTGCACATCAATACCGTTGTATTCCGCGAGGGCACCGATGGGCGCGATGTGATCATCGGGCGCAAGGACGATGACATCGTCACCGCGGGCGATGGCAATGACTTCGTGCGCGGCGGGCGCGGGTTCGATGTGATCGATGGTGGCGATGGCAAGGACAAACTGTTCGGCAATTCCGGCGATGACGAGATCTATGGCGGCGCGGACAGTGACTGGATCTCGGGCGGCAGTGGCCGGGACGCCATCGATGGCGGGGCTGGCAATGACCACATCCGCGGCGGCAGCGGCGATGATCTGATTGCCGGCGGTGAGGGCCATGATTGGCTGAGCGGCGGACGCGGCGATGACACCTTCCTCTTCGCCGATGGCGACGGGTTCGACAAGATCTTCGGCTTTGACCGGCGCGGTGACGATCAGATCGCCCTGAGCGTCGAGGGTGTGACCAGCTTTGCCGAGGTCTTGGACTCGGCCTACCAGCTGAAACGCGGCGTGGTGCTGGATTTCGACGGTGGCGACGGTCTGTTCCTGGCGGGGACACGGTTGTCCTCGCTGGAGGAAGAGGATTTCGTCTTCGTCTGACCCTGAGCGGTGCTGATGCGGCCCGGCGCTTTTTTGACCAAGGCGCCGGGTCAACCTTGCACCCGGCGCATCCGGACCGCGCCCGGCGCACGGCGCGGGAGCAAGGGCCTCACCGGGCCCGGCCTTGGCGGTCAGGCGAAAACGGTCAGGGTTTGCGGTCCCGCGGCGTTTGCGCCGCTATGGCGGCGACCAGTGCCTCGGGCAGCCCGGCATGGTGCGACGGGTCGATGGCGTCGAGGCAGCTTTCGACATCCTTCCTGACGATCCCGATCGTGTTGTCCGGGTCATAGCCGTCGCAGGCGAACTCGATCACATCGAAATTCGAGCCGAACCACGTCTGGCCAGAACTGTCATGCATTAGTGCCAGCAGGCGCGCGGGATCGACGCCGAGATCATCGGCCCAGTCCAGCACCCGGCGGGTTGCGACCATGGATGTGGCGGCGACGAAGTTGTTCAGCACCTTTGCCGTCATCCCCGCGCCGGGCGCGCCCATGCGGTGGATCTTCGGCCCCATGGTCCGGAACACCGGTTCGAGCAGGTCGAGATCGTCCACCTCACCGCCCAGCATGAAGCTGAGCCGCGCCTCATCGGCGGCCACCTGAGCGCCGGACATCGGGGCGTCGACCATGCGGATTGCGCCGGGCACTCGCGTGCGCAGATCGGCGAGATAGCGCGGGCTGAGGGTGGAGCAGATCACGAGATGCGTGAGTGCAGGCGCGCGGGTCAGGATCGCCTGATCCTCGAAGAGCAGCGCTTCGGTCTGCGCGACGTCGCGCACGACGCTGAGGATCACCTGCCGGTCGCTTGCGAACGCCGCGGGATCAATTTGCATGTGCGGGGCGAACTCGCCGAAGGCACCGGGCGGGCGGATATCGAAGCCCGTGACTTCCAGCCCGGCGCGCTGCATCGCGCGGGCCATGCCAAGCCCCATGCGCCCGCAGCCCGCAACGCCGATCTTCATAGAGCCTCTTTCATCGGCGCATCCCCGGAGGATCAGGTTCGCGTGCCGGGATCACCGCAGAGGAGCGGTTTCTTGTCCCGTCCACTCACCCGCAATTCGAGCCCCGGGTTCTGCGCGTTCGGGCCATCCAGCAGGCGCACGATCAGGTCATCGTCCTGGCGCAGCACGCGCCAGCACTGGACGCTGCCATCCGAATTGGCCGAATCGTAGAGGAAGCAAAGCTGCGCGCCATGGCTGCGCCATGCGCCCTCGACGCATGTGCCGTCGCGATAGCGCCAGCGGACACGGCCATCCTCGCGGAATTCCTCGGACCCGAAATGCTGGCCGTCCCGTTCAAAATAGAGCGTCCACCCCTCGGCATAGTCGCGGAACTCGGACGGGCTGACGATCTCTTCGTCCCCGGCCTGTGCCGCCGATGCGACGAGCAGGATCAGCGCTGTGAGAAGCGTTCTCATGGCCAGACTGTGCCCTGCCCGCCCCATCAGAGCAACCTGAATGTCGCGGTGACGGGCTGGCGGCAGATCTCGTCCGAGCAAGCCTGCACGGTCAGGGTGATCTCGCGCGCCTCGCCATAGGTTACCGGGATCTCAAGCCGGCCTTCATAGACGTTAAGCGCCTCGTCCGAGAACCCGAGCGTGACGGTCTTGCCCACGGGCCAGGCCGCGTCGGCACCATCCAGCACCACGCCGATCAGCCACTCCTGTCCCGGGTCGTGCGCGTTCACGTGCCAACCCTCGGCAATATCAAGCGTCAGACCGCCGGCGTGCAGATGCGCTCCGACCACGCCCGACAGCATGCGCCGCCGTCCGGTCTCGCCACCCTCGAGGATGCGGATCGCGGTCAGGGCGTCGGTTCGCAAGATCGGCTGATGCGACAGTGCTCCGGCCAGGGCCGATCTGAGGCCATGGGCTGCCCCTTCGGCGTCAAGCGACTGGGTGCGCTGGAAGAGCCGGGCGAAAAGCTCGAGCGCCGAGCTTTCGCCGGACGGCGTCGCGCCATCCGAGCTGTTGTAGATCGGACCGAGCGGCCCGTCCGCCATGGCCATCTTGTAGCGCCCGGAGCCATCCGCGAAGAAGCGCTGCATGGCGGTGAACAGTTGCTCGGCGCGGGCCAGCCAGACCGGATCGCCCGTGGCATCCGAGAGCGCCACGAACGCAAGGCCAAGCCATGCGTAATCCTCGAGCACCGCGTCCTCGTGCGCCTGCCCCGCGGCCCAGAGGCGCGCAAGCCGGTCCCCGGACCAGAGGCGGGACCAGATGGCCGCACCCGCGCGGACCGCCATATCGACGTAGCGCGGCTCGCCGAAGGCCGCCCCGCCCTCGGCCAGCGCGCGGATCATCAGCCCGTTCCAGCCTGCGATCACCTTGTCGTCGCGGAGCGGTCTTGTGCGGGCATCACGCACCACGCGGAGCGTCTCGAGATAGGGATCGAACGCCGCCAGATCGGTCTCGGAGAACGGATCGAAGTGGATCACGCCCCCCACATCGAGGGTTGGGGGCTGATCGATCCCGAGGGCTGTGACCGGATCGGCCTGATCGCTGCCTTCGGCGTTCATGGGCAGCGCGGCCAGGATCTGCGCCGGCGTCCAGGCGTAGAACACGCCTTCCTCCAGCGTGCCATCCTCCGCCCGACTGTCCGCATCCTCGGCCGCGTAGAAGGCGCCGTCGGGATCGGTCATGTCCCGCGCCACATAGGCAAAGGTCCGCTCGGCCGCCCGGCGGTAGCGCGCCGTGCCGGTGATTTCCCACGCCTCGACAAAGGCACGCGCCAGCAGACCCTGATTGTACAGCATCTTCTCGAAATGGGGCGTGCGCCAGTTCGGGTCGACCGCATAGCGGTGAAAGCCGCCGCCGACATGATCGTGGATGCCGCCCGCAGCGATCGCATCCAGCGTCTCGGTCGCGACCTGCAGACTGGCCTGATCGCCGGTCCGCCGCCAGTGGTCCATCAGGAACAGCAGATAGCCTTCCTGCGGGAACTGCGTGGATTGCGAGAACCCGCCCTCGAGCGCGTTGTGCATGCCCAGCAACTGCTCGGCTGCCCGCACGTGGACCATTTCGTCCAGCAGGGCCGATTGCGCCCCGCGCAGTTGCGTGACCTTGGCCACGGCCTCGCTGAGGTTTGCCGCAATCGTGTCGATCTCGCCGCGCTGCGTCGGATCGGTCCAGGCCAGCGCGATGGCGTTGGCGATCTGCATGAACTCGGGCCGCGGGATGTAGGTGCCGGTGTGGAAGGGGCGCCCATCGGGCAGCAGCCAGACCGAGTTCGGCCAGCCTGCCCCGCCCATCTGGATCTGGGTCGCCGTGATGTAGAGATGATCGAGATCGGGCTGCGCCTCGCGGTCGATCTTGATGGCGATGAAGCCCGCGTTCAGGACTGCCGCGACATCCTCGTTGTCGAAGCTCTCCTCCTCCATCACGTGGCACCAGTGGCACGTCGCATAGCCGACGCTGAGGAAAATCGGCTTCCCCTCGGCCTGAGCCTTGGCCAGCGTCTCGTCGGACCACGGATGCCAGTCGACCGGGTTGTGCGCGTGCTGAAGCAGGTAGGGCGACGCCTCCTCGATCAGCCGGTTGACGTATTTCGCGCGGCCATCCTCGGCATAGAGATGCGTGCGCGGCTCATAGCCTTCGGGCATGGCGTCATAGGCGGCGGCCAGCCTTGCACTCAGCGCCGGATCCCGCGTCACGCCCGGCGGATCCGCAAGGGCCATCGCCACATCGATCTGCATCGCCAGGGCCAGCATCCCTGCCACGAGACCCGACGGAAACCGCCAGTCCACTGCGTTCAAGCACCGATTGATGCGAACACCTCTACCCACGTCGCAACCCTGCGTTTTCTTGCGCCATATCACCCTGACCGTGTCCGCGGGGGTTTACCAGTCACGAAGCCGTGGCCATCTGACGTGAAGCGTGACTGCCGTGCCTCTGCCAATTTCGGCCCAATCATGGTATTGAACCCTATGCGATACACAGCGTCCAGCCTGATGCTCCTCGCCGTTGCGGCCCTTCTCGCCGGCGCCCCTGCCACCGCAAGCGCGGGCAGTTTCGATGCCCGGTTCAAGGTCGGCAACTCGTCGGTACGCGTTAACAATGGCGGTGTCAGCGCGCGGGTCCGCATCGGGTCGAGCGCCCGGGACAGCTATTCCCACAGCCGGTCCTCACGCTATGACAAGCGCCGGAGCACCACCTCTGATCGCTATGATCGCGACAGGTTTGGCCGCGACCGCTTCGATCGCAAGAAACGAGACAGGGTCGTGTTCGTGCCGCTGCGCCGCCGCTCGGTCGTGCGCGAGACGATCATCCGCGAGGTTCCTGCGGAGGCACCGCCCGCCCCGCAACCGGTCGTGGTGCCGGAGGCGGTGCCTCTCGACCCGCAAGGCACCTCCCGCATCGTGCCGGCACGGGGCCGGATCACACCGCCCACGATCTACGAGCTTGGCGCTTTCCTGCCACCGAACCGCCCGTATGTGACGCTCGATCACCGGCGTTATGGTCTGCCCGCCCCACCGGTTGGCGAGATCTACGCGCGCGTCGGACGGGATGTTCTGCGCATCGACCCGAGCACGCGGGAAATTCGGGCTGTCGTCAGCAACTGACGGTACTCGTCGCCGCGAATGTCGCAAATCTCTGAAGACTGTCGGAGTTACCCCCATCGGGTTGTGAAGACTGGCGCTATCGTGGTGGCCGCAGCCTTGGTATCAAGGTATCGAAATCACCGCGATCTGGGAGATGCCAGCGATGAGCCCGCTTGATCAAAACGCCTCGAACCGCAAGGGCGTCTGGAAATCCGGTCGCGGCAAAGGCCGCAACACGCCGAAGGGCCGGCAGCTGGATGATCAGGCGCTGGCGGATGTTCTGGCGCTGCTCGGCGACAGGCCGCGGCGGCGCGATCTGCTGATCGAGTTCATGCACCTGATCCAGGATGCGCACGGCTGTCTCTCGGCGGCGCATCTGCGCGCACTGGCCGAGGAAATGAAGCTGGCTCAGGCCGAGGTCTACGAGGTCGCGACGTTCTATGCCCATTTCGATGTGGTCAAGGAAGGCGAGGCCGCGCCCCCTGCCCTGACCATCCGGGTCTGCGATTCGCTCTCCTGCGAGCTGGCGGGGGCACAGGATCTGTTGAAGACGTTGGCCGCGAAATATGGCGGTGCCGACAGCGAGGTCCGTGTCGTGCGGGCGCCCTGCATGGGCCGGTGCGACACCGCACCGACGCTCGAACTTGGTCACAACCATATCGACCACGCCACGCCTGAGAAGGTCGCCGACGCGATCGCTGCAGACGACACCCATGCGCACATTCCTGAGTACGAAGGGTTCGAGGCCTACCGCGATGACGGTGGCTACAAGGAACTCGAAGCGCTGCGCGGCGGCGCGCGCACGCCCGATGAGGTGCAGGACGCAGTGCTCGAATCGGGCCTGCGCGGTCTCGGCGGTGCAGGCTTCCCCTCGGGTCGCAAATGGTCGTTCGTGCGCGCCGAGGCAGGCCCGCGCTATCTCGCCGTCAATGGCGACGAGGGCGAGCCCGGCACCTTCAAGGACCGCTATTACCTGGAACGCGAGCCGCATGTGTTCCTCGAGGGCATGCTCATTGCCGCCTGGGCGGTCGAGGCCGAGACCTGCTTCATCTACATGCGCGACGAGTATCCCGCGGTGCTGAAGATCCTCGCCGACGAGATCGCGAACCTCGAGGCCGCAGGCATCGTTGCCCCCGGCTATATCGATCTGCGCCGCGGCGCGGGCGCCTATATCTGCGGCGAAGAAAGCGCGATGATCGAAAGCATTGAGGGCAAGCGTGGCCTGCCCCGCCACCGCCCGCCATACGTGGCGCAGGTCGGGATCTTCGACCGCCCGACGCTGGTGCACAATGTCGAGACGCTCTACTGGGTCACGAAGGTCGCGCGCCATGGGCCAAGCATCCTGAACGAGCACGAGAAGAACGGCCGCAAGGGACTGCGCTCCTACTCCGTCTCGGGCCGCGTGCGCCATCCCGGCGTGAAACTGCTCCCCGCGGGCTCGACGATCACAGACCTGATCGAGGCGTGCGGCGGCATGGAACCGGGCCACAGCTTCAAGGCCTATCAGCCGGGCGGGCCCTCGGCCGGGCTGCTCCCTGCGTCAATGGATGATGTGCCCCTGGACTTCGACACCCTGCAACCGCACGGGTCCTTCATCGGGTCTGCCGCCGTCGTGGTGCTGTCGGATCAGGACCGGGCGCGGGATGCCGCGCTCAACATGCTGCGCTTCTTCGAGGATGAAAGCTGCGGGCAATGCACCCCCTGCCGGGTCGGCTGCGAAAAAGCCGTCAAGCTGATGCAGGCCGACACGTGGGACCAGAGCCTCCTGACCGAGCTTTGCGAGGCGATGGTCGATGCCTCGATCTGTGGTCTCGGCCAGGCCGCCCCCAACCCGATCCTGCTGACCATGAAGCACTTCGCGGACGAGATCTGATAAGGACGCCGCGACGACGACAGCGCCTGCGCCCGACGCGCCGCCATACGCATGTCGTTCGCTGTGTCTTGGTGTGTCGCGATCGGTGATGATCGGCATCATCGTTCCTGACTTGCCGAAAGGTCCGGGTCCATGGCAAGGCGGGGGCGTCGATTGATCGAGGTCCGCCATGCACCCCAATCCCGCCTTTCGAGAAGATGATCAGGCCCGCGCGCTGGTCATGGCCCAAGACCGTGCCTTTGGCATTCTGACCGTCACAGGGCCGGACGGCGTGCTCGCTTCGCACATCCCGTTTGTCATCGACGGTGCGGTCATGGGCATGCATCTCGTGCGCTCCAACCCGATTGCGCGGCTCCTGAAAGATGGCCCGCTCGATGCACTGATGATCGTCTCCGGGCCGGACGCCTACATCTCGCCCGACTGGTACGGGATCGACGATCAGGTTCCGACCTGGAACTATGTCGCCGTGCATCTGCGCGGGCGGCTCTCGCTGTTGCCAGACGAGACGCTGAAGCCGCATCTCGACCACGTCTCGGGCCATCTCGAGAAACACTTCCTGCCCAAGAAGATCTGGACGATGGACAAGATGACACCCGAGGCCGCCGCGCGCTTCATGCGCCAGATCGTGCCGGTCGCCATGGAGATCGGCGAGGTCGCCAGCACCTGGAAGCTGAACCAGAACAAGGATGATGACGTGCGCCTGCGCGCCGCCGACGCGGTCGAGGCCTCACCCATCGGTGCCGAACAACACGCCCTCGCCAATCTGATGCGCGACGTGCCTCCGAAAAGCGCCACGTAAGGGCTTGCCGTGCGGGCGGGTGGGCTTGTGCCACAATGCGGCCCGCACAAGATCGACAGGGAGCGCGGCAAGCCCGAACCCGAACGCGTCTGCCCTCAGCTGCGCTCGTCCGTCAGGTCGAATTCCTCACGCATCTTCTCATAGCCCTTCCGGGCGCCGTGCTCGCCCTGATAGCGCAGCAGTTCCGCATCCCGGCGGCGAAACTCATCGATCACCTCGTCGGCCACGTCGCCATCGCCGAATCTGTGCAACGCCTCGCGCGCCATGGCGACCGAGCTTTCGAACATCTCGCGGATCGGCACATCGACCCCGGCCTGACGCATCTCGAGCTTGGCGACCCGGTCGTTCACCCGCGCAAAGATCATCAGGTGTGGATAGCGCCAGCGCAGCATCTTGGCCGAGTGCAGCACCGCGTCCGGATCATCGGCACAGAGAAACACCGCCTTGGCCTCGTCGGCACCTGCGACCTTCATGATGTCACCGCGCCTGGCATCGCCGAAGAACACCTTGTTGCCGAAGGTGCGCGCGATCCGGATGCGCTCGGGATCGGAATCGATCAGCGTCACAGAATAGCCGCGCAGCCGCAGGATCCGCCCGACGATCTGGCCGAACCGCCCGAAGCCGACCACGATGACGCTGGCGGGCTCGGCCTCGTCGATATGCGAGATCCCGTCCATATCGGGCGTCTGTTTGCGCCGTCCGATCCGGTCGGCCACCGCCAGCGCAACCGGCGTCAGCGCCATCGTTGCCGTGACGATCGCCGTCAACAGGAACGCATCGCGCTGGATCAACAGCCCGTTCGAGAGCGCAACGGTAAAGAGAACAAAGCCGAACTCGCCGCCCTGCCCCAGCACCGCGCCGATCTTGATCGCATCGGTGTTGCTCGACGTGAACATCTTGGCCAGCGCCGCGATGATCGCCCATTTCGCGGCAAAGATCGCCAGCGCACCGAAAATCACCGTCTGCCAGTACTCGATGATCAGCGGCCACGCGACGGACATGCCCACGGCAATGAACAGAAGCCCCAGCAGAAGGCCGCGAAACGGCTCGATATCTGTCTCGATCTGATGGCGGAACTCGCTTTCGGCCAGCAGCACCCCCGCGATGAACGCCCCCATCGCCATCGACAGGCCGACATACTGCATGGCGATCGCAGCCCCGATCACCACCAGCAACGCAGCCGACGTAAAGATCTCGTCCGCTTTCGATGCCGCGATGATATGCAGAACCGGACCCAGCACATAGTGGCCGATCACGATCACGGCCAGAACCGCGCCCAGCGCCAGGCCGATCTTCTCGAGATCCACCGCATCGCCCTGCCCGGCCCAGGGCGAGAGAAACGTCACCAACGCCAGCAGCGGCACGATCGAGAGATCCTGAAACAGCAGGATCGAGAACGCCCGGCTGCCATAGGGCTTGTTGAGGTCTCCGCGCTCGCGCAGGATCTGGATCGCGAATGCCGTCGACGAGAGCGCCAGCGCCCCGCCCACAGCGATGGACGCACTGAGATCGAGCCAGCCGAAATAGGCAATCACCGCCGCGATCACGACGCCGCTGATCATCACCTGGATCAGACCCAGCCCGAAGATTTCGGTCCTGAGACGCCAGAGCCGCGCAGGCTGCAACTCGAGTCCGATCACGAAGAGCAGCAGCACGACGCCGAACTCAGCGAAATGCAGGACGGACTGGCTGTCCTCGATGAAACCGAGGCCGTAGGGGCCGATCACGGCGCCTGCCATAAGGTACCCAATGACGGATCCAAGCTTGAACCGCTTGGCCAGCGGTACGGCAACCACGGCAGCCCCCAGATAGGTTGCTGCGTCCACCAGAAAGGGATCAATGCCGACAGCCACGGGAAAACCTCGAGTTGACTGCACCATGTTGCAGCGCAACCCTACGCAACACAAGCGAGCATTTGGCCTGGCCGCGATCTGGAACGCACCAGCCACTCCCTGCGCGGTGCAGCGCCGTGGGATGCGCGGTGCGTCCGCGACACACCGTCGGTGCAGGAGCGTTTGATACCCCTGCCCGTTCGTGGCATCACCACCACGCGCCGCCGACCCGTGCGCCTGTTCGAAGGGCAAGAGAACATGGAGCACATTTTTACCGAGGCCGCCGGGTTCACCCGCAAGACCGGCTACAAGGCGCCCGGGCTGAATCGCCTGAACGCGCGCTACGCCGCGATGATCCACCCCAATCGTGCCCATTTTGCCGGAGCGCGCGTGCTGGATCTGGCCTCCCATGACGGGCGCTGGTCCTTTGCCGCGCTGAAGGCCGGCGCCGCCCATGTCACGGGCATCGAGGTCCGGGCCAAGCTGATCGCACGCTCTGCCAACATCATTCCGGAGCAGGACCGCGCCCGTGTCCGGTTCATCGAGGGCGATGTGTTCGAGGAGATGCCCCGCCTTCTGGCCGATGGCACGGGGTTCGACATCGTCCTCTGTCTCGGCCTGTTCTATCACATCCTCGACCATGACCGGCTGCTGCGCCTGATGGCGGCGTTCAAGCCGGGCCTGATCATCCTCGACACCGGGCTTGTCGACAGCGACGAGGCGTTCATCCACCTGAAGACCGAAGCGACGGACAGTGTCCTCAACGCCGCGCCGCGCGGCGATCTGGCGGAGGCCCCGGTCGGTGTCGTCTCGCGCGCAGGCATGGCGATGCTGGCCGCCGCTCATGGTTATGGCCTCGAGTACATCGACTGGGACGCGCTGGACTGGCCCGACCGGCGCAACCTGCACGACTACTATGCCACACAGGGCGGTTGGCTGGCCCGGCTCGGTCTGAAGCGCCGGACCGCCCTGCGCCGCTATTCGATGCTGCTGAGGCCCCTGGCCTGATGCACGCGTTTGCGGGTTCGCAAGCCCCCCGCACCCCGCTATAGAGTGCCGGCACGAAAGGAGACATCATGGCACGCGTACTCATCACCTCGGCCATTCCGTATATCAACGGCGTCAAGCACCTGGGCAACCTGGTCGGCTCGATGCTGCCCGCGGATGCCTATGCCCGGTTCATGCGAGCGCAAGGCCACGAGGTGATGCTGATCTGTGCCACCGACGAGCATGGGACGCCTGCCGAGTTGGCCGCGGCCAAGGCGGGCAAGCCGGTGGACGCGTATTGTGCCGAGATGTGGCAGGTGCAAAAGGATCTCGGCGATGGGTTCCGTTTGTCCTTCGATCACTTCGGGCGCTCGTCCTCGGCCCGCAACCACGCGCTGACCCAGCATTTCGCGGGGCGGCTGGCGGATGCCGGATTGATCGAGGAGCGGTCGGAGAAGCAGGTCTACTCGAATGCCGATGGGCGGTTCCTGCCGGATCGGTATATCGAAGGGACGTGCCCCAATTGCGGCTATGACCGGGCGCGCGGGGACCAGTGCGAGAACTGCACCAAGCAGCTCGACCCGACCGACCTGATCAATCCTCGGTCTGCGATCTCGGGGTCCACGGATCTCGAGGTGCGCGAGACCAAGCACCTCTATCTGCGCCAGAGCCAGATGCGCGACCGGCTGCGCGACTGGATCGATACGCGGACCGATTGGCCCGTGCTGTCGACATCCATTGCCAGGAAATGGCTGGACGATGGCGACGGCTTGCAGGATCGCGGGATCACCCGGGATCTGAACTGGGGCGTGCCTGTGAAACGCGGCGACGCGGACTGGCCGGGCATGGAGGGCAAGGTCTTCTATGTCTGGTTCGACGCGCCCATCGAATACATCGCCGCGACGGCCGAGTGGGCCGATGCAAACGGGAAGGACGACGCGGCCTGGCAGCGCTGGTGGCGCGAAGACCTCGGCGCCACGGACGTGCGCTATGTCCAGTTCATGGGCAAGGACAATGTGCCGTTCCACACGCTGAGCTTTCCGGTCACGATTATGGGCGCGAACCATGACGGGGGCGAGCCGTGGAAGCTGGTCGATTACATCAAGTCGACCAACTGGCTGAACTACGAGGGCGCGCAGTTCTCGACCAGCCAGGGGCGCGGCGTGTTCATGGACCAGGCACTCGAGATCCTGCCGCCCGACTACTGGCGCTGGTGGCTGCTGGCGAACATCCCGGAGACCTCGGACACCGAGTTCACGTGGGAGAGCTTCCAGACCGGCGTCAACAAGGATCTGGCCGACGTGCTGGGGAATTTCGTCAGCCGCGTGACCAAATTCTGCCGCTCGAAATTCGGCGAAGTGGTCCCGGATGGCGCCTATGGACCGGCGGAGGATGCGTTGATCGCCGATCTGACCACCCGCGTTGCCGCCTATACCGCGCATTGGGAGGCGATGGAGATCCGCAAGGCCGCAGCAGAACTCCGCGCCATCTGGGTGGCCGGGAACGAGTATCTTCAGGCCGCGGAGCCCTGGGCGGTCTTCAAGACAGATGAGGCGCGGGCCGCGGGCATCGTCCGCTGCGGGCTGAACCTGATCCGGTTTTACGGTGTGCTGTCACGCCCGTTCATCCCCGATGCCTCCGACACGATGCTGCGCGCGTTCGGGGCCGAGGATGCGGCGGGAAGCTGGCCCAGCGATGTCACCGCCGCGATGCAGGCGCTCGCCCCCGGCCATGCGTTCACGGTGCCGGAGAACATGTTCGCCAAGATCACCGATGACGCGCGCGAGGAAATGCAGGCCCGGTTCGCCGGGAAAGCCGCAGCGTGAGGGGCATTGTTCTCACCATCCTGTTCGCTGCCCTGCTGAGCGGGGCAGCACTCGCCCACGAAGGCGTGACCGGTCCTACCAAGATCCGTATGGACCTGATGAAGGACATCGGCAAGGCGACCAAAACATTGGGGAAGATGGCGAAATCCGGCACCTTTGACCGGCCTCTGATGGTCGACCTGGCAGGCGTGATCGCCCGCCAAGGCGCACGTGTCGACGAGGTCTTTACCGACCGCCACATGCACCCCAAGACCGAAGCCCTGCCCGCGATCTGGGAGGAGTGGGAGACGTTCTCGGCACAAGGCCGCGACATGGTCGAGGCCGCTCATGCCATCGAGACGCGTGCCATGACCAAAGCAGCGGACGAGGCGTGGCTGCGCACCGCGATCAAAGACCTCGGCGCAACCTGCAAGGCATGCCACGACGATTTCAAGAAGGACTGAGCCAGTGCCCGGCGACCATTCATCGACCGCCGATGTCTGGCATTGCAACTGCCTAAGCGTGTTCCATACCGCGCCGCATCAGGCGTTTACCTTCGATAAACACGCAACGCCGAACTATACCAGCGCGGTCACCAAAGCATTTCAACGCGGTGAATTCGTCGATGACGATCTTATTCCAAAAGCGCTGACCATCAAAGACAGTCAATACGACGCGACAGATTTTGAGGACTTCTTCCGATACACATTTTGCTGCGTCTCCGAACCGTTCCGCGATTTTCTGCTCGGCTTCGATATCGGCGGCACCCGGTTTGTTCCGATCGATATTTACCAAAGCGATGGCGTCACAAAACGCGCCGAGACTTATTTCATTCTGAACATCGTCTCGCAGAAAGAATGCCTCGTCCCGGAAGAAACGCACACAAGCTTCGCGATAAAGATCAAAGATGGACTCTGGCGTGCGACGCATCGGCGGGAAGATTTCCAACTAACGGTGCGATCCTCCTCGCGTGAAGGCGCCGATCTTTGGATTGACCCACGCCTGCGAGGTGATCTCTTTTTCTCAGATCGATTACACGCTGCACTCAAAGCCACAGATTTACGCCCCTACAACACCCCTGATCGCGTTGCATCGCTCGCGGCAGGCGGCCTCAAGCCACACTTCGAGGTGGCCCGCTGCAAGATCATCGAACAGGAAGCCGGAAGATGAGCGCCGACATCTGGCATTGCAATTGTTTGAATGTTTTTCACGTTACACTCGAAATCTTTGAGTCCAAATTAAAATCTACTGCCAAGATTAGAATTCCTACAAAGAACTTGATTCTCGCTGGAGAGCCGGTCAGTGAAGACGAACTTCCAAAGTTCCTAACGATTAAACACTCCGAGGATGACTGTGTTGATCTACACGACTTCTTCACCTTCGTTTATCCGGTCATCTCCGAACGATTCCGCGATTTTCTACTCAGGTTCGACATCGGTGATACCCGATTTGTTCCGATCGATATTTATCAAAGCGATGGAGTCACAAAACGCGCCGAGAGGTATTTCATTCTGAACATCGTCTCGCAGAAAGAGTGCCTCGTCCCGGAAGAAACGCACACAAGCTTCGCGATAAAAATCAAGGACGGTTTCTGGCTGGCGACAGATATGCGGAAAGATGATCAGCTCGCAGTCCGGGGCTCCGCACGCGAAGGCGCTGATCTTTGGGTCGACCCTCGCCTACGCGGCGATCTTTTCCTCTCGGATCGATTGCACGCTGCATTGAGGGACTCCGATCTTCGCCCCTACAACACCCCTGATCGTGTCGCATCACTCGCGGCAGGCGGCCTCACGCCCTATTTCGTGACCGCACGCTGCAAGATTGTCGATGCCCCCGGTGACTAACGCCCTGACAAACCAGCGAAACTGTGAGGACCATCACTGTTGGCGATCGCGATTCGCACTATCTCCGCGCCAGGGTTAAGGCGATGGGGTGCGTACATGTTCGATCAGATCGGTCTGGAGTATGCGATCGGCACGGCAACGCTGGTGCATCTGGCGACGCTGACCTACGTGATGGGATTCGTGCTGACCAACCAGTTCGCCCTGCGCGGCCTCGTGCTTCTGGGGTCGGTTTTCTACATCGCCTACTACTATCTGCATCTTGGCACGCCCCAGTGGGATGCCATCGCGGGCACAGGTCTGATCGTGATGTCGACCCTGATCGGTCTGGCAGCCCTGTTGCTGCGCCGCATGCGGCTTGGACTGTCGCGCGAGCACAGCCATATTCTGGATCTGTTCGGCGTATTGCAGCCGGGCGAATTCCGCGCGCTGGTCGGCGCCGGGCGGATCGTCGAGACATGCGACCCGGTCAACCTGACCGAGGAAGGCGTGCAGCCCGAGCGTCTCTACTTCGTGATTGCGGGCGCGCCCCTGATCGAGAAGGACGGCACGATGTTCCAGATCGGCCCGGGCAACTTTATCGGCGAGGTCGGCTTCCTGTTGGAGGCCCCGGCCTCGGCCACCGTGACCCTGCCGGATGGGGGACATTACGTCGAATGGGACCGTGCCGCGCTGATCCGCGTCCTGAAGCGCAACCCCGATCTTGGCCGGGCCTTCGACACGCTTCTCGGCAAGGACATGGCGGCGAAGCTTGCAGCAAGCTCGCGCAGTGTGCCCGTTGCGGTGCCGATGAAAACCGCGGCCTGACCTGTGCTGTTCCCGGCCTTCGGCCCGGGGGCATGGCACGATCCATGATGCAATGCGGTCCGCGCCGGGCCGAGCGCCGCGTGCAGGACGTTTTCGCGGACGTATGACCTGGCGGCATTGAGCACCCGAATGCCATCGCAAGAACGCTTGGGCTGGCGAAGCGCCGCGGTGGAACTTATATCTCGACCATGTCACACGCGACCCTCACCGCCGAGATCGAAAGCTGGCTGATCGACAAGGCCCTGATCGACCCCGATATCACGGCCCTGTTCGAGAAGCTGTGCGTGCGCCTCAGCGCGGTCGGTATCCCGCTTGATCGCGCCGCGGTCAGCTGGCCGACGCTGCATCCTTTGTTCCGCGCCGAGCTGGTGTTCTGGACCCATGAAAACGGCGCCGCTCTGGAGCAGTACCAGCACGCGGAGCAAGCCGGGGAGAAATGGCTGAAGAGCCCGTTCCACTACGCCCACACCAAGGGTCTGAAGTACATGCGCCGGCGCTTGACAGGCGACGTGGCGCTGCTCGATTTCGACGTGCTCGAAGACTTTCGGGACAAGGGTTTCACGGACTACCTCCTGACCTCGACCGATTTTCGCATCGCCGAGGTCGAGCATTTCGCTGGTGGCAAGACCGGGATCCTGGCGAGCTGGTCAACCAAGCGGCCAAGCGGGTTCTCGGATGACGATCTCGATTGTCTGCGCCGGATCCAGAAGGTGTTTGCTGCGGCCTGCCATGCCTCGATCCAGAAGCGGGTGATGGCCAATCTGGCGAACGCCTATCTCGGCTCGACCGCGGGCTGGCGCGTTCTGGCCGGCGATATCCGCCGCGGCGATGGCGACCGGATCCCGGCGGTGGTGTGGTACTCGGACCTGCGCGGCTCGACCCGGCTGTCGGACACGATGGATGCGGATGACTATCTCGCGCTCTTGAACCGGTATTTCGAGTGCACGGCCCAGCCGATCATCGATCAGGGCGGTGAGATCCTGAACTTCATCGGCGACGGTGTGCTCGGGATTTTTCCCATCAAGTCCGGCTGCCCCGTGGACGCGGTCGCGCGGGCCGAGGCGGCGGCGCGCGAGGCGATGCGCCTGGCCGACGAGGCGGCGAAGACGGGCACACCGGGCGAGGCGCCGCTGCGCTTTGGCATTGGCCTCGCGATCGGCGAGGTGATGTTCGGCAATATCGGTGTGCCCAGCAGGCTCGCCTTTTCCGGCATCGGGCGCATCGTGAACACCGTGCAGCGGATCGAGACGGCGACGAAAACCCTGAACATCCCGCTGCTGGCCACAGCAGAATTCGCCGAGGTCGCCCCGGGCGACTGGGGCGTTGCAGGCAGTGTGACGATCCAGGATTTCGACCGGGCGCTGGATGTCTATACCCTGACCGAGTTCCAGCCGAGCCCGGCGCAGGCCGCAGGTCTTGGCCAGGGCGCCTCGATCGGAACCGCTGCCGAATAGGCCTCTGCCGCGCCGGTGCTGTTCGGCGCCGTGTCTAGCCCCCCCACGCCGCATCCCGGTCCAGCGGGAACGACGGGCGCGGCACCTTCGTCAGCGGCCATCTGTCCAGCACGGGCGACGTGAGCCCGCCCGTGTCGACCTCGTGCACGTGCTCGGGCGCAAACCAGGGTGCGAACCCCGCGCGGAAGTGCCCGCGGGATTTCACCACAACCGTATCCGCCGCGGCGATGTCCAGCCCGAACATCTCGAAGAACACGGGATCCGCCGTCTGACTGCGGTCGGAGATCACGATCACCTCGATCCCGCCCGGTCCCCCGATCGTCAGCCGTGCGCATTTGCCGAGATGCAGCCGCCGCCCCGCCATGATGCCGAGCCGTCCGGTCACATCGCCCTCGCGCAGGCCGGTTACCTCGACCTCGACCTCGAGCGGCGCATCCCATTGCTCCCATGCTGCGTTACCACGCTCGCGATTGAACCGGGCGGCGAACCGGCCACCCTCGCCCACGGCATGAGCCTCCTCCGCCAGCAACGGGTCATAGAACGATCCGACATAGGCGCCGCGAACATTCGACGCGACGAGCGCGGCAAAGAGCTCGGTCGTGCGACCCGATCCCCCGCCCCCGGGATTGTCCCCGCTGTCCGAGAAGATGACCGGCGCGCGGTCCTGATCGAGCGCCAGCGAGACCGCATCCGCAACCGGCATCAGAGCGCGCACGAAACGCTCCCGCATCGTCCAGCCAAAAGCGGCGATCTCGCGTGCCAGCGCTTCGGCGACAGCCCGGTCTTCGCGTGCCGTCACAACAACCGAAATCCCGTTCTGCGGCACGTCCGAGAAGATGAAGTTCCCGAAGACCGACACGTTCAGGATCTCGCTCGCCATCTCCGCCTGCCGCCGCTGGCCATAGTCGATCATGTCGCCATAGGGTCCATCGGCGGTCAGCAATGTGACCGAGGCGGGCGCCAGCGGCAGCTTCACATGTGCGATCTGCGGCCGCGCCTGACCGGCAAGAATCCGGCGGAGCGAGAACGCGGCCTCCTCGCCTCGTTCGATCATGTCGACATGCGGGTTTGTGCGGTAGCCGACGATCAGGTCTGCCGCGGCGCACATCTCGTCCGACAGGTTGGCGTGGAGATCCAGCGTCTGCACGATGGGCACATCCGGACCAACCAGCCCGCGCACCGCGGTTGCCAGAGCCCCGTCGGGGTCGTCGAGATGCTCGGCCACCATGGCCCCGTGATGGCAGAGGTAGACCGCGTCAAGCTGCGCTCCGGCCAGTCGCGCCTCGACCTCCGCCAGATAGGCGTCATAGACGCCGCGCTCGACCGGTCCCAGAGGATGGCAGGCCGCCAGCATCACGGGCACCGGCTGCCATGGCCCGGTTGCGTCCATCGCCCGGACAAAGGCGGCGAACTCGGTCGCGAGGCTCGGTGCGGCGCTTCTCGCCTCATCCAGCAGCGCTGGTCCGCGCGACCATGTCAGGCTCTCGAAATCGGCCAGAGTTGCGGGCCTTGCATAGCGATTGGATTCAAGGATCATACCCAGCAGGGCGACCCGGGGGCCTTGTGTCATGACTTCCTCCCTCAGTGCGCCGCATCTTGAGGAGACCGCCCAGCCCATGTCCAGCCCGAAGCTGCCGAACGACCAGCCGGTCGACCTGCTCCCACCCGACATCACGCCCTACGCCGAGGGCAATTGCGGCCTGCCCTACACGTGGCGCTTCGAGGCAGAGACGCCCGGCCCCGATGTGCTGGTCACCGCCGTTGTACATGGCAATGAGCCCTGCGGGGCGGTCGCGCTGGACTGGCTGCTGAGCAGCGATGTCCGGCCGATCAAGGGTGCGCTGACGCTGGCCTTCATGAACTACGAGGCGTGTCTGGCCTTCGACCCGGACGAGCCCACGACGACGCGCTGGGTCGACGAGGATTTCAACCGGGTCTGGGCCGGGGAGGTGCTGGCGTCCGATCGCGATTCCGTCGAAATGCGCCGGGCGCGGGAGATGCAGCCCGTGGTCGCGCGGGCCGATTACCTTCTGGACATCCACTCGATGACGGCCCCCTCGCCGCCGATGATGATGGCGGGCTGGCAGACCAAGGGTCGGGAGCTTGCCCATCTGGTTGGCGTACCCGAACTGGTCGTCATGGATCGCGGCCATGCAGCAGGGCGCCGGATGCGCGATCATGGGCGGTTCGCTGAAGCGGGCGTGCCCGGTGCCGCGCTGCTGGTCGAGTGCGGGCAGCATTGGGATCTGGCCGCGGGCGATCTGGCGATCGAGGCAACGTTGCGGTTTCTGACGGGGCTCGGCGCCATCGCGCCGGACTGGCTGGAGGGCCTGGGTGCGCCGGACCCCGCACCGCAGAGCACGTGGGAGGTCACGGATCCGGTGACCATCCAGTCCGAGACCTTCACATTTGTGCGTCCCTTTCAGGGCGGCGAGGTGTTGGCGGAGGCCGGAACGCTGATCGGCCATGACGGCCCGGACGCGGTCCGAACACCCTATGATGACTGCATGCTGGTGATGCCCTCACCGCGGCTGAAGCAGGGCCTGACCGCCGTGCGTCTTGCCCGACGGCTTGGCTGACATCTGCCAAGGCTACTTGCTGCGAGCCTCGAGCACACCGGTCCAGGGGGTCAGGAGAAGCTGTTTGTTCATCAGGCGCGACTCCTCGGCCATCGCCTCGGACGGGCCAGCGCCCGGCCAGTCGCGCGTGGCCAGTTCATCCCAGAGCTCGGCCGCTATTTCGAACGCCCCTTCCTCGAAGGCCTTGAGCGCGATCGCATAGTCTTCAAGCGCGGCACGGACCTCCGCTGTCACCTCGTCCCGCAGCGCAATCGGTGCCGAGACGACGACGCCCTCGGTCTTGCCCTTCACCTGGATCGAGACAATCGGCAGCACCTCATACCGCTCGACAACCTTCTCCGCCGTGCGCGGCCCGATCACAATGGGTGTGTTGAGCAGCGCGGGCAGGCTTTCAAACCGGGCGGCAAGGTTCACCGTCTCACCGATCACGGTGTAGTTCATCCGGTCCGCGGCACCGATATTGCCAACCGTCGCCGGACCCGAGCAGATCCCGACCTTGATCGCAAAGGTCGGCTTGCCCAGCGCGCCATCCTCGGCCCCGAGAGCCGCGACCGCTGCGACAATGTCATGCGCGGCCTCGACCCCTGCAAGCGCGTGGTTTTCCATCGGCGCAGGCGCGTTCCAGATCGCCATGACCGCGTCGCCGATGAACTTGTCGACATAGCCATTATGGTCCTGCACCACACTGGCAATGCGGTTCAGATAGCGGTTCAGGAGGGCGGTCAGTTCCGCGCTTTCCAACGATTCGGAAGTCGTGGTGAAGCCGGAGAGATCAGCGAACAGGATCGTGACATCACGCTCCTCGCCGCCCAACGCGGGCGTGACCCCGGTTTCGATCATCTGTTGCACGAGGATTGGTGACAGGAACCGACCGAACTCGCGCCGGATTGCGTTCTCGCGCCGGTCGAGCAGGCGCAGGCGAATGCCCCAGGTCATCGCGAAGGCCGCAGGGCCGGCCAGCAAGGTGCCGCCAATGGCCAGCAGCACCCCTGCCTCGAGCGCCGCGACCGAAGCCGCGAACACCGTCCCGAGCCCGACCAGCAGCCCCGCCAGTGCCACGACCGGACGGAACACCAGAGCCGTCATCGAGATCACGAAGGCGAGCATGCCACTCAGCGCCGTCGCCAACCACGGCGGAGCGGGCGCAGGCGCCCAGCCCGACAGCACCGCATCGACGGCGGCGGCGTGGATGAAGACGCCGGGCAAGGCTTCCTCCCCCGGCTCCCGGGTCAGCGGACGCGGAAACGTGCACGGGTCTTCCGGAATCACGGGCGCTGTGTGCCGCGCCAGGAACCGGTCCGCCCCCTTGATCCGATCCTCCCCCGGCAGGAGACCGCCGAGGAACAGAACCTTGCCCTCGAAGGCCCGGCGCAATGCCTCCGGGTCCTGACAGCGGATGATATCAACCATCGAGACGGCGGGCAGCGTGTCGTAGGGCGCGGGCGGGACGATGCTGACCTCCTCGGTCACCTCTGCGCCCAGCAGCGACATGGCCCGGCCCGAGAGGGTCGGCTGCACCCCGCCCTGCTCATCCGGGATCAGCGGCGGCACCTCGCGCACGACATTGCCGGCACCGAACGGAATCACGGTCAGACCCAGAGCATCGTTTCCGGCCACCTGAAGAAACCGCCGCGCGGGCAGCAGGCGCGCCGACCAGCCCAGGATCATTCGCCCGGATTTACGCTCGGCCCGGAGGCGCTTCAGGAACGGCGTGTCATAGCTTTTGAGCGGTGTCTCCCCCGCGACCTTCATACCCCGCGCGTCGTAAGCAAGGATGATGTCGAACAGCATCCCCTTGGCACCCGCATCGAAAGCCTTCTCGGCAATCGCCGTATAGACCGGCGAGAACAGCGCCCGCGGATAGGGCAGCAACTCCGGCGCATCGAGGCTGCGCTCATCCATTCCCACGACCACCACATGATCGCTGTCGAGCGGGCGCTCGCCAAAGATGACCGCGCGGATGCTGACGGAGATATCGGTCAACCAGCCCTGCAGGGCGGAGTCGTTCGGAAGAAAGGAAGTTGCGGCGGCCACCAGCACGGCCACCACCGTCGAGATTGTCAGGCGCCGATAGGGACCCCGCTGCCGGAGGACACTTGGGATCACTTCCTCAGCACAACCCATCCTGCCGCGTCTTCAGCCACAACCGCCCGGGCGGCGTGTTGCTGAACGGTGGGCCCGTTGATGATCAAGGTCACGGTCTTGCCCGGCTCGAGCGGTGCTGCATCCGCGGGCACGACGGCGCGGCGATCGACGATCGGCGCCGAGAGCACGGTCTCACTGCCCGCCATCACGGTCAGCGTGGTGTATCCCGGGCCGTCCGGGCCGCCCACCGCCACAGCGGGGCGCGGCGCGATCAGCGGTGTGCCGATATTGCTCGAGCGGGTCACGATGCTCGCACTGACGATGTCCGCTGCGGCAATGGTCACGTTCGAGACGCAGGTCTCGCCGTCCTGCGTCACGCTTTCGTTCCCGTCGAACATGACCCGATCCGTCTCGATCGAAATCGTGCCGCCCTTTACTGTCACCTCGGCACAGGTCGCATAATGGCCAAGCTGCAAGACGGTGCCCGCGCCCAGCGACAGCGTTGTCCCGGCAGGCAACTCGTCGAAGGCATCAACCGATGGCGTGACGTCCCCCTGCACGTCGAGAATGACGACAGAGGCGTCAGAAGCCGCCGCTGCGGTGACAGTCATAGCCAGGATCGACGCGGCAAGGGAGGCAACACGCATGGAACTTCTCGCTTCTGATAAATTACGCTTTTTCGACTTTGCGCAGACTTTAACATCGAAAGCGGTCAAAAAAAGGTCGATTGTCCGGATCGCGGATGCCCCAGGGGCACATCAACCCTAGCGCGAGCGACTCGACCGAGAGGTGATCCGGGCATTGCGTTCTGCAAAGAGGGCCGAATCGTGGCAAAATGCAAATTGCCCCGCGGCCACATGCCTCTGCCATCGAAAAAAAATCGTTTAAAAAAATAGCGTTGAATCTCAGGCAAAACCGGCGTGGTTTCGCGTTCTGCAACGGGTCTTGCCTTGTGTTCGCCACATTTGGGTGGCCAGTGTTTTGCGGTTGCGAACGGGTTGGCTATTTAATTTTGTGAGAAATCCTCTATAAGTTGTGACGTCTGACGCGGAGAGCAGGCAAGCGAGCGATGACAAGACTTCTGACGGCCCTTCTGGCGATTCTCGCACTCGGACTATCCGGGCAGGCCGCGGCCACGAAACGGGTCGCTCTGGTCATCGGCAATGCCGAGTATGCTCAGGTCGGATCCCTCGACAATCCAGCGAAAGACGCGCGCGCCATGGGAGCAGTCCTGCGCGACGTCGGGTTCGACGTGGTGCAGGGGATCGATCTCGATCGCTCGGGCATGCAGGACGCGCTGAAGGTCTTCTCGGAAAAGTTGAACTCCGCCGAAGTCGCGCTGTTCTACTATGCAGGCCATGGCATCCAGGTCGATGGCGAGAACTACCTGATCCCGGTCGATGCGCAGATCGAAAACGAGACGGATCTCGCCTTCGCGACCGTGCCCCTCGGTCTGATCGAGGAAGAGATGTCCGAGGTGCCGCGGGTCAAGCTGATCATGCTGGACGCGTGCCGCGACAATCCCTTCAAGACCGATCTGATGCGGAACCTGACAGCAAGCCGCTCGATCACCGTATCGGATGGTCTGGCGCCGGTCAGCCTCGCCGACGATGTCGGCGGTACGTTCATCGCCTTCGCGACCGACCCCGGCGCCTATGCGTCCGACGGGATTGGCATGGACCACGCCCCGTTCACGCAGGCGCTGCTCGACAACATGTCCCGCCCGGGCATGGAGATCCACGAGATGATGATCGACGTCCGCGCCCAGGTCTGGGTGCAGACGGAGCAGGCGCAGCGCCCATGGTCGAACTCTTCCCTTACGGGCAAGTTCTATTTCTCAGACCCGGTCCGGACCGAAAAAGCGCCCGCCACCACAACGCCAAAGCGCGATGAGGCGCTCGTCTCCGTCGGGCGCGCCGATCTGGATCTCGCCTTCTGGCAGTCGATCAGCGAAAGCGGATCGGAAGCCGAGTATCAGGCCTATCTCAACCAGTTCCCGGATGGTGTCTTCGCCGAGATTGCCCGCGCCCGCATCACCGCTGGGGCTGCCGAGCAGATTGCCCAGGCGATTGCACCGCCCGCGTCCACGCTGACCCGTCAGGGCACCGTGTCATCCAGCACCACACGTCAGGAACCAACGCAACAGGCGGAGAACTACCAGACGCGCTTTGGATCGCTGGATCTTACCGCGAGCGGCAGCCCGCGCATTGGTGACGTGCGACGCAACCGCGATGTGCGCCCGCTTGGCACACCCAAGGTGAACGAACCAAGCCAGCGGGTGCCTCAGACGCCGTTTGGCCACGAAGACGCCATGCAACTGTCCGAGGACGAGCGTATCGCGATCGAGCGCTATCTCTCGGCGCTTGGAATCGATCCAGGGCGCACCGACGGCGTCTTCGACGAGCACACCCGCGCCGCGATCCGTGCCTGGCAGTGGGCCGAGGAACTGCCGCCGACCGGGTACCTGACCTTCCGCCAGATTGATCTGATGCGCACCCACGCGCTCACCACGGCGCAGAACGCCGCGACGCCCAGCCCGGCGTCCTACAACAAATCCAGCACGCCATCCGACAAGGCGACATGGCCCAGTCTTGAGGTCTTCGCCGACGATGCAACGCCGCGGCGCGCTTCGAAACGCGTCGTCTTCAGCACCGAACAAAGCGACGAGAACCTGTTTGAAACGGCAATCCGCGAGATCAGCGACAACATCTTCGTCGGGACACAGCGGCCGCTGAACCCCGAGATTGAAGCGCTGCGCCGCCAGGAATGGCAACCGGGACCCAAGGACAGGTAAACGGCAACCGGTCTTCAAACTGCTTCTCGCTCGGTCAAGAACCAGTGCGCATTTATCAGGTGATCTTCGCGGCCTCGGCCATGGCCGCGCGCAGGGCATCACTGGTGAACCCCGGCTTGCTGGCAGCCTCCAGCATCACCGCCTCGCGCCGGGCGATCAGCCCGATCACGTCCGGCAGTTCGCGCACTGCAGAGACTGGCACCACGACGGCGCCGTGACAGTCGGCATGGACGATGTCTCCGTCACGCACCGTCATCCCATGAACCTCGATCGTACCGCCATGGCCCGTAACCCGGACATGGGCATGGCTCGGCCCGATTTTGCCCGCCAGTCCCTGAAAACCTGGCGCGAAATCTGCCAGGTCCCGGATCGAGCCGTTGGTGATCGTCCCGAGCGAGCCCAGCCCCGCGTGAATGGTCGAGTTCACCTCGCCCCACCACGCGCCCACGCCCGGCTCGCTGTCGAGATCCTGGATGACGGTGATCGACGGTTTCGGCCCACGATCGATATAGTCGTAGTAGGCCAGCCGTGCATCGCGCATCTCCTCTGCCGAGCGCGACGGCACCGAGCCCGCCCGGATCGTCGCGGTGCGCGCATAGCCGACCATGGGCTTCGCTTCGGGGCGGACGCAGGCAAACGGTTGCACGGTGTAGCCCGACAGGCGCCAGGCCGGGTTGATCAGTTCGAGCCCGTTGCAGATGGTTGGCGTGTCCCAGTCGGCCAGCCGGGCCAGATCTTCGGTTGTGATGTCGGTCATCTCTCGTCTCCTTGCTGTGCTGCCCGGTCCCATGGGGTTTCGCCCCGGGCGATCTCTGCCTCGGCGTCCGCGCTCAAGGCCGCGTAGTCCGGCGTCTCGTGCAGGGCCCGCGTGGCGGCCAAGGCTCGCCCGCGCGCCAGAGCGGTCACCATGCGGTTCGCGGGCACATCGAGGCCCAGCGCGTCAGCCTCGCGCACCAGCCACCCATTGATCGCGTCGATCTCGATGGGGCGCCCCTGCTCGACATGCTGCAGCATCGAGGGCTTGGTGAACTTCCGCCAGACATGGGCTTTCAGACGTGGGATCGGATCGGGATCGGCCAGCCGGATCCGCTTGGCACGGGCTACAGTCAGCGCCTCCTCGATGATCTGCCAGCGCAGATCGCCAAGCCCCGGGGTGCGCGTCACCTCGCCCATGCGCAGGCCCGTGATCGCCGACAACGCATTGATCCCGCAATTGTGGATGAACTTCGACCAGAGCACGCCTGTGATGTTCTCGGAGGCCTCCGTCGGCAGACCGCCGCGGCTTAGCGTGTCGGCCAGCCAGAGCGTGCGTTCCCGCGGCCGGCCATCGATCTCTCCCACAGTCGATGGATCGATCCGGGTGGCCCGCGGACAGCCCGGCGCGGGCCGATCCGCACTGACCTTGGTCGAGCCCATGAAGACCCGGTCTGCGCCCAGCGTGTCGACCAGAACCTCCTGATTGCCGAGGCCGTTCTGCATCGACACCGCTGCGCCGTCGGGCTTGAGAATTGTGCGCGCCGTGTCCGCCGCCGCTTGGGTGGCATAGGCCGGGGTCATGATCACCGCGAGATCGGCATAGCCCGCCTCCGGCGGCTGCGTCGAGGTGGCGACCGATAGCGCCGTGTCCACGCCCAGACCGGCGACACGCAATCCATCGGCGTTGATCGCCGCCGCATGATCCGCATCGGTATCGATGATCGAAAGCGCGGCGCCGGCCTGCGCCAACGCACCGGCAATCACGCCGCCCATGGCGCCTGCGCCAATCATCACGACCGTCGGGTCTGGAAAAACCTCCCGCTGCGTCACGGCTTCACTCCCCCTGCGTCTTCTGGTTTTGTGCACGTGAGCACATCCCAGCCGCCGAGGAAAGCATGACCGACCTGCCCGAGAGCGATGTCTTCGAGATCAGCCGCGATGGAGCGGTGGCTGAAATCCGCATGAACCGTCCGGACAAGGCGAACGGGATGAACGCCGCGTTCTGGACGGACCTGCCACGGCTCGTTCGCGCGCTGGATGGGGATATGTCGGTTCGGGCCCTGGTCCTGACAGGGGCGGGGAAGAACTTCACGGGCGGGATGGATCTGGCAGCCTTCCAGCCGATCATGGGGATTCTCCAGGCCGAACCCGGGCGCGGGGCCTATGCGCTGCGGCGGCTGATCGTGGACCTTCAGGCAAGCTTCACCGCGCTCGAGGAGACACGGCTGCCGGTGATTGCCGCGATCCATGGCGCGTGCATCGGCGGCGGGATCGACATGATCACCGCCTGCGACATCAGGTTGGCGAGCCGGGAGGCGGTGTTTTCGATCGAGGAGATCAACATCGGCATGACCGCGGATGTCGGGACCCTGCAACGCCTTCCAAAGCTGATCGCGCCGGGGATCGTGCGCGAACTGGCCCTCACCGGGCGCCGGTTCAGCGCGGAGGAGGCGGCGGGCTGGGGCCTTGTCAACGCCGTGTCTGACGACCCCGAAGCACTGCGTGACGCGGCCTTCGAGATGGCGCACCAGATCGCGGCAAAGACCCCTCTCGCCGTGGCCGGGACGAAGCAAGCGCTGATCTATGCGCGTGATCACCCGGTGGCAGATGGTCTGGACCAGATCGCGACCTGGAATGGCGGCATGCTCAGGCCTGAGGATCTCATGGGCGCAATCCAGGCCAAGATGGCGAAGAAGGAAGCGGCGTTCGCCGACCTGATCGAAACGGTCGGTCTGTCGGGCTGAGCATCGGCG
>JBCBOR010000023.1:0-54791 GCA_039821125.1 Pseudomonadota bacterium
GCGAGATGCTGGATCGCCCGGCGATGGAGGCATTGCTGGGCCTGGCCAATGCGACCGGTCTGGATCAGGCGCGCGAGGCACTGTTCACGGGTCAGTGGCGCAATGCGACCGAGAACCGGGCGGTGCTGCATCCGGCGCTGCGGGATGGCTGCGGCGATGCGGTCTCGGTTGAAGGCGCTGATGTGATGCCCGATGTGCGGCGCGTCCGCGATGCGATGCTCGGTTTTGCCGAGGATGTGCGCAGCGGGCGTTTTGTCGCCACAGACGGGGCGCCGTTCACGGATGTGGTCAATATCGGCATCGGCGGGTCTGACCTTGGCCCGGCCATGGCCGTGCGCGCGCTCGGCCCATGGTGCGACGGCCCACAGGTGCATTTCGTATCGAATGTTGATGGGACGCATCTGGCGGACACGCTGAAGGGGCTCGACCCGGCGCGTACGCTGGTGATCGTCGCCTCGAAAAGCTTCACGACCCTCGAGACGATGATCAACGCCCGCTCGGCCCGTGCCTGGCTGGCCGAGGCTTTGGGCGACGGTGCCGGGGCACATATGGCGGCCTGCTCGACCAATCTGGAAGCAACCGGCGCCTTTGGCATCACGCCCGAGCGTGTCTTCGGCTTCTGGGATTGGGTCGGGGGCCGGTTCTCCGTCTGGTCGGCAATCGGCCTGCCGCTTGCAATCGCGATCGGGGCCGAGGCGTTCCGGGCCGTTCTGTCAGGCGGTGCGGCCATGGACCGACACTTCCGCACGGCACCCATGGCAGCGAACCTTCCAGTCCTGCTGGCATTGACCGGGATCTGGCGTCGCAACGCCCTCGGACTTGGGTCCATCGCGGTTGTTCCTTATGAACAGCGGCTCGAGTTGTTCCCCGCCTTCCTGCAGCAGCTCGAGATGGAATCGACCGGCAAGGGTGTAGGCGCGGACGGCACGCCGCTCGCCCGTGTTGCGGCGCCCGTCGTCTGGGGTGCTGCGGGTACCAACGCACAGCATTCCTTCTTCCAGATGCTGCATCAGGGGCGCGAGATCGTGCCAGTTGACTTCCTGCTTGCTGCCGAACCGGTTGACGGCACGGGCGACCAGCACACCACGCTGGTTGCAAGCGCCCTTGCGCAGGCCCGCGCGCTCGCCTTTGGCGATCCGGAGGCGACGGACCCACACCGGCAGTTCCCGGGCGATCGTCCCTCGACGCTATTGCTCTATCGGCGCCTAGATCCGGAGACGCTTGGGCGTCTGATCGCGCTGTGGGAGCACAAGATCTTCGTGCAGGGTGTGATCTGGGGTTTGAACGCTTTTGACCAGTTCGGGGTCGAGCTTGGCAAGCGCATGACGGCCGATCTGGTTCCGGCGCTGTCGGGGGACGATCCCGGCGATCTGGACAGTGCGACCACCGGCGCGATCGCATGGTTGCGCCGCGCGGAATGACGCTCAGGGCTCACGGCGCAAGGTCACGCACGAGGTAATGCCGCGATGTCCCGTTCGGATACTCCAGCGTGCCGTATTCGCGAAAACCGAGACGCTGATAGAACCCCAGCGCCTGCCATGAATACGTGTCCAGCGCCGCGCGCGAGCAGCCGCGATTGCGCGCCTCGGTCAGAAGCGCGGTCATCAGCCCCGTGCCAAGGCCCTGACCGCGCTGGTCCGGGTCGACCCAGAAGCCCCGGATCTCGACCAGTCCCATATTCGTCGCGCCGCGGGCGGCGGCGATAATCCGGCCCTTGTCGCGCATCACGGTGCTGAACACTTCGCCATGCCAGTTTGTGAACTGGCGATTGTGCGCTTCGAACCGGCGTGAGATGTCGGCGTAGATCTCCTGATCGTCAGTCACGATCTCGAAACGGCGGGACAAGCGTAGGGGAATCACGGCGCAGACCCGTCACTCGCGCTCGGCGCGCCCGCGCAGATAGCCAAGGGCGACGACGTAGGCGCCGATGGCCAGGGCGATCAACAGCAGAACAGCAAGGGTCGAGAGGTTCCGGCCGATCATCTCCAGCGTATCGCCGCTGAAGATCCTGATAGCGGCGTAGAGGCTCCATGCGGCCAGCGCGATGCGGGCTGCCCAACGGATCTCTGCGTCGTCGGGTCTGGCCCGTGCCGCCCGGAACAGGATCCAGACGACAAAGAGCAAGATGCCAAGCCAGGCCGCTTCCAGCAGGATGATCACGCGCTGCCAACCCCGTCGAACAGTGCGGTCGAGAGATAGCGCTCGGCGAAGCTTGGCAGAATGGCAACAATGCGCTTGCCGGCCATGCCGTCGCGCTCGGCCAGTTCTCGCGACGCGGCGATGGCAGCACCCGAGGAGATTCCGCCCGGGATACCTTCAACTTTTGCCAGCAGGCGGGCATTCTCGAATGCTGTCTCGTTGGCGACGGTCAGAATTTCGTCGATCAGGTCGCGGTTCAGGACACCAGGAACGAAACCTGCGCCGATGCCCTGGATCTTGTGCGGTCCGGGCTCGCCGCCTGACAGAACGGGGCTGTCCTCGGGCTCGATCGCAATGATCTTGGTATAGGGCACACGCTCGCGCAGGACCGTACCGACGCCGGTGATGGTACCGCCGGTGCCGATGCCCGAGACGAAGTAATCCAGCTTGCCCTCGGTGTCGGCCATGATCTCCTCGGCGGTTGTGGCGATGTGGATCGCTGGGTTGGCCGAGTTTTCAAACTGTTGCGGGATGATCGAGCCTTCGATCTCGCCATGCAGTTCGACCGCACGGGCGATTGCACCCTTCATGCCTTTCGCGGGATCGGTCAGGTCCAGTTCCGCACCCAGCAGCGCCAGCATCTTGCGCCGCTCGATCGACATGCTCTCGGGCATCGTCAGGATCAGCTTGTAGCCCTTGGCCGCTGCCGCAAACGCCAGCGCGATCCCGGTATTGCCCGAGGTCGGTTCGATCAGCGTATCACCCGGTTTGATCTTACCAGCGGCTTCCATCGCTTCGATCATGTTCACGCCAATCCTGTCCTTCACCGAGGCAATCGGATTGAAGAACTCAAGCTTGGCGAGGATCTCCGCCTCCAGCCCCAGATGTGCCGTCAAGCGGCTGAGCCGCACCAAGGGTGTCGAGCCGATGGTCTGGGTGATGTCATCATAGATGCGTCCGCGGGGATGTGCTTGGGCCATGGTGTCCGGTCTCCCTAGAATTTTGCAGGAGTTTGGTTCAGGTGCGGGGGAATGGCAATTGCCGGATTCGTGCTAAGGCTTTTGCCGGCCCGGGAACCGCGCCACGTGTCGGCATGCGCGAGGGGACGAGCACGAGTATGAACACGTTGATGTCGGCTGTGATCCGCGTACCCCTAGCCTCACTGGCATTTTATTGCGCGGTGCTGGTAGGCGTCGGCCTCTGGCCGTTTGATTTTCAGACCCGCTGTTCCGACTGCCCCAACGGTGCCGTGATGGATCCGGGACAGCCGGGAATTTCTTTCCCGGCCGAGGGGATGGTTCTGGATGAAGCTGCCGGTCCTCTTCTGCATGAAGGCCTTGTCGATGCAGCCGGTCTGACAATCGCGATTCATATCCGCAGCGCGACCCTGTTTCAGCAGGGACCCGCACGGATCATCTCGCTGTCGGACGGGGCGAGCCACCGGAACTTCACGCTGGGTCAGCAACGCGATGCTGCTGTGATACGGGTCCGCACACCAGCGACGGGACCGAATGGCTCGGACCCGCAGACCGCGGCCTCAGGCGTGATCTGGCCGGATCAGGACGTGTTTCTCGTGGCGACCTATGACGGACGGGCGTTTCGGATCTATGCCGACGGCGCGCTGGCGGCTGAGCGCAGGCTCCCCGCTGGTGGCTTCGAGAGCTGGGATCCGGATCACGTCCTGATCTATGGCAACGAGACGACGGGTGATCGCGCCTGGACCGGACATCTCTATGATGCAGCGGTGTTCAACAGAGCCTTGTCGGCGGAGGAGATCGCAGAGCTCTCGCCTCTGGATCTCGTGAGCGATCTCCCTGGAAAGCTGATCCGCCTCGCCGACAGATGTCCGGCAGAGCAAGTCATGACAGAGACTGCTGGCACCTGTGCGATCCCGGCCCGTTATCAGAATTCCCATCAATGGGACGTCTTGCGAACCGGCATGCGGGCGCCGAGCGATTACCTGATCAACGCAGCGCTGTGGGCACCTGCCGGGATCTTGCTGGCGCTCGTGGCGATGGCATCGTCGATCGCGCGAACCATCCTGATTGGCGGCGGCCTGATCCTGCTGGCAGCGGGGATCGAGACCGGTCAGGCCTCGCTCTTCTCCCGAACCTCGGCGCTCCATGACATGCTTGCGTCGATCACGGGGGCAGGCGCCGCCGCCCTTTGGTGGATATGGTGGTGTCGGCACCGACAGCCAAACCGCCCCACGCCGTGACCCGGGTCAGATCGTAAAGTCCGGTGTCTCGCGCACGCCGGGTGCGACGCCAAGCTCACGCGCCCGGCGGCAGAGATCCTCCATCGTGATCTTGTCCAGCCGGTCGAGCACGATGTCGCGCGTCTCCTCCCAGAGCGGAGCGATCACCCGCTCACCAAGCTCCGCCTGGCTGACGGGATCGCGCTCGGCCTCGGCATCAAGCTGGTCGACCACGCGGACGATATCGCCGACCGTGATCTTGCGCCGCTCGCGCGCCAGGGTATAGCCGCCGCGCGGCCCACGGACGCCCTTCAGGATCCCCTGATGCACAAGCTGTTGCATGACATGCTCGAGATAGCGCTGCGGGATGCCCTGGCGCTTGGTGATATCCTTGGATTGCACCGGATCGGGCCGCGCATTGTAGGCGACATCCAGAACCGCCTCGAGCGCCAGGATCGTCTTGCGGGACAGTCTGAGCATCGGTGTCTCTGCCTCCCTCGCTACCCGGTCCCGGTCGAACCGAAGCCGCCTGTGCCGCGGGCAGTCTCGTCCAGCACGGCGACAGACACGGGACGGGCTTGCGCAAACGGTGCGACGACCATCTGCGCGATCCGCTCGCCATGGCCGATGGTGACGACCTCCGGCCCCAGATTGACCAGCAGCACCTTCACCTCGCCGCGATAGTCGGCATCGATGGTGCCCGGGCTGTTCAGCACCGTGATCCCGTGGCGCAGCGCCAGGCCCGAGCGGGGGCGAACCTGCCCTTCATGTCCCGTGGGCAGCGCCATGGCGAGCCCGGTCGGCACGAGCACACGCCCAAGGCTTGGCACCTTCAGCCCAGCGGCGCGGTCATCCTCGGGCAAACAGGCGCGCAGATCCATCCCGGCCGCGGCGTCCGTCTCGTAGTCAGGAAGGGGCAGCGCCGGGTCGTGATGAGACAGAGGCGAGATCTGAAGAACGGCCTTGGTTGGATCGGTGCTCATGCCACACCAACCTGGCCCAGCCGTTCCGCAACTTTCAGCGCCAGCCGCCGGGCAACCTGAACCTTCGAGCCGCGCTCCCACGCCTCATGCCCGTCCTCGGTGATCAGCGTGACGGTGTTCTCGATACCGCCCATGACGCCGGTCTCCGGGCTGACATCATTGGCGACGATCCAGTCACAGCGCTTGCGTGCCCGTTTCGCCGCGGCGTTGTCGATCAGGTTCTCGGTCTCGGCAGCAAAGCCGACCACCAGGGCCGGGCGCTTGCCTTCGGGCAATTGTGCGATCGTGTGCAGGATGTCCGGATTTTCCGTCAGCGCCAGTGGCGCGATCTTGCCCGACGCGTCCTTCTTCATCTTCTGATCCGAGGCGGCCGAGACGCGCCAGTCCGCCACCGCTGCCGCGAAGATCCCGCAATCGGCGGGCAGCGCGTTGCGCGTGGCTGACATCATCTGATTGGCCGTCTCGACCTGCACGACCCGCACACCATGGGGCATCGGCTGGTTGACAGGGCCGCAAATCAGCACGACCTCGGCGCCAAGGTCACGCAGCGCCTCGGCAATCGCGATGCCCTGAATGCCGGAGGAGCGGTTCGCGATATAGCGGACGGGGTCAATCGGCTCGTGCGTAGGGCCCGCGGTCAGCACGATGCGCCGGCCGGACAGCGGCCCGGACATCGGCAGGCGCATGGCGATGGCCGCGAAAATCTCGTCCGGTTCGGCCATGCGGCCCGGCCCGAACTCTCCGCAAGCCATGTCGCCTTCGTTCGGACCGACCACCTCGATGCCATCACCCTGCAGCGTATGCAGATTGCGCTGGGTCGCGGGATGTACCCACATGCGCACATTCATCGCAGGGGCAATCATGACCGGCGTGTCGGTCGCCAGCAGCAGGGTCGAGGCAAGATCATCCGCCTGACCGGTGGCCATTTTCGCCATCAGGTCCGCCGTGGCGGGCGCCACCACCACCAGATCGGCAGAGCGCGAGAGCTGGATGTGGCCCATCTCCGCTTCTTCGGTGAGATCAAAGAGGTTGGTGTAGGCTTTGGTCCCGGCCAGCCCGCCAACCGACAGGGGCGTCACGAACTCGGCCCCTGCAGAGGTCAGCACCGGCGTTACATGACCGCCCGCCTTGGTGATCATCCGGATCAGCTCCAGCGACTTGTAGGCTGCGATCCCACCTCCGATGATCAAAAGAACGCGCTTGTCTCTCACCGGTGTCCCCTGGGTGGCGCGGGATCGCAATCATCCGGTGGCAAGACCGGATGTGTGCCGCAGAACTCGTGTATTTCCATAAACTGAGTGTAGATCGTGGTGTTGGCCGGTGGCAACCAGATATTCCCGGCGTACTCCGCGCTGCACCGGCAGACAGACCGGATGTTCCATTTTTGGACACCCTGCCGCCTCGCACCTCTCGCCTCACCGTTTCAGGGGAGGCCGATTTTGCGAATTTTCGTGAAAGATTAGCTCCTGCATAGTGTTTTACGTTGGATATTAACAGTTTGTTAATATTCCTTAACGGAGGGTGTTATGCACGATTGGTTCGTCACAGTTCTCGTCTCAGTCCGCGATATGGCGGCGAAGAACGGTATGGATGCTCTGGCGGAGGAAATGGATGTTGCGATCCTCGTCGCGGCGAACGAGGGTCACAAGCGTGAAGTAGCTGACTTGGGTTCGGTGGATGTCGGAGCGGCTGAACGGGATACTGGAGAGACTCGGCCAATTGCCGGAAGTCTCGGCGTTCGGAGATATCATTGATGCGATCCGGGCGGCATACGATGTCGACCACGTCTATTACTATGCCCTGTCGTTGGGTCTGGATGCCCAGCGCAGGGACGAGTACTACGTCGGAGAGCTTTCGGAGGAGCGCGGGATAATCCGCCGGGGCGGGCGCCGGCTGGCTGCCATGTCCTACACGCCTGACTGGATCGCCCGATATATGGAAGCGAAGTTCTTCGACTTCGATCCGGTGCTTGCAGGGTCCCAGGGCAGCTTCGATCCCATCGACTGGCGTGATCTCGATTGGCGCGGCGCGGACTATAAGCGCTTTCTGGCGGAGGCCGTGGAGTTTGGTGTCGGGAATCAGGGATACACGGTTCCAGTGCGCGGCCCGTCCGGTCAGTTCGCGATTTTTACGGTTAACAAAAATTGTCCCGATGACGTATGGACCAGGATCATTATCGAGTGCCGTACGGATTTCATGCTGCTGGCGCACTTTACCCATCAGAGGATGCTGAAATTGTCCGGGCTGGCTGACAAACATCCGACCCGGCCTCTGTCGCGGCGTGAGCGCGATGCGATCCGGTTGATTGCCGATGGGCTCAGCCGGGGGCAAGCCGCTGAAAAGCTTGGGATTTCCGAGAACACGTTCCGCGTCTACATCGACAGCGCACGTCATAAACTGGGTGCTTTGAACGTGCCGCACGCGGTGGCTTTGGCCTCGCATCGCGGGCTGATCACACCGGGCTGAGCGGCCGTTGCGCAATCTGCCCTGGCAGCGCGCGCACGTTCCAGATAAGTGTTGCAATATCAATGGCTTGAGCGCGCGCTACGGGCGCAAGTTCTAAGAATTTTAATAAAATCTGTGCACATCGATCTGCCATCAATTCTGATGGAGCGATGACCATGTTTACTCTCGTCTACGGCAAGGACCTCGGTGATTTCCCCGAGCTTGGCAACGAAATGTTCCGCGACCGGCGCTGCCAGTTCCGCGAGGCGCTGGGCTGGGATCTGAAGGTCGACGTGCACGGGCGCGAGATCGACGAGTACGATCTCATGAACCCGCTCTACATCCTCCTGCGCGACGGCGAGGGACATCACTTGGGCTCGACCCGGCTGATGCCGACCACCGGGCGCACGATGATCGCGGACCATTTCTCGGATCTCACCGACGGGGTAGAAATCGAAAGTCCGCTGATCTGGGAGGTCACGCGGTTCTTCATGGCCGAGAAATCCTCGGTCACCCGGCGCCACGCGGCGGCGATCATGTGGGCGGGCTGCGAGATCGGGCTGCGCGCGGGCATCGAGTTCTATGTGGGTGTTACCGCCTCGCCGATGGTCCGGGTCTTCCAGGCCTGTGGCTGGCCGGCGGAGGTGATCGGCACCCGCGAGGATGCCGAGGGCGAGATCTCGGCCTGCCTCTGGGAAGTGAACGAAGCACAGTGCGCGCGTCTGCGACGCCGCGCCGGTCTCGCCAACGAGGATGTCTCGCTCGAGGTCTACCGCCCCGATGCGCTCGTCGCGCGCCAGGTCGCCCTGTCCGAGCAGCCTGCTGGTCTGCCGCAGATCCAGGGCTTCGATCTTGCAGCATGAGGCAGTGGCCTGACCGGGTCCGGCGGCTGGCTCCGGACCGATCGGCTAGCCGAGGAGATACACCAACAGCGCACCCGCCGCAGCCCCGACGGCGGCCCATTGCCAGGGCGGGCGCGGCTGCGGTTCGGGCTCGGGCGGGGTGCTGCGGCGGATGCGTGTCTCCTCCGCCAGCATCAGGAGCTCGGTCGCAAGTCCCGGCATCCGGGGGCCGAGGCGGCTGAGCACCTTGACCGTCTCGAGCGCGTCTTGTGCCAGTGCTGCGGGGCCAAGGTGGCTGCGGATGTACTCCTCGACGACCGGCTTTGCGGCCTCGAAGATGTTCGCCTGCGGGTCGAGCGTGCGGGACACCCCCTCGACCACGACCATGGTCCGCTGGAGCAGGATCAGTTCGGTCCGTGTTTCCATCCCGAACCGCTCGGTTGTCTCCAGAAGATAGGCGAGCACCCGCGCCATCGAGATCTGGCTGGCATCCTGGCCGAAAATCGGCTCGCCGATCGCGCGCAGGGCCTGGGCAAACTGATCCACATCGCGGTCGGCCGGCACGTAGCCCGCTTCGAAATGCACCTCGGCGACCCGGCGGTAGTTACGGGTCAGGAACCCGTGCAGAATCTCGGCGTAATGACGCCGGGTGATCGGGTCGAGCCGGCCCATGATGCCGAAGTCCAGCATGATCAGCGTTCCATCGGCGCCGATGCGCAGATTCCCCTGGTGCATGTCGGCGTGGAAGAACCCATCGCGCAGGGCGTGGCGCAGGAAGAGCCTGAGCGCGTGCTGCGACAGCCGCGGCAGGTTGATCCCGGCAGCGCGCAGTTCTTCCGGGTCGACCGCTGCGCCATCGACCCATTCCATGGTCATGATGCGGCGCGAGGTTCCCTCCCAGTGGATATCGGGAATGCGCAGATCTTCGTCCCCGACGGTGTTCTCGCGAAACTCGCTGGCGGCTGCAGCCTCGAGGCGCAGGTCCAGCTCGGCGTTCACCACGCTCTCGAAGTGGCTGACGACCGCGTTGGGGCGGAGCCGCCGGGACAGGGGCACCAGCCATTCGATCATGCGCGCGATGAAATGAAACGCACCGATATCCCGGCGGAATTGACGCCGGACACCCGGGCGCAGGACCTTCACGGCAACCTTTGCGCCGGTTGGTGTCCAGATCGCAGGATGCACCTGTGCGATCGAGGCCGCGGCGACCGGCTCGCCCAGTTCGCCAATGCGGGTCCAGATCTCGGGACCAAACTCGCCCTCGATCTCCTCGCGCGCCTCGGCCAGCGTGAAGGGTGGCAGCCTGTCCTGGAGATAGCGCAACTGGGCGACCAGTTCGTCCCCGACAATATCGCGCCGGGTCGACATGACCTGGCCGAACTTGACATAGGCCGGCCCCATCGCCTGAAGCGCGCGGGCCACGGGCGGCAACGAGGCATCGCCGGCCCGTCCGAAGATCCCGACCGGCCAGGCCAGCGCGCGCACGGCGAAACGGGGCCAGCCCGTGACGCCGAACGCATCGAGGATCTCGGTCATGGCACCGGTCCGCTCGAAGGTCGCTCCGGTCCGGAAGAGGCGCCAGAGATGGTACGGCGCGCGCAGGATGCTCACAGACGCCAACCTGAATGGAGGGCGCAGATCCCCATGGACATGTTGCGCCAGCGCACCTGTCCGAAGCCAGCCGCGCGGATCATCGCCGCGAAGCTGTCCTGATCGGGGAATTTGCGGATCGATTCGACCAGATACTGGTAGCTGTCGCGGTCGCCGGTGACCATCTGGCCGAGCGGCGGGATGACGTTAAAGGAGTACAGGTCATAGACCTGCTGCAGCATCGGCACCGGCATATGGCTGAATTCGAGCACCAGCAGCCGCCCGCCCGGGCGCAGCACGCGGTAGGCTTCGGCCAGGGCCTCCTCGATCCGGGTGACGTTCCTGATACCGAACGCGATGGTGTAGACATCGAAGCTGCGATCCTCGAACGGCAAGGCCATCGCGTCGCCACAGACCCAGTCGATGCCGTGGAGCCCGCGCTTCTCTGCCCGGGCGGCACCCTCGTCAAGCATGGCCTGGGTCATGTCGCAGACCGTGGCCGCGCCGTCGCCCTTCAACCGGTCGAGGAACCGGAAGGCGATATCACCCGTGCCGCCCGCGACATCCAGCAGGCGCATCCCCGGGCGCGGGGCCATCCAGTCGATCAGCGCCGTCTTCCAGATCCGGTGGATGCCCGCCGACATAAGGTCGTTCATCGCATCGTAGCGGCTGGCGACAGAGGAGAAGACGCCATGCACCCGGTCGGCCTTCTCAGCCTCGGGGATGTCCTCGAACCCGAAATGGGTGGTGCGGTCAGCGGGATCTGTCGGTTCGGTCATGCGCCTGAGCATAGCGCCTGTGGGAGAAAGGAAAACTCCCTGCTCTGCGACACGAGCGCCATGGGGCCGGGAACGCCCTGCGCCCGCACCGCCCTGTCGAGGGCAGCGCGGGCGGGCTGGCGTTTGGAGAGCCCACCAACCCCGGCGCGGGCGCAGAGCGCGGCACCCGGGCGGGAGGCGGTGATCAGCGGGGCAGGCGGGCCTCGATCACAGCCGCGGCGACAAGGGCGAAGACCATGTGACCCCAGAGCGCGACCCAGGTGATCGACCCAAAGCCGAGGAACGGCGGATTTCCGGCGACAAGATGTGCCATGCCATAGAGTGCAAAGACCCAAAGCACGACACCATAGGCCGCTGCCGGGATCGCCCAATGTAACTGCGGCGCAATGCGGGCGGCCAACGGGCGCACGGCCAGCAGATACCCGAGCGGGTAGGCGATAAGCCCGGTGATCATGTGCAGACCGTAGGGAATGCCGAGCGATGCGAGCTCTTTGCCCGGGATGCCGGTGAGCTTGGCGAGCACGGCCTGGGCCAGCGGTACGGGGGCCAGCTTGGCGCCCAGCCAGGGGCTGGCAACGGATTTCAACATCGGACTGATTGTCTGACCGAAGATATCGAAGGCGACGGTCGCAAGAGCGCCTGCAAAGAGAAGGGTGGCGATGAGGTGCAGATCGACGGTGGGGAGCGTGCGGTGCTGCGGGGCGAGGGCGGATGTGGACATCGTGCGTCTCCGGTCAGGTATGTGTCGAGTCTCTGGTGGGCTTGCATAAGGGGAGCGCAGCGGCACGGCACAACCGGCTTGTTGCAAAGCTCACGTGCGCACGTGAGGTTGTGTCAGGTCCAGTGCGCGAAATGTTTCAATTTCGCGGGGGTGCGCGATGGGGTAAGGCGAGGGTCGTGCCCCGCGCGGGCCTTGCGATCGAGGTGCCTGTCCCGCCCATGCCTGAGCTTCCCGAAGTCGAAACCGTGCGCCGCGGGCTGGAGCCCGTGCTGGATGGCCAGGTGCTGACCGAGGTCGAGCAGCGCCGCCCTGACCTGCGCTGGCCGCTGCCCGAGCGGTTTGCCGAACGCCTGACGGGGCGGCGGGTGACCGGGCTGACGCGGCGATCGAAGTGGATCCTGATCGGATTGGCCGCGCGGCCGGACGCGCCGGAGGAGACGTGGATGATCCACCTGGGCATGTCCGGGCGCATGCAGATCGACGGTGCGGCGACTGCGGCGCTGCACCATGAGCGCGCGACGCCCGGCAAGCATGACCATGTGATCGTGCGCACAGGCGCTGGCGTCGTGATCACCTACAATGATGCACGCCGGTTCGGGGCGATGGATCTCTGGCCAACGGCGCAGATCGAGGCACATCCGCATCTGGCGGGTCTGGGACCGGAGCCGATGGGCAACGCTTTCCATGCCGAGGCGCTGGGCGCGGCGCTGGCCGGGCGGCAGTCGCCGATCAAGGCCGTGCTGCTGGATCAGCGTACCGTTGCCGGCCTTGGCAACATCTATGTCTGCGAAGCGCTCTTCCGTGCGGGCATTCACCCCACGCGGATCGCCGCCTCGATCTCCGCACCGCGGGTTGCGGCGCTGGCAACGGAGATCGTTGCAACTCTGGGTGAGGCAATCGCTGCAGGTGGATCGAGCCTGCGCGATTACCGCCAGGCGGATGGCGAGCTTGGCTACTTTCAGCATACCTTCCGGGTCTATGACCGCGAGGGTGAACCGTGCCGCGCCGAGGGCTGCCCAGGCACGATCCGGCGCATCGTGCAATCTGGCAGATCGACGTTCTATTGCCCCAAGTGCCAACGCTGAGGCCGTGACCGCCGTGCCCCTCTCGGGTTCGTCCCTGATCCGCACCCGGCCCTGGCCAGCGCCCAGCCCCGGTCGGGCCTGTGCCGATCCGATCCCGGGCACGACCGGAACGAATGCTGCATCTGCGCTGGACGTGCGCGGCGGCACCGCTAGACTGCGCCACCGGAATCGCTGCCCGTGAAACGGGACGACCAAGTGGGGACCTCCTATGGCCTATACGTGCATCACGACCGAGACCCGCGACCATGTTGCGCTGATCCGGCTGGATCGGCCGAAGGCGCTGAATGCGTTGAACCTGACGCTGATCACTGAATTGGGCGAAGCATTGGCCAAGTTCGATGCCGACGATGCGGTCGGCGCGATCGTGCTGACGGGCAATGAGAAGGCTTTTGCGGCGGGCGCTGACATCAAGGAGATGCAGTCGAAATCCTTTGTCGATGTCTTCAAGGAGGATTTCTTCACCGCCGAGACCAACGCGATCCTGCGCGTGCGCAAGCCGATCATCGCGGCAGTGGCGGGCTATGCGCTGGGCGGCGGGTGCGAGCTGGCCATGATGTGCGATTTCATTCTGGCAGCCGACACGGCGAAGTTCGGTCAGCCCGAGGTGAACCTCGGCGTCATGGCCGGGATCGGCGGGACGCAGCGCCTGACCCGGTTCGTCGGCAAGTCCAAAGCGATGGAGATGAACCTGACCGGGCGCATGATGGACGCTGAAGAAGCCGAGCGCTCCGGCCTGGTGAGCCGCATCATCCCGGCGGATGATCTGATCGACGAGGCGGTCTCGGTCGCCTCGAAGATCGCCGACAAGGCGCCGCTGGCAATCATGGCGATCAAGGAATCGGTCAACCGCTCGTATGAGACGCCGCTCTCGGAAGGCGTGCTGTTCGAACGGCGGCTGTTTCACTCGCTCTTTGCGACCAATGACCAGACCGAGGGGATGGAGGCGTTCGCCGACAAGCGGACCCCCAAGTTCAAGGGCGCATAGACCCTACGGGATAACCATCCAGATGGCGGCGCGTCCCGCATTGACGTGGCAATTCGAATCCGCTATCTCCGCCGCTCGTTTCCGAAACTGGTTTGGAACCATCGAATGGCCAACTCGCCACAGGCAAAAAAGCGTGCGCGCCAGACGCTGCGCCGCACCCAAGTGAACAAGGCGCGTCGCTCACGCATCCGTACCTTTATCCGCAAGGTCGAGGAGGCGATTGCCTCTGGCGATCAGAGCGCTGCGTCTGCAGCGCTGAAAGCGGCTCAACCCGAGATCATGCGCGGTGTGACCAAGGGTGTGCTGCACAAGAACACGGCAGGCCGGAAAATCTCGCGCCTGAACAGCCGGGTTCGCGCGCTCGGCGCGTAAGACGTTCAGACATCGGGATCTGAGCAGCGTCCGGAAGCTGTCCGGGCGCCCTGTCACATTTTGAGGACAGTGTGTCATGTCGCGGTCACAGAACCGTAATGTTCACATTTTCGTCCCGTTGCTCCTGACGCGCGTTCAGGCTTAGGATCACAACCAGCGGATTCGTCCAGCCGCTCAAATCTACTTGAGTGAAAGCGATGAAGCAGGCCTTACGGAAGTAATGCCTGCGTTATTTACTATTAATTCCGCAACCTTACGAAAAGTTATCCCTTAACTTATCCATAATTTATTTGAAGGTCGGGTCTGAAAATTCTTGAGTCGAATCTGGCCTGTTGCGTACCCCTAGACCCGTAGCCAGCGTGGTAGATGGGATCGGGGTAAAGGGTGTCAGAAAGATCACAGATTGACGAACTGACCCCCTCAGAGGCCTTCAATGCGTTGGGCAGCGACCCGTCTGCACAGCTTGTCGATGTAAGAACCAGAGCGGAGTGGAGCTTTGTCGGTGTGCCGGATCTGTCCGGTCTCGGCAGACAGGTTTGGACTGTCGAATGGGTGCGTTTCCCAGACATGCAGCCCAATCCCGACTTCCTCGCGACGCTTCTGGAGTTGTCTGGCGGGCGTTTGCCAGACCGCCTCTGTTTCATCTGCCGCTCCGGTGCGCGGTCGATGGCGGCTGCCCGGTTGGTGGCTGCAGCGGCAGACGATATGGGCCACGGCGTTCACTGTACGAACGTCGCGGAGGGGTTCGAAGGTGATCTGAACCCAGACCGGCACCGCGGGACGGTTAACGGTTGGAAGGCGCACGGCCTTCCTTGGCAGCAAAACTGAGACGCGGCAGGGGGCGGCCGCCAAGAAAGAGAGAACTGTGGGCGTGATTGTACGATGCGGGGAGACAATGAGAGACAGCAACAACACTTGGCAAGACCAACCCCCGAAGCTGGACTCTCTATGGAACAAGGTTCTTGCAACCGCTCTGCGTGAGCTGGGCAAGGAGGAAACGAACAAGTGGCTGGTGCCGGTCAAGCTAGAGGCGGTGCAGGGCAACCTTGTGATGCTGACGGCGGCGACGAGCTTCCATGCGGACTGGGTTGAACGCAACTATGGCCTGCACCTCCTGCGCTACTTCCAAGCGCATTGCGAGACGGTGCGGCGGATCACGGTGACCGTGCAGCAGAATGCGGCGCTGTCCGAGCAGGACCTCGGCTTGCCGGCGCCTGACGCCGCGCCCGAGGACAAGCCGGACATGGCGGCGCGGGAGCGGCTCGAGGCGACATCGACGCTGCAATCGGCGCCCCTGGACCCGCGGTTTACGTTCGACAGCTTCGTGGTCGGCAAACCGAACGAGCTGGCCTATGCGGCAGCACGCCGGGTGGCGGAGTCGAGTGATGCCGCCTTCAACCCGATCTTCCTTTATGGCGGCGTGGGCCTCGGTAAAACGCACCTGATGCACGCGATCGGCTGGCGTCTGCACAAGACACGGCCGAACTGCAAGGTGCTGTATCTCTCGGCCGAGCAGTTCATGTACCGGTTTGTTCAGGCACTGCGCTTCCGCGATACGATCACGTTCAAGCAGCAGTTCCGCGCGATCGATGTGCTGATGATCGACGATGTGCAGTTCATTGCGGGCAAGGATTCGACTCAGGAGGAGTTCTTCCACACCTTCAACGCGCTGATTGACCAGAAGAAGCAGATCGTCATCTCGGCGGATCGCAGCCCTGACCAGATCGACGGGTTGCAGAACCGGATCACATCGCGCCTGCAATGGGGTCTCGTGGTGGATATCCACCCGACGGATTACGAGCTGCGGCTGGGCATTCTCCAGTCGAAGGCTGAGCGGATCATGGCCGAGGACCCCAGCGTCGATATCGAGCAGAAGGTGCTCGAGTTCCTGGCGCACCGGGTCTCGTCGAATGTGCGGGTGCTGGAAGGGGCGCTGACCCGGCTGTTCGCGTTTGCGACGCTGGTGAACCGGCCGATCAATCTCGACATGGTGCAGGAGTGCCTCGCCGATCTGCTGCGCTCGTCCGAGCGCAAGGTGACGATCGAGGAGATCAAACGCCGGGTGGCCGAGCACTACAATCTGCGCATGTCGGATCTGATCTCGGCCCGGCGCGCGCGGGCGGTGGCGCGGCCGCGTCAGGTGGCGATGTTTCTGTGCAAATCGCTGACCTCAAAATCCCTGCCCGAGATCGGGCGCGGGTTTGGCGGGCGTGATCATACGACGGTGATCCACGCCGTGCGCAAGATCGAGGAGCTTCGCGCGACCGACAGCCAGCTCAACGAGGATATCGAGTTGCTGCGCCGGATGCTTGAAGGGTGACCTTCTGACCAGAAGGGTGCGTCACGGACGCACCCTACGGGGTGTTGCGCCACGTGTCGTAGGGTGCGTCAGTGACGCACCCTCGCCAATGCTCACCCACGATGATGGGCGATCAGCAACTCGACCCGCTTCAACTCCCGCAAAACCCGGTCGGCCTGCATCTGCGGCATAAGGCTGGTCTTGAGGATCGTTGCCAGCACGATCAGAACCGCCGCTGGCAATCCCCAGTGCAGGGCTGCCAGGGCGTCGGTCGCGGCGAAGAACGCGATCGCGCACCAGATACCGGCGATGAACAACACAGCCTGCACCGCCATCACGACACCGGTTACCCAGCCGAGCTTGCCGCGGAACTGCTGCGCGCCAAGGGCGAACCAGCCCAGTTCCTCGGTCTCGCGAAGGATCGTCTTGTCTTCCGCCGACAGCGCCTCGGCGATCAGGTCATCCAGTTTCGTCATCGGTGCCTCCTTTCAGGGCCTGGGAGAGTTTCGTTCGAGCGTGCATCAGCCGGGTCTTGATCGTCCCGGCGGGCACGTCGAGGGCATGGGCGACCTCCGCCACGCTCATGTCCTCGAGATAGAAAAGCGCGATCGTCGCGGCCTGATCGCGCGGCAGGGCAGCAATCGCCTTCCGCACCGCACGGGCATCAACGGCCGTTGGGCCGTCGCTGTCGGTCCAGGTCGCGCCGGCGCCCTCGGTCGCCGCTAGATCACGATGCTTCACCTTGTCGGCGATCACCCGCGCCACCCGGCGCGTCACGATCCGCGTGCTCCAGGCGGGGAAAGCCCTGTCATCCTGCAGCTGTCCCAGTCCGCGCAGGATCTCGATCCAGGCGTCCTGCACGATGTCCCGCGCGTCCTCGCGGTTGCCGATCAGCCGTGTCGCGTGCGCCAGCAGCCGCGGCCCGCGCAGCGCCACCAGCTTGGAGGCCGCCGCACGATCCCCCAGCCGCGCGGACGCGACCAGATATTCCTCGACGATGCGGTCCTTGCTGCGCGCCACCCTGGCCTCCTTGCTTTGACTATAAGGTGGCGACGGCGGGCAATCCGGTTCAATCGCGCGCGCAAAATCGCAAATCACGCAGCATCATGGGGCCATCAGAGCAAAAACCCCATCATCTAGGGGTAAAATGCCCCAAACTGGCATTGCACGCGTCCCATAATGCGATAGTCTGCGTGCCCGCGCCTTGCGGAAACCAAAAAAACCTCAGGCGAAGTCACGGACAGGGTGCGCCATGAAAGTCAGCATTGAACGGGCAGCTTTGCTCAAAGCGATGAGCCGCGCGCAAGGCGTGGTCGAGCGCAAGAACACCATCCCGATTCTGGCGAACGTGCTGCTGGAGGCAGAGGGCGACAAGCTGTCCCTGCGCGCCACCGATCTCGATATCGAGATCATCGAATCGCTGCCCGCCATGGTCGAACAGGCCGGCGCCACCACCGTCGCCGCCCATCTGTTGCACGAGATCGTGCGCAAGCTGCCGGACGGCGCACAGCTCAGCCTCAATGCCGACAGCGCCACGGGCCGGGTCGATGTGGTCGCCGGGCGCTCGCGCTTCTCGCTGGCGACCCTGCCGCGCGAGGATTTTCCCGTGATGGCCTCGTCCGAGTACCAGTGCTCGTTCGCGATCACCGCGCCCATCGTGCGCCGCCTGTTTGACAAGGCGAAATTCGCCGTCTCAACCGAGGAGACGCGGTACTACCTGAACGGCGTCTACCTGCATGTGTCCGAAGAAGACGGCAAACAGGTGCTGCGCGCGGTCGCCACCGACGGCCACCGGCTGGCGCGGATCGACACGGATCTGCCTGATGGCGCCGCCGAGGCGCCCGGCGTGATCGTGCCCCGCAAGACCGTGGGCGAGCTGCGCAAGCTGCTCGACGATGACGAGGCCGAGATCGCGATCTCTGTCTCCGAGACCAAGATCCGCTTCTCCGTCGCCGATCTGGTGCTGACCTCGAAGGTGATCGACGGCGCTTTCCCCGACTATTCCCGCGTTATCCCGCAGGGCAACTCGCGCCGGATGGAGGTGGACGCTGCAGAATTCGCCGCCGCCGTCGATCGGGTTGCCACCGTCAGCCAGGAACGCTCACGCGCCGTCAAGCTCGCGATGGATGACGACAAGCTGACCCTTTCGGTGAACTCGCCTGATGCCGGGTCCGCCGCCGAGGAATTGGTTGTGGCCTATGGCGACGAGGGGATGGAGATAGGCTTCAACGCACGCTACCTGCTCGAGATCGCCAGCCAGGTCGACCGCGAGAACGCCGTTTTCATGTTCGCCGATGCCAACGCGCCGACCATGGTGCGCGAGGGCGACGACCTCTCCGCCGTCTATGTCGTGATGCCGATGCGGGTATGACGGGGGCCCTGCCTGACGGCCTCGCCCCTCTTCATCTTGTGGAAAATACCTCGGAGCGCGAGGCAGAGCCTCGCACCCCGCAAACGACCTCTAAGAAAAATTCGACGGGAACATCGACCGCGCGGTTTCCTCGTCGAAATCCTTCTTCCATGCAACATCGGTTCCCATGGCACGGGCCACGGCCACAGCCGGGCGGGCGTTCACGCCGTCGAACCAGGCTTTGACGTTGGTGTATTTGTCCAGTTCACCCTCGCCCAGCACGCGGACATGGCGGTCGACCCAGCCCCAGGCGGCGATATCGGCAATGGTCAGATCGTCGCCCACGATGAAGGTCCGGCCCGCGAGATGGGCGTCCAGCACCTCGTAATGCCGGTGTGCCTCGAACTTGTAGCGCCGCTTGGCATAGTCGCCGCCCTCCGCCGCGCCCGCGGTCTGGAAGTGGACCCACTGCCCGGAATAGGGGCCAAGACCGGTGGCCACCCACATCAACCAGGACAGCAGCTCACCTTTGTCCGCAGGATCACCCAGAAGCTTGCCGGTCTTTTCGGCCAGGTACAAAAGGATCGCGTTCGAATCGAACACCCGCGTGCCGTCATCCTCGATCGCCGGGGTCTTGCCATTCGGGTTCACTTTGCGGAAATCGTCCGAATGCTGTTCGCCCTTGAAGGTGTCGACCGGCACGATCTCGTGCTCAAGACCCGTCTCGGCCAGGAACAGCGCGACCTTCATGGGGTTCGGCGTGTGGTGGAAATAGAATTTCAGCATGGGAGATCTCCGTCGAGGAAGGGGTCAGGCGAGGGTGTGATGCGCGTTCGCACGCGCAGCGTCTCGCACATGGGCGGCTTCAACAGAAATGATTACCGCGTGATGAGGCGAAACAGTTTTGCCGGTGGGGCAAAGATGGACCGGACCGCATGACAGCCGGGCCGGTGCGGATCCTTGCGCTCACCCTGTCGCATTTCCGCTCCTATGCGCGGGGCGAGGTCATGGCGGACGGTGCCTCGGTCGCGCTCTATGGGCCGAACGGCGCGGGCAAGACAAACATCCTTGAGGCGTTGAGCATGCTGACACCGGGGCGGGGCCTGCGCCGGGCGGCCACCGACGAGATGATCCGGGCGCCCGAGCAGGTTGGCTGGAAGATCACCGCCGAGGTCGAGACGGCGGAGGGCGAGGTCGAGATCGCCACTTCAGCCGAAGGCGCGGGTCAGACCCGGCGCACCGTGGCGGTCGATGGCAAGCCCGCGGCGCAAACGGTGCTGGGCGGGCTGGTGCGCATGGTCTGGCTGACGCCCGCAATGGACCGGCTTTGGACCGACACGGCGGGCGAGCGGCGGCGGTTTCTCGACCGGATCACCATGGGGTTCTTTCCGGGCCATGCGGAGGTCTCGGTGACCTACGAGAAGGCCATGCGCAGTCGCAACCGTCTGCTGAAGGACCAGACCTTCGACGATGCCTGGCTCGGCGGGCTCGAGGCGCAGATGGCCCGCTCCGGTGCTCAGATCGCCCGGGCGCGGGCAGAGACACTGGTGCATCTGGTGGCGGCGCAATCCACTGGCGCTCCGGATCTCGCCGCGCTGTTTCCGCGCGCGGATCTTGCCATCGACGGCGATCTGGAGCGTCGGTTCGCGCAGATCCTCGCCGATGGCGCGACCGAGGATGATCTTGCGGCGGCGGAGATCGAGGAGGCTGCAGATCTTTCCGCCCGGCTGGCCGAGGGGCGCGGCCGTGATGCGGCGGCGGGGCGCACGCTGGACGGACCGCACCGCTCGGATCTCGATGCGATCTACGCCGAGAAAGCCATGCCTGCCCGCGCCTGCTCGACCGGCGAGCAGAAGGCGCTGCTGATCTCGCTCTGCCTTGCCAATGCCCGTGCCTTGACGACCGAGACCGGTGCCGCCCCGGTCCTGCTGCTCGACGAGGTTGCCGCGCACCTTGACGCGCACCGCCGCCGTGCGCTCTATGGCGAGATCATGCGTCTCGGGTGTCAGGCGTGGATGACCGGCACGGGGCCGGAACTGTTCGACGGCCTCGACCACGCACACCGCCTTGCCGTCACCGAGCGTGACGGCCGCTCGCATATCGCTTTGGAAATATCGGGACCCCCGTCATGACCATCGAATGGTACCAACTGTTGCTCTACGCGGGCGCCTATTTCGTCATGGTTGTCTCGCCCGGTCCGTTCGTTGCAGCGATCGCGGCACGCTCGGCGGCATTTGGCGTGCGCTCAGGCTTCTCCATGGCGATCGGGGCTTATCTTGCCGAGAAGATCTGGATCCTGACGGCGATCTTCGGGCTGGCTCTGATCGCGGCACACTATGGCGACATCCTGATCGTCTTGAAGTTCGTCGGCGCTGCATGGCTGATCTGGCTGGGCGCCAAGCTGATCTTCGGGCGCTCTGGCGTGATGCGCGATGATCCGACACTGAGGCCGATCCCGTTCTGGCAGGGGGTCGCCACGGGCTGGCTGATCAACATGGGCAACCCGAAGGCTGCGCTGTTTTTCATGGCACTGTTTCCCGGGTTTTTCGATGTCAGTGTGATGACCTGGGTCGACGCGCTTGTGATCATCGCAGTGTCGACACCGATCGGACTTGGCTCGGACATGGCCTATGCATGGGCGGCGGACCGGGCGCGCAGGTTGTTGTCAAATGCCCGGACGGCCCGGCGGATCGATCAGGCAACCGGCGGTGTCCTTTGCGGTGCGGGCGCGGCCATTGCGGCAAGCTGAGGGAGGTGCCCGAATGACCCGCGATGACCGCCCGCTGCTCGCCGTGCTGATCGATGCGGACAACGTCCCGGCGAAGCACGCGACCGAGATCCTGAACGAGATTTCCGGCATCGGCGACCCGGCGCTGAGGCGTGTCTATGGCGATTGGTCAAGCCCGGGGCTGACATCCTGGAAGGACCAGATCCGCGAGCTTGGCATGGTCGCCCGCCAGCAGACGGCGAACACCAAGGGCAAGAATGCGTCGGACATTGGGCTGGTGATCGATGCGATGGACATCCTGCACTCGGACCGGTTCGACGGCTTTGTGCTAGTCTCGTCCGACAGCGATTTTACCCAGCTTGCGAGCCGGTTGCGCGAGGACGGACGGATGGTCATCGGCATCGGCGAGAAGAAGACCCCTGCCGCGCTGCGCAATGTCTGCAACCAGTTCATCTTCATCGAGAACATCGTGGGTGATGCCGAGGATACCGCGGCAAGGCCCAAGACGAAGCGTGAGCCTGCAAGCAAGGTCGTCCCGATTGTGCGCAGTGCCATGGCGAAGATCGACCAGGATCACGAGTGGTACCGATTGGGCGGCGTTGGCTCGCAGATCCGCGCCGCCCATCCCGATTTCGATCCCCGGACCTACGGCTCCTCCAAGCTGAGTGATCTGGTGAAAAATCTGCCCGGGTTCGAGACGCGGCAGACCGGCACCCATATCGAACTGCGCTGGGTTGGCAAGAAGACGAAGAAATGACGCGTGTTGGACCCCTGCAAGTGTGCCTTGGCAAGGACCGCTCACGACATCCCTGACGCCAGACCCGGATTGGTCGCCCAGACCAGCCCATGCCACATGCCCACAGGCGGCCATGGCACGGAAAAGTCGAGGGAGGCCCGCCGCTCGAACGGCAGCTTGGCGATCACCCTCTGCGATGCCATGTTGTCCGGTGCCGTGTAGGCAAGAACCTCGCTGAGGTCACAGCGCTCGAATACATCGCGCAGCGCGGCCGTGGCCGCTTCGACGGCATAGCCCTTCCCCCAGACATCGCGGTTCAGGCGCCAGCCGATGTCGTCATGCTCCCCCAGCGGCGTGTCGTCCGCTTGCCGGTTGACGCCGACATACCCCAAAAAACGATCGGCGCGATCGGTGACGCACCACCGGCCATACCCAAACCGCTCCCATGCCTGTCGGTACCTGGCGAGCTTCCCGGCGCTCTCCTGCCGTGTCATCGGTCCGCCGAGATCGCCCATCACGGCATCGTCGGCATGAAGACCGGCGAAGGCCTCGAGATCAGCGTCATTCCACTGACGCAGCACAAGGCGTTGTGTGTCTATCCGGCGTCCCATGGCGGCGCTGACTACCAGCCTCTCAGCAGTCCAACAATGCGACGGTTACCTTGACACGCTGATCTCGGCCTTGGGCGTCTTGAACGGTGAGGTTACGCTGTCAGATCTGACGGGCGTACCGCACCCGGCCAATCCCGATTTTACCGTCTTTACGATAACATCGGAAGCTGGGTCGGGTCTGCTGATCAACGGTGGCACAGGCAACAACACGGTCGAGGCGAACAGCATTGCCCTGACCGGATACCGCGAATGGCGTGGTCGAGGCTCTGTCGATCAATGCCAATCCCAGCCAGACACTCAGTGGCGGCGCTGCCGATGGTGCCGTTACCACATCGACCAGTGGTGCAGGGTCGCAGCATAGTATCCAGTTCGACATCGACGGAAACAATGTCAACGGGCCTCTGACGCCGAACGATTCCATCATTTGCTTTGTCCGCGGCACCCGGATCCGGACGCCCGATGGCGATGTGCCGGTTGAAACTCTGTCTGTCGGTGACATGGTTCTGAACGTGGAAGGGATCGCGCACCCCATTCGCTGGATCGGATCGCGGAGGGTGTCCACCGACCAGTTGCGGTCGAACCCCATGCTGCGCCCCGTGCGGATCACGGCGGGTGCGTTGGGCCCGCAGTCCCCAGTGGCCGATCTGCGCGTGTCTCGTCAGCACCGTTTGCTTGTGCGCTCGAAAATCGCAGAGCGAATGTTCGGTACCCATGAGGTGCTGATCAGTGCAATCAAGCTGACCGGCCTGCCCGGGGTTTTCATCGAGCCTTCGCTGGAAGAGACGGAGTATTTCCATATCCTGTTTGATCAGCATGAAATCGTCATTGCGGATGGAGCGGCCGCTGAAAGCTTGCTGACCGGGCCGCTGGCGCTGGCGACGCTTTCCAAAGAGGCCCAGGCGGAGATCCAGGAACTGTTGCCCGAGGTGTTCCACACTGGTTGGGTGCCGTCCGCCTCGCGATACGTGCCCAGCGACACACAGCAACGCAAGCTGATCGACCGTCACACCAAAAACCGCAAATCTGTTGTCGAGACCGGTCCTGGCCCGTCGTCCTGGTGACGTAATCCGGGCCGGGGCCGTCTGAGGTCCCCGCAACGCTCGGCTGCGCGGTCTCTGATCCCCATCTGCCGGGGCTGCGCCTTCCTTTTGTCCCCAGCCCGGACACCGGCCCGTGTCGCGTGCGGATAGAGCGGCCTGTGGCCGGATGGCTGCGGTGTCTCTCGCTGGAGGTCGATTTCGGCATGGCTGTCTGGCGCCGTTCCGGACCCGTCGCAACACGGCGCCCCATGGGGCGTTTCGCTGCGAGAGACCGCGGACCTGTGCAACGGTTCCGCCCTGGGCGGCGGAAACGCACAATCCTGCATTGATTTCTCGATTTTTGCCCCGGCATTCACGGAAAATGCGACTTTTGGCGGGACTTTCGCAGTGTCGGCGGTTAAATTCCGGTACCCAAGAACGAAGGGCTGGAAATGGCCGACGACGAGCAGAACGAAAACGAAACGGAATACGGTGCCGACAGCATCAAGGTGCTGAAGGGGCTGGAGGCTGTGCGCAAGCGGCCGGGCATGTATATCGGCGATACCGATGACGGCTCGGGCCTGCATCACATGGTCTACGAGGTGGTCGACAACGCCATTGACGAGGCGCTGGCGGGCCACGCCGATCTCGTCAAGGTGACCCTTCACGCGGACGGCTCGGTCTCGGTCAGCGACAATGGGCGCGGCATCCCGACCGACATCCACCCGGAAGAGGGGATCAGCGCTGCCGAGGTCATCATGACCCAGCTTCATGCTGGCGGAAAGTTTGACCAGAACTCCTACAAGGTCTCTGGCGGTCTGCACGGCGTCGGGGTGTCCGTGGTCAATGCGCTGTCGGATTGGCTGGAGTTGACGATCTGGCGCGACGGCAAGGAGCACAAGGCCCGCTTTGAACACGGCGAGACGACCGAACCCCTGACCGTGGTTGGCGATGCCGACGGCCAAAAGGGCACGCGGGTCAAGTTCCACGCTTCCGATGCGACCTTCACCAACATCGAATACAAATTCGCAACGCTGGAGCACCGGCTGCGGGAGCTTGCCTTCCTGAACTCCGGCGTGCGGATCCTGTTGCGCGATCAGCGCCATTCGGACATCCGCGAGGAGGAGCTTTACTATGAAGGCGGGGTCGAGGCATTCGTGCGCTATCTCGACCGCTCGAAGACCGCGCTGGTGGACATGCCGATCATCGTGCAGGGCGAGAAGGATGGGATCACCGTCGACGTCGCCATGTGGTGGAACGACGGCTACCACGAGAACGTGCTCTGCTTCACGAACAACATCCCCCAGCGCGATGGCGGCACCCACATGGCGGGCTTCCGCGGCGCGCTGACCCGGACGATCAACGCCTATGTCACCTCCTCGGGCCTGGCGAAGAAGGAGAAGGTGCAGCTTTCCGGTGACGATGCGCGCGAGGGGCTGACCTGTGTCCTGTCGGTGAAGGTGCCGGACCCGAAATTCAGCTCCCAGACCAAGGACAAGCTCGTGTCCTCGGAAGTCCGTCCGGCGGTTGAATCCCTCATGAACGAGAAACTGTCGGAGTGGTTCGAGGAACATCCCACCGAAGCGCGCCACATCATCGGCAAGATCGTCGAGGCGGCGCTGGCCCGCGAAGCCGCCCGCAAGGCCCGCGAGATGACGCGCAAATCGGCGATGTCGGTGTCCTCGCTGCCGGGGAAACTCGCCGATTGTCAGGAGAAGGATCCGTCAAAATCCGAGCTGTTCCTGGTCGAGGGCGACAGCGCAGGCGGCTCCGCGAAACAGGGCCGGTCCCGGCACAATCAGGCGGTGCTGCCGCTGCGCGGAAAGATCCTGAACGTGGAACGCGCGCGGTTCGACCGGATGCTGTCGAGCCAGGAGATCGGCACGCTGATCACCGCGCTCGGCACTGGGATCGGGCGCGACGAGTTCGACGTCTCGAAGCTGCGCTATCACAAGATCATCGTGATGACGGATGCAGATGTCGACGGAGCGCATATCCGAACGCTGCTCCTGACGTTCTTCTACCGCCAGATGCCCGAACTGATTGAAGGCGGCTACCTCTACATCGCGCAGCCGCCTCTCTACAAAGTCAGCCGTGGCAAGTCCGAGGTGTACCTCAAGGACCAGCCAGCGCTGGACGACTATCTGGTGGCGCAGGGGGCGGACAACGCGGTGCTCAAGCTCGGCTCGGGGGCCGAGGTGGCGGGCCCCGACCTGATCCGCGTGGTGGATGAGGCGCGCAATGCCCGCACCGTGCTGAACGCCTTCCAGACCTCGTACCCGCGTTTCGTGCTCGAGCAGATGGCCATCGAAGGCGCGCTGACGCCCCACCCTCCGCAGGAACAAGTCGACGCGGTGGCCGCCCGGCTCGATGGTCTCGCGCCGGAGACGGAACGCGGCTGGACCGGTGATGTCGCTGCCGATGGCGGGGTCCGCTTCACGCGCATTGTACGCGGCGTGACCGAGATCCGCTCGATCGACGGCATGGCCCTGCGCTCGGCGGAGGCGCGGAAACTTGCCTCGATGACCGAAGGTTTGGCCGAGACCTATGGCGCCCCCGCCATGCTGATCCGCAAGGATCAGGAGGTTGCGATCCGCGCGCCGTCCGAGCTGATCGATGTCATCATGGCCGAGGGCGAGAAGGGCATCGGGCTGCAACGTTACAAAGGCCTCGGCGAGATGAATGCCGAGCAGCTCTGGGAGACGACGCTCGACCCCGAAGCCCGCACGCTGCTGCAGGTGCGCATCGACCAGATGACCGAGGCGGACGAGATCTTCACCAAGCTGATGGGCGACGTGGTCGAGCCACGCCGCCAGTTCATCCAGGAAAATGCGCTGAGCGTGGAGAATCTGGACATCTGACCTGCCGACTCGCGCTCCGGTTGTTGGGCCGAGGCGTGCGTGGTAAACTCTCCGGCATATTGATGTTGGAGTTTTCAGATGTTCAGATTTGCCTTGCCGCTGTGCGCGGCCCTCTTCGCCCTCTCCTACACGACACCCGCCGCTGCCCAATCCTGTGATGGCTGGAAAGATCGCTATGACCGCGTCCGCGAGAGCGCGGACGCCTACAAGGAACGCTATGAATGGGCAAAGCGCGAGATGCGCAAATGCCAGCAAAGTGCGGGCAGCCCGGATGTGAACATGCGCAGGGTCGCGCGGGGCACGGCCAAGGACGCGAACCGGCGTGAAGTCGAGGGGACATCTGTCCAAAAGCTTGCTCTGTCGAAAGCGGGAGGTGGCACCTCGGGCGGCGGTGCCGCGGTGAGTGGTGACTTGTCATTAAAGATGCCAACGGGCGTCAGTACGATCCAAGTGCAGTTGCTGGATGTAGAAACACCGCCAGCGGGAACTGTCGAATACCGCTGGCTCGAACAGCTCCATGCAAGCCAGGGCACATTCATGCAGGTCTGGCTGGGTTCGGCGCAGTTTGCCGAATATCGTTCGGTCGAGCAGCAGACGTGCAGCGGCAAGGGGCTGCGGTGTGAGGCTCTGCTGCGCCAGTTCGTGCTCGAGGACGTCGCCCGGCAATGAGAGTTCTGCTCGCGATTGTGGTGATGTTGCTGCCAGTTGTGGCGGCTGCGCAGGAACCCGCGCCGGGCGGAATCGATATCCGCGATCTGGCCACCCGTGCAGCGGAGCGCCTGCCCGAGCCATCGGCGCAGGTTGCGTTTCAGACTGACTGTGCCGCCATCACCGAAACCGAGGTCCGCGAGCGCTGCAATGCGGCGCAGGCCGCCTACTTCGCCTATCGCGAGCGCGGTTTCGCCCATCGCGGCAAGGTGTTCGACTGGCAGTATTATTCGACCGTTGTGATCTTCGCTGTGGTCAGCGGTTTGGTCATCGCCGGGGTCTGGTTCGCGTGGCTGCAGTTCCGGCTGGACCTGCGCGCGCCGAAGGATGGCGAGGGGGCCGAACCCATGCACACGGCGGAGCTGTCGGCCAAGGGCATCAAGGTCTCGTCCCCCGTGCTGGGGGTGATCATTCTCGCGTTGTCGCTGGGGTTCTTCTATCATTACCTCGTCTATGTCTATCCGATCCAGGAGGTTCTCTGAGGCTTGCGCCGGCGCGCGGTCCCTGCAAGGTCTGGACGGGCCTGCCCGCCGAGCCCAAGGAGTGACCATGCCCCGGATCCATGTCGACCGTATCCGCGCCGCGTTCGAGGTGATCGACCCGGTGTTCCTGCACACGCCGCAGTTCGAGTGCGAGCCGCTGTCCGATGCGCTGGGATGTCGCCTGACCGTAAAGGTCGAGACGCAGAACCCGATCCGGTCGTTCAAGGGCCGCGGGGCCGAGACGTATATGGCCGCACTGGTGGCGTCTGGCGAGAAGGGTCCGGTGGTCTGCGCCAGCGCAGGCAACTTCGGTCAGGCCATCGCCTATGCCGGGCGGCGGCGCGACATCCCTGTGGTGGTCTACGCGGCCGAGAACGCCAATCCCCTGAAGATCGAGCGGATGCGTGGGCTGGGCGCCGAAGTGCGTCTGCACGGGGCCGATTTCGATGCCGCCAAGGATGCCTCCCGCGCCTTTGCCGAGGCTGAGGGCCTGCGTCTCGCCGTGGACAGCCTTGATGTCGAAACCGCCGAGGGGGCCGGGACCATGGGGATGGAGTTGCTGTCGCTCGACCCCTTGCCCGAGGTGATGCTGGTTCCCCTTGGCAACGGGGCAATGATCAACGGTATCGCAACCGCGCTGAAGGCCCATGCACCCCAGATCCAGGTCGTCGCGGTACAGGCCGAGCAGGCCCCTGCCATGGTCGATAGCTGGCGAGCGGGCGAGGTGGTCGTGGCCGACAGCGCCGATACCATCGCCGACGGGATCGGCGTGCGGGTGCCTGTGGCCGAGGCGCTGGACGACATGAAGGGCATTGTCGATGACGCCGTTCTGATCAGTGAGGCATCCATGATCGACGCGATGCGCCTGCTGCACCGGCACCTTGGTCTGGTGGTCGAACCTTCGGGCGTCGCTGCGGTGTCAGCGCTCATGCAGCATCGCGACCGGTTCGCCGGTCAGCGCGCGGCCACGATCCTCTGCGGCGGAAATCTCACGCCGGAGCAGATGGCAACCTGGTTGCGGGACTGAGACGGCATGCACATATCTTCACGGTGATCGACGCGGGAGGTTGGCATGAGCACAGAACAGCCGAGTACAGAGAAGCCGCGTCTGGTTGGGATGAACCACGTCGCCCTCGAAGTCGGCAGCATCGACGAAGCGCTCGCGTTCTGGGGCGCGATCTTCGAATTCGAGCTACGCGGGCGCAGCGACACAGCGGCCTTCATCGACATGGGCGATCAGTTCATTGCCTTGATGAAAGCGGACAAGAGCGAGCGGGATGACCCGCGCCACTTCGGACTCGTTGTGGACGACCGCAGCCGGGTGCGCGATCTGGCGCGGGCGGCGGGCGCCCATGTGCCGGAGGGCCGGTTCGTCGACATCTACGATCCCTGGGGCAACATGATCCAGATTATCGACTACAAGGACATCCAGTTCTCGAAGACCGAGGGTGTCCTGCGTGGCATGGGATTGAGCGATCTGGCAAAGACCGAAGCCGCGCGCCAGGAACTCGCCGACAAGAACATGCTCTGACGGGCAGCCCTTGCCCGACTGGACCCGTGTGTGGCCTATTGCTGACCGACCAGGTTGGTCGGCAACTGGAAGAAGTAGACCTGATCGCCCATCTGCTTGTGCAGGCGCACCGTACGCTCACGGCTGTACTCGGCAAGGCTCGCATCGAAGAACTTGACCCCGGAACATCCGGTGAGCGCGACATTGTGCGTGCGTTCGAAATGTTGCTGGGCGGCGCTGCCGAGGCGGCGGCCGTAGCTTTCCGTCTCGGGATGCGGCCAGATGTTCTTCGAGAATACGGCCCAGTGCGTGTTCTGGCTCTCGCCTTCGCAGTAAACGTACCAGGATTTCGACTCATTGGCCTGCGCGGTGGTCGCGAACAATACTGCGGCCCCGGCGAGAGCAAATCCTGCGATTGATTTCATCATCTGAACCCCCGCCCGACATATCCGACATGTCGGGAATCGTGTCAATGTTGAAGTATCCACTCTACAGCGTTGAAAAAATTACGATATCTTCTTCAACTTCCCATACAGTCCGCGATCAATTGGGCAGAATTTTGGTCAACGGTTAAAATTCTATGACGATTGCAGGAAAGACATTGTCGGTGCGTGCGTCTGTGACCGCGGCACCGCGCTTCCATATCCGGCCGATCCCGGCCGATCTGGGCCGGGCCAGACAGCCCGGCCCGTAGCCGATAGAGTAGGGTTTCAGAGGCCTTCTTCGGCCAGGATCCGTTTGGCGATGCGGAAGCAGGCAACGCCCGCTGGAACGCCGCAATAGATTGAAATCACGTGCAAAATCGCGCGTAGCTCGTCTTTCGTGACACCGTTCTTGATGGCGCCGCGAAAGTGCAGCTCGAACTCCTCCATCCGGTTCAGCGCGGCGATCATGGTCAGGTTCATCATCGACCGCGACTTGGGATCGATCACGTCATCGCCCCAGCCAAAGCCCCAACACCACGAGGTCATCGCCTCCTGAAACGGACGACTGAAGTCGTCGGCGTTCGCGAAAACGTTATCGACATATGCCTCGCCTAGCGTCGCCTTGCGCTGTGCCAGGCCTTTCTCGAGATAGTTCTGGTCCATCGTCTGTCCCTTCCTCGGTTCTTTCATCCATTCGCGACATCACATGCCGCTGGCACGATTGACGGCTTTGAGCGCATTGGGCAACCCGGATGTGGTGGTGTCGCCGCGCGGGGCGCTGCCTGCATCGTCGAGAGAACGCCGCCCCAATCCGGGGCCTTGCCGGTCGGGAGCTCGGACATGACAACAGCAGGACCAGACTTCGATGTGCCCGGCGCCGGGGCGGGCCGCCGTCAGCAGTTCCTTGCCGCGGGCATGATCATCGCGGCGATGGTCAGTTTTGCGCTACAGGATCTGGTGGTGAAGGTCACGGCCTCGGATGTCTCGATCTGGCAGATGCAGGCGGTGCGCTCGGTCGCTGTGCTGATCCTGCTCACCTCGGTGCTGGTTGCGATCGGCCGTATGCGCGAGATGACGCCGCGCCGTCTCTTTTGGCCGTTGGCGCGCGCCGGATTGATGACGGGGGCGTACCTGTTCTTCTACGCTTCGCTGCCGTATCTGACGCTGGCCAACGCAGCGTCTGTCTTCTTCATCGGTCCGCTGCTGATCACGGTCTTAGCAGCGATCCTGCTGGGCGAGCCGATCGGCCCGCGCCGCGTGATCGCCGTGATCCTCGGGTTTGCCGGCGTTTTGCTGATTATCCGCCCGGGCAGCGAGGGGTGGACACCCGTCGCGGTCATGCCCGCGATTGCGGCGGCCTGCTATGCGCTGGCGATTGTGTTGACGCGCTGGCGGTGCCGCGACGATCCCGGCTTCGCGCTGACGGCCGTGCACAACATGCTCTATGCGGGGATCGGGCTCGCCGGGATCGCGTTGATGCCTCTGATGCCGCTGCCTGAGGCGTTCCGGACCGAGAACGCCTTCCTCACTGCCGGCTGGCTGCCTCTGTCGACAACGGTGCTTGCGCTCCTGGTGCTGACCGCGTTCACCCACATCACAGGGCTGTTGCTGTCCATCCGCGCCTACAAGGAGGTCGAGGCAAGCCAGCTTGCGCCCTTCGAGTACTCCTACCTCGTGATCATGGGCGCGCTGGACTATCTGATCTGGCGCACCGTACCCGACCAGATGGCGTTCGCCGGGATGGCGCTGATCTGCGGCGCGGGCATGTTCATCGCCTGGCGCGAGGGCCGTCCGGCCCGCCCCCGGATGCAACAACAGACCGAGGTGCCATGGACACGGGACGGCGAGGATGGCACACCGGGCGCATGACGCCCGAAGAAGATCTCCTCCGCCGCATGTTCGATGCCGCCGTGGCCGCCGCCGATCCGATGCGCCGCGTGCCGGATGTCCTGCCGGACCCGCCTGCGGGCCGGACGATCGTGATCGGGGCGGGCAAGGCCTCGGCCCGGATGGCGGAGGCTTTCGAGCAGGCGTGGGATCATCCCATCGACGCCAGTCTCGTGATCACGCGCTATGGCTATGGCCGTCCGTGTCAGCGGATCGAGATTGTCGAGGCGGCGCACCCCGTGCCCGATCAGGCAGGCGCCGATGCGACCCGTCGGATGATGGATCTGATGGCCGGGCTGAGTGCGGACGATCTGGTGATCGCGCTTGTTTCCGGTGGAGGTTCGGCGCTGCTGACCCTGCCGTCGGGGGACATCACGCTCGCCGAGAAGCAGGAGGTGAACCGCGCGCTGCTGGCATCGGGTGCGACTATCGGACAGATGAATGTGGTGCGCAAACACCTCTCCGGCGTGAAGGGCGGGCGGCTCGCCGCTGCGGCCCATCCGGCGAAGGTGGTCGCGCTGATGATCTCGGATGTGCCGGGGGATGACCCGGGGACGATCGCCTCGGGGCCGACCGTGGGCGAGGCTACAGCCCCCGCCGATGCCGCTGCGATCCTCGCGCATTTCGGGATCGATCCGCCTGCTTCGGTCGCGGCCTGTCTCGCCGCTGGCGCGCTGGCGCCAGCGCCCGATGATCCACGGTTGGCACAGGTCGAGAACCGGATTATCGCCGCGCCTCAGCAATCGCTGGAAGCCGCTGCTGCAGTGGCGCGCGCTGCAGGTGTGACGCCGATGATCCTTGGTGACAGTCTCGAGGGCGAGGCCCGCGATGTCGGCACCGTCCACGCTGGCATCGCCCATCAGGTGATCCGCCAGGGTCAGCCCTTGCCGCGCCCTTGCGTGCTGCTGTCGGGCGGCGAGACGACGGTGACCTTGCGCGGTGATGGCCGCGGCGGACGCAATGTCGAGTTCCTCCTGTCGCTCGCCATCGGTCTCGATGGAGCGCCTGCTTGGGCCATGGCCTGCGATACGGACGGGGTCGACGGGGCCGAGGAGGTGGCGGGCGCGATCGCATCGCCGGACATCCTTGAGCGCGCAAAAGCGCTGGGGATCGACCCACGGGCGGAGTTGGCGAACAACAACGGTCATGGGTTTTTCGAGACGCTCGGCGCGCAGGTTATCCCCGGCCCGACGATGACCAATGTGAACGACTTTCGGGCGATCCTGTTTTCCTGACACGAGGGTGCGTCACGGACGCACCCTACGGGGTGTCGCGCGACATGGCGTAGGGTGCGTCCGTGACGCACCCTCGTGTCAGGAAGATCAGATCAGTCCGTCATAGGCGCGGCGCGGGATCTCGACCGCAATCAGGGTGAACCGATCTGCCGCCAGAGCGTCGGTCAGCGCAGGACCAGCCTCGCCCGGTCCCGAAACCGTAACGCCATTTCCGCCATAGAGCCGGGCCAGCGCCGCGAAGTCGGTATGCTCGAAGTCGACGCCCGCGTTCTGCAGGCCCGTGCGGCGCTGCTTCAACTCGATCAGTGCAAGCGAGCGGTCGACGAACACCACCACCACAAGCGGCAGGCCGAGATCGCGCAGCGTCGCAAGCTCGCCCATGGTCATCTCGAGGCCCGCGTCGCCCATGAACGCCACGACCGGCGCGTCGGGGCGGGCATGTTTGAAGCCCATGCCCAGCGGCAGCGCGCAGCCCATCGTGCAGAGCCCTGTCGATTGCAGGATCGCGCGGGGGTGTTTGCCCTGCCATTGCTGGGAAAGCAGGATCCGGTGCGCACCCGAGTCGATGGTGATGGTCGTCTCGTCCGGTGCGGCGGCCAGCAACTCGGCAATCGCATGGGCCGGGCCCCAGCTGTCGCCCGCGCCGAACGCGGCCCAATGCGTGTCGCGGACTGCTGCGGGCTCGCCGCCGGGCCAGCGCGTGCGCGTATCGCCATCAATCGCAGCCAGACCACCTGCCACCGAGCAAACCCAGTTCAAATCCGCATGATGCATGTCGTGATCATTCGGCGCATGGGCGAACTCGATCACCTTGGCCGGGTCCCAGGGTGCCTGCCAGCCCGTGCGCATCTCGATCGGGTCATAGCCCGCGGCGATGATGCAATCGGCCTGCTCGAAGATCGGCAGCACGATCTTGTCCGCCCGCGGCGACAGACCGTGCCCGCCAAGAGACAGGGGGTGATCCTCCGGCAGGATGCCTTTGCCCTTGTACGTGGTCAGGAGCGGGATCTGGTGTTTCTCGACAAAGGTGCGCACGGCGTCGGCCCCGTCCGGCTCGTTCAGCGCGTCGAGGCCCGCCATGACAACCGGGCGTTCGGCGCCAGCGAAGAGCGCGCGCGCCCTGTCGAGATCCGGTCCGGACGGCGCAGTCGCAGCAGGCGCGCCATGACGCCACGCGCGCGGTGCGGGTTGCTCGGCATCCGCCACCATGATCGGAAGGTCGATGTGCACCGGCCCCGGACGGCCTGCCAGAGCGATGCCGATGGCCTTGTCGATCTGCACATCGACGGCGCCATCGGCGATGGTCACCGAGGTCTTGCAGACCTCGCGGAACACCGCGCCGTGGTCGAAGACCTGGTGGTTGTAGCTCGCCGCTTCCGCCGCATCGACACAGCCGGACAGAACGATCAGCGGCACGCGGTCCTGCTCGGCGTTCGCGACGACGTTGAAGGCGTTCGCCACCCCCGGACCGACGGTTGCGACCAGAACCCCCGGTGCGCCGGTTGCGTGCCACGTGCCCTCGGCCATGAAGCCCGCCGCGTTCTCGTGCTTGGTCAGGACGAACCGTATGCCCGCCCGTTCCAGCGCGTCGATCAGGGTCAGCACCTCGCCGCCCGGAATGCCGAAGGCGGTGCGGCACCCGGCGGCATGGAGGCGAGCGGCGATGATGTCGGCGGCGTTCATGGATCTGGTCTCCGGAGTGATGCTGATGCGTGGTCGCGCTGAGGACAGGCCCCTCCTAGCCGTGAGAAGAACGCAAGAGAAACGAGTTCTTTGCGCTCTTTGCGTGAGGAATTCTCACGCTCAGGGATCAGTCGCCGTCAAATGCGCAGAGGATATGCACGTCGATCCCCATATCGGTCAGGCGCTTGTTCCCGCCGAGATCGGGCAGGTCAACCACGAAAGCCGCCGCCACGATGTCGCCGCCAAGCTGCTCGACCAGTTTGACGCCGGCCTCGGCGGTGCCGCCGGTCGCCAGCAGATCGTCGATCAGCAGCACGCGCGAGCCTGCGTGGATGGCATCGTCATGGATCTCCATCTCGGCCTGACCGTATTCCAGTTCGTAGGCGACCGAGATGGTCGAGCCCGGCAGCTTGCCGGCCTTGCGGATCGCAACAAATGGCAGGCCCAGCTTGTAGGCCACGGCGCCGCCCAGGATGAACCCGCGCGCATCCATGCCGACGACAACGTCCAGCTTCTCGGTCGTGTAGGGGTTGGCCAGCCCGTCGATGGTCAGGCGCAGGCCCGTTGCATCGTTGAAGAGCGTGGTGACATCCCGGAACTGCACGCCGGGAACGGGGAAATCGGGGATGGTCCGGATGAAGTCGCGGACAGTCTTGGTCTCGTGCATATGCGGCCTCGGTGTTTGCGGGGCCGACCTTATCGTGCGCTGCGGCAAAGACAATGGGGCTGCACGCGTCTGTGTTTGACCCGCCTGTTTTGGCTCACCCACCCACCTTGGTCTTTGTGAAAGGATGCCTTCGAAGCCAGGGTCTGCCACGGAGGCGAAGCCGCCTTTCACGCAGGTCACTCGATCGTCCGGAGCTGTGCGAGCCATGACCTGAGGTTTTGCTGGGCCGATCGTCGAGACTTGTCATCCGTGCATGTATCAGCCCGCGTCCTGCTCGATAACCGGCAAAGGACGCGAAGCCCGAGCGTACGGGGAGGTTTCGGCGTTTGGCATCTCATTCGATTCGGCCGGGTCTGGGCCGTGGGACCGGAGAAATTGCAATGCGTCGTGCCAATCGAACGCCAACGGCGCTGTGAATGGTCTTGCCCATAGGTTGGCGTAAGGCGAATATCCGATCAGGCGTCCGCGCGACGCATCTTCTTTTCGGACTGTATTCAATGCTGAGTTTCGATCACACCGCAGCGCGCCAAAAGGTTCCCGTCGTCATCCTGTGCGGTGTCGATGCACGCGCGAGAACCGAGGCCATCGAATGGATCCTTGACGGTCGCGGACAGCAATGGGCGGTTATCAGCAACGAAACAGATGGGCCAGCGTTCGAAGCGTCCTGCGTAGAGCGGGTCGCGGGCCAGATGGTTCCCCATGCAATCGGATGCCTGTGTTGCGTCACACGCTCGGGGTTGGTGAGCAGCCTGCGCCGCCTGTTCGCGATGCGCAGTCAGGGGCATGCCGGTTTTGACTATGTGATCATCGAGACCCTTCCTGACTACGATCCGGCGCCGGTTGTGCAGACGCTGCTGAACAACCCGCTGGTGACGGAGTATTTCTGCCTCGACAGCGTCGTGAGCGTGATGGCGCCCGGTGGTTTTGAAGCGCTCGAGCGCTCGCGCTACGGTTTCAAACAGCTGGCCGTTTCTGACAGGATCATCGTTGATGAGCGGGTTGCGGCAAGTGATCGGTTGAAAGCACGGATCAAAGCGCTCGCCCCCGCGGCAGATCTGATACGGCCAGACCACGCCAACCCATCGGAGGCTGTCTTGGGCGCTGGTCTGGAGGCGTGCCTGCTGCGAGGGGATATCGAGGGCTGGCTGGGACGCTCGCGCTATGCTGCCAGCGATGACCTGGAACACGGCTTGTTTGCGTTCTCCGTGGCGTTCGATGAACCGCTCGATTGGGATGCGTTTCATGCCTGGCTGAATGCCGGGACGCAGATGAATGGCGATATCATGTTCCGCACGAAGGCCGTGATCCAGCTTGCGGGTTTGGACGGCCCCGTTGTCATAAACGGAGCACAACATGTCTATCAGCCGCCTCAAATCTTGACGGATATCAGGTTCGATACGTCAAAACTGCTGATGATCACGAATGACCTGGACAAGTCCGCGATTGAACAAAGTCTTCGCGAAGACCTGCCTCAGTTTGCGCGCATAAATACAGAACGGGCCGAGCGGGCGCGTCGTGCGGCGCTGGATCCTTCGATCCCTTTGTAGGCACAGATTTATCCGGCGCTGCGCCTTCAGACGCCTGAAACCTGCGCGTGCAAGCAACCTTTGGGCGAGTTTGACCCGTGTATGCGTGATATGTAATAACATGGCCATACATAGGGGAGGCTAAGCCATGACTGATGAGACCCATCCAACCGACACTGACGATCTCGTCACGCAAAGCACGGACGCAGAAGTGCAGGGTGATGACGCTCCGGCCTCCGAGTCTCGCCGTTCCTTTATCAAGACAGCGACGATCGGGACGACGGCAGTCGCCGCAGCGGCGGTCGGTGATGGTGTCATGCATGAGCTTGACCTCGTCAAACCCGCCCATGCCGCCGAAGGGGGCATCGAAGGCACGCCGGTGGCGGACAAGTGGTGGCCGTCGCAATGGGGTGCGGACGATCAAGTCGGCGCGACCAACCACATGGGCCCTGACGTTACCATGGACGCTGCCAGTCTGATCAAGACGGGTAAGGTCTACAGCCTCGGCCGGACCTACGAAGTCGGCATGCCGCTCTTTGGCTCGCGGGTCTTCGCCCTGCGGATCCCGGGCGCGCCGACGGGCGGTGCTTTCGGTAAGAACCAGGTGATCTGGCATGACGAGATCCTGACCACCGAGATCGGCCAGGTCGGCACTCAATTCGATGGCCTCGGCCATATCGGAGCACGGGTTGGCGAAGTCGGCGACCTGAACAACGAGCGCTTCTACAACGGCTTCACCACCAGGGATTTGCAGAACAGCGATGCGGCGTCCGGATCGACGGTTGGCGCCTATGGACTGCAGAAACTGGGGATGGAGCACGTCAAGCCGTTCTTCTGCCGGGGGATCATGTTCGATGTGATGACCCTCAAGGGCCGTATGCTGGATGCCGGCGAAGAAATCTCGGTGCAGGATCTCAAGGACTGCCTCGCCAAGCAGAACATGACCGAAGATGACATCACCAAAGGCAGCGCCGTGATGTGGCGCACGGGCTGGGGTGAGGAGCTTTGGATGAAGGACAATGCTCGCTTCAACTCGGGCGAGCCAGGGATCGGGGTCGAGGCCGCCGATTGGCTGGCGGAGAAAGGCATCTCGGTTGGCGCGGCTGACTGCTGGGCCATCGAGGCGGTGCCGAACCCTGATCCGAACCTCGCCTTCCCGGTGCACCAGATCTTCCTGGCCAAGCACGGCATCCACATCCTCGAGAACGTGCGTCTGGACCACCTGGCGGCGGATGGCATCTACAAGTTCGCGTTCATCCTCTCGACCCTGCCGGTCAAGGGTGCAACCGGCTCGCCCGGCAACCCGATCGCGGTTGTCTAGTCGGCATTGATCAGGCGGGCGAGCCAATCGTCGTCGAAATGGTAGACGAACAATCGCCCGTCCCGATCCCCTCCGACAAGGTGGTTCCCGTCAGGGGACCACGCCAGGGCCTCGACGACCGTGCCACCCGGTTCAACCAGCTCATGGCGGGATGACCGGGACTCGGTCACCATCAGCTCCAGCCCACCATCGTTATAGCCAACCGCCGTCAGGCCATGCACCGGGTGCGAGCAGACCTGCGCGACATAGTCTTCACTGAACCGGCCAAGCATCTTCGCAGCAGGCGACGACGGCAGCCCTCGATGAAACCGCCAACCGCTGACCGTGTCGTTACCCGCGGCGAACAGCCAGAGCCCGTCTGCACTCCAGCCCAGCGATCGAACCTTGAGAAAGCTCGGCCCGAGGCTGACACTGTCGCCGGTTTCGAGATCCCAGGCATGCAGCATTTTTTCCTGGGTCGCGGTTACCAGATAGCGCCCCTCGGGTTGCCAGCTCAGGCTGAGATGGGAGCCGCGAAAGTAAAGCGCGTGCGTCTTTGTCTGGCTCGAAAGATCCCAGATGCTAGCCCCGTCATAGTGCGACAGGGCCAGCCGCGTGCCCGCTTGATCGAACTGCAGCCCGGCGACCGTACTGGCATGGCCGCTGAGTTTCCCAATGGCCTCGCCCGCGGCGTCCAAGAGCCGGATGTCCGGACCATCGGACACCGCGCGAACCCCGCAGGAATGTGCAGCGATCTGCTCGGGAAAGGTGCGGGGCAGCTGTAACAAGCGCTCGTGCCCCTCTGCCGTCACGCGATAGAGGCGGCCATCGTCGGTCCCGGCCAGGAAAGCACCGGGAGCGCAGTCCGCTGCAAGCGACAGAACGGCACCCTCTGACAGTGCATGGGCAGTCAAATCACCACCGCTCAGCGGTGCAATGCGTACCGCCCCATCGCCTCCGGCAAAGGCAGCAAGTGTTCCGCCGCGGTCCACGACAGCGGCAGAAAGCGGGGCGTCAACCGCCCAATGCTGGCATGTTTCGTCTGGCATCGAAGATTGTATGCCTCAAGCGGCCCGGCAGCCCATCAGCCCTTCGTTCAAGGCATCCTCGTCCAGATTGCGTCCGATGAAAACCAGCCGTGACGCCCGCGGGGCATCGCCCCAGGGCGCACCTGCTTGACCGTCGAACAGCATGTGCACGCCTTGGAAGACGAACCTCTCCTCGGCACCGGAGACAGAAACAATGCCCTTCATCCGGAAGATGTCAGGGCCTCGCGTTTGCAAAAGCCGCGTCAGCCAGACGTTGAGCTTGTTGATATCGATGTCGCCATCCAGATCCAGCGCAACCGATCCGACGGTTTCGTCATGGGTGTGTTCTGGGTTGAAGACATGCTCGACCGCGATCGGCATTTCCGTGCCATCCGCGTTCAGAAAGACCGCTTCGAACTCTTCCGGCATATGCTCGGTGAACAGCGCGTAGAGGCCTGGCTTAGGAGCCGCCAGCGTGTAGTCGTAGTGATCTGCGCCCTGCAGCGTCATTGACCAGAGCGTCTCTCCGGGGTGCATGCTCGCGCCTGGTTCGATCTGCGTGTCGTCGTCGGAGAACCGTGGATAGACCCGCTCGGCCACTGCCATCAGAGCTTCGGGTGTCGCGGCCTCGATAGGCTCCATCACACCGGCCATCGCCGGGTCCGGCCCGTTCTGCAAACGGAAGATCGCTGATCCGTCGATCTGCAACACGCCGCCCCATTCAAACGGGTACTCAGGCTCGAGGAAGCTCGGCTTCATCTCAAGCGCGCGGTCGAGGTCGAAGCCGCCCACATCCAGGACCTTCTCCATAGGCGCATCGGCCATTTGCACCCGCTCTATCCGCGCCATGGCATTCATTGAGCGAAGCCGGCGTTCCAGTGCCTCGATGCTTTCCTCGCTGACCAGATCGACCTTGTTGATCAGGATCACATCGGCGAAGGCAATCTGCGAGGCGGCTTCCTCGCTGTCGTCCAGATGCAGTTCTGCGTGTTTCGCATCGACCAGGGTGATCACGCCGTCGAGGTCGAACGAATCCCGCATGTCATCGTCGACAAAGAAGGTTTGTGCGACCGGACCCGGATCTGCCAGCCCCGTTGTCTCCACGAGGATCCGGTCGAACTTGTCCCGGCGCTTCATCAGGTTGCCGAGGATCCGGATCAGATCCCCGCGAACTGTGCAGCAGATGCAGCCATTGTTCATTTCGAAGATTTCTTCGTCGGCGTTGATCACCAGATCCTGGTCAACGCCGATCTCACCGAACTCGTTCTCGATCACGGCGATCCGCTGTCCGTGGTTTTCGGTCAGAATGCGATTGAGCAGCGTTGTCTTTCCGCTGCCGAGAAATCCCGTCAAAACGGTAACCGGAATGTTCTCTGCCATGGCGCTCCCCCGAGTTTGTTATAGCATAACAGACTAGCGCCCTTTCCTGAGCAAAACCAAGACAAAGCTGGCACCGAGCGCGGTGGTGAGCACCCCGATCGGAAGCTCCTGCGGCGCCAGCAAGGTACGTGCAGCGATGTCACTGGCCAGCAGCAGGTAAGCCCCGATTACCGCGGAGGTCAGCATCATCGCACCATGGAGCGGCCCGACAAGACCTCGGGCGAGATGCGGAACCATAAGGCCGATGAAGCCGATCACTCCGGTGAGCGACACAAAGCTGGCCGTAGCGAAGGCGCAGAGAAGAAAGGCCAGGCGGCGAAACTGTGTGACCGAGACGCCCAGGGTCTCTGCCGCCTCGTCCCCCGCCAGCAAGGCGTCGAGCCTGTGATGCGTCAGGCCAGCGAAAAGGCCAATGGCGGCGAGCCCGGCCAGAGCGATGGGCAGGACATCCCAGTTCGCCAGACCGAGACCGCCCAGGGTCCAGAACAAGACGGAATGCGCGGCGCGTTGGTCTCCGGCGAAGATCAGATAGTTCGTGAGCGACAGGAACAGGAACGACACAGCAAGCCCGGCAAGAACCATCTGACTGGCGCCCTGCTGTGTGAGACGCGCAAAAAGGCTGAGCACGATCAGAGACGCGAGCAGTCCCCCGGCAAACGCTGCCAGAGGCAAGGTCCAGAACCCGAGCACATTGCCAGTGACCGTGATGACGACAACCGCGCCAGCAGCCGCCCCAGACGACAAGCCGAACAGAAATGGGTCGGCCAGATCGTTCCGGGTCAACGTCTGGAGCACAGCCCCGACCATGCCGAGTCCCGCCCCGACCACGACCGCCATCAAGGCGCGCGGCAGCCGAAGGTCCAGGATGATGCGGCTGGTGGGGGTGGGTTCACCGGGGGTGAACGCCGACAGGACCTGCTGCAGGGTGAACGGCGTTGCCCCGACCGCCACGGCCAGCATCAGCAATACCACCAGCCCCGGCAGACCAAGCGCCAGAAACCACGTGAGCCGCACCTTTGTGCTGCTGGCGGATCAGTTCGTCAGCGCCTTCATCGCATCGGCCATCTTGGCCATCGCCTCGATGTTCGCGGGACCCGGGGTCAGTTCCTCATAGCGCAGGGCAACGAAGGCCTCGTTTTTGACGGCAGTTGCGTGCTGCATCACCGGATGCTCCTTGAGGAACGTCAGCAGATCCGCCGCTCCGCCGCCGGACTGGTAATCCAGCAGGATCAGGAATTCCGGATCTGCCGCCGCAATGGCTTCCCAGGATGTCGTGCCCCAGCTGGTGTCCATGTCGGCCGTTACGTTGACGCCCCCCAAGGCCTCGATCATCGCGGTTGGCATCGCGTATTTGCCCGCAGTGAACGGCTTGTCGGTGCCGGAATCGTAGAGGAAGACGCGCTTGCCGCTGAAGTCGCTGACACCGGCCTTGATCTCGGCAACGCGTGCCTGCCAATCCGTGACCAAGGCGGCAGCCTCCGCCTCTTTGCCAAAGATCTTTCCGAGACGCGTGACATCGTCATAGAGCAGATCGAGCGATGCTGCCGGGCGGTCCTTGTCCAGATGAATGCAGCTCTCGGACAACACCAGTGTTTTGATCCCGTGAGGCTCGAGCGTCTCAGGCGTCACATCGCCGCCGGGCTTCATCCCGTAATACCAGCCAGCGAAGAACAGATCCGGCGTCGCCGCGACAAGGTTCTCGAGCGTTGGGTACTTCGGCGCAAGTTCCGGGATCTCGCCGCGGGCCGTGTCAAATGCCGCGGTCGTCTTGTACCAGCCACTGATCCCGGTCACGCCGACCATCCTGTCCTGCAGCCCAAGCGCAAACGCCATCTCTGACATGTTGATGTCATGGACCACCACGCGTTCGGGAACCGTCTCGAATGTCAGCGGCGATCCGCAATTGTCGACGGTAACGGGCTCGGCCTGTGCCACGCCAAGCGTGAAAACGGGGAACAGTCCGGCGAGCGCAACCATTGTCGAAAGACGGGACATCATGCTTCCTTTCCAGTTCAGCCGTGCAGTTTTGGCGTTGTTCCAACCGGAACATCGAGTGACGGCAGGATACGGTTCTCGGTTGGATGATCGAGGCGGTAGAGGCTGACGCCGAAGATCTCCTTGACGGTGTCGGGTGTCAGGATATCCGCCGGGTGCCCATAGGCCGCCAGTTGCCCTTTGCGCAGGACCGCGACATGCGTGGCGAAAGACTCGATCAGCGTCAGGTCATGCATTGCCGTCACGATCGTGATCCCCAGATCCAGCGCCGCCGTCAGCAAGGCGCCGCGCGCGGCGGGGTCGAGGTGATTGGTCGGCTCGTCCAGCAAAAGCAGTTTGGGGGCCTGGCATATGGCCCGAGCGAACTTGCCACGCTGACGCTCGCCACCAGACAGGACCTCCAGGCGGCTCGAGGCCAGATGTGCCAAGCCGACCTGCTCCAGGGCCTCTGCTACTCTGATCCTCACATCTGTGTCTGACAGCGAAGCCCGGTGTGGCAGCGCGCCCAAAGCGACGTAGTCTTCAAGACGCAAGCGCCCGTCCGCCTCGTCGTGCTGGCCGACATAGGCGATTTGTCTCGCACGCTCGATGCTTGAGAGATTTGCATAGGACCGGCCTTGCAATTCGATCGCGCCGGATGTCGGCGTTATCAGCCCCGCCAACAGACGGATGAGCGTCGTCTTCCCCGCTCCGTTCAGGCCGACGACTGCCAGAACTTCGCGGGGGTGAAGATGAAGCGTCACATCGGTCAGCAGAGCGTCGCCGTCCCGGGTCCGAAACCCAAGCCCGTTCAGATCCAGAGCGACCTCACCGTCGAGTGTATGACCCATTCTCCCCCATCCCTAGCATCGGGATTTCTCACGCCAAACGCGCGTGGTCTCGCTCGACGTCGTTGCAAGACCATCGCCCAAAGGTGCGATCTGCTCAATGACCTCATGTTCCGAACGCATGGCCGGCAAGCGCCCGAGGACGCCCGCGCGCATCGGCTCGGGCCGCTCGTCGCGGGTCATGAAGCCATCGCTGCTTTGCCTGTACAAATCGGCCACCGCAATCACATCTTTTGCATGAAGCGTCGGGTCGAGATCCCCGAAGATCCACGTGAATGCATCCGGGGCGGTGATCGATATCGTGCAGGCGCGCTTGCACTGGCTCATGCACCGAACACCGCGAAGGCGAAGCCCAGGCTGATGGTGTTCCGCCAGTTTGATCTGAACCGCATGGGCGAGACGGGCGCCACCTCTGACGCCATCGAATTGATCCTCCCGCCCGTCCCGGCAGGTCATGCAAATTGAAAGAAGGGCGTCCTGAGGCATAGCATCTGACGTGCAAGTGTTGTTACAGTATAACATCGTTAGGACGTTGTGCCAGTCTTGAACCCTCGTCAAGGAGTTGCGTTGTGGCGGCATCCGGCATCGGACGTGTGCCACCACGACCAAGCACCTGGAGATCGGAAACAGGACCTGGAAAACCGACCAATGATCGCGCTCTGTGGGCTCTCAAAGATCGGGGTTGCCGTGCGGCTGGTTCAGGTCGCGATCCATCGCCCCTTGGATCAGAGACCGGGTTCGTTGGTCCCTCTTGAATGCTCGGCATAATGAACCAAGACGCGTTTTTTCAACAATTCCCGGACGGCGGCTTTCCAGAGCTGCCAACGAAACAGGAGATGACGTTGGATGTCGGCGCACCGGTCACCGGTGCAGTCCCATTCGGCGACGGGGTTGCCGCGGGTTGCGGCGATGGGACCGTGCGCTTCTTTCGTTTGGATGGGGACCCGTTGGTTGTCTGCGCACATGATGGGGCGGTGCTGTGCCTTGCATCAGACGGCCGGTCTGTATTGTCAGGAGGCGACGATGGACGGTTCCTGCGCATCACACCCGGCGGATGCGTCGAGGAAATCGCAAGCTTTGGCACGCGATGGGTCGACTGCGTTGCGGCGGGTCAAGGCGTTTATGCCTGCTCCTCACGCCGCGTTGCGTATGTCTGGCGGGATGGCGAGACGGCTCCGGCTCAGCTTGAACATCCGAGCACGGTGGGCGGTCTGGCATTCGACTCCAAATCCAGACGGCTCGCAGCAACACATCACCGTGGTGCCACGCTGTGGGAGCCCGGAGCCGAGACATGGATGCCCACTGAAATGATGTGGAAAGGGCTGCACGGCACGGTCGCCTTCAGCCCAGACGACGCATACTTGGTCGCCACGACCGAAGACCGAATGCTCAACGGATGGCGATTGCACGACAAGAAAGACTTCCAGCTCTATGGCTACGTCAACAAAGTGAAGAGCTTCGCCTGGGTCGGGGATGTGCCCCACCTTGCAACCGCCGGCGCTTTCGATGCGATTTGCTGGCCCTTCGACAATGCCCAGGGACCCGCCGGACGTGACCCGCTGCGCATACCGGGCAGCGGAGAGGCCATCACCGTCGTCGCACCCGTCCCTGGACGCGCGGCGGTTCTCATCGGATCTCGGCAAGGCGAGGTGATGCTCAGCGAAGTTGATGGCTCGAAACCACCGGTCATGCTCCGGGGGGCAAGCGGTGCCGAGATCACCGCCCTTGCCGTAAACACGTCGCGCTCGCATGTGTTCATCGGCGACGCCGGTGGCTCTGTTATGTGGAGGCCATTGCAGGTTTGAGACACAAGCGTCGGTCGTCATTGGTGTTGTCTCGTGACGACCCCGTCGGGCTGTTCAGCGCGCTCTCGTTTGGCGTGGCCCGCGCGTCGCCATGGGACCCATGCGTTGCGACGTCGCTTGAAGACCCGTCGTTAAAGCAAAGCGCCCTGGTCATCGACATTCACTGTCGCTGCGGCGACTGCCAGACAAACACCTTGGTCGTCTAGAAGGATCACCCATGAACGAGATGTCCCAAATACCCGTCACGGTTCTCACCGGCTTTCTCGGTGCGGGAAAGACAACCCTTCTCAACCGCATTCTGACCGAACGCCACGGCAAGAAATATGCCGTCATCGTCAATGAATTCGGGGAAGAGGGGATCGACAACGAACTCGTGGTGGATGCCGACGAGGAAGTGTTCGAGATGAACAACGGGTGCATCTGCTGCACCGTGCGCGGCGACCTGATCCGTATCCTCGGTGGTTTGATGAAACGTGGCGACACGTTCGATGCGATCATTGTCGAGACAACGGGCTTGGCGGATCCCGCACCGGTGGCACAAACGTTCTTCGTCGACCAGGATGTCGCCGACAGGACAAGGCTGGATGCCATCGTGACCGTGGCCGATGCCGTCCATCTCGACGGGCAACTTGGCGAGCACCACGAAGCGGAAGAACAGGTCGCCTTCGCGGATGTTGTGCTGCTGAACAAGACCGATCTGGTCGAGCCTGATCGCCTGGGCGGGGTCGAGGATCGCATCCGCCGGATCAATCCCTATGCAAAGATCATCCGTACCGAGCGCTGCGGCGCATCCCTGGACGAGGTGATCGGGCTCAACGCGTTCAGCCTCGACCGCGTTCTCGAGGTCGAGCCGGATTTTCTTACGTCCGACCATGATCATGAACACGACGACGATGTGAAAAGTCTCTCACTGGTCATGGACGAACCACTTGATCTCGAGAAGTTCCAGGCATGGTTCGGCCATCTTTTACAAACCCGCGGGCCGGATATCCTGCGCTCGAAGGGTATCCTCGACTTCAAGGGCGAAGATGACCGGTTCGTCTTCCAGGGCGTTCACATGCTGATGGATGGTGCACCAATGGGGCCATGGCCATCGGGTGAGCGCAGCTCGCGGCTTGTGTTTATCGGCCGGAACCTTGAGACCATGGATCTGGAAAACGGGTTTGCCTCATGCCGACCGGCGTAACCGTCAACGCCCAAGAAGAGGCAGACCGCAGCTTCGAGCACACGGCCCTCGAGCGCAAAGCGCTGAGGGTGGATGCGGGTGCGCCCGTCACTGGCGCAGGCAGGCCAACGGTCAGGTCTGCATCGAGAACGGCGTAGTCGGGCAGAAGTTGCGGCGCGACGATGCCCTTCTTCTCGCTCGTTCCTGTTGTGACGAAGGAGGTCGGCGTGACCTCGGATCCGGTGCCCGCTGTTGTGGGGGCAAGACCCAGCGGCAGCCGCTCACCTCGGGCGGATCAGGCTGCACATCGGCAAATGCCCAGAAGCAGGCCCTCATCGGAGCAACCTGAGACCCAAGCCTGCGCGAAAGGCGACAGAGCGCGCGGAGCGCCTCTGCCCGTTCGGTCAACGGGTCACGGGATCTTGAATCTGGGTCAGATACTGCACCAGATTGAGCGTGTGCTCGCGCGCCGTCGCGTCGCCCTGATCCTCCCTGAACCGAAAGACATCGCGCCAGGCAGGCATGTTGGGCACATCGTGCATCTCGATATCGACGCCGCCGCTCACGATCTTGAACACGCGTTTGACCGGGAAGACGCCATGGTTTCGTTTGGCCAGGGTTCGCAGGTCCGGCAGCGCGTCGGGACGCTTATCCATCAGGACGCCATAGCCGCGGCCATCGTCGCCGTGACACTGCGTGCAGTAGTCCATGAACAGCTCGGCACCTGTCCGGAGCGGCTGAGCATCAACGGCACAAGGCAGTAAAGACAGGCAGAGGATCAGTCTTAAGCCCAGTGGTTTGATCGACATGGTGGTGCCTCCTTGCCTTGCGCTGTCTCTCGGGCCGCCAGACCACGATGGTCGACCGAAGCGATCGACGAGAGTGATCGTGCCGCGGTCATTGAACGGACGAACCGGACGCTAGGACCTCGCTGAAAGCCCATGTTGACGAAGATCAATATGCACGCCTCCAGCACGGCCTAGCCTGTCCGCAACAAAGCTGCCGGAGCGTTCGGCGCAGGCACTCTGCTGCGCGCCGCGCTCCGGACACTGCCACGGACGCGAGGAGGCGCCCATGCCCGTGAGAACCGTTCTTGTCTGCCTGACGACCGAGGCGAACACGCCATCTCTGTTGTCTGCCGCCGCGGCCGTTGCCCGGCAGGGGAATGCCCATGTGATCTGCCTGCACACGATCGAGGCGCTGGAGGTCTACCCCGGGATTGCGATGCATGTGACCGCACCGATGGCGGCCCAGTTCCAGGCCGTGCAGCAGGAGCAGGCGGATGCCATCAAGGCGATGGTGGATGCGCTCGCCGAGCGCGAGGATTTCGTCGTGGAATGGCGGCTTCTGAAGGCGCGGTCCGTATCCGCCGCTGATCGCATGCTGGAGACGGCTTACGGCGTCGATCTGGTCATCATGGCACAGGAAGCGCGCGGGCAGGATCGCCCTGATCAGAAGGGTGTGCAGGAGGCGGTCATCCGGAACTCGGGTCGCCCGGTGCTCGTGATCCCGCAGGGCTATCAGGCCGACACGATCGGCCACACGCTGATGATCGGCTGGAGCCCGACGCCCGAGGCTGCCCGCGCCGCGCATGATGCGCTGGCCCTGGCTCAGTCTGGCGCGCAGGCCCATATTCTGGTCGCAGCGTCCGGGGCAGAGCCGGGTGCAGCCACTCTTGACACGGCAGAGGAAATGGCTGTGGGACTTGAGCGTCACGGCGTGACGGCGAACCTGATCCCGCTTGCGCTGACGGGTGGTTCTGTTGCGGCCGCGTTGCAGGACCAAGCCGAGCAAAACGGTGCCGATGTGATCGTGACCGGCGGGTTCGGGCACTCATGGCTCTATGACTTTGTGATCGGCGCTGTCACGCACGAGTTGCTGAGCAAGATGCGGTTGCCGGTTCTGTTCTCGAAATAGCGGGCCAGGGGCGGGGCCACTCGGGCCTGCCCGTTTGGCCTAGGGTGCCGCCGGCACCGAGCTTCGATAGACCGCCAGCAATCCAAGCACGTAGACGGCCAGCACGAGAATCGAATCCGCCCCGGCCCCCAGAACATGCGGTGTGCGGCGGATCAGCAGCCCCAGCACGTAGATCGTCGTCACCAGCAGCCCCGCCAAGAGACCGATCTGCCCGGCGATGGTGATCTCCGACAGGATCGGCCCGGCGCGGTAGGCAATGTCTGCGGGCAGGACCAGCGCGATCATGATGAGGTTGCTGCCGAAGATGTTCGAGATTGCGAGCGTGTAGGCGCCCATGCGCGCCGCGGCGAAGGTCGTGCTGATCTCGGGCGTCGACGTTGCTGCGGCCAGCAAGGCAACCCCGACAAACGATCCGCCCAGCCCCGACTGCTCGGCGATGGCATCGGCCCGGTTGGCCGTCAGGACCCCGGCCAGAAGGATCATGGCCGCGGTCAGTGCGATCCTGAAGATCAGCGCACTCGAGGCCATGTGTGTAAGATCCTCGCGCTTTGTTACGACTGCCGCCGCGTGTTCGGTGTCAGGGATATCGACCGGCGCCCAGCTCGCACGCTCATCGTATCGGCGCAAAAGAACGATTGCGCCGGGATAGGCCATGCAGAGCAGCAGGCTGCCGGCGCCGATCCCCCAGATCAGCGCACGATCCCCCCAGATCGCGATTGCGTGCAGCATGGTCAGGAACAGGATCAGCAGGACCGCTTCCAGCGCATGAGTCGGTTTGCGCGGCCAACTGGTCAACGCGTGCCGGACGATGACCAGATCCGCCAGCGCCAGAACCGCCGTCTGGACGGTGATGCTCCCGAAGATGTTGCCAAGGACCAGCGCCGCCTTTCCGGCAATGGCGGCGGTCAGTGTCGTCACCACCTCGGGCAGGCTTGTGATCGCCGCCAGGAAGATCAGACCGAAGAAGACCCGGCCAAGGCCAAAGCGCTCGGACACCTCGTCGCCAAAGAGCACCAGCCGCGTCCCCGCGATCCAGACAATCAACGTGGCGAGACCGAAGACCAGCAGATTGACCGAGAGCGGCCATCCCGATGTCAGCGCCAGCAGATCCACCTCAGGACGTCAGCAGCGGGCTGACCAACAGCAGAAGGCAGGTTGCTGCCCCGATCACCGGGATGATCAGCGGCACCACAAACGTCCCCTCGGGCGCCGCATCCCCGCGAAGCTTCACGATGATCAGGCCTGTGTTCACCAGGATGAACACCGTCAGGAAGATCTGCGATGTCGCCTCGGCCAGCACGTCCAGCGGTGCCAGCAGGGCGAACAGGATCACCAGCGCCGTGATCACGATTGTCGCGTTCAGCGGCGTGCGCGTCCGCGCGTTCACGCGGGCGAACCAGGGCACGTCCAACTGCTCGGGCGCCGAGAGGCCATAGACCACGCGGGTCGCCATGATGATCTCGATGACAATACCGTTTGCCGTGGCCATGATGGCGATCAGCGTGATTGCAAACGGCGACATTCCCGTCAGGCGCTCGAACAGCAGTCCCACCGGCGCGCTCGAGCCGGCCAGGTCCTCGACCTCGACGCTGTTCAGGGCGACGAAGACCAGCAGAAAATAGAGGATCGTCACCAGGACCAGAGACAGGACAATCGCCAGCGGCATGGCCCGGCGCGGATTTGGCACCTCCTCGGCCAGGTTGACCATGCTGTCGAAGCCGATGAAGGCGAAGAACGCGATCAGGCTGGCCGACAGAACCGCCAGCATCGCCGTGCTGTCCGAGAACGAGGGAAAGCTGGCCTCGATGTTGCCCAGCATCCCCGGATCGTTGACGAACCCCGCCCCGATGATGACGAGCAGACCTGCGATCTCGATCAGCGTCAGAACTGCGGCGACCGTGACGGATTCCTGGATCCCCCACGCCGCCAGCGCCCCCATCAGGATGATGACACCGATCACAAGAACCGGTTGGGGCAGGTCGACCAGCGTGCCGATGTAACCCGCGCATCCAAGCGCGATGGCGGATGTCGCGATGATCGCGCCAAAGATCACGAGCGCTCCGGTCAGGGTCGCGAGCCAGTTCTGGCGATAGGCCGTTCGGACATACGCGGCCTCACCCGCGCTGCGGGGGACGCGGCCGACAAACTCGGCGAAACTCGCGGCGCTGAACGCCATGACCAGCGCCGACAGCACGAAGGCCGAGGGCGCGAACAGACCCGCCTTGCCAGCGGTCGCCCCGACCAGCACGTAGATGCCCGCACCGATTGTCACGCCCAGCCCGTAGAGGACAAGCATCGGCAGGGTCACGGCCCGGCGCAGGCCCGGGGCTTGCGGATCGGCTTGGGAATCGGGGGACGTATCGACAGCCATCGGACACCTTCCAGTTCGCTCGCGCGATCTTGCGACAGGGGGGCGGCAGCCTTGTTGATCTTGCTCAATCGGTGAACACGCCTGAGCGCGCCGCCGGTCACACCTGTGGCAGCCGCCCGTCCTTGGACAGCAAGACGGCGACGGGGCGGAGCCGGTCCACGCGGGCGCACAGCACCGTCGCGATCACGGTGATCGGAATGCCGAGGAACATGCCGACAGGCCCCCACAGCACCCCCCAGACCACCAGCGAGAGCAGCACCACGAAGGCGCTGAGATTGAGGTGATCGCCCATCAGCCGCGGCAACACGACCTCGCCCGCCACGAACTGCGTCGCCGCAAGGCAGGCGATCAATCCACCCAAGGCAACCGGATTGTCGAAGGTGAGCAGCGCATAGAGGCAGGGGATCACGACCGCGAGGATCGAGCCTATGGTCGGGATGAAGTTCAAACCGAAGGCCAGAAAACCCCAGAAGGCCGCGCCCTGCACACCGAAGGCCGTGCAGACCAGAAACGTCACCGTGCCGACGCCGAGGCTGATCAGAAACATCAGCCAAAGATAGATCCGCGCCTCCTTGCTGACGCGCGAGATCGTCTCGCGCACGTTGCTCCGGCGGTCTTCGTCCGGGAACAGCGCCTTCAGCTTTGCCTCGAAGAAGCGCTCGTCCAGCAGCAGGAACATCACGTAGAGAAAGATCAGGCTGGCATCGCTGATCAATCCGCGCACCAGCGATACCGCGTTCCCCAGAAACCGCTCCAGCGGATAGATCCCGAAGATCCAGTCCAGGCTCAGCTCGGCCGGCACGCCAAGACGCTGTGCAAAGCCGAGCAACCGGCCGAGCAGCGGGCTTGTCCCGGTGTTCAGATCCGTCGCGATCCGCGTGAGGTTGTCCGCAATGACCTGACCGGCCGAGATGGCAACGCCCAGAAAGGTCAGGACTGCGACCACACGGGCGGAGCGCGGTCCGAGAGCGGACCTCAGCACGGGATAGTTCAGCAAGGTATTGGCGAGCGCGTTGATCAGAAACCAGAGCAGCACAGCCACGGCGATCGGGATCAGCACGTCGCGCCCGAAATGGAGCAGCGCGAGGCTGCCGGCCAGGATCAGGCACCACGCTGCTGCCGTCACAAGCGGCGGGGTCCTGCTGCGATCAGGGTGCATGGTCATCAGACCACCCCATCCGTCGCATTGCGGTTTCGATTGCGGCTGCTTCGCATCCTAGGGCGCCGCGCGGAACAACAGGCCCACGCCGTAGGCGATGCCAGCGGCGGTGCCACCAATCAGCAGGGTCTCGAGACCCGATCGCCACCAGGGGATCACCGACCAGTGGCTTTTGATCGTGCCGATCAGAAAGAAGGTCAGCAGCGTTGCAGCCACGGAGATGCTGAACGGCCCGGACAGGCTGAGCACGAACGGGATCAACGGCACGACGCCCGCTGCCAGAAACGCCGCGAACGTGACCAGTGCCGCCTTGAGCGGCGCGGGGTCGACCGGCGAGACGCCATACTCGTCCACCAGCATCAGGTCGATCCAGGCCTCCTCGTTCCGCGAGATTGCTGTGGTTGCATCGTCCAGAACCGCGCCATCCAGGCCCTTCTGGCGCAGGATCTCACGCAGTTCCATAAGCTCGCCCTGGCGATGGTCCCGGATGTGCCTCTCCTCGACGGCGCGCAGCCGCGCGAGGTTCTCCTGATCGGATTTCGTGCCCGAGTAGTTCGCCGCGGCCATCGAGAAGCCGTCGGACAGAACATTCGCAAAGCCAAGCGCGATGATGATCCCGGCGGGCAAGCCTGCGCCTGCCACGCCCGAGACCAGCGCAAAGGTTGTGACCGCACCGTCGATGCCGCCATAGATCGCATCGCGCAGATGACTGCTCGAGCCGCTCGCCGTGATGCGCGCACGGATCTCGGCAAGCGTATGGCCATGGTCCTGGTCCAGCTTAGTCTCCGGTCCGGTTTGCCATCACGCGCACGCCCGGCATCGCGCGGCATGTGGCACCGCGATCAGCCGGTCCTGGGCAATCGGCTCCCCACAGCGCACGCATATGCCGTAGGTGCCCGCAGCGACGCGGGCCAAGGCGGTGTTGACCTGTTTCAGCTCGGCCAGCTCGCTTGTGCCCAGACTTTCGAGAACCTCATCGCCTTCGCGTTCGGTTGCACGGTCTTCAAAATCCTTCGAGGGCGGAGCATCGAGGGTCTGCTCGATCTTCTCGAGCGAGTCTTCCAGCCATGCCTTGCGCTTCTTCAACGTCTCGATGAGGGTCTCGTGATCCATATCGTTCCTTTCTGGCCGGGCCGTCAGCGTCGCGGTTCAGCCGATCTTGATCTTGCGCGCCGTCTTCTTGTCCGGCCCTGTGCGGGGCACGGTCAGCGTCAGCACACCGTCCTTGAACGCCGCCGAGACGGTCGTTTGGTCCGCGTCCGCGGGCAGGCGGAACGTGCGCTGGAACCGGCCGTACTGGCGTTCGCAGAAGTAGACGGACCCGGCTCGTTCGCTGTGCTGCGAGCGTTTCTCACCCGTCACGGTCAACGTGCTTTCCTGGATCGAGACCTCGATGTCATCCTGACTGACACCGGGCAGCTCTAGTGTGATCTGGTATCCGGCATCGTCCGTTCCGGCTTCCGATGGCGGTGAGAAGAAATCGGCGACCCTGTGCCCGAGCGTTCGAAACGGCTCGTAGAGCGACGGCCAGAATCCGTGCGTGGTGGCGTGTTCGACCATCTCACATCTCCTGAAGTTGCTATCACAAGGCCGATCCTGAGACCTCGCCGGGCGCCCTGCATTGACGTGCGTCAATCTTGTGTCCGGGTCACGGCGCATCCGAACAGCGCACGGGGCCGCGCTTTGACGCCGGTCAAGGCATGCGTCTTCCCGGCCACATAGGCTGGCTGCCCGAGGCAACGGTCTGGCCGGACGGCATGGCCACAACCCGCGAGGTGACGATGACCTATCGTTCTATCCTGACCTATATCGACACCCAGACTCCGCCCGAGACGTGTCTGGATGCGGCGATTGCCATCGCCCGGCAGATGGATGCCCACCTGTCCGTTCTGGCGTTCGGGTACGAGCCGCATGCGGGCGTCTATGCCTATGGCGACCCCGGTGTCTCGGTCAGTGCGCAGTTGTTCGCCGAGGCCCGCGAAAACGCAGACAGGAATGCCGAGGTTGCGAGAACCGCGCTTCAGCAGGGCGGCGTGCTGGGTGACGCCGTGCCCACCCTCTGCATGGTCGGCACGATGGCGCGGACGTTCGGCGAGCACACCCAGTATGCGGATCTGGTCGTGGTGCCCACCGTCTACGGGGAGAACAGTGCCTCCTCGGCGCAGGATGCGTTCGAGGGCGCACTGTTCGATGGCGATGCCGCGGTTCTCGTGTGCCCGGACGGGACCGACGGGGTGGATTCGCAGACCATCATGATCGCCTGGAACGGCTCGCGCGAGGCGCTGCGGGCCGTGCGTCGGGCCATGCCGTTTCTCAAACAGGCAAAGGCGGTCGAGATCGTGCTGGTGAACACTATGACCGATCAGCCGGACCCGGGCGAGCGTCTGGCGCTGATGCTGTCGCGCCATGGCATCTCGGTCGACATTCATGCCCTTCCGCGATCTCCCGAGACGGTCAGCGAGACGCTGTTGCGGCGTGCGGTCGAGTTGAATGCCGGTCTGATCGTCATGGGCGGCTACGGGCATTCGAGGTTCCGCGAATACCTCGTGGGCGGTGTCACCCGGAGCCTGGTTGCGAAGACACCGGTGCCGATTCTCATGGCACACTGATCCGGCTGCGCCCGTCCTTGCCTGCCGCAAAGCGTTTGGCTGATCTGCACGTCACCGTACGATGTGGTATGAAGCGGCGGTGAGAACGTTCCCGGAGACCCCGAGGTGTCGGTCAACAACAGCCCTGTTGCAGATGCAGATGACCGGACCCTTCTGAGTTCGATCATCGAGACGGCGCCCGACGCGATCATCACGATCGATGCATCGGGCGAGATCCTGAGCTTCAGCCCGGCCGCCGAGAAAGTGTTCGGCTATGAGCAGGGCGAGATCATCGGGCACAACGTCAGCCAACTTGAGCCTCCCCCAGTGAGTTGGTCCACGGTTATGTTTAGGAAAACGGAGGATCAGAGATGGCGAACAAGCGAGCGAA
>JBCBOR010000024.1:0-53610 GCA_039821125.1 Pseudomonadota bacterium
GGCGATCGCCTCGCTTCTTGCACTGCCCTGCGACAGCCACGCCGATGATGGCGCTTCGGGCTGGGCGCCTGAGGCGACAGAGTTCTTCGGTGAGTTGGAACTGGAGGGGACCGGCTTTTTCGAAGACCCTCAGTTCGTCGGTCAGGACCGCGACGGGGCCTCGTTCGCGGGCAAGGTTACATACCTTGCCGAATGGGCCGACGGCGATGTGACGTTCAAGTTCACGCCGTTCGCCCGGTTCGACATCCAGGACGACCGGCGTACGCATGCGGATGTGCGCGAGCTGAAGTTCGACGTGATCGACGGCAACTGGTCCTTCACCATCGGCGCCGACACGGTCTTCTGGGGCAAGACCGAGGTGCAACATCTGGTCGATGTGATCAACCAGACCGATCAGGTCGAGGATCTGGATGACGAGGACCGGCTGGGTCAGCCCATGATCCGGGTCGGGTACCTGGCAGATATCGGCGAGTTCTCGGCCTTCGTCATGCCGTTCTTTCGCGAGCGCACGTTCCCGGGTGTCTCGGGCCGTCTGCGCTCGGACCCGCCTGTGAACACCGCCCTGCCGCTGTTCGACACGTCGGCCAACGAATGGACGCCGTCCTTCGCCCTGCGCTACGAGGGCGTGATCGGCGATATCGACCTCGGCCTCTCGGCCTTTCACGGGCTGGGGCGGGACCCCGCCTTCTTCTTCGATCCTGCCGTCGGCGCTCTGCGCCCGTTCTATGAACGCACGACCCAAGGCGGCATCGACGTGCAGTACACGACCGGCGCGACCCTTTGGAAAGGCGAGGGGATCGTGCGCTTTGGCCAGCGCAACGCCCGCTTTGTCGAGGAAGACTTCGTCGCCCTGACCGGCGGGCTGGAATACACGTTCTTCGGCATCGCCGACTCGAACGCCGATCTCGGCCTGATCGCGGAATACGCCTGGGACAGTCGCGGCGATGACTCCCTCAGTGCCTTCCAGAACGACATCATCGGCGGGGTCCGGCTTGCGCTGAACGACGAGGCCGACACCTCGCTGCTGTTCACCAGTACCGCCGACGTCACCGATGGCAGCGTCGGTCTGCGCCTCGAAGCCGAGCGGCGGTTCTTTGACGCCTGGAAGGCCAGCATCGAAAGCCAGGCCTTTCTGAACAACGACCGGGACGGGTTCGCGGGATCGTTTGCGGACGATTCCTTTTTCCGCGTTAAGCTGACATACTTCTTTGGGGACGGATGATGGCGGTGGCGAGATACAGCATCTCATGAAAGTGGCAGAGCTGGGCAGACCTGAATCGCAAGCCGATGCCGTGCGCGCGGATATCCTGCGCCATGCGACGGAGTTGTTTTCGCATTACGGGTTCAACAAGACCAACATTGGCGACATCGCCACCCGCTGCAACATGTCACCGGGCAACATCTATCGCTACTACCGCAACAAGCAGGCGATCGGTCTCGCAGTGGTGCGGTGTCATTTTGATTCGATCGAAGCCGCGCTCGAGACCGGGTTGATGATCCCCGAGGGCACGCACGAACAACGCATCCGTGATTTTATCGAAACCGCCGTGAAGTATCTGGCGGATGAATGCGCCCGGAACACCAAGATCGTAGAACTTGCCGAGTTCCTGATTGCCGACGAGCAGGGGCTCGAGCTGTTGCAAGAGCATATCGCATGGAAACGCGTGCGCATCGCCCGCGAGATTGAACACGGCATGGCCGAGGGGAACTTTCAGCACTGCGCGCCCGAGGATACGGCGCGGGCGCTCCTGATGTCCTGCCAGGCGTTCTGGACACCGATGACCCTGGCACGCTGGCGCGACCCCGAGACGATCATACCCGAGCTTCGCATGGTGCTCGACCTTGCCTTCCGGGGTATCCGCTCCCAAGTCTAGCACGGGTCGGCGATCCCTCGGGTTGGATGGATTCGCGCCCCTTGGACAAAAGTCGGCTTGACCTTGCCGCTGCGCAACCCGAAGATGCAAGTTGCCGGCAATGATCGGCGAGAACAAACACGTGGAGGAAACGATGGCCTGGACTGCACCGAAAATCGAAGAGATGACCTGCGGCATGGAAATCAACATGTACTTCCCGGCCGAGGGCGAAGACACCCTCTTCTGAGACCCTGACCTGCGGGCGCCGGGCCAATGACGCTCCGCGCCCTGATCGTCGGCGCCGCCGCGGGCGGCGGCCTTCCGCAGTGGAACTGCAACGCACCGAACAGCCGGGGCTTCTGGCGCGGTGCGTCTTCGGTATTTCCGTCTGCCACGCAGTCCTCGCTTGCGCTCAGCGCGAACGGATCGGACTGGGCGCTGCTGAATGCCTCCCCCGACATCCGCTCCCAGATCATGGCGTTGCCGCAGCTGCAGCCGCGCGATCCGGCGCAATACGGCCTGCGGGACACGCCGATCTGCACGGTCCTGTTGACCAATGGCGATATCGACCACGTGGCGGGCCTGCTGACCCTGCGCGAAAAACAGCGCTTCGATCTGATGATGACCGCAGATATCGCCGAGGTGATCGAGGCAAACCCGATTTTCAACGCGCTCGATCCCGCCTTTGTGACGCGGCATCGGGTGACGCTGGGCACACCGTTTGCGCTCGGGCCCGGGCTGACCGCCACGCTGTTCGCCGTGCCGGGCAAGGTGCCGCTCTACATGGAGGGTGCCCATGGCGGCGATGCAGTGCAGACGGACGTGATGGGCGAGCAGACGGTGGGCGTCCATGTCACCGATGGCGAGCGCGCGCTCTACTACATCCCGGGCTGTGCACGGATGATCCCGGCACTGGCCGACAGGATCCGCGGCGCGGACCTCGTTCTTTTCGACGGGACGCTTTGGCAGGATGACGAGATGATCCAGCAGGGCGTCGGTGTGAAAACCGGTCAGCGTATGGGCCATATGTCGATGTCCGGCCCGGATGGGTCCATGGCCGCCTTTGCGGATCTCGGCGTGGCGCGGAAGGTCTATGTCCACATGAACAACACCAACCCTGTCTGGCGCGACGGACCGGAGCGGGCCGCGGTCGAGGCGCACGGCTGGGACATCGCCTACGACGGCATGGAGATTGCCCTATGAGCGGAGCTGTGAGATCGCCGGACGAAATGGAAGCGGCCCTGCGTCGCGTCGGCGAGGAGCGGTATCACCACCTCCACCCGTTCCACAAGCTGTTGCATTCGGGCGGCTGCACCAAGGATCAGGTCCGGGCCTGGGCGCTGAACCGGTATTGCTATCAGCAGATCATCCCGACCAAGGACGCGACCTTGCTGGCGCGTCTGACCTCGGTCGAGGACCGGCGCGAATGGCGCCAGCGCATCGTCGACCATGACGGCGAAATCGGCGATGCGCCCGAGGGTGGCCTGCGCCGCTGGCTCGCGCTGACCGACGGATTGGGGCTGGATCGGGAGTATGTGACCTCGATGCGCGGAGCGCTGCCGACAACGCGGTTTGCCTGCGATGCCTATGTCGCTTTCGTGCGGGACCGGACAGAGTTGGAAGCGGTGGCATCAAGCCTGACCGAGATGTTCTCGCCGATGATCATCGGTCAGCGCGTCAAGGGCATGCTCGCGAACTACGACTTCATCACCGAGGATATCCTGCGCTACTTCGGCCACAGGCTCAGCCAGGCCCCACGCGATGCGGACTGGGCGCTGGATTATGTCAAACGCTGTGCTGTGACGGCCGAACAGCAAGAGGCGGCCCTCGATGCCCTGCGTTTCAAATGCGGGATGCTGTGGAGCCAGCTTGACGCGCTCGAGCATGTCTATGTCAATGACAACCCCTGCCCCGGCGCCTGGTCTCCGGGCAAGGCCATGGTCGAGGCCGCCGCGTGATCTCCTGCGATGCTGATCGGCGTGCCGGGCCTTCGGCCCGCCACACGAGATACCGCCGTGCGCGCCCATCCGGGCTGTGCGCGGCGCGGGCGCTCGTGTCTAGCGGTGCGCTCTGATGTCCGATGCCGCGCCACCGCCAGTGCCCCGCCTGCCGCGGGGCGTCTGGCTGCACCAGTGCAAGGTGCGCGACTGCTGGTTTCTGCAGGCCCCGGAACGGGCCGTGAAACTCGATCAGATCTCTGTCGCCATCCTGCAAACCGTTGATGGAGAGCGCGACGTCCCGACCATCGCTGCCGTGCTGGCCAAAAGCTTTTCTGCCCCCAAAGAACAGATCGAAGCGGATGTGCGCCGATTTCTGAACGATCTCGCCCAGCGGCGCATGATCGAGATCGCCCGCTAGACCATCGCAGCGCTACACCTGTCCCGGGCACCCGCGCCGCGCACAGCCCGGATGGGCGCGCACGGCGGCATCTCGTATGCCGGGCCACCGGCCCGGCATGCCGTTTACCGATGGGCCCGGGTCGGCTAGGTCTCGATCCGGAGGAGACCCCGATGCCATTCACAGATGAAGAACTCGACCGCTATGCCCGTCATCTTGTCCTGCACGAGATCGGCGGCCCGGGTCAGCAGCGCCTGAAATCGGCCCGGGTCCTGGTGATCGGCGCAGGCGGTCTCGGCTCGCCCGTGATCCTCTACCTTGCCGCGGCGGGTGTTGGCACCATCGGCGTGGTGGATGACGATGACGTCTCGCTCTCGAACCTTCAGCGCCAGGTCCTGCACGCGACCGAGGACATCGGCATACGCAAAACCGACAGTGCCACCCGCGCCGTGGCGCGCATCAACCCCCATGTCTCCCTCGTCCCTCACACCACCCGTATCGGCCCGGACATTGCCGACGATCTGATCGGCGCCTATGACATGGTGCTCGACGGGTCCGACAACTTCGACACGCGCTATCTAGTGAATGCGGCAGCGGCCCGGCAACAGCGCCCGCTCGTCTCCGCCGCCATCGGACGGTGGGAGGGACAGGTCTCGGTCCTCCGGCCCTGGCTCGGCGGGCCCTGCTATGCTTGTGTTTTCCCCGAAGCCCCTGCCCCCGGCCTGGTACCTGCCTGTTCCGAGGCAGGCGTGATGGGCGCGCTCGCCGGGATCGTCGGTTCGGTCCAGGCTGCCGAGGCGATCAAGCTGATCACCGGCGCCGGGCGCCCGCTGGATGGACGGCTCTGGCTGCACGACGCGCTGGACGCAGAGAGCCGCACCATCCGCCTGTCAAAACGCCCGGACTGTCCGGTCTGCGGGGACAGCGCCGCGCCTTAGGCCGCGCCCCAATGCGCGGGGTGATCACTCTCTCCCGCCACCGGTTTGCCGCCGACGATGTTGGTTGCGCGTTCTGCGGGCCTCGCCAGAATGTTCTTGGAGGTGATCACGCCGAACAAATTTTTGGCGACGCCGGCATGATTGTCGGGCGAGAACATCCGCGGCAGGTGCCACCAGAGCTGATACTCCATCTCCTGCAGCAGGCGGATCAGCGCAGGCGCATCGTCCGGGTTGTGCGCCTCGGCGTAGATCATCGGGCGGTGCTGAGTGATCAGGCCCCGCGCGCCCTCGAGCACAGCGCGCTCCATCCCCTCGACATCCGCCTTGATCAGGTCAAGCCGCGGCGGATCCAGCGCTGCATCGAGCCGCTCGATCCGGACCCGCGCCCCGTTGGGCCGGGCCAATTGGTCGAGGCGCAGCCCGCCGAAGTTCCCCTCGACCGACGGATCGACCCGGGAGATGTTAATCCAGGCCTCGGTCTCACCGCATGCGGCGTTGAACGTCTGCACATTGTGCAGGCTGTTCAGCGCAATGTTGGCGCACAGCAGCTGATGGATCGAGACCTGCGGCTCGAACGCGTAGACCATGCCGCCCAGCCCCGCCTTCCGGGCGAGCGGCACGGTAAAGGCGCCGACATTGGCGCCGGCCTCGATGACCACCCCGTTCTTCGGCACCATGGTGCAGAGCACCTTGCATTCGGCCTCGGAGAACTCTCCATAGGTCAGCAGGCTGCGCCCGATATAGAGATCGTTGGGATTGGCGAGGAAGCGTCCATGCCGCCCCTCGACCAGTTGGTAGAGACCGGTATCGAGCAGCGGCGTCATTCCTGCACGGATGCGATGTCGACCCAGACAAGCCGATGGTCTGAGCTGGCGCGCTCGCGCCCCTTGATCACCACAAGCCGGTGCAGCGGATCTGCCTCGGCCGGCCAGAAGACGCCGCTGCCCGTCACGGTCAGATCGCGCGACGGGAGCACATAGTCAGCGCGCAGATTGCCGGGCGCGGGCTCATCACGCCAGTCGGCTGTGTCCCGTGCGGGGTCGCCCGATTGCCGCGTGTTTGCACCGCCTTGCGCCGCCGCCTCCGCCGCTCCGGGTGAGACGGGCGCTGGATCCTGCATCCGGGGGTGGGACAGAAGTCCCCGGATAGCGGGCTTGTCGCCGTCACCGTCCTCCGGGTCATTGTTCAGATCTCCCGCGATCACGAAGGAGACGTCAGCGGCCAGACCACCGCCCTGCCCGTCATCGTCAACCATCCAGTCCTCGCCAGAAATGTAGGACGTCCAGAACCCGATCTCGGCAGCGTTGCGCAGGCCATTGCGGTCTTCCGGCCCATCGAACACCGGCGGCGTCGGGTGGCTGGCCAACAGATGCAGCGCACGCCCGTCCGGCATCAGGAACGCAAGATCCCAATGGCTCTTCGAGCTGAGCGGCAAGCTGGCCCAGACAACATCCGGCCAGAACGGTGTCCCATCGGGGTTAACCGGCGCAACGACCCTCGGCACACGCGACCATGGAAGCTCGCGAAAGGTGCGTGCGTTGCCAAGGGGATAGCGGCTGAGCACCGCCATGGCGTACTGACCCGGAAAGCGTCCATAGCCGAGCGCATCGCCCGGCCCCGCCGATTTGCCATCCCCGTCGAGATCGTAGCCGGACGGGACACCCGTGTTCGATGGCGCCGAAAATCGCGTCAGGTAGTCGATCCCCTCAAGCCCCGCGACGCCATCGGCCAGCAGATCGGCAAACCAATCGAGCGCCATGCCCTGCGGGTCGTGATCGATCTCGTTCAGCAGCAGGATATCGGGCCGCACGCGCAGGATGATCTCGGCGACATTCAGGATCTGCGGATCGCGGTCGGCCAGATCCTTGAGCAGAACGCCCGCGCCCTTGCGCGCCATGTCGGCGTTAAACGTCGCGACGCGGATGGCCCCCGGCGACCGATCGAGATCGAGCGCCGCTACGGGCATCGCCGCGACCAGCAAGCCAAGTGCGGCGACAAGGCCGACGGATCTAGCGCGTCTCGGCAACCGCCTCGACACCGGTCAGAATCAACCGCTCGGCTTCGTGCGACGATTGGCAGGCCCGGTTCGGGACGGTCCCGGCAGCCGGGTTTCCGACATCGATCACCGCGCGCTCGTTCGTCGTGAATTGCCAGACATTGCCGTTGTCGTTGCGCAGGACGTAGAGGCTGTCGATACGGACATCCGTGAGACCTGCGGCGCGTTCCTGCACCCGTATGTTCATGCGTCCGTTCAGCTTGAGCCCCTGATCGGTCCGCCCGGCATAGGGTTGGCTGCGACCGTTTTCAAACCACGTCCCGCAATCGACGAAGCGTGCTATGTCCGCCTCGCCGAAGCGCAGGGTCAGCAGACCGGATTCCTTCTCGAACGCGTCGATGGAGAAGCTGGTCCGTGCCACATGATCGATCAGCCCTGTCCAGGCCGCGTCATACCCGGCCGAGATCTGGCGCGTGTTGCGCAGATCCTGCTGGCGTGCGGGTTCGCGGTATTCGAAGGTCGGCCCAACGACCGGCTGGTTGCACCCAATCAGCGCTGCGCACGCAGCCGCAATCAGCACAACACGTCCAAAAACTGACGTCATCATTGAACAATCCCCTCACTCAATCCCGGGGGAGTCTGCCTGACCCCGGGTTCCTTGGCAAGGAAGGCCCGTGCGTTCAGCCCGCCGCCAGCCAGGGCGTCTCGGTTTTGCGCTTGGCCTCGAACGTGTCGATGGCGTCGGTCTTCTCCATGCTCAGCCCGATCTCGTCGAGACCGTTCAGCAGGCAGTGCTTCTTGAAGGGATCGATCTCGAAGGCGATCTCGCCGCCATCGGGGCCAGTGATGGTCTGCGCTTCCAGATCCACCGTCACCACGGCATTGGCGCCGAGGTTCGCATCGTCCATCAGCTTGTCCACATCCTCCTGCGGCAGCACGATCGGCAGGATGCCGTTCTTGAAGCAGTTGTTGAAGAAGATGTCGGCGAAGCTGGTTGAGATGATGCACTTGATGCCCTGGTCCAGGATCGCCCACGGCGCGTGCTCACGCGAGGACCCGCAGCCGAAATTATCACCCGCCACCAGGATCTTCGCGTCGCGATAAGCCGGTTTGTTCAGCACGAACTCCGGGTTCTCGGAGCCGTCGTCATTGTACCGCATCTCCGAGAACGCGTGCACGCCGAGGCCCGAACGCTGGATCGTCTTCAGGAACTGCTTGGGGATGATCATGTCGGTGTCGACGTTGATCATGTCCAGCGGCGCGGCAACGCCGGTCAGTTGCGTGAACTTGTCCATCTCGCGGGTCTCCTTGTGGCTCGGCCCCGGTAAAGCATGCACGCCCCGAAGGCGCAAGCCCGGGCACGGCCCCGTGCCGGGCAGCCGCACGCAAACCGTCAGGATTGCGTGACAGAGAAATGTGTAAGTGTTAATGTCCGAGCAAGACAGACCCGCCGTGTCATTAGCGTGCCGTGCGAATTGTGTCAGTCACCGCACGCCAGTTGACGTGCACGTTACCATGGATTGCCCCGACGCCCCGCGCACCCATCTGCCGGTCATGACAAAGACAGGAACAAATTGAGGACCGGACCATGACAAAGCGCATTGCTCTCGCCGCGGCCGCCATCGCCGCTGTTGCCACATTCGCTGCCCCTGCCAGCGCCATCGACGCCCGCACGGCAGTCGCAACCGCCCAGCCCGCCGCAACGGCCGCCCTCGCCACGACCGACGCGGCCCCCGTTCTGGAGGCGACTTTCAGGCATCGCCGCTTCGGTGGCGGCAAACGGTTCGGCAAGCGCTTTGGCCGGTTCGGCCGCTTCAACCGCTTTGGCCACGGCAAGGGGCATCACGGGAAGTACGCCCACAAAAAGCACCATAAGCACCACGACAAGCACCACGGCCATGGCCACGTGAAAAAGAAGTTCTCGGTCGGCCCCTTCGTTTTCTTCAAGTGATCTGAACGCCCGGAAAGGTATCTGACATGACGACGATGTTCAAAATGACCGCCGCTGCCATGACCCTGGTCGCAGCGGGTATGGCCAGCGCTCCGGCGCAGGCCGGGATCCTGATCAACGCGGATGGGATCTTCCTGACCGACCCCGATCCCTCGCTGGCCACCGGCATTGTCGGCACGCCCTACTGGGGCGGCCCGGGGACCGGCTTCCGCCGGTTCGGACGCGACGGGTTCTTTGCCCTGCCGCGCGACACCGGCCTGCCGTTCCACGGGCGCACCGCCTATGGCGCGGCCAGCCGCAAGCTCGACGACCGGATCCGCGCTGAACAGAAGGCTGCGGGCAACCGCTCGAGCATCTTCGACTACATCTTCAACTGATTGCCGCGCTGCCTGACCCGGCCACCGGGTCAGGCCTCCGGCACCTCGGCGATGAAGCTTGACAGATTGTCCTCAAGCTCGCCCCACATGCCGCATCGGACGACATCATCCCAGACGGTGTGACTGGTGCGCAGAAGATCGAGGCTTCCGTGCCTCCACTGCCCGCGATACCGCGGAAGCGCCGGGAAGAACGTCTCGACCCGCTCGACGTTCAGCGGCACATTGGCGATCTTGCGCCCGCCCATGAAATTCAGATCACGCTTCGAAATCGAGGCCCAGTCTCCGACAGGCTCGAAGGTCCGCATCGAGACGTGGATCTCACACATGAAATAACATTGGATGCATTCCGAAAGCGCGGGAGCCTCGTCTCTGCCGAACATCACAAGCGGCGCGATGAAATATTTCACGAACATGTCGTGGAACACCCGCTCGACCGCCAGCACGATGAAGACATTGGTCGCATCCTGCTCGAAGCGATAGGTCTCGATCTCTTGGCTGAGATAAGGCTTGCGCCTGGCATCGCCCGACATGGTCGGGTAGGCGACCAGATCGCCCGCGGCCAGGATTTCCGCCTCCGGCTTCAGCGGTTTGATCTTCTTGGGCTTTTCGGGCGGTGTTGACCACTTCGCGGGCAGGCCATCCAGAAGTTGCGCGCGGCGCTTCAGATCCGCGTTCGACATGTCCAGCTCGCGCAGCAACGCAAGGTCCGAGCCATCCGCGATCACCGCGCGCGCCTTCTCGAACACCTCCGGCACGTCGATCCGGTAGGCATGGTAGAGATCCGCAAGCGCCAGCCAGAACCCGGTCTGGTCTGCATCGTCATAGGGGCCCTCTGGCGGAACGCCGTACTGCTCAGCAAGCACCTCGGTCAGCTTCTCGGGTGGCCAGGGCAGACCTGCGTAGAGTTTGAAATCATCCCGCAGATCGGCGGCGGTATCGTTGGAAAACAGTCCCGTGCCCCAGGCGCCCATGCTCTCCCTCCTCGGCTGATTGTCAGGACTGTGCCCGCCTGGCGTGCATTAATTGTGGCAAGGACCTGAAAACTTCCCTAGAGCCGCGCCATGGTCTCCGATTTCTATCGCAGGAATGCCCGATGGCTTGGCGTGGGTCTGATGCTCACACTGGTGTCGTCATTCGGGCAAACGTACTTCATTTCGATCTTTGCGGATCGGATCATGGAAGAATACGGGCTGAGCGACGGGACGTGGGGACTGATCTACACCATCGCCACCCTTGGCTCGGCGGCGACGCTGATCTTCGCCGGACGGCTCGCGGACCAGTTGCCGGTGCGTCGGCTGGCGGTGCTGATCCTGATCGCGTTCGCTGCGGTTGCCGTAGGGATGGCCCTGAACGAGAATGTCTACGTGCTGGTCCTCCTGATCTTCGGTCTGAGGTTCTGCGGCCAGGGCATGGTCAGCCATCTCGGCATCACCGCCATGGGCCGCTGGTTCCGGGCGCACCGGGGCCGGGCCGTGGCGATCGCGGGGCTTGGCTATTCGATCGGTGAGGCCATCCTGCCCCGCCTCGCGGCGCTGGCCGAGCCCGAGATCGGCTGGCGCACGGTCTGGCTGGTGGTCGCGGGCGTTCTGGTGGCGGGGTTCCTGCCGCTGATCCTCTGGCTCGCGCGGGACGAGCGCAGCCCGCAGAGCACGCTCGATGCCGAGCAATCGCCCGGCCGCGACGGCACCCACTGGGAACGCCCGCGTGTCCTTGGCCATTGGCTGTTCTGGGTGCTGGTACCCGGGATCATCGCGAACAGTTTCGTCGGCACGGTGATCTTCTTCCAGGTCACGCATATCGCCGCGACCATGGGTTGGGACAAGCTGTCGATGACGGTGGCGTATCCGGCCTTTGCCGTGGTCACGATCACCGTCTCGCTCTTTGCAGGCTGGGCCGCGGACCGGTTCGGGCCGGACAAACTGCTCCCGTTCTATCTTGTGCCGATGGGCATCGGTGTTGCCTTCATCGGCCCGTTTGCCGGGATCTGGTCCTGGTGGGCGGCGCTGTGCCTGAGCGGGATCACGACCGGGATCACCCATGCGCTGTGGGGCGCGCTCTGGCCCGAGCTGTACGGCACCCGCAATCTCGGCGCGATCAAGGCGGTTGCGTCCGCCTTCATGGTGGTGGGATCCGCAATCGGACCGGGGATCACGGGGCTGGCCATCGATCTCGGCGTCCCGTTCTCCGGTCAAAGCGCTGTCATGGCCGGCGCCTGCTTTGCCTTGTCGGCCCTGCACGTCGCCGTTCTGGCCCGTATGAGCCCGCCGCGGCCAACCGCCCCGGTCGCCTGAGATGCCGTATTAGTGCCAAACTCATATGCACGGTATAAGAGAGACGCGGCCCCATCGGTCGCGCACCTGACTGTTGGAAAGGGAAACCGTTGCTCGAGAGCCTGCTCGCTCATGTCCTGATCGCGATCGCCACAGGTGTCGAATCGCTGCTGGTGCTGGCGGTGATCTTCTTCGGCATCGCACTTGTGATCAAAGGCCGCGGCGTCTTTGACGACATGCGGGCGGCCCGGGGCGAGGCGCGGATCAACGTCACCCTTTACGCGGTGGACCTGTTGTTCTCGGTGCCCGTGGTGCTGATCCTGCTCGTGCTGATCGAGCGCGGCATCAACGGGCTTGGCCTGCAGATCCTGGAGCCCGAGGACTGGTCGGCCCTGCCTGTGCTGCTGGTGGGTGTGCTGGCTGTCTTCTTTGGTGACATGATCGGATACTTCCGCCACCGGCTCGAGCATTTCGGGTTCCTCTGGCACGCCCATGCGGTGCATCACTCGGACACGCAGATGACGTGGACGACGATCTTCCGGTTTCACCCGGTCAACCGGTTCACGACGGCGGCGATCGATACAGGGGTGCTGTCGCTACTGGGATTCCCGGCCGAGGCGATCGTGCTGAACAATCTGGTCCGGCACTATTATGGCGCCTTCATCCACATGGACCTGCCCTGGCACTATGGCCCGCTTGGGCGCGTGTTCATCTCGCCCGCCATGCACCAGTGGCACCACGTACGCTCGGGCCGCGGAGTGGGCACGAATTTCGCGACTGTGTTCTCGGTCTTCGATCAGGCGTTCGGGACGTATTACGTGCCGGGGTCGTGCAAGGTCGATCTCGGCGTCGAGGAGGATATGGGCCGCGGCGCCTGGGGCCAACTGATCCACCCGCTCAAGGTCTGGGGACGCAGCATCAGGCGCAGTGTGTCCAGAGGCAGCGCAGAGACGCCCGCCGAGAGCCGCGCACAGCCGCGCTAGGACTTGCCGCCGGTATCGTCCGCACGCACAAACCTTTGCCAGTGCGCTTAGCGATCTGCCTGCAAGGCAAAATCACGCTGACGTTCAAGGTCAAGCGCTGCTCGACATCGGGGCGTCTGAAGTTCCGGTTTTGGCCATAGGAACGACAACGCAATCTGCACAACCGCAGAATACAGGAAATCCAGCATTGCATTTACTCCCTTTGCCCTCACGAGAGGTGGGAGCTTGGTCTCACGGATGCAATCCCGAGCCATGAGGCCGGTCGGAGACGGCGCTATGCCGCGCTAGGATTTGCCGCCGCTCTCGCGCATGCAGACCGATGGGCGCGCCTGCCCCTCGATGGCTGTTGTCAGCTTGCACTTGCGGCAAATCCAACGCCGCCGGGTCTGCCATTTCGGCTGGCGTGGATCGGCGATCCAGTCGCAGGCACGTCCGGCGTTCCAGCCCGGCCCATCGGGCATGCCGTCATCGCGCCTCAGCCGCACGGGATTGCGCCAGAAGTAGAGGATCAGCACCAGTAGACATAAGAGATAGACCAACGCCATCGCGGACCGCCTGAATTCACATCGCACGCCAGTAATTCTATCGAAGACCCACGTCGCTTGGAACATGATTTCAGCGATGCACCCGGCCCGGGTTGACAGCGCAAAGCGCCCCGGGCCAGCGCCCGACCGCCCCGATGGGCGGGCGCTTTGTCGACACTGGGAAATGGCTGGGGCGTAGGAGGGAACGTCGACATAAAATTTGGACCGCAGGCGGTGCAGCGCCCACCCGCAGTCAGGCCTGACCCGTTGTCGCACTTTGGAAACCCCCTGTCGCCCCAGCATCTTGCTGCGACGGAAATCCGCTTGCAGGGCGGTCGAATCCCGGTAACCGTGAGGCCGTAAATCAGGGGATCACGGCATGGGCCACTACAGCGCGCTGAGCGTCATCTGGAACGGGCTGACCGGTAACAAAAGCTGGGAGCGGGCCTGGCGCGACCCCGAGCCGCGCGTGAAATACGATGTCATCATCATCGGCGGCGGTGGACACGGGCTGGCCACGGCCTATTACCTTGCGAAGAACCACGGTATCCGGCGCGTCGCAGTGCTGGAGAAAGGCTGGATCGGCGGCGGCAACTCGGGCCGGAACACGACGATTGTCCGGTCGAATTATTACCTGCCGGGCAATAACGAGTTCTACGAGCATTCGCTGAAGCTGTGGGAGAACCTCTCCCATGATCTGAACTACAACGTGATGTTCTCACAGCGCGCGCATGTGAACCTGCTGTTCTCGCCCGCGCACACGGACGGCGCGCGGCGGCGCTATAACATCATGCGCTCGAACGGGATCGATGCGGAGTACTGGGATCTCAATCGGCTGAAGCGCGAGATCCCCTATCTGAACTATGGCCCGAAGGCCCGCTTCCCGATCGAGGGCGCCTTCGTGCAGCCGCGTGCCGGCACCGCCCGGCATGACGCGGTGAACTGGGGCTATGCCCGTGCCGCGGATCAACTGGGCGTGCATATCCTGCAGAACACCGAGGTGCTGGATTTCATCCACGAGGATGGCGGCGTTGTCGGCGTGCGCACCAACCGTGGCGACATCCGCGCGGCCAAGATCGGCATGGCTGTGGCGGGCTCGACCTCGCTGCTGGCGCACAAGGCGGGTCTTGGCAAGCTGCCGATCGAGACACACAAACTGCAGGCCTTCGTCTCGGAACCAATCAAGCCGCTGATCGACCATGTGATCGTCTACGGCTATGGCCACGGGCATTACTATATCAGCCAGTCGGACAAGGGCGGGCTGGTCTTTGGCGGCGACCTGGACATGTATAATTCCTACGCCCAGAAGGGGAACCTGCCGATCTATCAGGACGTCATGGGCTGTACGATGAACATCCTGCCCATGGTCGGGCGCGTGAAAGTGCTGCGACAGTGGGCCGGGATCATGGACATGTCCATGGACGGCTCGCCCTTCATCACCAAAACCGAGGTGCCCGGGCTCTACCTGAACGCAGGCTGGTGCTATGGCGGGTTCAAGGCGATCCCCGGCTCGGGCTGGTGTTTTGCCCACACCATCGCCAAGGACGAACCGCATGAGGCGAACCGCCTGCTGACGCTCGACCGGTACCGGCAGGGCCGCCAGATCGACGAGACAGGGGGCGGCCCGGTGCCGAAGCATCATTGACCGCCGCCACCGCGCCCAACCCCTACGAGCTTCTGGTCGCCGAGCATATCGGGCTGGCCTGGGCACGCCAGGACAAGCTGGCCGATATGATCGGCGAAGGCGCGTGGGATGTCGATCTTCAAGCCGGGCGGCTGAAGTTCGACAGCGGGCCTGCCTTCGATATCGCCCTGCTCGGATCCTTCGGGGCCAAGGCGGGCACGTGGCTCTGGGCCTGGGCGAACGAGAGCATGGGCAACCTGCCGGACCGGGTGCTCGGCCCCTCGCGCGCGATGCGGGCCTTCGGAGAGGCCAAGGGCTTCGACCAGTTCACACAAGGCGAGATCCCGGCCGATGAAAACGACTGCCGGATGCTGGCCATGCTGGCGGTCGGCCATCTCGGCAAGGGTGCGTACTATCGTGGGCCTTACGCGGGCGGCGCAGCCTATATGCTGCTCGACCCGGTGCCGGGCCTGACAAGTCCTGTGCCGATCACGGCCTTCCCCCGGCTGATCACCGAGTTCGCGACCACCGGCGTGCCCGCGCGGCCCGCCGTGGCGGCGTTCTTCCGCGCCGAGGGCTTCGAGGTGAGCGAGGATGGCGACAGCCTCTTTGCCCGGCGCGGCGGCGCGTCCTTCATGGTCACGTTCGAGGCGGGCGGACGGATCGCAGAAATCGACGGTCATCTGCCCGGTGAGGGCGCAGATCAGGCGTTGACCCGCCGGACCACACGCTCCGGCGCACCCGCATCAGAAACAAAAGCAGATCCCAAACCGTCGGATCAGTTGCCTGTGATCTATCAGGGCGATGACGACGAGGCGCGCGTGCCGCGCTGGCGAGCGATGCTCTCGTGGGTAGTGTCGGCGTTCGGGCGCAAGTGACGGGCGCGCTGACCATACGCGATGCAGGCGAGGGCGATCTGGCGCTTCTGGCCGGGTTCGTCCTGCAGCTTTGGGAAGCGCACGGATCCATTGCGGGCCCGAACACACCGGACGATCGCGCCCGGACATTGCTGGACACGACCGCGGTTAAGTTCATCGAGCGCGACGGCGTGCCCATCGCCTATGCCGCGCTGCTGGACATGGGCGACTACATGTTCATCCGCCATTTCGCCGTCGACCGCGCCCATCGCGGTGGTGGCACCGGGCGGGCCGCTTTCGATGCGCTGGAGGCCGCGTGCTTTGCCGGGCGCGGCGTACGGCTGGACGCCTCAGTCAAGATCCCGGGTCCAAAGGCTTTCTGGGAAGCGATGGGCTTTCACGTTCATGCCCATGCCATGCAGCGCGATGCGAGACCGGTGGAAGGAGCCGCCACATGACCGATCTGAGCGGCCTCGTGACCCGTCTGGATGATCTGCCCAATCTGGTCGATCAGACGCCCGGCCATACCCTGCGCCGTTTTGGCGGAACGCAGGTCATGATGCAGGAAGCCGTTATGCCGACCGGCACACGGTTTGACACCCACTGCCATCACAACGAGCAGATGGTCCTGATCCTGTCCGGGCGTGTGCGCCTCTATGTCGGGCAGGATGCAGAACCCGTCGAGTTGGGCGCGGGCGACATGATGCTGCTGCCGCCCAACATGCCCCATGGCGGCGAGGCGCTCGAGGACTGCCGCCTGATCGATGCATTCAGCCCGCCGCGCACAGCGGTTCTGGGCGAGGAGGAACCGGAATGATGTCGGTTTTCGGATCTGTTGCGGATGTCCCGCACGGCGCAGCCGGGCAGCGCACGACGCTCCCCCCGGGAGGGCGCTTTTGCAGCGCCGTCCAAAGATCGGAAGGTCCGGCACCTCTCGATGTGTTCTTTCAGCTTAACCCATCCGAAGCGCCCCCCCAGGGTCGGGCACTGCAACGGCCACGCCTATCGGAGCCCTTTTCATGATCCGGATCAGATGTCCGTTCTGCGGTCTGCGCGACCACAGCGAGTTCACCTATGAAGGCGATGCGACGGTGACCTACCCCGCGCTCGACGCCTCGGAGGATGCGTGGTTTGACGCCGTCTTCCTGCGTGACAACCCGCGCGGGCCGCACCGCGAGTACTGGCGCCATGTCGGCGGCTGCGGCGCGTTCATAGAAGTGACCCGCGATACCGTCACGCACGAGATCACCGAGACCAAGCTGGCTCATCCCGGCATGGCCAAGACCGTGGAGAGCGGCACATGAAGGGCTATCGCCTGCCCGAGGGGGGCCGGATCGACCGGTCCGCGCGGATCAGTTTCCACTGGGACGAAGTGGTCCATTCCGGTTTCAAGGGCGACACCGTCGCCTCGGCGCTGCTGGCCTCGGGCGAGTGGGTGATCGGGCGCTCGTTCAAGTATCACCGCCCGCGCGGGATCATGTCGGCCGGGGTCGAGGAATCGGGTGCCATCGTCTCGCTCTGGTCGGGCGAGCGGCGCGTGACCAACGTGAAGGCAACCATGGCCGAGATCTGCCCGGGGCTGGAGGTCTTCGGCCAGAACGCCTGGCCGTCTGTCCGGCGCGATTTCGGCGCGATCAACGATGTGCTCAGCCGGTTCTTCGCCGCCGGGTTCTACTACAAGACCTTCTTCGGGATCACAGGCCGGGGCACGTCCGAGTGGATGGTGTTCGAGGAGGTAATCCGCCGGGCCGCAGGCATGGGCCGCGCGAGCGACCAGCCCGACCCGGACGACTACGAGGTTGTGCATGATCATTGCGACGTGCTCGTCGTGGGCTCGGGTCCGTCCGGTCTTGCCGCGGCAGAAGCGGCGGCGGGCGCCGGTCTCGATGTCATCCTGGCCGAACAGGATTTCGAGATTGGCGGGTCGGCCCTGACAGGGCTGTCGGGTGACATAGACGGCGGCGCCGCGGACGCGTGGTGCGCCTCGCGGCTGGCAGGGCTCGTCGCGTCCGGAGGGCGGGTCTGGACCCGGACCACGGCGTTCGGGCTCTACGATCACGGGGTGGTCGGCCTGATCGAGCGCGTGACCGATCACCGCGCCGATGCGGCCGGATTGCCGCGTGAGCGGTTCCGGATCGTCCGGGCCGGGCGGATCATTCTGGCCACCGGCGCGATCGAGCGGCCATTCGCCTTCGGCAACAACGACCGGCCCGGCGTGATGCTCGCCGCGGCGACATCGGCCTACGTGACCCGGTTCGGCGTGGCACCCGGGGAGCGCGTGGTCCTCAGCACGAACAACGACAGCACCTATGGCGTGGCGGCGGCATTGGCCGGCGCCGGGCTGCAGACCACGTTGCTTGACGCGCGCAGCGATCTGCCGGAAGCCGCCGCCGAGACCGCACGCGCCGCCGGGGTCGATATCCGCGCTGGCACGATCGCCGTCGACGTTCAGGGCCGGACCGGCGTGACCAGCGTCCTTGCGGGGCGCCATAGCGCAGGCGGTCAGGCGACGGGCGGCGACCGGATCGACTGTGATGCGATCGGCGTCTCGGGCGGCTGGACACCGGTGATGAACCTGATCTCTCACAAGGGCATCCGCCCGGTCTGGAACGAGGATCTGGCGTCCTTCGTTGTCGACGATCCCGGGATCGAGCCCGTCACGCTGGTGGGCGCCGCAGCGGGCCAGTTCTCGACCCCCGCCTGCATCGCCGCGGGCCATGCCGCGGGCGAAGACGCGGCCAAGGTGCTGAAAGGCAGCCGCGCCGCCCCGTTGCCCAGGCCGGACAGCGGCTGGCAGCAGCCCATTGCGCCGGTGTGGGAGGTCAGCCACCCGGACCGCAAACTGAAATGCTTCGTCGATCCGCAGCATGACGTGACGACCTCGGACGTGCGGCTGGCGCACCGCGAGGGTTATGTCTCGGTCGAGCACATGAAGCGCTATACGACCCTTGGCATGGCCACCGATCAGGGCAAGATGGGCAACGTGATCGGCCTTGCGCTGATGGCAGAGGCGACAGGCAAGACGATCCCGGAGACCGGGACGACGACCTTCCGCCCGCCCTATACGCCCGTCTCGATCGGTGCGCTGGCAGGCGACGAGCGGGGCACGCACTGGCGTCCGACCCGGCACACGCCCATGCGGTCCGAGCATGAGCGGCTCGGCTGTGTGTTCACCGATGCCGGGTTCTGGCGGCGGTCCTGGTACTATCCGCAAGGCGGCGAAGGGCTGGCCGATGCCGCCCGGCGCGAGGTTGTGGTGGTGCGCTCGGGGGTCGGAATGGTCGACGTCTCGACACTTGGCAAGATCATGGTGCAGGGGCCGGACGCGACCGAGTTCCTGAACCGCGTCTACTCGAACCCCTTCGCCAAGCTGCCCGTCGGCAAGGCCCGTTATGGCCTGATGCTGCGCGATGACGGGATCGTCTTCGACGACGGTACGACATGGCGGCTGAGCGAGACCGACTACTTCATGACCACCACCACGGCCAATGCGGGCGGGGTGATGCTGCATCTCGCCAACCTTCTGCAGACACGGTGGCCCGAGATGCGGGTGCATATCACGTCCGTGTCGGATCACTGGGGCGGGCTCGCCGTGGCGGGGCCAAAGGCACGGGATGTGCTGGACGGCGCCTGCCCGGATATCGACTTCTCCGACGATGCCTTTCCGTTCATGGGCGTGCGCCAGGGGCACCTGACGACGGATGTGGGCGAGATCCCGGTCATGTCTGCACGCCTCAGCTTTTCGGGCGAACAGGCGTGGGAGGTCATGTGCCCTGCAGACTATGCACCCGCGATGTTCCGCGCGCTGGAGGCCCGGCTGCGCGAGGCAGGCGGTGTGCCCTACGGGCTGGAGGCGATGGACTGCCTGCGGGTCGAGAAGGGCCATGTAACGGGCCGCGAGCTGAACGGTCAGACAACGGCGGCGGATATGGGCCTCGGCGGCATGGTGTCGAAGAAGAAGGACTTCATCGGCAAGGTGCTGCTCGGGCGGCCCGAGCTGGCGCGCGAGGACCGCCCGACCCTGGTGGGTCTTGTGCCGGTCTCGCCGAACGCCCGGTTCAAGGCGGGCTCGATCCTGTTTCCGCCGGGCGAGCGCGAGGGCCACGGTCTCGGCCATGTGTCATCCATCGCCGACAGCCCGACCGTGGGGTCGTGGATCGGTCTCGGGTTCGTCACGGGCGGGTTGGCCGAATGGGAGGGCAAGGTGATCAGCGCCGAGAACCCGGTGGACGACCAGTCCGTTTCGGTCCGCGTGGTCTCGCCGCATATGTTCGATCCGGACGGAGGGCGGATGCATGGCTGATCAGACGATGGACCGCGCCTCGCCCTTTGCCGAGCCGATTGCCGATGCGGCCCGGCACGGGGTCACGCTGACCGCGGTGCCACGCGGCTCGCTCTGGCAGATCGCGGCCTGGCCGGACAGCTTCGGCGAGATCGAGACGGCGCTGGCCAAGACGTGTGGCTGTGCGGCGCCAGCGCCGGGGCGGGCGGTCAAGACCGAGGATGACCGGTTGCTGATCCGGGTCGAGCCACTGAAATGGTGGGTGGTCGGCCCCGATGGCGCGGAGTGTCCTCTGAGCCCGGACCCGGAGCAAGGGGCCTGGCTGGATATGAGCCATGATCAGGCCGGGATCGCGGTCGAGGGCAAGGGCGCCGATGAGCTTCTGAAACGCTTTGTCTCGATCGATTTGCGGGAGCGCGCGTTCCCGGATCTCAGCTTCGCAACGACCCAAGCCCATCACATGATCACGCGGGTGCTGCGGCGAGACCTTGCGGGCACGCCGCGCTATGAAGTGTTGGTGATGCGATCCTATGGCGACAATTTGCACGAGATCCTGGCGCACCACCTGCATCGCCTCGCCTGACCAGCGAGGGTGCGTCACGGACGCACCCTACGGGGTGTCGTGCAACATGACGTAGGGTGCGTCCGTGACGCACCCTTGACGCGACAGTCTAGGCGGCGAGGGATGCGATCTGTGCCGCTGCCGTGTTCTGCGCCGCCTCGGCATCGACCATCTGGCGACCCGCCGCCACGGTCTGGACATCGTGGATGCCGATAAATCCAAGCACGTGGCGCATGTAGGGCGTTGCGAAGTCGATCTCGCTGTCGATCTCGGTCCCGCCGGAGGCAAGCACCAGGATCGCCCGTTTCCCCTCGAGCAGGCCAACCGGGCCGTTCTCGGTATAGCGGAACGTCTCGCGGGCGCGGGCGACCTGATCGACCCAGGCCTTCAGCGCGGCAGGAACACCAAAATTGTAGACCGGGACACCGATCACAACGACATCGGCAGCCTTGAGCTCGGCAACCAGGGCATCCGAGCCCGCGATATGTGCCTGCTGCGCAGCATCGCGGTCGGCAGCGTCGGTGAAGTTGGCACCGATCCACGCCTCATCGATCAAAGCAATCCCGTCCGCGAGATCGCGGGTGGTGATCGTGGCAGTGCCCTCCTTGTTGAGCTGATCGATCACCTGATCGGTCAATGCGCGGGTGGTCGAGCCCTCGCTGCGCATGCTGGCATCAATCCGAAGGATGTGGGTCATCTGTCTCTCCTGAGCAAAGATCGAATGTCGTTGCCCGGCAAGATATGACGCGCGCGCAAAAGGCACAGACCGCCTGTCGGCAAAGGAGTGTTGCACATCCGAGAAGAGCAGGCAGGCCAGAGCGCCAGATCCGACAGAGATGCGGTTTGGGGAAAGCAGATTCTCACGCTGGGGGCGGGTGGTCACCTCGATCTGGCATCAGCGCCGGATCGTGGACCGAGCCGTGCCCCGGGGCACACTTCGTCATGGAGATGACCGGCCGGTCATCGAAATCAGCACGCCCTGGCCGTTGCCAAAGCAGCCATGGGGTGCGCGGTCTCTCCCGGGATATCGAACCGTGCTCCGACACGATCCGGCTATAGCGGAGCAGACAATAGAGCCCGTTGGTTAAAATTTGCTGAAAATTGCCCACACATCTCGAGGCACAGGATCACTCCAGCGTCCAAAGGGTCATTGTCTCGTCCACGCCGCGGATCTCCTGTCCATCGCGGCGCTTGAACCCCGCCATGTCCGAAGCATCGGCCGAGGGGCACGCCTGCGCCGCCAGAACCGCGGCGTCCGACACGGCGGCGCGCACTGCAAGCGAGCGGGTCAATGCCTCGATCCGCGAGGCGATGTTCACCGTGTTGCCGATCACCGCATACTCCAACCGGTCACCGCCGATATCGCCAAGGACCGCGGGGCCGTAGTGCACCCCGACGCCGACGCGCAGCGGTTGCTCGCCTGCCGCCTCCCGCTCGGTGTTCAGCCGGTCGATCGCTGCGCACATCGCCCGGGCACAGCGTATGGCATTGACCGCATCCTCCGGTCCGGCAACGGGCGTGCCAAAGGTCGCCATCAGACCGTCGCCGAGGTATTTGTCCAATGTGCCATTGTGGCGGAACACCTCCGCTTCCAGGCTCGCGTGAAACCGGCGGAGCGTGTCGATGACCTCCTCCGGGCTGCGATGCGCCGCATAGCTGGTAAAGCCGACGATATCGGCGAAGAGCACCGCGATGTCCTGCGTGCGGACCTGTTTCAACGGCTCGTCATTGTGTGAAAGCTGATCGACCACGTTGGGCGAGAAGTACCGCGCCAGATTGGCCCGCTCTCGCTCCAGTCCCGCCTGATCCAGAAGCAACAGGTTGAACCGCCGAACGGTCACCGCAAGGATGCCGGCCACGATCAGGAACACCATCGCGCCCTGCAACCGCAAGTCCACCAACAGACTGGACGGGTCGCTCATCACGGTGAGCGTCACATCGTTGGGGTACTTGGCCTCAGCCGCGGCGCGCCATGGCCCTGAATCCTCCTGAAACTGCCAGACCGCAATAAGGGCCAGCATCCACAGTGCAGCCGTCCAGACCCCCACGGTAATGATGGTGCGCCATGTGTAAGCCAAGGTCGCGCCCGCCAAGAACACAAAGAAATAGATGAACGTCTCGAACCGGTACTGGAACGCCAGCGGCCAGTTGCGGTCGTCGAACGGATTGGGCACCACGCAGATGATCGTCATCAGCGCCAGGTCACAAAACAGGAGCACCAGTTCCCAGCGGTTGTGCCCGACCGAGGAGACCCTCTGTTGCGCCAGGCCGATCAGGATGAACACAACAATCAACGCCATATAGTATGTGGCCGCTGGCCACGGCGTTACGATCCCAACGAATACCGCGATAACCAGCATCGCAATTGTGCGCGCCCGCACTGCCAGTTCAACGCCTTCCCGTTTGTGCCGCTCAAGCGCCGAGGCAGCGTGGCGATTCTGCGCAATGATCGTCTCGGCACGGTCGTCCGTCTGGCGGATCCATGACGAGAACCAGAGAGGCCTGCGAGGGGCATGCACCGGCGTCTGATCCGTCATCTGGTTCTCCCGAAACGTAGGCAGCAAGGTGTAGACTTTGCGGCGAACGATCAAGAGCCCTCGCTGGATATTGCCCTTTGTGCGGACTTCCCCTAAACCCGCGCAAATTCAAGCCAACCCCGCCCTTCGCGCGGCGACACAAACCGTGTGGCCCGATGGGGCGTGCCGGAGTTTCGCGATGCCCAAACGCACCGATATCCAGTCGATCATGATCATCGGAGCGGGGCCTATCGTGATCGGCCAGGCTTGCGAGTTCGACTATTCAGGCGCTCAGGCGTGCAAGGCGCTGCGCGAGGAAGGCTACCGGGTCATTCTGGTGAACTCGAACCCCGCCACGATCATGACCGACCCAGGTCTGGCGGATGCGACCTATATCGAGCCGATCACGCCCGAGGTGGTGGCCAAGATCATCGAGAAGGAGCGACCGGACGCTCTGTTGCCAACCATGGGGGGGCAGACCGGGCTGAACACGGCCCTGGCCGTCGCGGATATGGGCGTTCTGGACAAGTTCGGGGTCGAGCTGATCGGTGCCCGGCGCGCGGCCATCGAGATGGCCGAAGACCGCAAGCTCTTTCGCGAAGCCATGGTCCGGATCGGGCTCGAGAACCCCAAGGCCGTCATCGCCGAATCGATCGAGGACTGCATGGAGGCGCTGCCCCATGTCGGTCTGCCCGCGATCATCCGGCCAGCCTTCACGCTCGGCGGCACCGGCGGCGGGGTCGCCTATAACCGCGAGGAATACGAGGCGATCTGCCGGGGCGGCCTCGATGCCTCGCCGGTCAACCAGATCCTGATCGATGAGAGCCTGCTCGGCTGGAAAGAGTTCGAGATGGAGGTGGTCCGCGACAAGGCGGACAACTGCATCATCATCTGCTCGATCGAGAACGTCGATCCGATGGGCGTGCATACCGGCGACAGCATCACAGTTGCCCCGGCGCTGACCCTGACCGACAAGGAATACCAGATGCTGCGCAATGCCAGCATCGCGGTCCTGCGCGAGATCGGAGTCGAGACCGGCGGGTCCAACGTCCAGTTCGCCATCCATCCCGAGACGGGCCGGATCGTTGTGATCGAGATGAACCCGCGGGTCTCGCGCTCGTCGGCGCTGGCGTCGAAAGCTACGGGTTTTCCGATTGCCAAGATTGCCGCGAAGCTGGCCGTGGGCTACACGCTCGATGAGTTGAACAACGACATCACAGGGGTCACGCCCGCCAGCTTCGAGCCGACCATCGACTATGTCGTCACCAAGATCCCGCGGTTCGCGTTCGAGAAGTTCCCCGGCGCCAAGCCGGAACTGACCACCGCGATGAAATCGGTCGGCGAGGCCATGGCCATTGGCCGGACCTTCCACGAATCCGTGCAAAAGGCGCTGGTCTCACTGGAGACGGGGCTGACCGGCTTTGACGAGATCGAGATCGACGGCGTCACCAACGATCAAACCGCCGACGAGCGCAAGCGCGCCGTCATCGCCGCCCTCAACCAGCAGACCCCGGACCGGATCCGCGTCATCGCTCAGGCCTTGCGTGAGGGGCTGACGCTGGACGAGGTCGAGGCCGCCACCAAGTTCGACCGCTGGTTCCTCGAGCGGTTCGATGAGATCCTGACGGTCGAGGCGGATCTGGTCGCGAACGGCCTGCCCCAGACAGGCGAGGGGCTGCGCATGCTGAAGATGCTCGGCTTCTCGGACGCGCGGCTGGCAACGCTGACAAACCTGACCGAGGACGGGGTGCGCCGCATTCGCCACGCGCATGGGCATGCCGGTGTATACAAACGCATCGACACCTGCGCGGCGGAGTTCGAGGCGCAGACGCCCTACATGTACTCGACCTACGAGGCCGACGTGATGGGCGAGGTCGAATGCGAAGCGCGGCCCTCCGAGAAGAAGAAGGTCGTGATCCTTGGCGGCGGTCCGAACCGGATCGGCCAGGGGATCGAGTTCGACTATTGCTGCTGCCATGCCTGCTATGCGCTGACCGAGGCTGGGTATGAGACCGTTATGGTCAACTGCAACCCCGAGACGGTCTCAACCGATTATGACACCTCGGACCGGCTGTATTTCGAACCGCTCACGCTGGAACATGTCCTCGAGATCCTGCGGGTCGAGCAGGAGAACGGCACGCTGCATGGCGTGATCGTGCAGTTCGGCGGGCAGACGCCGCTGAAACTCGCCCGTGGGCTGGAGGCGGCGGGGATCCCGATCCTTGGCACCTCGCCCGACGCGATTGATCTGGCCGAAGACCGCGAGCGGTTTCAGCACCTGTTGAAAGACCTGGAGCTGACCCAGCCCCGCAACGGGATTGCCTCGACCGGGGAAGAAGCGTTCGCCATCGCCAACCAGGTCGGCTACCCGGTCGTGATCCGCCCGTCCTATGTGCTTGGCGGGCGGGCCATGGAGATCGTGCGCAACGACACTGAACTGCGCCGCTACATCAACGAAGCCGTGGTTGTCTCCGGCGACAGCCCGGTGCTGATCGACAGCTATCTGTCGGGGGCTGTCGAGGTCGATGTCGATGCCCTGTCCGATGGCGAGCGGGTCCATGTCGCCGGGATCATGGAGCATATCGAGGAAGCGGGTGTACACTCGGGCGACAGCGCGTGCTCGCTGCCGCCGCATTCCCTCAGCGCCGAGACCATCGAGGAACTCAAGCGCCAGACCGAGGCGCTGGCCCTCGGCCTGAATGTGGTCGGCCTGATGAATGTGCAGTTCGCGATCAAGGGGACCGAGATCTACGTGCTCGAGGTGAACCCGCGGGCCTCGCGTACCGTGCCGTTCGTGGCCAAAGCCGTGGGGTCTCCGATTGCCTCGATTGCCGCGCGCGTGATGGCGGGCGAGACACTGGACCGGTTCGATCTGGTCGACCCGCAGACCGAGCATACTGCGGTGAAAGAAGCCGTCCTGCCGTTCGCACGGTTCCCCGGCGTCGATACGCTGCTTGGCCCAGAGATGCGCTCGACCGGTGAGGTCATGGGCCTCGATACCGGGTTCGCCCGCGCCTTCCTGAAAAGCCAGCTTGGCGCTGGCACCCCCTTGCCCGAAGGCGGCACGGCATTCGTGTCCGTCCGCGACAGCGACAAGGACACGATCGTGCAGGCGGCCACGATCCTGCACCGGATGGGCTTCGAGATTGTCGCGACCGGCGGCACCGCAGAATACCTGTCCGAGCGCGGCGTCCCGAACACGCGCATCAACAAGGTCTACGAAGGCCGTCCGCACATCGTCGACCGCATGAAGGATGGCGGTGTGACGCTGGTCTTCAATACGACCGAAGGCGCGCAATCGGTCCGCGACAGCTTCGACATCCGCGCCACCGCACTGCGCCAGAAGATCCCCTACTACACTACCGCTGCGGGAGCCTATGCCGCGGCACGCGCCATCGAAAACCTGCGCGAAGGCGACCTCGACGTGGCGCCTTTGCAATCCTATGCCCATGCCGGAAGCACAGGATAACGCTGCGCAACATCAGCTTGCAGTTGCGCGACTTCATGGATACGATTCCTGACTGACATCCCGGGCCGCGCTGGATAAGCGTGGCCCAGCTTGTTTGTCAGCGTCCGCGGTTTGGCCGCATTTTGTCTTCAGTACAGTATACGCATGCAGGAGGACCTATGGATAAGGTTCCGTTAACAAAACAGGGCTACGAAAAGCTTAATGTGGAGCTGAAGCAGCTCAAGGAAGTCGACCGCCCCGGCGTGATCAAGGCGATCTCGGAAGCCCGTGAACACGGCGACCTTTCGGAGAACGCGGAGTACCACTCGGCCCGGGAGCGTCAGAGCTTCATCGAGGGCCGCATCCAGGAGCTTGAGGGCATCATCAGCCGCGCTGACGTGATTGATCCGACCAAAATGACCGGACCGACCGTTAAGTTCGGGGCGACCATCGAAATCGCTGATGAGGATACGGACGAAGAGAAGACCTATCAGATCGTGGGGGAGGCCGAGGCCGATATCGACAATGGCCGGCTCAACCTTCGCTCGCCTCTCGCCCGCGCCCTGATCGGCAAGGAGGAAGGCGACAGCGTCGAGGTGAACACGCCCGGCGGCGGTCGTTCTTACGAGATCTTAAGTGTGCAATATATCTGATTGCAAAACCTCGGAAAAAATGCGATTCTGCTCTCATGGTTGATCATCGCGCAGACGACGGAACGGATTTCTCCTTGTTCACCGCGACGGACGGCAGGGAGGCATGGCGCCCGGAAAGCTGGAAAGACCGTGTCACCGAGTGGATGAACGCGGTCCTGCCGCGATCCGGTCGGTCGGCATCCTCGGAAAAGACACCCGAGGACGCTGCCGAGATGCGCGAAAGCGCTGAAGGCGCGCCGGTGAAACCCGCGGCATCCGCCGCACCATCCGAGATCACATCATCGACCGACAAAAAAGCGGCGGTCCGGCGCGAGAACGTCGCGCGGTTTGCCCGGCATGACGATGCCGAGCCCGAGCAAACGCAGTCTGCGGCGGTCGAACCCGCAGCGGATACGCCCGAGACCGCCAAAGCCGAAAAACCCACAGCGGCCGCCAAATCCGCGGTGCGCGCACGACCTGCCGCGCCCGGGGGGGCACTGTCGTGGCTGAACGAAAACCGTCTCCCGATCGCGCTCACGATCCTCTGGGTTGTGGCGCTGGGGGCCTATGGTGTCGGGTATCTCGAGCGTCTCGGCACCGGTGAAGGCGGGCTGTCCTCGGTCCCGACCATCGACCTGATGTTCTTCGCGTTCTCCATCGCAGGCCCGGTCGGGATGCTCTGGATGGTTGTCTCGCTGATGAACCGAACCACCGCGCTGAGCGAGGCGATGCGGGCGCAGAGCGATAGCGCCCTCGCGCTGGCCATGACTGTCGGCAACCTGCAGGAAAGTGTCGACCAGCTCGAGGCTGGCACGACCGGGCGGCTAGAGAAGTCGCTCGATGCGCTCGAGACGCGCACGGTGGCCAGCGTGGTCGCGCTGGACGATGCGATCAACGACGCGCTCGAGGAGACGCGCGATACGATCCGCTCGCGCGGCAGCAATATCGACGACCAGCTGACGGCGACCAGCAACGCGATCTCCGAGGTTCTGTCGGCGCGGGTGAACATTCTTGACCGCACGCTCGAAGACGCCTCGAAGCGGCTGGACACCGCGGTGTCCGACAGCCTGACCGTTGTCAACACGGCGGTCCGCGAGCGGTCTGAGACGTTTGAGAAGGCGCTCGATGCGCAGCGGGTCGAGTTCAGCCGGCGCCTCGAAGATCACGCCGATGCGCTGTCGCGCAACCTGCAAAGCCAGGCGGATGCGCTTTCGGCCAAGTTCTACGATCAGGCTGACGAGATGCGCCGCTCGCAGGGGGAGTTGACGCAAGGCTTGCAGCGCCAGGCCGAAGAGCTGTCCGGCAAGGTACTTGATCAGGCCGAGACGATGAAGCGTTCGCATGGCGAGCTGGCCGAAGGGCTCCAGCGCCAGGCGGATGAGCTGTCCGGCAAGGTGCTCGACCAGGCCGAGACGATGCAGCGTTCGCATGGCGAGCTGGCCGAAGGGCTCCAGCGCCAGGCGGATGAACTGTCCGGCAAGGTGCTCGACCAGGCCGAGACGATGAAGCGTTCGCATGGCGAGCTGGCCGAAGGGCTCCAGCGCCAGGCGGATGAGCTGTCCGGCAAGGTGCTGGAGCAGGCGGAGCAGTTGAAGACCTCCCAAGGCGATCTCACCCAGGGGCTGAAGCGGCAGGCCGACGAACTCTCCGGCTCGATCAAGGAACAGGCAGACGCGCTGACCCGTGCCCAGGACCGGCTCTGCGAGCGGGTCGATGCGCGCGTGGCAGACGGTACAACCCGCCTGAATGCGGCGCTGCGTGAAAACCTCGCCCGCCAGGACGAGGGGCTGAAACAGGCGACCCAGCAATACGAGACAGCCCTGCAATCGATGTCGGGCAAAATGGCGCGCGTGCTCGACGACCGGACGCAGGCGATCGACACCACGCTGAAAACCAACGAAGACCGTCTGGCCAAGGCGATCGGTGGCACCGCGGCGACCGTCGAGACCGATCTGAAGGATCTGCTGGATGCTGTGCGCAGCGCGCTGCAGGATATGCAATCCACGCTGGCCGCGAACCCGCCGGCATCGTCGGACGAGCTGGCAGACCTGCTGGGCTCCTCGGCGCAGAGCTTTATCCGGCCCGAGCGCGATGCGCTGAGCGAAAGCGTCAAGCGTCTGTCGGGGCTCGAGGATCAGGCGCGCAGCCTGCTGGAGCAGATTGACCGGACCTCGCGCCTGAACCCAGTGATGGGCCAGGATGGCGCCGCGGCTCCCGTGATCGTGGCGCGGGATCTTATGGCGTCGCAGCCGCCCGCTGGCGTGGTTGCCCTGCCGTTCGAGGCCTTGCCGAGATCCGAAGGCCGCAGCCCGCTCAACTGGACGGCGGTTGTGCACGCGCTCGACACGGGCACGCCTGCGATCGGCATCCGCAATCTGGTCGAGGCGAGCAAGGCCGATCCGGAGATCGCGGCGCTCCTGTCCTTGCGCGAGCGTGTTGCGCGCGGGCTGGCGGAAGACGACGTCCATGTCGCCGATCTTGTGCCCGAGCATTGCGAGCCCGATCTCTGGGCCGATTTCGCGCGCGGGACACGGGGCGGTGAAGTCACGATGCTGGCCGGGATCGACGACAAGGTCGCGCTGACCCTGACGCAGGCACGCCTGCGCAGCGATGCGGTCTTCCGTGAGACGGCACTGCGCTTTGTCGAGACCTACACCGTCATGCTGGCCCGTGCGGTCGATGAGATCGGCGCCGATCAGCGGCTGGTCGAAATTGCGGAGACCATGACCGGCCGGATCTTCATGCTGCTCGCCCCGCTGACCGGCGTGCTGATGCCCGCGGTGCACGTGCCCGAGCGCGACAGCGCCTGATCACGGCGCGCGTCTGTCGCTCTCGCTGTCAGGTGTCAGGCCGGGCAGCATGCCCCCCTGCCAGATCCGCGCAAGCAAAACCGCCAGCACTAGAGACAGAACACTCAGCCCTGCGGCCAGCAGGTAGGCCGATGCAATATCGGCCTGTGCGACAATCTCGGCGGCGCCGAACGCCACAGCGGCCATGACACCTCCGGCAACGGCGCCCGCGGCGATGCCCTGTGCGCTCGCCGACAGACGGTGCGGGATCGCCGCCGCCACAAAGGCGATAGCCGCGAGATGGGCGATCCCGAAGGTCAGCGCGTGCAGCGCCTGCAACGGCCAGAGCGCCCAGTCCGGCGGCACCCAGGCCATCGCCGCCCATCGCAGCACGCCTGCCGTGGCCGCGAGCGCCAACGCGCGCGGCGCACCCAATCGTTCGACCCAGCGCCGACCGGGCCCGAGCATCAGCGCGGTCTCGACGATCACTCCGGTCGCCCAGAGTGCTCCGATCACCGGGTCTGCAATGCCCTGCGCGCGCCAGTCCAGCACCGAGTAGACGTAGTAGACGACATGGCCCGACTGCCCGGTCGCCAGCACCAGAGCAAAGAGCCCGAGGATGGGGTTCAGGGCTAGTGCGCGGATCTCGCCCGGCCGGGCGCGCTCGGCCGCCCCCACCGCCGCCGCGCCTCCGCCGGGATGCAGCGCACCAAACAGCGCAAGGCCGAGATTACCCGCGACGATGACCCAGAGCACCAGATCCTGGCCAACCCAGGCGAGCCCCGCACCAATCCCCACATTGACCAGCAGAAACGCGATCGAGCCAACCGCCCGCACCGGCGCATAGGCAAAGCCGTGCGCGGCAGCGGCGCGGATCGACAGGGCATCGCCCACCGGGACCCCCGGCGCCATCGTCACCGCAGCGATCAGCGTCAGAACCAGCAGAGCGCCCCGGCCCTCGACCCCGGCGTGGGCGGCATATACCGCCGCCGTTGCCAGCGCCGTCAGCGTTACCATGGCCCGGCGCGCCGCCCAGCGATCCGCCAGCGTGGGCAGCAGCGTGGCTCCGGCGATGCGCGCGATGATTGCAAGGCCCATGTAGCGGCCGATCTCGGCCTCGCTCAGACCCCAATCGGCCAGCCAGCCCGGCCAATACGGCGCATGCGCGCCGAGCGCCCCGAAGACCATTGCGAAATAGGCTGCGGTCAGGGCCGCAGCGCGGCGGGTGCTCACCCACGCACCCCGAAACTCGCGTAAGGGATGTAGCGCACAGGCTGGCCCGGCGCGATGTCCGCGGCCTCGTCCGGCAGTTCGACCAGACCATCGGCCCAGCTCAGCCCACCGATCAGGCCCGAGCCTTCGGAGTGGAAGACCTCCGCAGCGCCCGCGATATCGAGACGTGCGCGCAGGAACTCGCGCCGTCCCGGTTTCTTACGTTTGGAGAACGCCGCCGGCACCAGGAAGCTGCGCGGCTCGAGCCAACCGGACCCGGCCAGCACGCTGAGTGCCGGGCGGGCGAAGATCAGCGCGCAGACAAAGGCCGCAACCGGGTTGCCCGGCAAACCGAAAACCGGCACGCCTTTCCAGAGGCCAAGCGCCAGCGGACGGCCTGGCTTGACCGCGATGCGCCAGGTGCTGACCTGTCCTTCGCTGCGGAGCAGGCGGGCAACGTGGTCCTCGTCTCCGGCAGACGCCCCGCCCGAGGTCAGGATCGCGTCGGCCTCTGCCGCCCCGCGATCGAGCGCGGCACGGATGTGCTCGACCCGGTCAGGCTGCGCACCGAGATCAACCACGGTGTGTGCAAATTCCCCGACAAGCGCCGACAGCATGGGACGATTGGCATCGAAGACGCCGGGGCCCTCCGTGCCGGGCTGGATCAGCTCATCCCCGGTCGACAGCACGCCGACCCTGAGCGGTGCATACACCGGAACCGTGGCGATCCCAACAGCGGCAAGCCGCGCGAGATCGCCGGGTCGCAGACGCTGGCCTGCATCGAACACCACGTCCCCGGCCATGGCGTCCTCGCCAAGACCGCGGGCGTTCGCGCCTTGAGACTTGGGTGGCCGGAACCGGATGCGGCCCGCGCGCAGAGTGACATCCTCCTGCAAGACAACCGTGTCCGCACCCTCGGGGATCTCGGCGCCGGTAAGGATGCGCAGGGCATGCCCCTCGGGCAGACGCCCGGCGTAGGGATGCCCCGCAGCGGCACGCCCGGGCTCGAGCGGCAGGCTCGCCTCCTCCCCGCCCGAAAGCGAAGCCCAGGCAAACGCATACCCGTCAATCGCCGAGTTCGCGGCAGGCGGATTGCTGCGCGCCGCACAGACGGGACCAGCCAGGATGCAACCCGCGGCGGTGTCCAAGGCGACGTGCTCGATATCCGTCACCGGGGACAGCGCGTCCCGCAGCCGCGCCAGCGCCGTGTCGACCGGGGTCCATTCGACCCCCGGGGGCAAGGCGAAGCAATCGTCGGCCAGCCGCGTGCTCACGCAGACTTCCTCAGCGCCATCCCGAGATCCGCCAGGATGAAGTCGGCGATCGCCGGGATATCGTCGAGATCGATCACGGGTTTCTCGGTCGCGGGGTGGTCCTTCGAGGCCACCGCCCGCACGGTCGGGTCACCGAGCGCGATCAGCGGTTGGCCCGTCTCGGCGCGCCAGGCCTCGACCTTCGGGTGATCGTCGCGCTTGTAACCTTCGATGATCACCAGATCGACCGGGCTGAGATGGCTGAGCAGATCCGCCAGCGCCACCTCCGGCGCGCCGCGCAGCTCGGTCATCACGGCCCAGCGCGCAGACGAGGCAAGGATCACCTGATGCGCGCCTGCCTGCCGGTGCCGGTGGCTGTCCTTGCCCGGCTTGTCCACATCCACCATGTGGTGGGTGTGCTTGACGGTCGAGACCGAGAACCCGCGTCCGCATATCTCGGCCACCAAGCGCTCGACCAGCGTGGTCTTGCCCGCGTTCTTCCATCCGACAACCCCGTAGACCTGCATATCCGCTCCCCGTGCGCTGTGTTGCATTTTAGGGGGCGTCCGGGCCTGGCGCCAGTTCGTATATCGAGACTGTGACCGGGCCATCGGAGGTGTCTGCTTGCGTGATCGCACGGCGGTACTCGCTGCCTTCGAAGGCATCGAGCCGCGCCCAGTGCGCGGGCAGATCCGGCGAGGTGAGGATGTGGACGGGCACCGCCGCGCCCGCTGGGTCGAGCACGATGCCCGGACAGCCATGGTCGGCACCCCACCCCTCGGCCTTGAGATGCCCGTGTACCCGGCCCTCGGACCACGCGCCTTTCAGGTCTGTCATGTGGTGATGGTTCGGCTGCCCCGGTGCGAGCGTGCCATAGACCGCAAGCCGGGTCGCGGCGGAGGCAATGCGCTCGGCCTCGGCCAGATCCTCGGGCGTGTTGATGTTGAAGAACGGCCTGTCGCCCTCGTCGAACACCGCCCGGGCACAGCCATGGCGCGAGGTCCAGACGATCACCTTGCGCATGTTGCCCTTGGTCAGGGCGTACTCGAGGTCATCGGCCAGATCCACGGGCCAGAGCGCGAAGGTCGGGTGTTCGCTGAGGCCGCGCTCAGGGTCATCGGTCGCAGCCATCGAGATGGGCTGGACGCCCTTCGCAGCCAGAAGCTGCTCGACCAGGGTTTCCGGAAAGAAGGGCGTGTCCCCCGCGGCGGAGACGATATGCGTGTGCCCGCGGCCCGCGGCCCAGCGCATGCCTGCAAGCACGCCGCCAAGGGGGCCGACGAACCCCTCGACCGTGTCGGAAATCACGGGCAGATCGAAGGCCGAGAACCGTGCGGGATCACCGTTGGCGTTGATCGCGACCTCAGCGACTTGCGGGGTCAGCCGGTCGATCACATGGGCCAGCAAGGGCCGCCCGGCGACCTCCAAGAGCGCTTTGTCGCCGCCGCCCATGCGCCGCGCCTGTCCGCCCGCGAGTATGATGCCTGCAATCGTCATGCGCCTGCGTATAGTCGAGAGGAGCGCTGACGCCTAGAGGGCCCGTGCGGTCTGGAGAGCTTGGCCCGCTGGGCCAATGCGAGAGCGCTGCTCTCGCGCTCTCGAGGTATTTGGGCAAGATGAAGGGCATTTGCAGCAGCGCTGACTGCGAAGTCATGGGGCCGGCTCAAGCGCTATGACGGGTCATTTCCTTATTTCTGTCCAGAAGTCGCGGAATGCCTGCCTCTTCTCTCGGTAGATGAGCAGGGATCTGCGGCCTATCCAGAGAAAAATCGCTCCGATGACTGTCAAGAAATGTGAGACTTCGATCGCCACCAGCGCTTGGAATTCCTCGCGGCTGACTTCCATGAACAGCCCGGCTCGATTCAGGTAGAAGCGACCATCGTCCTCACGGCCAACCAGCATCGCATTACCGCCATAGAAGTAAAGTGAGGCGCCAATCGCGATGATCCAGGACAGCGCCAAGCATACGACCGCTATGTCCTCAATGACATCCGTCATCACAATGCGGCGCCCCCGCCGGTGCAGAGACCGCTGAGTGAGTGCAATCAATACAACGGTCGACAACCACAGCAAGTAGACTGCGTCGCCGGTGTTCGGCATCAGTCCTTCTTCCGATAGGTATGCTCGTCGGCGGGGAAGGTGCGGGCGCCGACTTCCTCGGCGTATTGGCGCACGCTGTCCTGCATCATCTCCTGCATGGTACCATAACGTTTGACGAAGGTGGGCACGCGGGGGAGGAGCCCGACCATGTCCTCAAAGACCAGGATCTGGCCATCGCAATCGCGGCCCGCGCCGATGCCAATGGTCGGGATGGTCAACTCTTCTGTGATGCGGGCGGCGAGGCTGGCGGCGACGCCTTCCACCACGACGGAGAACGCGCCCGCGTCATGCACCGCGTGGGCATCGGCGATAACGCCATCGAAGGCGGCCTCGTCGCGCACCACCTTGAAGCCGCCTGCCGTGTTCATCGCCTGGGGCATCAGCCCGATATGGGCCATCACCGGGATACCGCGCCTGGTCAGGTGGCGGATCGTGGGGGCCATCTCCTCGCCACCCTCCAGCTTGACCGCGTGGCAGCCGGTTTCCTTGATCACGCGGGAGGCATTGCGGAACGCGACCTCGGGGCTTTCTTCGAACGAGCCGAAGGGCATGTCCACGACCACCAGCGCGGTCGAGGCGCCGCGCACCGTCGCCTGCCCGTGCATGATCATATGCTCGAGCGTCACGCCCAGCGTGTTGTCCATGCCATGGATCACCATGCCGAGCGAATCGCCAACAAGCAGCAGATCGCAGACCTCATCGCAGATCCGCGCCACATGGGCGGTGTAGGAGGTCAGGCACACCAGCGGATCGCCGCCCTTGCGCGCCATGAACTTGGGCACGGTCATGCGCCCCTTCTTGGTGTCGGGGTTGGCGATGGCGTCTTTCTTCGAGATGGTCGAGGTGGTGGACATGGGGGCACCTTCTGCGCAGAGCTTGTGGGGCGCATTTTGCCGGGTTCCGGCGTGTTCGGCCACCCCAGTCAGCCGAAGGTCTCGGACGCGCGCTGCCATGCGGCGAGATCGGCGCGAAACGCGTCAGGCGACAGGTCCGCGGGCAGAGCGGTGTCCGGAACCACGAAACACATGGCGCCGAAGCGAAGGGTGGTGGCGCCGCGGATCGCGGCAATCTCGTCGACCGCATCCCAGACAACGTCGATCCGGCCGATTCCCGATTGCTCGGCTATGCCGCCTTCCGAGACCGTGAGGACCACGGGCCCCCGGCGCATCGCGGCCTCGGTAGCAGCAGCAGCGATCGTTCGCACCGCGCTGCGTGCCGATCATCCCGATCATCGCAAAGGCCAGCCCTGCCAGAAATCCGCCACCCGAGATCGCCTGCCCCGTCACATGCTCGGCTGTGGGCAGGAGAGCAACGCCGCCAACGAAAAGAAACAAAACCGTGCCGATGGCCCAGAGCTTCCGGCGCAAGGGCGCGGTGGCCTGGACGCGCTTTCCGGCAACGATCATGGCCTTGGCCATAAGCCCGGCATCGACATCATAGCGCAGTCGGATCGGTCCATCGGGCATCGCCGGCGCCCTCAGAAATCAGCGGCCGCGCGCCAGGCATCGATCCGGCGGAGCAGTTCGGCCTGGCTCACGCCGTCTGGCAGGCCATCATTGGGCAGCGGGACGAACCCGCCGGCACCAAGGCTGATGATGGTGGCTGTCTTGGTCTCGAGCACATCGACCACCGCCGCCCAATCCGTATGACCGTAGGTGTAGGGGCCTTGGGTGCGCATCCCCTCGACCGAAAGCTGGATGGTCCACGGGCGCTCGAAGATCGGCGAGCCCGTATAAAAGGCGCGGCGCAGCTGGCGGTTGACGATCAGGATAGCGATGAAGAACAGGACCAGGAAGACGACGACCTGCACCATGCCCGCACCGACACCGGCCTCGAAGGAGGCAGTGTCATGTTCCGGTTTCAACAACACGCGCTCGAGCAGCTGGAACACGCCAAACACGACGAAGATGAAGACGAAGACCAGAAGAGCAGGCGTCTTCCAACCGATCTTGCGCTGCTGACGCTTCTGAAACGCCTTGCTGCCAGCGCCACGGAGAGCCGGGGTCCAGTCGACGGTGACGGCGATCTTTTCAGTCATCGGCGCGTGCCGCCATTCCAGGACACTGACCTTCGAGCTGGGCGCGGATGGCCGTGCGGGCTGTCTCGAGAGCCTCTTCGGACAGGCGCGGGGCACCGCTGACCCTCAGCCGGATCTGCGGGATCATGTTGTTCAGGATCGTGATCATGCATTGCCGGGTCTGGTCGTGCCGGGTCGACAGGTACGCGCGCCAGTCCTCGCCAGCACAGGGCAGATCAGCGCCCGGCGGCACCTCTGGCGGCGGATGCGGGAACCCGGCCCGCCGCGCCACATCATAGGCATGGGTCAGGCAGGCATCGGTCTCGGAGAAGGATTTGACGATTGAGCGCTCGACCGCGACCTCGTAGATCGACTGCTGGCTGTCACGGCCAAGATAGGCACGCAGATCGCGCAGGTTCAGGATCAGCGTGTTGTTCCACCGAACATAGATCGCATCATAGGCCTCCTTGCGCTTTTTCGCCTCGGCGGCGTCGCCGCGGACCACGGCCCAACGCAAAAGGTCGCCCCGGGTCTGGCGCTCGAACACAAGGGTCGAGAATTCGCGCAGTCCTGCGACGGCCTGATCGGCTTCGGCCTTGGCCTCGGCGCGGGCGGTCAGGATCTGATCATAGGTCCCGCCGATGATGGTGGTCACGAAGAAGGCGAAGACGGTCAGGAACAACGGATGGCGGAAGATCGTGCGCCAGACGGATTTCGGTTCCTCGAACGCCGCCCCGATGCGGCGGCGCGCGAGTTCGTCGTCGACCAGTCGCTTGATCTCGTCATCCGTCACGGCCCGCCCCCTTGCGCCGGTGTTTGCGGTCTTCCTCGGGGATCGCGGCGAGGTCGGTGTCGAAGACCAGCCGCTCGGCGCCGGAGAGGCAGTGGAACCGTTGCCCGCGCATGCGCCCGATCAGGGTCAGGCCGACCTGGTTCGCCAGTTCCACCCCCCAGGCGGTAAAGCCTGACCGCGACGCGAGCACCGGGATCCCCATCAGCGCTGTCTTGATCACCATTTCCGATGTCAGACGCCCGGTGGTGTAGAGGATATGGCCCTCGCCCCGGACGCCCTCGCGGAACATCCAGCCCGCGATCTTGTCCACGGCGTTGTGTCGCCCGACATCCTCCATGAAAACCAGCGGGCGGTCTTCTCGGCAGAGCACCGTGCCGTGGATCGCGCCAGCCTCGAGATACAATGATGGCTGCGTGTTGATCGCCCGGGCCAGCGCGTAAAGCCACGATGTGCGGACCTCGGCCGGGCCAAAAGAGATCCCCTCGACCTGCTCCATCATATCGCCGAAGACCGTCCCGACCGCACAGCCCGAGGTGCGGGTCTTCTTCTTCAGCTTTTCCTCGTAATCGGTCTGGCGCTCGGTGCGCACGACCACCACGGCGAGATCATCATCGTAATCCACCGCCGTGACCTGATCGTCCGGCAGTAGCATCCCCTGGTTCAGCAGGTAGCCCATGGCGAGATACTCGGGGTAATCGCCGATGGTCATGGCGGTGACGATCTCCTGAGAATTCAGATAGATCGTCAGCGCACGCTCCTCGACCACGCGGATATCAGCCGGGGCACCGGTCTGGTCGACCCCCGTGACCGGGCGTGTCAACCGGGCGTCCGCGGGATCGGGCGAGATCAAGAACGTGTTCATGCGTTTTGCTCCGGGAACCGGCCGTCCCTCAGGAAGGCCGTGACCAGCACCGCGACCCGCGCGGACGCCGGCAACAGCGTGTGAATGACAGGGACCGCAGTGCGATGGCCGGCCCCGCTCCACGCCGACCGAACCGAGACTGCACCATCGTTCGGCCCATACATCGGCATCCCGCGCGGGCCGATCGTCCCGGCGATGGCAGCCACCGCGTCCGACCGCTCGGGATGATGGTCATGGGGCCCAAGATCGCGCAGCGCCGGGCCACAGATCCGGCGCACGGGCCCACCACCCCCAAGACGGCTCGCAAGGGGCGAGCCGAGATTGGGCGACCCAAGCTGCACCACGCGTCGGATCGCCAGACCTCGCGGGTCCCGCAGCAGGGTGGATGCGATCAACCCGCCCAGAGAGTGACCGACCAGATCCACCATGGCACCGGACGGCGCAAGGCGCGCCACGACCCCGCGCATATGGGCGATCGCCGCCTCGACCCCCAGCCGGGTCGAGGGGTAGCCAGGCCGCTGAACGCTAAACCCCGCCCGCCCCAGACGCCATGCCAGCGGCAGCATCGAGGCCGGGCCACGGCCCAGCCCGTGGATCAGCAGGATCGGAGTGTGGGTCGGCGCACCGTCGCTCATAGGCCCACAAAGCCCGTGGGCGAAGACGCGTCAAGCCCCGAGCGTCATCGCCCGGGGCTTCTCGAGCATCACGGCACTGATGCGGATCAGCTCTTGGCGAGCAGGTCGCGGATCTCGGTCAGCAGCTTTTCTTCGGCGGAGGGCTCCGGCGGGGTCTCCGGCTCGGCTTCTTTTTCCGTCTCGGCCATCTTCTTCAGATTGTTCACCGCCTTGACGATCAGGAACAGCACCCAGGCCACGATCAGGAAAGCGATGAGCGCGTTGATGAAGTTGCCATAGGTGATGACGGCAAGACCGTCCTCCTTGGCCTTGGCTGCCGAGGCGACATCCTGGCCCGACAGGTTGATGAAGAGGTTCGAGAAATCGACCCCGCCGGTGAACAGCCCGATGATCGGGTTGATGATGTCCTCGACGAAACTGGTCACGATGGTCGTGAACGCCGCGCCGATCACGATACCGACGCCCATGTCGACAACGTTGCCCTTGATGGCAAACTCTTTGAATTCGTTAAGCATGGGTCTCCCCCCATTGGTTCTCACAAGCCCACCCGCGACCGGGACGGTATCGACGGCGTCGCAAAACGCAAAGAAGTTTCGAAAACGCCGCCGTGACGGATCGGTGAAATCTGATGGGAGTTCCACCTGACGGAAAGCGCCAAGCCATGCCGCGCGGGGCGGTCTGATCCCGTCCCTCGTTCAGGCAGCCATTCGTGCCTAGCTGCGCAGCGTTGCGCCGGTCGCTTTCGTCACAGCGGCCACGACCTTCTCGGCCACCGCATCGATCTCGGCATCTTTCAGCGTCGCATCGCGTGGCTGGAGCCTGATCGAGAGCGCGATGGATTTGCGCCCCTCACCCAGTTGCTCGGCAGCCTTCGTGCCCGAGAAGACGTCGAACACATCGACCCGTTCGATCAGCGCCTTGTCAGCCCCGGTTGCGGCGCGGACCAGTTGCGCGGCCTCGACGCCCTCGTCAACGACAAAGGCGAAGTCCCGCTCGACCGCCTGGAACTGCGACAGCGTAAGCGCAGGCCGGGTCGTGGACTTCTTCTTCGCGGCGGGCAGGTTCTCGAGGAACACGGTCACGGCGACCGCCGGGCCTTTGACATCCATGGCGTCCAGCACCTTGGGGTGCAGTTCGCCAAAGACGGCCAGCGTGTTCTTCGGACCGAGCTTCAGGGCCGCGGACCGGCCGGGGTGGAACCAGTCCGGCGCTTCGCGCGCCACCATAAGCCGATCGACCGGCGCGCCGAGTGCGGCCAGCACCGCCTCGGCATCCGCCTTTGCGTCCTGCAGATCCACGGGGCGGCGCACGCCGGACCAGTGCCGTGCGGTGGTGCCACCGACACGCAGGGCCGTGGCCGTGGTGGATTGCTCGCCGGGTTCGCCGCCATGGTACCCGGCACCGATCTCGAAAAGGCCGAGATCCGCCGTCCCCTGCGCCTGATTGCGCGCCGCCGCCGCCAGCAGCCCCGGCAGGGCCGAGGGGCGCATATGGCTCATCTCGGAAGAGATCGGGTTGTCGAGACGCGCAGCCTCGCCCGCCCCGCCAAAGAGCGCTGCTTCGTGTTCGGCGATGAAGGAGTAGGTCACGCATTCGTTCAGGCCCAGAGCCGCCAGCGTCCGGCGAGCATCGCGCTCACGCGTCTGCATCGGCGTCAGGGTCTTGCGCCCGACCCCTGCCGCTCGCGGCAGCGGTTGGCTGACCAGCTTGGTCAGAGAGGCCACGCGCGCCACCTCCTCTACCAGATCGGCCTCGCCATGCACATCCGGACGCCACGAGGGCACGTGACAGGTGACATTGGCTCCGTCGTCCTCGCACCGGAAGCCAAGCTCCGTCAGGATGCGAATCTGCTCGTCGCGGGCGATCTCCATCCCCACCAGGCTGACAACCCGCTCGGGCCGCAGGGTATAGGCGCGCGCCGTGTCCGGCACGGCCCCCGCCGTGACAAGCTCCGACGCCTCGCCGCCGCACAGCTCGAGGATCATCGCGGTGCCTGCGTCGGCACCTGTGGGACAGGACGCTGGATCGATCCCGCGCTCGAACCTATAGCGCGCGTCCGAGTGGATCTTCAGCCGACGCCCGGTCGAGGCGGTCATGACCGGATCCCAGTAGGCGCTCTCGATGAAGACATTCACCGTCTCCTCGGTACAACCCGTTGGATTGCCGCCCATCACGCCGGCAATCGCTTCCGGCCCATGATCGTCCGAGATCATGATCATGTCGGGCTCGAACGTGTATTCCTTGTCGTCCAGCGCCTCGAGCTTCGAGCCTGCCTTGGCCCAGTGCACCCGGATGTTCCCCTGCACCTTGTCGGCATCGAAGACATGCAGCGGGCGGTTCTGGTCATAGGTCAGGTAGTTCGTCACATCGACCAGCGCCGAGATCGGGCGCAGGCCGATGGCACGCAGACGCTGCTGCAACCACGCGGGCGACGGCCCGTTCTTGACCCCGCGGATATAGCGTCCGCAGAAGACCGGGCAGCCGCGCTCCTGCACATCCGCATCGATGCTGACGGAAATCGGCGAGGCAAAGCGCCCCTCGACCACCGGCTGAGGGCGATCGATCAATCGCCCCAACCCACGCGCTGCCAGATCTCGTGCAATCCCCGCGATCCCCAGCGCATCCGGACGGTTCGGCGTGATGGCAATCTCGATCATTGGATCGTTCAGATCGGCATAGTCGATGTAACGCACGCCCATGGGAGCGTCTTCGGGCAGGTCGATAATCCCGTCGTGATCGTCGGAAATCTCGAGCTCACGCTCGGAACAGAGCATCCCGTTCGACTCGACCCCGCGGATCACGCCCGGCTTCAGGTCGACACCCGTGCCCGGCACATGGGTTCCCGGCGCCGCGAAGACACCGACCAGACCCGTCCGCGCGTTGGGCGCCCCGCAGACGACCTGCACCTCCTCGGACGGTGCATCGGGGCCACCCGGCCATGTCTCGACCCGGCACAAGCGCAGACGATCCGCGTTGGGATGCTGCACCGCCTCGATCACCCGGCAGATCGTGAAGGCGCCCAGACGGGCGGCCGGATCCTCGACCCCCTCGACCTCCAGCCCAAGATCCGTCAGCGCCTCGGTGATCTCGTCCAGCGAGGCCTCTGTCTCCAGGTGTTCCTTCAGCCAGGAAAGCGTGAACTTCATCTCTATGCCCGTCCGCTCGTCTTCATCGCGCGCGGCTTATCGCAAAAGCCTCGCCACCGGAAGAGGCTCGCGCGCCGCGCACCGCGTCTCACATAAGCGGGAGCGATCGCAACATTGCCTTCAATCGCGCGTTGTGTGCATCATCTGTCAGGGGCGACAGACACGGGAGATCCGCCATGACCGCCATTCGCATCGCCGCCATCGCCCTGGTTGCTGCCATGGGCACCTCGATGGCCCAGGCGCAGTCCGAACAGACCTTTCAGGGCATCGAGGGCGAGGTCACAGCCCCCACCGCGGTACCCACGACCGACCCGCTGATCAGCGATCAGCAGGCCCTCAGCTTCGAGATCGGCCGCGCCGACCCGACCGAGCAGTCGATCATCACCGAAAGCAGTGCGGCCCGCGGCGATTTCTTCCGCTCGACCATCCACAGCGGTCGCCGCGCCGGCTCGTCCGGAGCGACGGGGCTTACAATCTTCGACCGGCTGCTCGATCTGGACTGAGCGCTCTACCAGCGCCGGGTAGTGGCGGCCTAGCGGCTGCGCAGTTTCGACAGCAACAGGATCGCGACTGCGCCAATGGCCGACGTCGCGGCCCGCCCATAGCCGATGTTGAACTCGAGAAGGCGCTGCAGGAAGAACAGCGCCACCGCCCCGCCGATGGCCATGATGATCGAGACCACATAGCCGTTGCGCACAAAGCCGAGATACTCGGCGATCGCACCAACCGCGCCGCCAATGATGATCGCGCTCAGCATATAGGTCATGTGCGGTGCTCCCCCGGCGTCGTGCTCACGTGCTGGGCGGGATATAGGCCCGCGCGTCATCGGACGCAAATTCAGAACCGCTCGATGACGCGAAAGTTCTCGCAGACCAGTTCCATGTCCGGCGACCAGCCGCCGTTGCGTTCAAAGAACATCCTGTGGTCTTCGGCCCAGCCGTCGCGGGTCTCGTTCTCGCCTTCCGAGAGCGCGAATTCCTCGCTGACTTCGTCAAAGCGGGCGATCTCGATGGCTGTGTATTCGATGGCGCAGACGGGCACACCGTCCCAGTCGGTGTAGACGGCGATATCGCCGACCGCCATCATCGGCTCGCCCTTGGCCATATCGCGCAGCGGCCAGCACGTGCCGGTCTTCTTGCCCTCCAGCGTCAGAGCGGTCAGATACTCGCACAGCTCCCGCCGGTCGCCGTCGGCAAACTTGAAACGCGGCGCATCGGGATAGGGTTCGTCGGTCATCGCGCGCTCCTCTCGAATCGCTGTTCGCTGACGGTGGTGCCCCAGGTCTCGGCCTCGGTCTCCTCGGTCAAGGCGAACCCGTGGCGCTCGTACAACGCACGAGCGGCGTCGAGCCCGCGAAACGTCTTCAGGAAACACGGCATTCGCCGCGCATCGAGCCAGGCCATCGCCTCGGTCATCATGCGGGCGCCCAGACCCCCGCCGGGACGGGCGACGATGAACCAGCGCAGATGCGCCTCTCCCCCGGCGGCTTCGGGGTCGTGTCCATCGACGATCAGCGATCCGGCAAAGCAGTCCCCCTCCCATGCCGAGAGGATCAGATCCTCTGCCCCAGCCCGTTCCATGAAGCCCGCGCACTCCGCGGCGACCTTGGCCTCGAAATAGACGCCGAAACTCCAATGCACGGCATAGTAGCTGGCATGAGCTGCGGAGATCTAACCGATCAGGCCGGGACGATAGCCCGTTGTCAGAGTCATCGGCATCACGGATCTCACATCTGGCCGCTGAGTGGGCTTCCCTCCTACTCTACCCGATGGGCAACGCCGCGTTAACCTGCCGACTTGGCGTCCATACACCGGCCATACGCGAGCCATACGCTTGCGGGACACGAGCCATACAGGTGCCATACGCCTGCCATACGGGGTGTTTCCCAGCCCATATTGGCGCAGCATTGGTTCGGAATTGGCGTACTTTTACCAAGTAGGGCGGGCTTCAGCCCGCCTCCACGACCCGCGCAGCAAGCCACGCCAGACCCTCCTCTCGGGCGGGCGCATTCTCTGGGTCAGCCATCCGGCAAACTTCGACGAGCGTCTCCGAACACTCGCCTCAATCGCCCTTCGACCGTCGGGCGACGGCCCGTCACGACAGTGTCAGTGCCATCACGATTACGACAGCCACGCAAGATGCAGCCGCCAAAGCAAGCCACATTCGCTCGAACGCAAGCTCAACCTCAATCATTATCCAGCCTGCTACACACCAAGCTGCTTCAAGCGGTTTAGGTATCGAGAATTCGGGAATAAGTCCTGTGTGCAAAACTATGCCGAGGATCGTGCCGCCAAAGAAGAAGACCCGAAGGGCGGAGCGTACGAGTATATGCCGTGGGTTCTTGACAGTGCCGTAGACGAGCCACGCGATAGCGCCCAACGCGCAATATGTGACGAAGTACAAGAGATATTGATTAAACCCATCCATCGCGTGTCAGATGGGGCAATGAGCTCACTCGATCAACCTACCCGCTCAGCCCACCATGCACCGTCGGCAGGTCGAGGGCACGGAAGCCGTAGTGGCGCAACCATCTGAGATCGCTGTCGAAAAACGCGCGCAAGTCCGGGATGCCGTATTTCAGCATGGCGATGCGGTCGATGCCCATGCCAAACGCGAAACCCTGGTAGATCTCGGGATCGATGCCGCCGTTCGCCAGCACTTTGGGGTGGACCATGCCGGAGCCGAGGATCTCGAGCCAGTCGTCGCCCTCACCGAGCTTGAGCTGGCCGCCCTCCCACGAGCACCGGATGTCGACCTCGGCCGACGGCTCGGTGAACGGGAAGTGACTGGCACGAAAGCGTAATTCGACGCCGTCGACCTCGAAGAACGCCTTGCAGAACTCCTCCAGCGTCCATTTCAGCATGGCCATGGAGATACCCTTGTCGATGGCGAGGCCCTCGACCTGGTGGAACATCGGCGTGTGCGTCTGGTCGTAGTCGCTGCGATAGACCCGGCCCGGGGCGATGATGCGGCAGGGCGCACCGTGCGCCTCCATATGGCGGATCTGGACGGGCGAGGTGTGGGTGCGCAGCACGTTGCGGGGGCGGTTATCCCCCTCGGCGCGGGCCATGTAGAACGTGTCCATCTCGGTCCGCGCCGGATGCTCGGCCGGAATATTCAGAGCGTCGAAATTGTACCAGTCGCTGTCGATATGCGGACCTTCGGCGACCGTGAAGCCCATGTCGGCAAATATTGCAGTCAATTCGTCAGTGACCTGAGAAATCGGGTGAATAGTGCCAGTATTCGTCGGGCGCGTGGGGAGTGTGACGTCCAGCCACTCAGTCTTCAGGCGCTCTTCAAGGGCACTATCGGCCAGCGAAGACTTGCGCGCAACGATCGCAGCGTTGATCTCGTCTTTCAGCGCGTTGAATGCCGGGCCCGCGGTCTGACGCTCCTCGGGCGTCATCTTGCCCAATTCGCGCATCATCAGCGCGATCTCGCCCTTCTTGCCGAGCGCGGCGACACGTACGCCCTCGATAGCAGCCTCATCCGCGGCATTCGCTATATTTTCCATATACTTAGCCCGGATAGGCGCGAGATCCTGCATGGCTTTTTCCTTTCTCAACGGCGCGGAGATACCATGGGATTGGCGGATTTCAAGGCACGATCTGCTGCGCAATCCGGATGAGCGTGCCCGGCGATTTCACGCCATAGGGCGGCTCGGGCCGGTCCGGTGCAAGCCCCGCCGTGCGGGCCAGTACGAGCGCGCTCAGCCAGGCCCCTGTCCGGCTGGCGTGATAGCCATCGCCCCGGTGCAGCGGCAACCCCGTGCCGAGCATCCAGGCGCGGCCCACGGGCGCGACCTGTGCAGACGCATGCCCTGCCAGATCCGGGCAAACCCGCGCCGTATAGTGGCGCTCGACCCGCTCCATCATTTCGGCCGGTGTCGATGGCATTCCCTCGCGACGGTAGAGCTTGTGCCCCTCGGCCCGCGGCCAGGTCGCGAACAAGATACGCCGGACGGAGAGGTTGCAGAACGCCCGGAGCGCCGCGTGCGAACGCTCGGCCCGGTCGGGATAGAGCGCGACCGTCGAGTAATCCTGCAACACGATCAGGTCGGGATCATGGGTGTAGACAACATCCGACGCCGCGCGATCGGCAAGCACATCGGACAGCGACGCTCCGCCATCGGCGATCATGTCGACCACGATTGTGTGCCCGGCCTGCCGGGCGATGTCGGCAAACATGCTCGGCACGTCATGCTCGATGATGAACGAGTTGCCGATAAACAGCACCCTGATCTGAGCAGACGTCTCGGATGCGGCGGGCCATCCAAATGACGCAGTCAGGGCCGCAACCCCAGAGATCACCGAGCGCCGCGTGCTTTTCATCTTGCTTCAAATACCTCGGGAACGCGAGGGCAGAGCCCTCGCATAATGACAATCAGCCCATGCCTTCCAACTCGTCGATCATCGAGCCGATCAGGGAAAGGCCCTTGTCCCAAAAGGCCGGGTCGGAGGCATCGAGGCCGAAGGGCGCCAGCAATTCCTTGTGGTGGAGCGAGCCGCCCGCCGCCAGCATGTCGAAATACTTGTCCTGGAAGCCCGGGTCGCCCTGCTCGTAGACCGCGTAGAGTGCATTCACCAGCCCGTCGCCGAACGCATAGGCGTAGACGTAGAAGGGCGAATGGATGAAGTGCGGCACATAGGCCCAGAACGTCGCGTATTCCGGCTCGAGATTGATCGCCGGGCCGAGGCTTTCGCCCTGCACCGCCATCCAGATCTCGCCAATCTGGTCCGAGGTCAACTCGCCCTCACGGCGGGCCGCGTGGATGCGCCGCTCGAACTCGTAGAAGGCGATCTGGCGCACGACCGTGTTGATCATGTCCTCGACCTTGCCCGCCAGCATCGCCTTGCGCACGGTCTGATCCGGGGCGGCGTCGAGCATCTTGCGGAATGTGAGCATCTCGCCAAAGACCGAGGCCGTCTCGGCCAGCGTCAGGGGCGTCCGGGACAGCAGCTCCCCCTGCCCCGCGGCGAGGCATTGGTGGACGCCGTGGCCAAGCTCGTGCGCCAGGGTCATGACATCCCGCGGTTTGCCGAGGTAGTTCAGCATCACATAAGGATGCACGTCCGTCACCGTCGGGTGCGCAAACGCGCCCGGGGCCTTGCCTGGCTTCACACCCGCATCGATCCAGCCCTTGTCAAAGAAGGGCTGTGCGAGATCGGCCATTTTCGGGCTGAACCCGGCATAGGCGTCCAGAACCATTGCGCGCGCTTCGTCCCAGTGCACGGTGCGATCGTCCGAATCAGGCAAAGGCGCGTTGCGGTCCCAGTACTCCAGCCGGTCGAGGCCCAGCCACTTCGCCTTCATCGCGTAGTACCGGTGGGAGAGGTTGGGATAGGCCGCCTGCACCGCTTCGCGCAGGGCGTCGACCACTTCGGGCTCGACCTGATTGGCAAGGTGGCGGCCATGGTCCGCAGTCGGCAGGTTACGCCAGCGGTCCTCGACCTCCTTCTCCTTGGCGAGGGTGTTGGTGATCCGCGTGAAAAGGCGAATGTTGTCCGCCATACCCTTGGCGACAGCCCGCCCGCCTGCCTCGCGTTTCGTGCGGTCCGCGTCGGAGAGGAGGTTGAGCGTCGCCTCCAGCCCCATCGGCTCGTCGTGGTCTTCGACATCGAATGTCAGGCCCGCCATCGTCTCGTCGAACAGCCGGTTCCAGGCGGAGGCGCCCACCACCGACTGGTCGTGCAGGAACTTCTCCAACTCGTCCGAAAGCTGATAGGGCTTGAGCGCGCGCAGCCGCGTCAGCCAGGGGCGATACCGGGCAAGCGCCGTGCTGGTATCGAGCGCCTTGGCCAGTGCGTCCTCATCCAGCTTGTTCAGCTCCAGCGTGAAGAACACCAGCGGTTGCGAAAGATCGGTGATCTTGACCTGGGCATCGCCCAAGAATTTGGCCCGGTCCGGGTCCTGCGTGTTCTGTTGGTAAAGCAGCCCGGCAAAGGACATGATCCGGCCGAGCACGCGGTCGATATCCTCATAGGCGGCAATCGCACCGGCCAGCCCGTCGCCATCGAGGCCGGCCAGCTTGCCCTCATAGGTCGCCGCGAAATCCGCGCAGGCGGTCTTCATTCGCTCGAAATCCGAGGTCAGCTCCGGCGCGTCGATCGCGGCGTAGAGATCCGTCAGATCCCATTCCGGGAGGTCACCGAGGTCGCCACCACCGCTATCGGTCGCGGCATCGCAGAGGATGGGAAGGACGCGCGGGATGGTCAGGAAGAGATCGCTGGGCATGTGTGCACCTTATGTCTGTTCTGGATCCAGACATAGGCCAGCGCGCCCAGTGCGCAAAGATCGAAGGATGCGTAAAATCCGCGCGAGCGGAGGAGCGCGCCGCGGCGGTGGCCTGCGTCAGGTCTTGACGCTGTCATCCTCGGGCACGGGGTCAGGCTTTGCGTCGGGCGCATTCTCCTCCGGCGCAGGCCCTGGCGCATCGGGACGCCGACGAATGATGATGTCCCCGTTGGGCAGCACCTCCGGCATCTCGTAATTGCGCGGATCGTCGATCACCTGAAACTCGCGCATCGTATCGAGCGCATCGTCGATGGCAGGCTCAAGGGCCTCCATCGTGTCACGCAGGATACGGTCGAGCTTTTCTGGCAGGCGGATTTCCGGCGTCGACTGCGCAGATGCAGCGGTCGGCGTCATCAGAGCGGCGGCCAGGATCGCAGGAAGAAATGCACGCATGTCGATCTCCTGTCTCACAGCAATATGGGGCCACGGCTTATTCCACGCAACAGGCTTGGTGCCCGGCGTCACAAAAGAAAACCGCCCCGCGCGTGTGGCGCGAGGCGGTCAATGTCAATCAGCCTGCCCTTTGCGGGCGAGCGATCTTACTTCGACAGGTCGATCGTGACGCGGCGGTTCAGCGGCTCACGAACGTTGTTGCCGGTCTGGACAGCCAGATCGTTTTCCGAGCGGCCTGCCAGGGTCATGGCGTTGCCCGGGATGCCACGCTGCACCAGAGCATCGGCGACGCGGCGTGCGCGGCGCTCCGACAGACCCTGGTTGTAGGCAACCGAACCAACGGTATCGGCGTGACCAACGATCGACAGCGCGGTGGCACCCATCGACTGAACAGCCGAGACGACCTCATCGAGGGTCTGGCGTGCACGGTCGGTCAGGTTGGTGCGGTCGAAGCCGAAGTAGACAACGTAGTCGCCAGGTGCCGTCACGCCGCATGCCGCGAGCGCTTCGTCCAGAAGAGCCTTGGCATCGGTCGGGGTGATGCAGTGGTTCTCGCCGCCACGCAGGGCTTCGAGGTACTGATCCCACATGGCCTGCGCGCGGGCGCAAGCTTCCGGACGCTCGGCTTTGTTGGCCGAAACCGTGTCGACAACCTGCTGGTAGAGGCCCACGGCATCGCCGCCAACGCCCAGCTGGTCCGGCGACCAAGGTGCCGGAGCGACACCGGCCTCAGCCTGCTTTGACTTCGCGATGTAGGCCGTCGAGTTCCGCCAACGAACGTCCTGGAACGCGCTCCGACGGGCAATCTCAGTGTATTCTTTTGCCAGCGCACCTTCGAAGCCCGGTCCCCCATGGTCGGCCTTCAGATAACGCTCGGCGCCGAACGTCGCACCAAGCGACGAATTCGGAAGCTGGCTACAGCCGGCCAAAGCAAGCGCGGCGGTGCCCAGCAGCAAACGAGTTACAGTCTTCATCCCTCTCTCCGTTTTCCTATCGGCGCTGTTTGTACGCCCTGGAGTGCTTTACCGGCAAACGCCGATCCGCATGGTTCCCTCTGACACGATTGCGCCCAAAGCACAATGCGTCATCATGAGATTTATCCTTCGTATCGGCACTTTATCGCCGCTAGTGCACATAAACAACAGTCGGGGCGCTGGAATAGTCGCTTAGCCCTCTCCTTTAAAGTGCGGAAGGCCGCGATTTTTGATCAAAACCTGTGCTGGTGACGGAAAATCAACCAGATTCCGTTTTTTTAGATGCCACTTGGACGCAACCCGGCCGAACACAATGAACAAACACATCCTGGTGGCCGACGATGACCCGCAGCAGCGGCGATATCTGTGTGCCGTTTTGTCGGCATCCGGCTACACCGTCACGGCTGTTGAAGACGGGCAACCGGCTGTCGATGCGATGGTTGCGGGCGGCCCGGACCAACCGGATCTGGCGCTGCTCGATATCCAGATGCCCGGCATGGACGGCATGACCGTGGTCACAAACGTGCGGGCGCGCGATGTGCGCATCCCGATTCTCATGCTGACGGCGGACGGCTCGGTCACCCGCGCGGTGGAGGCGATGCGCGCTGGGGCTGATGACTTTCTGATCAAGCCCGCAGGGCCTGAGCGTCTGGATACCTCGATCCGCAACGCGCTGAAGATGTCGGATCTCTCGACGGAGGTGCGGCGTCTCGCCCGGACGGAGGAGAACCGTCTTTCGTTCGAGGAACTTATCGCGATCGCCGCCCCGATGCGCGACGCGATCGCAATGGCACGGCGCGCGGCACGGTCGGAGATCCCGATCCTGATAGAGGGGGAGTCAGGCTCCGGGAAGGAGATCTTTGCAAGAGCCATCCACGGCTCAAGCGATCGCGCCGGTAAACCGTTTATCGCCGTGAACTGCGGAGCGCTGCCCGCGCAGCTGGTCGAATCCATCCTGTTCGGTCACGAAAAGGGCGCCTTTACCGGTGCGACGGAGCGCCGGGCCGGCAAGTTCCAAGATGCTGATGGCGGCACGCTGTTCCTTGACGAGGTGGGCGAGCTACCGCTCGATTCGCAGGTCAAGCTGCTGCGCGCCATCCAGACAGGGGAGATTGACCCTGTCGGCGCCTCGCAATCGGTCTCGGTCAACATTCGCCTGATCTCGGCCACGAACCGCGACCTCAGCACGATGATCGATGGCGGAACCTTTCGGGAGGATCTGTTCTACCGGCTTGGCGTCTTCCCGCTGCACCTGCCCCCCCTGCGCGAGCGGCGCGAAGATATTCCTGGCCTGGCCCGCATGTTCCTGAAGCGTTTTGCGACGGCGGAAGGGGCGCCGGTTGACAGCTTCTCCCAGGCGGCACTGGAGGCGATCGCCCATGCGCCATGGCCGGGCAATGTCCGGCAGTTGGAGAACACGATCCACCGCGCGGTCGTCATGGCAGAGGGATTGCAGATCCGGCCATCGGATCTTGTGGGCCTCGGCAAGCCCGGGGACGTGGCTTTGGATCCGGTACACACCGACAGCCCGGCCGCGGGTCTGCACGGTACCCCGCACATGGCGGGACACATCGCCAATCCCTTCGTAACCGAGGATGGCCATATCCGCCGCCTCTTCGACATCGAAGCAGACGCGATTGCAAAGGCCCTGACCCTCTACCGCGGCCGGATGAGCGAGACGGCAAGACGCCTCGGGATCGGACGCTCGACGCTCTATCGCAAGATCGAGGAGCTGCAGATCGACAAGCACGCCTCGTAGTGACGGAGCCTTCACGCCGCTCCGGCAGCGGGCAGGGTGAGATCGACCGACACCGGGAAGTGATCCGACGCGTCCAGCAACGCCGCCTGCAGGGCTGAATCCTCGAAGCAGGCCTTGTCATCAAACGGGTGCCAGATCCGCCATGACGGATACGCTTGGCGCGCGAACTCCGGGCTGAGCATCACAAAGTCGATCAGCGCATTGCTGAACCCCTGCGTCTGGCGGTTGTAGAACCGGGCGGTCGATGGCCGCGCGCCATAGGGCAACATGGCCCGGCGCACGAACGGATTGCGGAGCAACCGATCGGGATCGCCCGGATCCCCCATCACCACCTCGACTCCGGATCGACCGAAGACCCGTTCGTACTTGTCCAACCCCGGACCATCGTTGAAATCGCCAAGCGCGATCACGGCGTCGCCGTGCGTCAGATGCTCCTCGATCCGCGCCCTGAGCCAGGCACATTGCGCCAGTTGCTTGCGCCGGTTGATCAGCGAAATGCGCGCTGCATCGGCCGCATCTTCGGCCCCATAGGGCGCTTTGGATTTCGCATGAACCGCGATCAGCCTGAGATCGCGCCCTGCCGCGCGCCAATGGACCGCCGCCTCGAGCGGAGGTTTGGAAAAACGGTGCAGATCAATCTCGCCATCGCCGTCGAGGTCGAGCGCATAGATCCCGTCGAAGCGGGGCGCGGGATCCAGCACATCGGCGGGCGCTCCCTCGGCAGCAGGCAGGCCGACCGGATCATGCACGGCCGAGACAAAATCCGGATCGTACAGCAGCGCGATTTCCTGATCCGTGCCGCTCTCGAACCCGATCAGGGCCCGGGACTGGCGCAGACCATACGTGGTTGCAAACCCTTCAAGCGCACGCACGCAATCGTGGCGCTTGCCCTGATTCGGCGCTTCGATGATCGCAAAGCAATCGGCATCGACCGCGCGCAGAACTTCGGCCACCGCATCGGCCTGCCGCGCGCGGGTGACATCGTGCATTGCCGAGCGCTCGGCGTCCCGGCGGAGCGCACTCTCCTCGTCAAAAAGGTTCGAGAACCAGCAGATGTTGTAGGTGGCGATGCGCAGGCGCGCCGTCATGGTTTGCCCGGCGCCAGCGGTCAGGGGGCCATGCCGAGTGCCGACAGATAGAGGTCGAGCATCGCCTCCTCCTCCTGCCGCTCATCGGTCGACTTCTTGCGCAGGGCGACGACCTTACGCAGCGTCTTGGAGTCGAAGCCGTTGGCCTTGGCCTCGGCGTAGACCTCCTTGATCTGCTCTGCGACCTCCTTCTTCTCTTCCTCCAGCCGCTCGATCCGCTCGATGATCGCGCGCAGTTGCCCGGCGGCAACGGTGGTCGTCGAGAAGTTGGGGTCGTCGGTCATGGAGCTCTCCGGATGCATCGGTCAGGGCGCGCGTTATAGGGTCACGCGTTCGCCACTGCAACGCCTCGGAACGCTCGCAGACACGATGTCTTCGCGGCAGAACGATGCAAGAATCTTAAGAAACAGTATTGAAGTCCAATAACTTTGACACGAACGTTTTGAAGTAGAGAGCTGAAAGTCTTCGGGGTATTCATCAGTGCAAGATTTGCAGAATGCGACACGTGTTCGTTTCGACGAAGAAAACTCACAGCGTTGGACGTCGATAACCGATACGTATGATGCCAGCGGCACGCTGGAGCGTCGTGCCATTGTCTTTGACGATGCAACGACGCGGTTGACCATATTTAAGAACGGTCGCGTTATCCTAGGGTTTGGACTCAATTCAGCCAGCATCTGATTGCGAAGATGTGGAGCATGGAAAGGAAGTTGCGTTTCATCTTTTCGTAGCGCGTTGTCAGCCGTCGCATGTCCTTCATCCGACAGAAGAAGCGCTCAACCAGGTTACGCATCGCGTAGAGGTTCGGGTCGTGTGGGATTGGAACCTTGGCGTTGGACTTTGATGGGATCACTGCAACGGCACCTTCGTCATGGATGGCTTGGCGGATTGCCGCGCTGCCATAGGCTTTGTCGGCGACAACGGCCAAGGGTGTTTTGTCCCAGTAGAGAAAAGCGTCAAACGCCTTGCTATCATGGGTTTGCGCGCCAGTGACATCGATCCTGAGTGGTCGCCCGCAATCGTCTACAGCGACATGAACCTTACTGCCGCGACCGCCGCGTGAGCGTCCAATACCTTGTTCCAATTCCCCCCTTTTGCGCCACTTGCCGCCCGGTGTGCCTTGACGATGGAGCTGTCGACGAAGA